>NZ_JACVXA010000021.1 GCF_014903745.1 Mangrovicoccus algicola | reverse complement strand
CGCCTCCGCACCGGTCGCGGCCGTCGCGCGCAGCGCCAGCGCCAGCACGCTCCGGCCCGGCGCGTCCGTCCGCAGGTCCGCCAGTGCCGCGGACGTCACCGCCCGCGCGACGGCCGCGGACAGGCCCGCATCCGGCACGGGCAGGTCGGTCCGCGCCGCCCAGGCCAGGACCAGGCGCAATGCCGCCGCCTCTTCCAGGCGCGCGGCCATCCGCGCCGGGTCTCCCTCCGCCTCCCCGCGGGCCGCCAGGACCGGCAACAGCCCCGGCCGGACCGCCATCAGCTCCGCCACCGCCTCGGACCCCGACAGGTGGCGCAGCGCCGCGAAATCCGGAAACGCCCAGTCCGGGGCCGCTGCCAGCCCCAGGCGGTGCTCCGCATAGGCGGCCATGTAGGCGGCGGGGTCGGGCCAGATCCGCGCCTCCGTCCCCGGCTGCGCGATCGCGGCGCGCAGCGCCCCGGCCAGCTGCACCGCGATCGCATGTGCCAGGGCCGCGGGATCGAACCCTTCCGCCAGCGTCACGTCCAGCCGCAGCCGGCGGATGCGCAGCACCGCGCCCTCCGCGGGCAGGACCACCGCCTGCCCCAGCGCCCCGGGCAGCCCGTCGCGCAGCGCCGCCCCCAGGCGCCGGTCCAGCGCGGTTGCGTCGCCGCCGCCCACAAGCCGCGCCTCGGCGGCCAGCCGCCCGATGGAAAGCCGCCCCGCCACGGCCTAGCCCTCGTTCTCGCCGGGCAGGCAATAGGCGCAGCCATCGACCTGGTCATAGACCTGCGCCGCCGCCGCCATCGCCTGGGCCGGGTCGGCGAAGGCCCCCAGCCAGACCCGGTTCGACGCCGCCGGAAGCGTCGCCGGGCAGCCCAGCCGGTGCACCTCGTGACGGCCGTCCTGCTGGGCCCGGGCATTGACGAAATAGACCCCGGGCCCGGTCCCGCGCAGCGCCCAGTCCTGCAGCACCGCCGTCGGCCAGAGCGGGCGGCGCCCGTCGCTGTCCAGCCGCAGCGCCTGCGGCCCCGCCAGGAGCCGCCCCAGGACCAGCACATCCTCCGCCGCGGGCAGCTCGGCCGGCATCTCCACCACGAGATCCGACAGCTGCGGCGGCTCGGCGACGGGGGCCAGCGCCTCGGCCGCGATCGCCTCCGCCTCGGCCGCCGTCATCCCGGCGGCAAGCGCCGCCCGGCGCCGCGCATCCGCCTCGCGGGCGGCCAGGGCCAGCTCGTAGGGGGTCAGCGGCCGCGGCAGGCGGGGCATGGCGTGGAAGACCGGCCAGGCGGCATGGCTTTCGGGCAAGGCGCAGACCAGGTCGATCTCCACCCCGCCGCAGCGCCGCGCGAATTGCAGCGCGTTGCCGGGATGGGCGCATCCCTCCGCCAGGGCGGGGCGCGGATCGGCCGGGTCGCTGACCGGGCGGGCGACCAGCCAGGCGGGGGTCTCGGCGGCCGCCTCTTGCGGCGCCGCCGCGGCATCCGGCAGCGCGCAGCCCCCGCCGCCCGGACCGCAGCAGGCGCGCACCCGCTCGGACAGTCCCGCGACCGCGAGCTCCTGCGGCAGGTAGACCTCGTGCCCCATCGGCGTGACCCCGTAGCCCGGCGACAGCCGCAGCAGCCCGTCCTCCAGCCGGGGAACGAACCCCGCCACGACGCCCCATCCGTGCAGGAAGCGGCGCATCCGCGCCATCTCGGCCGCCGCCGCCCGGTCTCCCAGCGACAGGTCCTCCGCGCGCACCACCTGCCGGTCGAAATAGAGCGGCCCGGCGACCCCGTTCGGCGCCCGCGCCAGCGGGCCGGTTGCATCCTGTGCCATCGCGCCCTCCTCAGTTTCCGCCGTCGCGGGCCGGGACCCGGAACCAGCTGCGGAAGGTATCGCCCGGGGCGCCGCCCTTGCCGGTCGGCAGCTTCCCGCCCAGGAACGTGCCGTCGAGCGGCCGCCCGTCCAGATCCACGATGAAATCGGTGTGGAAGACCAGCCGCAGCCATTCGCCCTGCACCAGCTCCCAGTCGGTTTCATTCGCCTGGCGCAGCATGAACCCGCGGCAGGTCTCGGTCTGGTGGTCCAGCGGCGTCCATTCCGACAGCAGCCCGTCCGAGACCTGGTCGTCGGCATAGTCGATCGGGTCGATCGCCAGATATCCCAGCCGCGCCCAGACCATCGCGCCGCCCGAGGCAGGCATCTCGCGCTGCAATTCCACCAGCAGGGAACGCGACAGCTTGCCCTCGACATCGGATTCGACCCCGAATTGCGACCAGGCCACCGGCCGCTCGAACCCGACCGCGATGCCGGTCTCCCACAGGTTGCCGAAGAAATTCGGCCCGTCGGGATGGACCTTTCCATGGTACCAGCTCAGCGCCGTGACAGGGTTGACCGGGCGCTCCGCCGGGCCCGCAGCGGGCCGGGGCAGGTCGATGTCCAGCACCCGCTGCCTGCCCTGCTGCACGATATCGACCCAGGGCTGGGACAGGTCGGCGCGATACTCGATCGTCGCCGCGTCGATCCCCAGCCCGTCAGCCCCGGGCGCGCCGTCCGCGGCGGCGGGAATGGTGAGGTCGAGCCGCAGCCCGCCATCGGCAGGGTTCGTCTCGGCGACCGGGTCCGTCCCCGCCGCGCCCATCGTCACGCCGACCTCCGTCACCGAAAGGCCGGCCGCCCCGTCGGCGCCGGGATTGCCGCGCGGGCCGGGCGGGCCCTCGGCAACGCCCTGGGCCAGGATGCAGTCGATCACCCGTTTCAGCGTCGCGGCGGAGGGCACCATGCTGCGGAAGCCCAGGTTGTCGATCGCGGCATCGCCCTCCGCGGCCTGGTCGGCATCCATCATCCGCGGCGCGTCGCCGGCCCGGTAATGCGGCAGATGCGCCAGGATCACCACGTGATCCTCGTCCTCGGCACAGGCCGGGCAGGCCTCCAGCGGGTCGAGGAAATGCGCACCGCAGTCGGAGTCCGCGATGTCGATCACCGCCACCAGCCCGCGATCGGGCGCGGCGGTTCCGTCATCGCCGGCCGCCAGGTAGAGCCTGCGCCCGTTCCCGGCCAGGCGCATCGCCCGCCCCGCCCCCTCGACCCGCAGCGCGTCGGGGGCCAGCGACACCTCGGCCGGGCTGTCGGAGGACAGGGCGATGACCGTGTCCATGTCCAGATGGGTCAGCCGCGTGGCCCCGGCGGCATCGGTCAGGGCCAGATAGGCCCGCGACTCGGTCGGCGCCACCGCGAGGTCCAGCGCGGTCCCCTCGATCCAGGCGCCCTGCCCCGCCAGGGCCAGCCGGTTGCCGTCCCCGGTCAGGGCCAGGCGGCGCAGGATCACCCGCCCCCCCGCCGCCGGGCGCTGGCCCAGCAGGTAGAGATAGCGGCCGTCCAGCGACCAGTCGAGCGCCATCAGCCTCTCGCTGCCGTCGAATTCCGGAAGCTCGGGAGGACGCGCCGAGGCCTCCGTCACGGAGCCGCCGTTCAGCGCCGCGATATCGATCAGGTAGAGCCTTTCGGCGGCCGCACCGACGCTGCCCGCTATGGCCAGGAACCGCCCGTCGGGGGAAACCTTGAGCATCTGCGCGCCGCGGCGGAACGGGCTGCCGGCGGTCCCGAAGCCATGGCTGAACTCCAGCTTGGCCTGGGGATCCGGCGCCGCGGCCGGGACGCCACCCTCGACCAGCCAGTCCGACAGGGCCGCCGCCCCGTAGGACAGCAGCCGCGCGCGGCTGCCGCCATCGGTTTCCAGCACGAAGAGCGCGCCGGAGACCGGCGAGACGGCCAGCCGCAGATACCGCCCGTCGCAAGGCAGGATCGCCAGCGGATGCGCCGCGGCCGACAGGGCGCCCGCGCGCCAGATGCCGATGCCGCCCCGGGCGCCCTCCGCGCCGCTGTCCCAGCCGTGGCCGGCGAAGAAGACCAGGCCGGTCTCGCGGCTGGACTGGGTGTCGGTCAGCTCGGCCGGGCCCTCCAGCAGCGCCGCCAGGTCATGGGTCTGGGCGGCGGCCTCGGTATCGGCGACGAAGACATAGCCATGCGCCGCCCCGCCGGCGGCATCGACCGCCACCTGCAGCCGCCGCTCCACCTCGTTGACATGCAGCGCCCCGGGAGTCTGCGCGCCGAAGGTCATGGTATGGACCCAGTCCAGCCGCGGGGTGCGCGGGATCGCGGCGGCGGCGGCCCCGGCGGGATCGGCGGCGAACAGCACCAGCTCCACATCCTCTGTCACCCGGCCGTATTCCGTGGCCTCCCCCGCGCCGCAGCCCGGCAGAAGCCGGGGCAGCGGCTCCGCCCCGCGATCGCAGCGGCGCAGCCCCACGACCAGGTGCATCCCGCCGTCCAGAAGCTCGGCGAGGTCGGGATCGGCCGCCAGCATCGCGGCCACGTCGATGCGGCGGCGTTCGGGCAGGATCAGTTCCTGGCCGCAGCAATCCAGCGCCATGCCCGGCTCCACCACGAGGTTCTCGCGGCGGCAGCCCTCCTGCGGGTGCTGGATCACCTTCAGCCCGCAGACCGTGCCGGTCCCGTGCAGCAGCTGGTTGTGCAGGTGGCGCAGCCCGCGATGATAGTCCTGTTCGTCGGTGAAGTCGCGCGCCACCAGCAGCTTGCCGTCGAAATAGTAATTGCGCGACGGCGCATGCAGCCCGCAGGGCAGGCAGGATTTCAGGGTCTCGTCTAGCATGATTGGCACCTCCTCGGGACCGCAGCTGCGCCCGTCGTCATGTCCGGGCCAGCCGGGCCCGCTGTGATGAAGCTCTCGCCTGCCGCGCCAAGTCCCGGCGCGGCAGGCGGTCCGATCAGGGTATCGACGCCGATCGTCGATTGCCGCGCCACGGTCACGCCCGGACCCACCGGGCGCAGCGCGGCGCGCACATGGGCCGGGACCGAGGCCGCGACCAGCCGTTCGACCCGCGCCAGCGCGGCGGGATCCGCGACGGCATGGGCAGGCAGCACGATGGTGACGGCATGGGCCGGGGGCACCGGCTCCAGCGCGGTGCCGCCGATCGGCACCGGCCCGGCGGGCAGGCGGAAATGCTCGATCACCTGCGGCATCGGCTCGTCGAGCCCCAGATGCCATTGCAGGATCTCGCGCAGGCCCGCGACCGTGCCGCGGCGGCGGAAATGCGCCATCGCCCCGGCGATCATCTCGCGCCGGACCGGTTCCGGCAGATGGGCGGCGAACTCCTGGTCGAACCAGCTGCCCAGCCAGTCGAGGAAGCCCGCGGGCACCGCAATCGGATCCAGATGGGCGGCCATCTCGCGGTGCAGGTGGCCCAGCTCGGCCAGGACCGTGTCGAAATAGCCCAGGAAACGGTCGAGAAAATGCGCGCTTTCGGGATCCTGGTGGAACGGCGCGGGCAGGCGCGACAGGCCCGAGCGGCGCGGGCCGAACAGCTCGATCGCGGCGATCTCGGGGCTGGCGCGGCCATCGCCGAACATCCCGATGCGCAGCCACAGGTAGCGCCCGGGCGGCGACTGCACCAGAAGCTCGGGCAGATCGCCGGGCGCCAGGCCGATAGGCACGGACCAGGCACCCTCGGGCAAGCTGTCGAGCCGGTCGGTCTCGATCTCGCTGTCGGAGGTGAGGGTCTCGACCACCAGGCGGGTGCGCTCCGGCAGGCTTGCCTCCAGGCCCAGCCGGTCCCAGGCAAAGCCCGGCCGGCCGCCATCCAGCGCGCTGGTGAGGATCCGGCCCCGGCGGGGAAGGGCGACGCGCCGCGCCACGGCCATCAGCGGCAGGCCGGTGCCCTCGTGGCGGCCATCCCCGGTCAGGCGCAGCCCCGGCAGCCGCAGCGGCTCCTGGCCCGGCCGGGCGGGGTCGTCCCAGGACAGCATGTCCCCCTGCCGCCGCAGCGGAGCCGTCGCGACCGAAAGCGGATCCGCCTTGAGCACGCGGCCGGTTTCGCCCAGCGATACCAGCTGCCGGTCATCGAGGACATGCATCACGGCGGCAGGCCCCGCGGCGGTGCCGCATTCGCATGCGCAATCGCGGTGCCCGGCGCAGCCGCAGGGCGCCGCAAGCGCCCAGGGGCGGGCGAAGCCTGCCATCCGGTGCGGAAAGCCCGGGTCGCGCCGCCAGAACCGGTCGAAGCGATGCACCGTGACGCCATCGGCCAGATAGGCACGGCCCGCGGCATCGAAGGCGACGGCCAGCGCGGCGACCGCGATCACGTGGCGCAGCTGTCCCGAGGGCCAGGCCATGACCAGCACGCGCCCCGCCCCGGGATCGGCCACCACCAGGTCGCCATTCGGCGCCAGGGCCAGGTCGGCGGGCGCGACCAGCGTGTAGGGATCGGCAGGCGGCGCGGCGGGACCGGGATCACGGGGATCGGGCGGGGCCGGCAGGTCGCGCGCGGGCCAGAGCGGCGCGAAGGGCCAGTCCCCGCCGGTATCCGGCCCCATCGCCCCGGCCAGCGCGCTGCGGATCACCCGCGCGCCCGGATCGGCGAGAAAGATCCGCCCCTCGCCCGAGATCGCCAGCCCCCGGGGCAGGGTGCGGCCGCCGAACGTGCCGAAGGGCTCTGCCAGGGGCACGGGATCCGTCCCTCCGGCGGAAAGCCGCAGCGGGCCCGCCGCATCCGGCACGCCGGGGCGCAGCGCCCCGGGGGCGAGGCGCCAGCCCGAGACCGGGTCGAGCCGCAGGAAGGCCGGGACGGTGGGGCGCGGCTCAGCCATGGGACACCGTCAGCCGCAGGACGTCGCGCAGCAGCAGCGGCAGCGTCCCTTCGGGGATGGCCGCGATATCCGCCGCCGCGTCGCCCGCCCCCGCCTCGGTATCGACGGCCAGGCCCGAGACCCGCCGCAGCCCCGGCACGCCCAGCATCAGGTCATAGAGATCGCCGTAGTAGATATCCGCCCCGAAGGGCCAGCCGGTCCCGTCCCGCCCGCCCCGGACGGGGTGCAGGAAGGTCAGGATCGCATCGTAGAGCGCCGCCTGCACCGTGGCGAGATCATGCGCAGCGGAGACCGTGACCCGCGCCTCGAACCGCGTGACGCGGGTATAGGCCGGGCCGATCACGTGCAATTCGGTCGTGACCAGGCGCCGCGGCTCCAGCCAGGCGCAGATGCCGCGCAGCTCGGCCCGGCTGGGCTGCGGGCGGGGCTCGTCGCGCGCGGGCAGCACGATCAGCGTCACCGCCCCGTCCCGCTCGCTCAGCGCATGGCTGCCATCGGGCTGCGCCACCGCGGCGGTGCGCGCCAGCGCGGTGGCCGAATGCAGCGGCACGCCCGGGGTCTGCAGCGCCAGGTCTCGGAAATCCTGCGCCGTGACCGCCCGGTCGCGGCTGCGCAGGGTGGAGGGCGCCCGCAGCAGCACCTCCTCCATCGTCTCGGCATCGCTGCCGCCGGTGGCAGGGCGGAAATTGGTCATGCTCTTCACGCCGCGGATCCGCCCCTTGATCCGGGTGACGGTGCCTTCGGGCACATTGCCCGCCCTGCCGCCGCCATGGCGGTAGCGCTCGGCGACGATCTGGGCGCCCGCCACCGGGATGCGCCCGCGCCGCCCGTCGCCGAAGGTGATCCGGCCGCTGGCCGGGTCCAGGAGGTAATGCCCGTCGGAGGGGCCCGACCGGTAGAAATCCGCGACCCGCGTCCAGGTCTCGCCCGCCACGCTCAGCCGCAGATCGGGCAGCAACGTGTCGGGATCGATCAGCACCGGCAGCTGCGACAGCGCGAAACCCTGCGCGGGCCGGCCATCGGAGCGGCCCAGAACCTCCTCCAGCCGGGTGACCGCCTGCGTGGCGGCGACGGTGTTCAGATGCAGCGCGCGCAGGCCCTGCGGCCCGGTCTCGCCATCGGGAACGGCAGAGCGCAGCCGGGCCCGGATCCAGCACAGGTCGCGATAGCCGTCTTCCGCGCGGGGCAGGGCCTGGACCAGATCCGGGTCGATCTTCTCCCAATCCGACAGGCCCAGCCGCGCGGGATCGACGGACACGCCCGGCTCGGCCAGCTTGGCCACGGTCTGCGCGACGCTCTCGCCGCAGGCGGCGAAGGCGGCCAGGTCGTCGGGGTCCTCGATCCCCATCGCCTGCCAGTGATCGGCCAGCCCGGCCAGCAGCTCCTGCCCGCCGGCATCCTGCAGCGCGGCGACCAGCTCGGCCTGGCTGCGGGGCGGCTTGGGCGCACCGAAGCCCGCCCAGAACTCCCGCGACAGCCGCAGCGGCGACAGCGCCGTCATTCCCGCGGGCAGCTCCAGCGCCAGCGCCCCGGCCCGGGTCAGCCCGGCGGTTCCGTCGCCCGAGACGCCCAGGTCGCTCCAGCCCGCATCGCTGTCATCGGCGAACAGGCCCGCCGCAGAGAGATCGCCAGTATAGGCCTGCCATTCCAGCCGCGCCGTGGCCGCGGCCGCCGCGGCGGGGTCCGCGCAGCGGATCGCCGCCGGTCCCTCGACGATGCCGCCCCCCTGCCCCGCCGCCGCATCCAGGACCTCGATCGTGTCGGCATAGAGAACCAGCGTGCCCGCGGGCATGCGGTCCTCGGAATATTGCGCCATGGGCGGTTTCGCCTCCGGCCGCAGCAGCAGCCCCAGATACAGCGCCGCCCCCGGGCTGCCCGGCCCGAGCGGATCGAAATGATGCAGCCAGGTCGGCCCGTCCTGCCAGGCGGTGACCAGTTCGCGCGCGACGCCCTGCGGATCTGCGGCGGGCACGATCACGGCGGCGATCGCGGCATTGAGCGCCCGCAGCGAGGCATCGGTCTCGAAGACCAGCTCCGTCGCCAGGTCGGGATCCTCCACCGCCACCCGCGCCCCCAGCGGCACGTCGACCACCAGCGGATCGCCCGGCCCGCCCAGCTTGTCGAGCCCCGCCCGCAGCCGGGTGCGGGCGGGCCGCGCCGGGGCGCGGTCGATGCCGACCAGTTCCAGGAACTTGACATAGTTCAGCTCGGGAACGCGGTTCAGCTCCCACAGGATGGTCTCCGTCATCCAGGCATGCAGCTTGACCAGGGTCATGCCCGGATCGCTGTCGTTGAAATTGGTCCATTCGGGCGTGTAGCGCGGGATCCGGTCGCGGGCCTCGCGCAGCAGGTCGTCGAAGCTGCGGCTGTCCAGGTTCGGTGGGGTCAGGGTCATGGGTCCGCTCCTCAGGCCGCGCCTTCGTTGATGTAGAAGGGGTAGACGATGTTATGCGCCGCATTGTTGGCGCGGATGCGATAGCTGACCTCGACCAGCAGCGTGTTCGGCGCGTCGCGATGCTCGGTCGCGCGGACCGAAAGCACGTCGATGCGCGGCTCCCAGCGGATCAGGGCGCGGCGCACCTCGGTCTCGATCCCCGCGCGGGTGGCGGCATTGTTGGGGGCGAAGACGAAGTCATGGATGCCGCAGCCGAAATCCGGCTCCATGATGCGCGACCGCCGCGGCGTGGCGAGGATGATCCAGATCGCCTGGGCGACGGCCTCGGCCCCCGAGGCCCAGCCCAGCCCGCCGCGGCCATTGACCCGGATCGGGAATTGCCAGCCGGTGCCGAGGAAGTCCGCCATCGCTCAGCCCCCCACCAGGACGGTGGGCAGCCCGCCCAGCACCGTGCCCGTCGCGTTGCCGTCATTCTGGCTGGTCGTGTCGCCCAGGCGCACCACCGGCTGGCCATTGGCGAAGACCGTGGCCGATGCGGTGGAAAAGCTGCATTCGCCCAGATGCGCCCCGCCCGCGACCACGCCGCCGCCGGTGCCCGGCTCGCCGCCCGAGGAGGTCGCGATGGTGCTGGATTGCAGCACGACCGGCTTGCCCCCGGCATTGACCGTGGCGGCCGTGTCCGAAGCCTGCGACAGCTGCGCGATGTTGGGATAGGGCATGGGCACCTGGCCCGCGCCGGGCACGGGCGTGTTCAGCATGTCGGGAAAGGCCATGCAGATGCCGTCGGTCACGGTGATCGGCTGTCCCATCAGGTCACCTCCAGGATCTGGACGCTGCGGTAATGCGCGGGCGGCTCCGCCGCCCAGGGCCAGGCGGCGCGCCACAGGATCTCGGCCTGGTGCAGGGCCGGGCGCAGGATCAGCGTATCCGCCGCCAGCGGCCCGATCGTGCCGATGCGCCAATGGCGCGGGCGGTCCGGCCCGTGACCGCACCAGACCCGGTAGCGCGCGGCCAGGCGCGTGGCCGGCAGCCGCAGCGCATAGCCCGGATCCGAGGCATCCGCCGTCAGATGCACCGCCACGGTCGCGCCGGGCGGCAACGGCGCCGACAGCCGCGCGGGCCAGGCGGTAAAGCCGTCGGCATCGCGATAGAGGTTCTCGAACAGCGGCGAATGCGCCGCGGGCAGCAGGTCGCCCGGCGCCGGGACGAAATCGGCGGGCACGGTGATGTCGCGATGCCCCTCCCCCGGCGGCAGGCGGCCGAAGAGGTTGCGCGCCAGATCCGGCCCGCGCGTCGCCCCCAGCCCGCGCCGCAGCCAGATCTGGCCGTCCACCGTCACCGATGCCTCGCAGGGCAGCGCCGGGGCCGGAGAGGGGAAGCCCTCCACCAGGATGTCGGTGCGCGCCTTCTCGATCGCGATATCCGGCGCCGCGATCAGGTCGATGCGGGTGTCCCCGTCGTGTTGGTAGGAGCCCGAGGCCCCGGTCAGGCGCGGCGCGCTGCGCTGGGGATCGGCGGCGGGCTGCATCCGCCGCGGCCCGGTCCCGTCGGGCACCAGGTCATAGGCGGCCTTGACCACCACCGCGGCCAGCATCGCCTCGGCCCCGCCGCGCAGGCCCGTCCCCATGGCCAGCGCCGCGCCGAAGGGGCGGCCGGAGGGCAGCTCCACCCTCACGGGTTCAGCTCCACCGTGGCGCCCTTGATCGTGGTCGTGCCCGCCGCCTCGATCTCGATATTGCCCTGCGCCGCGATCGTCAGGCCGGAGGCAGAGGTGATGGTGATCCCGTCGGCATTCAGCACGATCTCGTTGCCATGGGCATCGGCGATGGTGATGCCGTCCGCATCGGTATCGGCCAGCAGGATGCGGTGGCCATTGGGCGTGCGGATGACGCGTTCCTTCACATCGGCGGCGGGCGGCGTCTGGCCGCCAGAATGGAGAAAGCCCAGCACCACCGGCCGCGTTCCGACATGGCCGATCACCGCCAGGTCCTCCAGTTCGGGCATGGCCACGATGCCCGCCTCCTCGCCGGCCATGGGGCGCAGGATCTCCATCCAGTCGCTTTCCACCCCGGCGGGCCGGTCGAGCCGCTGCACCCGCACCCTGAGCCGCGCCTCGGGATCCTCCAGATCGACCACCCGTCCAAGAACCAGTCCCGCCTCAGCCAAGGCCCGCCCCTCCCTCCAGAACTTCCTTGCGCGCCTGGAAACTGGTCGTGTAGCCCGCCCCGCCAAGCGCATGGGTCGCCTGCGTCACCTGCCAGGTTCCGTCGAACCGCGCCCCCATCCCGCCCATCGTCACCCGCATGCCCGCCCGCAGTCCCGGCAGGCCCACGGAGGTGCCCGAGCCGGTGATCAGCGTCTGCGCCATCTCGCGCAGCGCCGTCTCGGCCGCCTTGGCGGCATCCTCCTCGGTCCGGGCATCCGCGGGCTTGATGACCTTGACCATGCCGCCGACGGCGGTGGACAGGTCGGCCTGCCCCGCCGGTCCCAGCGCATCGGCGGCCAGGCCGATATCGGACCAGCGGCGGGTGACGGCCACGTTCTGCGCATCGCCGGACTGGCGCGGATCCTGGGCGCGGGCCTCGACCGCGGAATATTGCGCCGCCGCCGAAAGCGCGGGCGAGAAGCTGACCAGCGTGCGCCCCCAGAGGAATTCGGCCACCGGATCGCCCTGGGCCCGTGCCGCATCGAAGAGGATCAGCATGTCGCGCCCGTCCTCCCCCGGCGCCGTCGCCATCGACAGCCCGTAGCCCTTGGCGCGCTTGGCGATCTCGTCCTGAAGGTAGCCGTCGACCTCCACCCTCTCGCGGAGCTCGCCCTCGGCGGCAGGGGCGGCCATGGAGAGGGGCACGTCGTGATCGCGGCACAGCGCCTCGATGATCGCCTTGTCCGTGCCGTCGTAATTGCCGGTCACATAGACCTTCTGCATCCCGCGGAAGAACCGGTTCAGCGCCCGCACCCGGCAGGTGGGCGCGCCGGAGGCGGGGAAGCCCGGCGCCAGCGACACGACCTCGCCCACCATGATCAGCGGCAGCGCGCCCTGCTCCAGATAGCCCAGGTGAAGCTCCACCTCCGCGCCCGGCTCGAAATTGGGCACGTCCGGCCCGCCCGGCGCCAGTTGCAGCGGCGCCCCCGTCGGTCCCCAGGGCGAGGAATATTTCGGCAGCCGCGCCACCGGGTCCCAGTCGTTCAGCACGAATTCGAAACTGTCGACATTCTCCAGGTCGGAGGTGAAGGACACCTCCAGCACGTCGCGCAGCACCAGGGGATCGGTGCGCTGCCCGTTCAGCACGATCTGGAAGGCGGGCGTCATGAATTTCAGATCGCCGGTGAAGGTTTCCGCGTTCATCGCTGCGTCACCAGCGGCGGCAGTTCCAGCACCGTCCCCGGCGCCAGGCCGCGCGGATCGGCCAGGCGGTTGTGATCGGCGATCACCCGCCAGGCCCGGGCATCGGCATAGGCATCATGGGCGATCAGCGGCAGCGTCTCTCCTTCGGCGACGACATGGATGCGCGTGTGATCGGCGCTTTGCAGGTTCACCTCGCGGGCCTGGTCGGCGATGGTCACGTATTGCTTGAGGCTCAGCGAGACGACGGCGCGCAGCGGCCGGCCATCGGGGTTGAACAGGGTGAAGCGGCGATTCACCGAAAGAACCACCGCCCGGAAGCTCTGCGAGGGCCGTTCGGTGGCGCCGAAGGCCGTGCCGGGGAAATCCTGGCCCCAGGCGACCTCGACCAGCGGCGGGGTGTGCAGCGGCCCCGAGATCGTCACCAGCCGGTGGAAGGCCTCCACCCGGTCGGTCACCGCCTCGGCATCGGCGCCGGTGCCCGCGGCGGTGGAATCGAAGAACAGCTCCATCGACAGGGTCTCGGCATCGCCGCGGATGAATTGCAGCAGCGGCTGTTCCAGCCCGGGAATGGCGATCTCGGCATATTGCGCGGCCTTGGCAAAGCTCAGCTCGGCGGGCGCATAGTCGATCAGCATCGGGGCGCCGATCCGTTCCCCCTGCAGGTCGATCCGCTGGAAACTGAGCTGCACGGCCATCTAGCGCCCCTCCCCCGCCCCGGCCGCCTGCCGGTCGGCCTGGCGGCGCCGCTGCTCCAGCTCCTCGCGGGCGAGTTCCTCCTTCACCAGCGTCGCGACCTGGCGGATGAAGCGCGGATCGCGCAGGAGCTGCGGTTCCACCACGGTGACGGTCGAGACGATTTCGCCGATCTGCACGTCCATCTCAGATCCCCGCCATCGAGGTGAGCGCGCCCAGCACCTTGCCCGGGCTGGCCACCAGCGTCAGTTTCTCATGCGCGATCTCCAGCTTCTCGATCGCCACGGCAGACGATCCGGCATTCAGCGCGGGGCCCGACCATTTCACCGGGATGCCGTTCTCGAAGCTCCAGATCTTGATCGGCACGCGCATCTCGTTGGCCAGGAAGATCAGCCCGTTCTGGCGCTTGCCCTCGCCCTTGAGGAAGCTTTCGTGCCACAGGTACAGATCCTCGCCGAAGCCCGTGCCCCGGCTGAGCGTGATGTTGGAAAACGAGGCGCGGGTCGGAAACTTGTAGACCCGGTCATTCTGGCCGCCGGCGCGGTACTCCTCGATCTGGATCTCGCTTTCCAGCCCCGTGCATTCGCTGAAGCCGCCCATCACCAGGTCCATGGCCACCGAGGCGATGGCCGCGGGACCGTCCGGGTCCTCGATCAGCGAGACGTAGAAATTGAAGGCCGGCAGCGGCCCGGTATCGATCATGACGGGGACTCCGTGACCTTGACCGCCTCCATCGCCGCGCCGAGGCGGAAGAGGACGAATTCGTAGGGTTCCGCCGGGGCGATCGCGATGTCGATCACTAGCTGGCCGGCGGCGCGGCCTCCTGCGGGATTGTTCTCCTGGTCGCATTTCACGCGATACGCGGCATCGGCCGCCGCGCCCGCCAGCACGCCCGCCCGCCACAGCCGGTCCAGGAAGCGGCTGGCCGACTGCTTTGCCGCGGCGCGGGTCAGAAGGCTGTTGGGTTCGAACACGATCCATCCCAGCGCGCGTTCCAGGGATTTCTCCACCGCGTCGAGGATGCGCCGCGTGGTCAGGAACCGCGCGGCGGGATCGGCGCCCAGGCTGCGCGTGCCGTGGATGCGCAATCCCCGGCCGGGAAAGGCCCGGATCGCGTTGACCCCCGCGGGGTTCAGCCCGGCCTGCTCGGCATCGCCGATCGCCAAGGTCGCGCCCTCGGCATGGCGCAGCCGCAGATTGGCGCCGGAACGCTGGATGCCCCCGCCGCGCTCGGCCGCGGCGAAGGCGCCGCAGACATGGCCCGAGGGCGGTACGGCGATCACCCCGTCCGGGGCCGCCACGTCCAGCCAGGGCGCGAAGAGCCCCGCGCGGGGCAGGTCGCCCAGCTGCGTGCGCCAGGTCAGGATCCGGTCGGGCAGGCACCCGGCGGAGGGCGCATCCAGGACGGCGATCTTGTAGGGCCCCGTCACGGCCGGATCCGCCATCTGCCGCTGCACGCGGAGCACCTCCTGCGCGCTCAGTGCGCGCGGCAGGGGGATGCGCGTCATCACGATCTCGGCCGGTTCGGACCCGGCATAGGCCGTGGGCTGCAGCCGGTATTCCAGCGGCTCGTAGCCCGCCAGGGAAAGGCGCAGCGTGACGAAGGCAAGCGGCAGCCCCTGCAGGCGGAAGACGCCCGCGGCATCGGTCACGGTCTGTCCGCCGGGGCCGGAGGCATCCACCGCCACCCCCGCGAGCGCCACCATCTCGCCCGCCTCGGTCGTCCCGGTGACGCGGCCATGCACCTGGCCTGCGGGCCGCGGGTCGAGGTCGGCGCAGTCGGCGCCGGGATCCGGCGCAGGATCGAAGGCGGCAGGCATGGCCCCGGGCAGGACCAGATCGGGCGCGGCGATCATCGCGGCATCGCCGATGCGGGCCGCCTGGCCGAGCACCTCCAGGAAATCCGCCGCCCCGATTTCGGACAGCCCGTCGGTCCCGCCCGCCAGAGCGGCCTCGCCCTCTGCGGGCCAGGAGTCCGGATCGCTCCAGTCCACCGCCGCGAGGGCCAGGGCCGCGGCCGCCGGGGGCAGCGGCGTGCCGTCGGCATCCCGCAGCGACGGCGCCAGGCACAGCGACCGCGCCACCGCGCCGGTGATCGACGCGGAATGCGCCGGGTCCGGCGCCCGCGCCGCAAGCCGTTCCTCCAGCTGCCCGTCGCGGCGGATCTCCAGGTCGAACTCCACGCTGGCGACGCGGATCGCGCGGGCGGGATCGAAACCGGCCAGCGGCGCAGCCAAGCGGATCGTGCCCTGCGCCGCGTCGATGCCCACCGGCTGCGCCCGGGCGATGCGGCTGCCGCCCTCGCCCTGCTGGCTGAATTCCAGCACCGAGGCGGGCTCCACCCCCGCCAGCGAGGCGAGGGCCAGCGACACGCCCTCATCCCGCAGCCCCGGATGGGTCTGGGTGCGCACCCGCGCCGTGCGCGTCACCCGCAGCGACAGCGCATTGCCCCACTGGCCGGGATCGGGGCTGAACGGTCCCTCGCGGCGGATCTGTTCGGCATGCAGCCCCACCCAGACGGCCGCCTCCGCCCGGTCCGCCCGCGTCAGCCGCGCCGGATCGATCAGCCCCCAGGGAAAGGCCGCGCGCGCCTCCCAGCTCAGCGGGCGATCCGCCAGGAGCACGCGGGCGGCCCGGGCCGCCCGGGGCGCGATCCGGATCACATAGGCCGCCGCCCCCCCGGTTTCGAAGAACCCCTTGACCGCATGCCACAGGAACCCGTGTTCGGGGGGCGGGCCGAAGATCTCCTCGAATTGCCGCGCGGAGTGGATGCGCACGGGCCGCCCGGCCGGACCGCGCCGGGCATAGCCGATCAGCAGCGCGACATCGCCGCGCGCAAGTGCCCCCACCGGGCGCACCGGCTCCACCGGCTGGCGGTAGAGCCCCGGTGTCAGAAGGCCGGTCATGGACGCGTCTGCGGACAGGGGAGCGGGCGGGACAGGCACATGGTCAATCCACCAGCTCGACTTCCTCGACGACAATCTCCAGCGACTCGATCGCCGCCTCGTTCGCCGTCGCATTCAGGGCGGGACCCTCGTATTTCGAGATCCAGCCCTCGCGGAACTCCCAGCGCAGCTGCGGCGCGCGGGCCTCGTCCAGCAGGATGATCGCCCCCGCCTTGCGCTCGGTCATGCCGCGCAGCGTCGTCTTGCGCCATTCCCACAGCTCGCGGTTCTGCGTCAGCCCGCGCTTGAGCGTGATGTTGCCGTATTTCATCATGCCCGGCAGCTTGCGGGCGCGCGCCACCTCCGAGCCTTCGCGATACTCGATGATCTCGCTTTCCATCGTGATGCCGCCGACCTCGGTGAAGCCCGCGGAGGTAAGCCCGTCGATTTCCAGCAGGAAATTGTACTGGGCATAGGGATCGTTGCGCATGGGATGTCTCCTTGGCTACGGCCCCCCTCAGGAGGTCGCCTCGCGGGTTTTCTGGCTGATGCGGACGATGACGAATTCGGCGGGCTTGACCGGGGCGACGCCGATCTCGACGATCATCCGGCCATTGTCGATGTCGTCCTGCGTCATGGTCACGTCATAGCCGATATTGACGAAGAACGCCTCTTCGGGGGTCGTCCCCTCCAGAGCGCCCGAGCGCCAGACGGTGGTGAGAAAATTCGTCACCGACTGTTTCACGCTGGCCCAGAGCGGTTCGGAATTGGGTTCGAACACCGCCCATTGCAGGCCGGTATCCAAAGAATTCTCTATGAAAAGCAACAGCCTGCGGACATTGACATATGTCCATTCCGGATCCGATGTCGCCACGCGCGCGCCATAGAGACGCAACCCGCGGAACTCGGCCCGGAAATCGCGGAAGCAGTTGACCGCCACCGGGTTGAGCACGTCCTGCTCGCCCTTGGACAGCACCGTTTCCAGCCCCAGGATGCCCTGCACCACCTCGTTGGCGGGGGCCTTGTGCACGCCGCGCGCGATATCGGTGCGCGCATAGATCCCCGCGACATGACCGGAGGGGGCGATCACGCGCCGGTCGCCCGGCGCGCCGAACGGATCGGCCACCAGCAGCCCGGGATAATAGACCGCGGCCCGCGTCGTGTCGAAATTCTGGCGATGGGTCTTCGCCGCCTCGACCCCCGCGCCCTGCGGGGTGTCGAGCACGGCGAAGCGATAGGCCATCTTGTTGCAATGCGCGATCAGCGCCTTCTGCACCGTGACCGAGACCTGCCCCGGCACGGCGCAGATCGAGATGTCGGAGCGGTTCTCCATGGCCTGTATGCCGGTGCGATTGCCCGGATCCAGCGCCGCGATTCCGACATAGGTGGCATCGGTGACATTGGCGGCGTCATCCGTGCCCCCTGCCAGCATCCGCGCCACGCCCGTGATCAGCGGCATGCGCCGCGTCGCCTCGGTGGTCGTGTCCTCGACCCGGATCAGGACCGAGCCGCCGCTGTCGCTGGGCCGGCCCGTGGCCGCGTCCCACAGCCCGATGATGCGCCCGGCATAGCGCGGATGCCCCGGCGCAAACGAGACCCGGTCGAAGACCTCGTCCTCGGCGACCCGGCCATCGGCATCCAGCCGTTCCGCCGCGACGCGGTATTCGACGCTGCTGACGGGGGCATCCGCGGCCAGGTCCGTCGCCAGCGGCGCGGTCAGGGTGACGGTCCCGCTCTCGGTTTCCGCCGCCGCCACCGTCACGAGGGTACCGCCCAGGTCCAGCACCGACCCGGGAAAAAGCCCGAACGCCGTCGCCAGGGTCAGCGTGATCCCCCCGGCAGGGGCAAGCGCGGCAACGGTCGTTTCCAGGATCGGACTGCGCGTGACGGTGACGCGCAGGGCATTGCCCCAGCCGCCCGGCCACATCGCGTGGATGCTCAGCACCGGCGCTGCGGGCACCAGCGCGGTGCCCGCCATGTGAGGGCCGGAAAGAGGGTCAGCAATGCTGACCTGTTCGGCGGTGGCCGCGATCCACCCGTATTCTTCGTCGCCGCCATTTTGCACATGAACCAGCGCGCCTGCCGCCAGGCCCGCCCCGTCGGCACTGAGAAACACCGTTCCGGAGGTCGCACCATGGGCCTCGGCGGTCGGGCGCGCCGCGCCGGAATCCGCCACGGCATTGAGGGTCGAGGCCGCGGCATGGGCATGCCCCAGCGGCCGGGCAAGGCTCACCGTCGTTCCGGCCAGACCGCCGATCTCGAGGATCTCATGGGCCGCGGTATCCCCGCTGTCATCGACAAGCGCCAGCGTCTGGCCCACGGCAAGCCCCGCGGCATCGCTCAGCTCGAAACTGTCCGCTCCGGCCTCCAGGTCGCCCGTGAGCGTTCCGGCGATCGGCGTCACTGTCTGGAGCGTCACCTCCGTCCCCGCGGGATAGCTGCGCGACAATCCGGCGATCCCGGCCCGCGGCACGACCGGATCCGCCGTCACGGCCACCATCTCGGACCCGGTGCCGTCGGCAATCAGCACCGTGTCATCCGCGCCAAGCGCCCCGGCCGCATCGACCAGCAGCGTCGTCGCCCCCTGCCCCGCCTGCCCCGCAAGTACCGGCGTGGCGTTAACAGCTGTTTGCGCGACCAGGGCGAGCGTGGATTCCGCCGCGCCCGGACCGACGATGCGGGTCACGTAGACCCGCGCCCCGCCATTGCCGAAAAACCCCTCGACCGCGTAGGGCAGCGCGTCCCTCCCCCTGGAATAGGTCAGGGGATCCAGCAATCCGCCGAAATTCCGCGCGAAGGCGCCCCGGCTGGTCATCAGCGTCGGGCGGTTCACCGGCCCTCTCTGGGTCATTCCCACCATGCCGGCCGTGGAGGTGCCGGCCGCCTGGATCGGCTTGTTGGCCGAGGGGACCTCCTCGACATAGACCCCTGGGGCTAGGTATTCGGGCATCTGCAACCTCCTGCGCTATGCCGCGCCAAGCGAGAGCGTGACAGTATTGAGCCGGCGCGTGAAATCGGGCCGGACGGGAAAATGGGTCATGCCGCCATCGTGCTGCAGCGCGACAACGACGGTTTCCAGCACCGGCATGTCGGCGATCAGCGCCTTGCCCGCAGCGTCGGTGACGGCAGCAGGCGCACCCAGCACGGTCACGCCCACGCCTTCGACCGGGGCGCCGGGGTCATGATCGCGGATGACGGTAAGCGCGAGCGAGACGGGATGCGGCGGCAGCTCCAGGTCCATTCGGAACGGCGCGCCCGCGACGCGCGAGACGGTGACCGGGGTCGTCCCGACCTGCAGCACCCGGCTCTCGACTCGCAGCGCGGCAGCAGGCAGGGTCAGATCCGTCACCACCGGCGGCCGGTCCGGGAGGGTCACGGCAAGTTCCAGCGTGACATCGGGCATGTCGGAGAAGCCGGGCCAGCGATGGCCGGGGACCAGGTGCAAGGCGTACCAGCCACCGGGCTTGCGGATGGCCCGCGCCTCCAGCGCCATCCGGGACGCGCCCTGCCCCGCCAGCAGATCCAGCTTCTGCACCGGCAGCGGACGCCCGGTGATCCCTTCCACCAGCCGCCCCGAGACGATCACCTGCCGCGCCGCCAGCGCGCTATCCGCCAGCAGGACGCTCACCGCCCCTGCCCCGCGGCAAGGGCCAGCTCGGTGACACGGGTGGTGCGTTCCGGCGGAACGGCGCTGTCGATGGCGACCACTTCGACCAGAAGCGACACGGCGACACGGTAGGGCTGGGAAAAGGCGTTCCAGATCTGCGACAGCTGTTCCAGCGTCAGCAGGTCGGGCCGGACCCGCAGCGCCGGACTGGCCCCGCCATGGCTGTCGCCCAGCGGGGTTCCTTCCAGATGCGCTGTCCGGGGATGGTCATGGAAGTGCTGGATCACCCGGCCCAGCAGCAGCTGGTTGGTCTCCTCCTCGGCACTGACCGGCGTGAAGAGGTAGCGCAGCTGCAGGGGCAGGGGCGGATTGCGGAACAGGTCATCGGCGGCCGGGTCGGGCAGGGGCCGCTGGTTGCGCAGATGCCGGTCGACCTCGACATGGTAAAGATAGAGGCTGGCGATGACGGCGGCGTCCAGCCCCTCTGTCGGGGGCTGCAGGCTGAGCCGGGCCAGCACGCCGTCCAGACCGAAATCCACCTCCGGCGCCGTCTCCATCGCCTCGAAGACCTGGCGGCGCAGTTCTCGGCTGATGTCGCGGATGACACCGAACCCGGCCATGGACAAACCCTCCCCCTCGCGCGGATGCGCGTTCCGACAGATCGAAACGATGACTTGATACGACGCTACGATTCCCGGGGCGGGCACTCGTGAACACAGGCAACTTCCCGTTCCCTCTGCGCTCGACCCGAGACTATCATTGGGTAAACCATCCCGCAACTTCGACGGAAGTAGGCTAAAACCTACCAGATTCGGTCGCCATCACGCGCGTGGTCCAGGCGGCTTGCCGCTGGCAATTCCGCCTTTCCCGACCTACGCTCCGCGGCTTCGGCAGGTGTCGGGGCGCCACCCCGTAACAGCTGTTAACTCCCTCGCGCCGCCCGGCACGTCGCGACCTCCGGCCGAGTCGGCGGCAGCTTGGCGGCAGGGGCAAAAAATCAAGCCATAGATTATACTTGACTTCCAGAGGTGAATCGCGCCCATAGTCGATCAAGTTGCGCAAATAAGCGCCAGTGGGCAGAGAAACGCAAACCATGATCGAGACCGCTCCCATACAGGCGGGCACGCAATCCGAGCTTACCCGCGAGATGGCCTCGCGTCTACAGACGGCGCTGACCACCCATCTGATGCAGGCCTATGCGCCGGATTACAGCAAGGCGCTGCGCACCTTCTCCGCCACCGAGGCGGCGGAGCTGCTGGGTGTCACGGGACAGTTCCTGCGCAAATGCCACAGCGAGGGGAGCATTCCCGAACCCGGCGAGATCCGCGGCGGCCGCCGGTTCTACACCGCCGCGGAAATCCGCGAGGCGCGCCGCATCCTGGAATCCGGATCGCGCAAGCCCGGCAAGTACATGCCCGGCCGCCGCGAGGGCGACAAGCTGCAGGTCATCCAGCTGATGAACTTCAAGGGCGGATCGGCCAAATCCACCAGCTCGATCCACCTGTGCCATTACCTTGCCCTTCAGGGATATCGCGTCCTGGCCGTCGATCTGGATCCGCAGGGCAGCCTTTCGGGGTTCTGCGGCATCCAGACGGAACTGGAATTCGACGGCGTCTCGATCTACGACGCGATCCGCTACGAAGACCCGGTGCCGATGCGCGACTGCATCATCGAAACCTATTTCCCCGGCCTGCACCTGGCCCCGGCCCGGCTGATCCTCAGCGAGTTCGAGACTGAGACGGCGATCAGCGCCGGGCGCGGCGTGTCCTTCTTCGACCGGCTGACCAGTGCGCTCTCCACCGTGGAGCAGGATTACGACATCGTCGTCATCGACAGCCCGCCCGCGCTTGGCTTCCTGACGCTGACCGGGCTTTATGCGGCGACCGCGGTGATCGTGCCGATGACGCCCAGCATGCTCGACCTGGCCTCGACCCAGCAATTCATCGAGATGACATCAGCCTATCTGGAAGTCTTCGAGAGCACCGGGGTCAATCTGAACCACGACTTCTTTTCCTTCCTCATCACGCGCGACGATCCGTCGGACATCCCGAGCCAGCAGATCGTCAGCCTCATGCGCGCGCTGTTCCAGGACCGGGTGATCCACGCCACGGGGCTGCGCAGCACCGCCATCGGCGATGCCTCGATGCTGAAGATGACGATCTACGAAGTGGCGCGGTCGGACATGACCCGCACGACCTATGACAGGGCCAGAACCAGCATGGACGCCGTCGGGGCGGAAATCGCGGGCATGGTCCAGGCCGCCTGGGGACGCTGAACATGGCAATGGGAAAGAACAAGACCGGCATCATGGCGGCGATCACCGCCGCGGCAGAGGCCAAGCCCGCCGCCGGACGCGCGCATCACTCGCTGCCCAAGGGCACGATCGGATCGGTTCGCGCAGGACTGGGCGGGATCCAGGACATTGATACCGGGCTGATCCTGCCCTGGGGGCCGAAGGATCGCCTCGGGGTCGAGTTGACAGGTGTTAACTCGGACGAGGCGCAGGCCTCGATTGCCGAACTGGCCCAGAGCATCCGCGATTCCGGCCAGCAGGTCCCCGTGCTCCTGCGCCCTTCCTCCGACGAGGACGGCCATTTCGAGGTGATCTACGGCCGCCGCCGGATACTGGCGTGCAAGGAGGCCGGGCTTCCGGTCAAGGCGCTGATCCGGACCATGGATGACAGCCAGGCGCTGATGGCGAAGGGCCTGGAGAATGCGGGCCGCGAGGAGCTGAGCTTCTACGAACGTGCCCGTTTCGCCAAATCCATCGCCGAACAGGGGCATGACCGGGCCGAGATCATGCAGGCCCTGGCGATTTCCAAGAACACCCTGTCCCAGTTGGAGCGCATCACGCGGCTGGTGCCCGACATGCTGGGCGATGCCATCGGTCCCGCTCCGGGATCCGGTCGGCCGAAATGGATGAGCCTGGCAACGGTCCTGGACCGCGGGATCATCGATGCCGAGACCGCCATCGCGATCCTCGGCGCATTCCCCGCCTCGGCGAGTTCCGACGACCGGCTGGACGGGCTGCTGCGCGAGATCACCCGCCGCGGCACGGAACCGGATCAGACGCGCCGGGCGATGCCGGTTCCCGGCGTCACCATACGCAGCGCCAGAAGCGCGGTGACCCTGTCGGTAAAGAGGGCAGGGCAGAGCAAGGCCTTTTCCGACTGGCTGGACAGCCATCTGGAGGAGGTCATCCGGGAGTCCTACGAGAGGTTCCAGCGAGAGAACCCCGGGGCATAACCGCGGGATGGCGGCAGTCATCCCGTTCAACGAGGCAGGAAGAGAAAGGAGACGCAGGCAAAAGAAAACCCTCAGAACCGAAGTCCCGAGGGCTGTAGGCTGATCGCGTCCGCCAAGACGTGACCAAGTTTGACATAGCATCAGTAACAGCCCCCAAATCGTCGAACAACGAAAAACGTCTTCGGGCGGCTGGTTTTCTGCTGTCTGCCGAAAGGTCATGATCCATTTCAGGCAGGCCCCGGACGGGGCAGGGTATCCGCACAGGGCGGAGACCATGGAACCTTGCATGCGTCATCCATCGCGCAGCGGCTGGCGCAGACAGGACGAGGCATTGCTGCGGGCAGAGGCCTTGAGCCGCGAGGGCACCGCCCTCGCGGTCGCCAAGCACGAGGCCCTGATCGCCGCCAAGCGTGCGGCCCGGCATCTGGGCCTGCGCCCCGGCCCCTTGATGCTGCTGGACACGCTTTGCGCCTTTTCCCCACCGCAGGATTGGGAGGAAGGTCGGCAACCGCTCGTCTGGCCGTCAAATGCCCTGCTGATGGACCGCACCGGCCTGTCGCTGAGTGCGCTGCGGCGGCATCTGCGCAAGCTCTGCGACTGCGGGCTGATCGGCTTTCGCGACAGTCCTAATGGCAAGCGCTGGGGACGGCGCGATGCCGACGGGCGCATTGTCGACGCCTGCGGGATCGATCTCGGCCCTCTTGCCGCTAGGGCATCCGAACTGGCGGCGCTGAACCGCGCCCACGACGCCGAACGACAAGAGCAGAGACAGCTGACCGCGCGCGCACGGGCTCTTCACCGGACCATCCAGGCACGGATTGCCCTGCTGGCCAGTCCCGACGAACGGCAGGCATGGACGGATCGTCTCGTTGCCCTCGCCGCGACCCCCCGCGGGCTTCCTTCCATCCGGACGCATGCCGAAACGCTGGCCGCCGCTCTTGCAGAGCTTGACGCACAACTGGCACCCAAGGGGCCCGAAAATGACACCCACATAGAAAATACAATCAAAGACCAAGATTCCGTAACTACCGCGATGCCGTCGGACGAACCGAAGCGAAACAGCCCAGCCCCGGCCGACATGCTGGAAGCCGCCTGTCCCGCCTTCTTTCGCCTGCTGCAGGCCAATGCGGAAAGATCCGGCCCCGACAACATGATTTCCGCTCTTGCCCATGTTGCCGGGATGAGCGGGATCACCGACCGGCTTTGGCGGCAAACCGTGCAGAAGCTAGGCCCGGGCAGAGCCATACAGGCCATCGCACTGATTACCGAGAAAACCGCATCCCGCGAAATCAGGGATCCCTGCGCCTATCTCGCAGGAATGCTTCGCAAAGACAGGACCGGAAATTTGCATCTGGACCGTTCGATCCGGTCCCGGGCAGCAACACCGAAAAACCGGGACCAAGTTTCCCTAGGGGAATTTATATTTCCCCCAGGGCATTTCGCTCCGGCCATGCAAGGATCAGCGCAGTGATACCGACACCTCGCCAAGCCCGTCGATATGGCCCTCGATATCGGTACCGGAGGGAAAATAGGGCAGACCGCAGAGCGAGCCGGTGATGACGACCTGCCCCGGCTGCAACCCTCCGCAATGCGTGCCAGCGGCCTGCACCAGGGCACGGAACGTCGCCAGCGCCGATCCGAAAGGCACCTCGGCAGCACCGTCGAGGATCATGTCCTCCCCGGCCCTCACGCGCGCCATGACCTGGCCGAAATCGCGGCCATCCCAGTCGAGGAGCGGCGCCCCCAGCACCAGCCCGGCATTGATCTGCATATCCGCCAGCTTGGCCAGCGGGTCCTCGGCCAGCGGTCCCTCCAGACGGGTATCGACAAGCTCGATCGCCGGGCGTGGCCGGATATGCGCGGCGAGCTCCTGGATCGTGGCTTCCGGCGGCAGGGGCGTGAGGATCTCGAAAGCGACTTCAAGCTCGATCCCCAGGCGATCTGCCACCGGGACGACGGCCCCGCTGGCAAGGATGCGCTCGGCGCGGATCGGCGCCATGATCGGTGCCTGTCCGGGACGCTGGGCGACCTTGAACCCGCCGACCGGCCCCAATTGCCGGCTGACTTCAGCCTGCACGGAAAGGGCTTCGGCGAAATCGGCGGGCGCGGCGGCGGGCGCGATGCGCGTACCGTCGAGATGGGCCGCGGCCAGGGCGGCGGCGAGAGGGCTGAGTTCGGTCATGAGACCTCCGGTGACGAGTGTCGGGATCTCTGCTCTAGCGCCTTGTGCCCCTGTCGCGGAAGGCGGAAGCCGGGGCTGCGGCAACGGCGCCGGGCCGGGGTGCGCGATTTTTCGCGCTCCGCCCCCTGACCTTTTGCCCGCAGGAGGGCTAGAGTGCCCGAAAGCGGATAGAGCGGAAGGACCGAGATGAGCGATATCGCGCAACAGGGCAGCGACCGGCCCGGACTGGTCTCGCGGGAAGTGTTCCGCGACGGCATGGCCTGCCTGGCGGGCGCGGTGAATATCGTCACGACGGACGGTCCCGGCGGACGGGCAGGTTTCACCGCAACGGCGGTCTGTTCCGTGACGGACGATCCCCCGACCCTGCTGGTCTGCCTCAACCGGGCCAGTTCCGCGATGCTGGCCTTTGCCGCCAACGAGGCGATCTGCGTCAACACGGTCGGCCCCCGGCACCGGGACCTGGCGATGATCTTCGGCGGGCGTGCCGAGATGAAGGACAGGTTCGCCGGAACCGGCTGGGGGAGGGGGGCCTCCGGCGCCCCGGTGCTGGAAGGCGCGGTCGCCTCCTTCGACTGCCGGGTCAGTCACCGCCATGTCTGCGGCACGCATGAGGTGATCTTCTGCGAGGTGCTCGACGTGATCGCCGATCCCACCGCTCCGGGATCGGCCTATTTCGGCCGCCGGTTCCACGACCTGCCGGTCTGACCTCTGGACGCGGGCCCTGCCGCGGGTCATATCCGCATGGCGGAATGCGGATCCTGCGATACGGGAGGCACGGGAATGGACGGCAAGAGCGGCGGGGTTCAGTCGGTAACGCGGGCGCTCCTGCTCCTGCGGTTGCTGGCACGGTCCGACGAGGGCCATCGGGTCAGCGATCTGGCGCGCGCCGCCGGGCTTGCGGTCTCGACCGCGCACCGGCTGCTGACCACGCTGGAATCCGAGGGTTTCGCGCAATTCGATGCCGAGGAGTCGCTGTGGCATGTGGGACGGGAGGCCTATGCCGTCGGTGCCGCCTATGCCCAGAGGCGCAATTTCGTCGCTCCCGCCATGCCCTTCCTGCGCCGCCTGCGCGACGAGACGCGCGAGACCGCCAATCTGGGGGTGCTCGACATCGATCACCTGGTGACGCTCAGCCAGGTGGAAAGCCGCGAGATCGTGCGCGCGATCTCGCCGCCGGGCGGACGCGTGCCGGCCTTCTGCTCGGGCATGGGCAAGGCGATCCTCGCGACCTGGCCCGATGACCAGATCGCCGATTTCGCCGCGCGCACCGGGTTTCATCCCCTGACCTCGCATTCGCATCGCGGGCTGGAGACCGCGATGGAGGACATCGCGCGGATCCGCGAGCAAGGCTTCGCGGTGGATGACGAGGAACATGCGCCGGGCCTGCGCTGCATCGCGGCGGTGGTCTGGTCGGAGACCGGAGAGGCGGCCTGCGCGATTTCGATCTCGGCGCTTTCGGCACGGCTGCCTGCGGCGAAATTCGCCCAGGCCGGGGGGCATGTCGCACGGGCGGCGGCGGATCTGACGGCCCGGCTGGGGGGGCGGCGGCCGCTTTCCGCATCGTGAAAATCCTTCTCCCTGCCATGGCGGCGGCGCGGGACGCCGTGCCAGTCTGGCCGGGTCAGGGAGGACAATCATGGAATTGCCGCGACCCAGCCCGCTGGTCATGGAACGCCGCGCCGAGATCGTCGCGCGGCTCAAGGCGGCTCTGCCCGCCGATACGGTGATCGACGATCCGCGCGGATTGCTGGCCTATGAATGCGACGCGCTGACCGCCTATCGCTGCCCGCCGCTGGCGGTGGTGCTGCCGCGCTCCACCGCCGAGGTGGCGACGGCGCTGCGCCTCTGCCACGAGATGGACGTGCCGGTCGTGCCGCGCGGGGCAGGGACCTCGCTGGCGGGGGGCTCGCTGCCCACGGCGGATGCGGTGGTGATCGGGGTGGCCCGCCTGACACGGGTGCTTGAGACGGATTATGCCGACCGACTCATCCGGGTGGAGACCGGTCGCACCAATCTCAGCGTGACCGGCGCGGTGGAGGCGGACGGGTTCTTCTATGCGCCGGATCCGTCCTCGCAGCTGGCCTGCGCGATCGCGGGCAATATCGGCATGAATTCCGGCGGCGCGCATTGCCTGAAATACGGGGTGACGACCAACAACCTGCTGGGCGTCACGATGGTGCTGATGGACGGCACCGTGACCGAGATCGGCGGGGGGTACATGGATGCGGGCGACCTGGACCTCTTGTCGGTGATCTGCGGCTCCGAGGGGCAGCTGGGCATCGTCACCGAGGCCACGCTGCGCATCCTGCCGAAACCCGAGGGCGCGCGCCCGGTCCTGATGGGCTTCGGCTCCTCGCGCGTGGCGGGGGCCTGCGTGTCGGACATCATCGAGGCGGGGGTGCTGCCGGTGGCCATCGAATTCATGGACCGCCCCTGCATCCGTGCCTGCGAGGCGTTTGCCCATGCCGGCTATCCCGATGTCGAGGCGCTGCTGATCATCGAGGTGGAGGGCGCGCCCGCCGAGATCGACCACCAGCTGGGCCTGATCCGCGCGATAGCCGAACGCCATGACCCCGAGGTGATCCGCGAAAGCGGCTCGGCCGAGGAAAGCGCGGCGATCTGGCTGGGACGCAAATCCGCCTTCGGCGCGATGGGCCAGATCAACGACTACATGTGCCTCGACGGCACCATCCCGGTGACCGAGCTGCCCTTGGTGCTGGAGCGGATCGGCGCGCTGTCGGCGCAATACGGGCTGGGCGTCGCCAACGTGTTCCATGCGGGCGACGGCAACATGCACCCGCTGATCCTCTTCGATGCCAACAAGCCCGGCGACCTGGAGCTGTGCGAGCAGATGGGGGCCGACATCCTGCGGCTGTGCGTCGAGGTCGGCGGCTGCCTGACCGGCGAACATGGCGTGGGCGTAGAAAAGCGCGACCTGATGACGGTGCAATTCGCCGCCGACGACCTGGAGGCGCAGCTGAAGGTCAAGGACGTGTTCGACCCCAAATGGCTGCTGAACGCGGCAAAGGTGTTTCCGCTGGCGGTGACGGAGGGGCGCAGGCCATGACCGTGATGACACCGCAAGACGAGGCCGAGCTGGCCGGGATGATCCGCGCGGCCGATGGCCCGCTGGCCATCCGGGGCGGCGGCACGCGCAGCCCCGCCGCGACCCGGCCGGTCCTGTCGACGGCCGGGCTTTCCGGCATCGTGCTGTATCAGCCCGGCGCGCTGACGCTGGTGGTGAAGGCGGGAACGTCCCTTTCCGAGGTGGAGGCGGTTCTGGCCGAGCGGAACCAGCGCCTGGCCTTCGAGCCGATGGATCACCGCCCCGTTCTGGGCACCACGGGAGAACCGACGATCGGCGGGGCGGTGGCGGTGAATGCTTCGGGTCCGCGCCGGGTCCAGGCGGGGGCGGCCCGCGATTTCCTTCTGGGCGCGGTGTTCATCGATGGCGCTGGCACGCGGGTCCGCAATGGCGGCCGGGTGATGAAGAACGTCACCGGCTATGACCTGGCGCGGCTTCAGGCCGGGGCGCGCGGCACGCTGGGCGTCCTGACCGAACTGAGCTTCAAGGTGCTGCCGGTCCCCGAGCGCATCGCGACGCTGGCGCTGCCCTGCGACGACCCGGGCCGGGCGGTCGCCGCGCTGGCCCGCGCGCTCGGCTCTCCCTACGAGGTGACGGGCGCGGGCTGGGACGGGGCGCGGGTGCTGCTGCGCATCGAGGGCTTTGCCGCCTCCGTCTCCTATCGTGGCGGGGAACTGGCGCGGCTGATCCCGGGGCTGGTCCATGTGGATGAAGATCCCTGGCCCGCGCTGCGCGACGGCCGGTCCCTGGCGGGCATGGCGCGCGATATCTGGCGGGTCAGCCTGCGGGCCAGTCACGGCGCCAT
Source organism: Mangrovicoccus algicola (assembly GCF_014903745.1). Lineage (GTDB taxonomy): Bacteria > Pseudomonadota > Alphaproteobacteria > Rhodobacterales > Rhodobacteraceae > Mangrovicoccus > Mangrovicoccus algicola. Next base: position 45,522 of record NZ_JACVXA010000021.1, on the reverse strand, counting down.
CCTGGCGGCGCGGCTTCTGGAAGCCGGTGCCGCGGTGACGCTGGACTGGGGGGGCGGGCTGCTCTGGGCCGCCATGGCGCCGGGCGCCGACCTGCGCGCGCAGATGGCGGATCTGGGGGGCCACGCCACCCGGTTGCGCGGCACGGGGCCCGGCCCGGCGCTGCATCCCGACCCGGCCGCGGTGGCGGCCCTGGCCTCGGGGCTGCGGCGCCAGTTCGATCCCGAAGGACGTTTTGCCCCGGAGGCCTAGAAGATGCAGACGAATTTCACCGAAGACCAGCTGCGCGATCCGGGCCTGGCACGGGCCAACGAGATCCTGCGGGCCTGCGTGCATTGCGGGTTCTGCACGGCGACCTGTCCCAGCTATCAGGTGCTCGGCGACGAGTTGGACAGTCCGCGCGGCCGCATCTACCTGATCAAGGACATGCTGGAATCCGGCCGTCCGGCGGATGCGGAAACCGTGACCCATATCGACCGCTGCCTCGGCTGCCTGGCCTGCATGACGACCTGTCCGTCCGGCGTGCATTACATGCATCTGCTGGACCGGGCGCGGGTGCATATCGAAAAGACCTGGAAACGGCCGTGGCGCGACCGGATGCTGCGGGGGGCCCTCGCGCGGATCCTGCCCTATCCGGGGCGGTTCCGCCTGGCGCTGCTCGGCGCAAAGCTCGCGCGGCCCCTGCGCAGGCTGGTCCCGGATGCGCGGGCGCGGGCGATGCTGGACATGGCGGGGGCGCCGATCGCGGCGCCGTCGCGGCTGGACGAACCGCAGGTGCATCCGGCGTGCGGAAGCCGCCGCGGCCGCGTGGTGCTGATGACCGGCTGTGCGCAGAAGGCGCTGGACGGTGATATCAACGCGGCGACGATCCGGCTGCTGACACGGCTGGGCATCGAGGTGGTGATCCCCCGGGGCGAGGGCTGCTGCGGCGCGCTGGTGCATCACATGGGCCGCGAGACCGAGGCGCACCGCTTTGCCGCGGCCAATATCCGCGCCTGGACCGGCGCCGGCGCGGAGATCGACGCGATCATCGTCAATACCTCGGGCTGCGGGACCACGGTCAAGGATTACGGGCACATGTTCCGCAACGATCCGCTGGCGGCGCCCGCGGCGGAAGTGTCGGCAAAGGCGCGTGACATCACCGAATATCTTGCCGCGCTGGATCTGCCCGCGCCGGAACGCCGGGGCCTGCGGGTCGGCTATCACGCGGCCTGTTCGCTGCAGCATGGCCAGAAGGTGACCGAGGCGCCCCGGCGCCTGCTGGCCGCCGCGGGCTACGAGGTGTCGACCCCGGCGGATGCGCATCTGTGCTGCGGTTCGGCCGGGACCTACAACCTGATGCAGCCCGCCATCGCCGCGGAACTGGGCCGGCGCAAGGCGGCCACGCTGGAGGCGCTCCGGCCGCAGGTTATCGCGGCGGGCAATATCGGCTGCATGACCCAGATCGGCGCCCGCGCCGGCGTGCCGGTCGTGCATACGGTCGAGCTGCTGGACTGGGCCTGGGGCGGGCCGGAACCGGCCAAGCTGAGGCGGGCCTGAAGGCGTTCAGCATCCGGTAACCTTCGCGGCGCTACCCTGAGTGCAGGAGATTTGCGCCATGATCCGCCAGCGACTTGCCGCCGCCCTTGTCCTGATCCTGTCCCTTGCCGGGACCGGATCGCTCATGGCGGCGGATATCTTCGTGATCGGCGGCAAGGAGGATGACCCGTTCTGGACCATCGTCCGCCGGGGCGTGGAGGATGGCGCCCGCCTGGTGGAGGCCGAACAGGGCAGCGTCACCTGGCTGGGCCTGGCCGATTACGACGATCTGGGGGCGGATGCGGCGGCGCTGATCCGCGATGCCATCCGGCGCGGGGCCGACGGGGTGATCGCCCCCGACTGGCATCCGGCGCTGATGGACCCTGCCCTGGCCGAGGTGGTCGCCGCAGGCATTCCTCTCGTGATCTACAATGCAGGCGGCGCGCGGGCGGCAGAACGGCTGGGCGCGCTGGCCTATATCGGCAGCGACGACTACCTGTCGGGAAGGATGGCCGGCGACTATTTCGCAAGCCGGGGCGCGCGGCGCGTGGTCTGCATCAACACCCTTCCCGGGCTGGAGAACATCGCCGATTACTGCCGCGGGCTGGGCGATGGCGCGGCGGCGGCAGGGGCGAAGGGCGAAACCCTGGTCCTGGCCCCGGGCAGTTTCGGCGACCGCGATCAGGTCGGCGCGGCGATCAAGGCCCGGCTGCTGGCGCAACCGGAGATCGACGGGATCTTCACCGTCGGCAATCTCGATGCCATGGCGGCGCTGCGCGCCGTGAACCGGGCGGGCAAGGCCGGGCGCGTCCAGGTCGGCAGCATGAATTTCGACGAGGGATCGCTGTCCAGCATCCGCCTGGGTGCGCAGCTTTTCGCCGTCGATCAGCAGGGATACCTGCAGGGGCTGATCGCGGTGACCGTGCTGAACGCTCATGCCAATTTCGGTCTCAACCTCCCGGCCAAGGAGATCCGGACCGGACCGGCGATCGTCGACCGCTCCAACATGGACCAGGTCCTGCGGGGCGTGGCCAAGGGCGTGCGCTGAGCGGGGAACAAAAAAAAGCGGCGACCCCAGGGAGGAGGAGGGGGCCGCCGCCGAATTCCGCGGTTCAGGGAGGAGGAGGAACCGTCGGAAACTCTTGACCCCGATATGGGCACGGTTCCGGCGCATGCAATGACGCCGAATGCATTTCAGCCATGCGCCTGATGCATGATGCCTTCCCTGGCGCGGCGGCCCTCCCGGACTGGCGATCCGGTGGCAAGGGCGCTATCCTTGTCCCCGGGCAGGACGGAGAGACCGGCGATGCGCATCGGATTTGTCACGGCAGAGGGCAGGGGCAGCGGCGACCGCCTGCTTTGCGATCTCGCCGATCACCTGGCCGGTCGCGGTATCCGCCTGGCGGGGGTGGTCCAGCATAATACCGACCGGGCACGGGACGATGGCTGCGACATGGATGTGACCGTGCTGCCCGCGGGCCCGCGCCTGCGCATTTCGCAATCCCTGGGGACCGGATCGCGGGGCTGCCGCCTGGATGCCGCTGCGCTGGAACAGGCTGTCGGGCTTGTCGGATCGCGGCTGGAGGCTGGTGCGGATCTCCTGCTGGTCAACAAGTTCGGCAAGCACGAGGCCGAAGGCCGGGGGTTCCGCGACCTGATCGGGTCCGCGCTGATGGAGGGGCTTCCGGTGATCGTCGGTGTCTCCGCGCGCAACATGGCGGCCTTCCGGGAATTCGCCGGGGACCTCGCCGAGCCGGTGCCGGCCGATCCGGCCGCGCTCCGCGACTGGGCGGAGGCAGCGCTCGGCGCCGCCGCCGCGGCCTGAGCCGGCAGGGCCGGAATGCCCCGACAAGAGGCCCCGCGCGTCCTGGTTGTGGATGACGATCCGGACATCGCCTCCGTGCTGGCGCGGGGGCTCGCCCTGAAGGGGTTCGCCGTGGAAATCGAGATGGGGGCGGAGCCCGCCGCGCGGCGGTTGCGGGGCGGCGGGATCGACGCCGCGGTCATCGATGTCATGCTGGGACAGGACAGCGGGCTTGACCTGGTGGCCGATCTGCGCCGCGAGGGGATCACCCTTCCGGTGGTCATGCTCAGCGCCCTGGCCGAGATCGAGGATCGCAGTGCCGGATTGCGGGCCGGCGCGGAGGACTACCTGGTCAAGCCGCTCGATCTAGAGGAACTCTCCGCCCGGCTGCATGTCCAGATCCGCCGTTCGACGGAGACGGCGCCCGGGGGTGCCCGGCCCTGGCTCGACCCGGCGCAGCGGCGCCTGCGGCTGGGCGCGGCCGGGATCGACCTGACCGAGCGGGAATTCGCCCTGCTGCGCCTGCTTTGGGAAAGCGACGGACGCCCGGCGGCGCGCGGCGAGATTTTCGACCGGCTGTGGAGCGGGGATGCGCCGGGGGCCGAGAATGTCGTCGATGTCTATATCGGTTACCTGCGGCGCAAGCTGGCCCGCCGCCCCGAATTCGGATTGCGCATCGTGACCATCCGCAGCCGCGGCTTCCTGCTTCAGGCGGCCTCTTAGAATATTCTCAGAACTCCGCGGTCCGGCCCTGCGATTTTCCCGCTAGTCTCGGATCGAAGGCGCCGGATCCAATCAGGCCGGGGCGGGCACCATACCGCTGCGGATCGCTGACGGACCGGCATGGCAGGGATGCGTCGCTTGCGGGCTTGCCGGCCATTGGCCGGGCTCCTCTGGCCCGCGATCCGCGGATCCGGCCGCTGCGCGACGGCGCGGCGTTGCGGGTGCGCGATCCCTGCCCGGCATGCGGTCCGGCTCCTCCCGACGCGGGGGAGCTGTCCGCTGCGCGTCATCCGGTGATCGTCACGGGCAGGTCCAGCCCCGCCAGGGCCGGGGGCAGGGGCCGGTCGGTGAACAGCCGGTCGACCTCGGCGAGAGAGGCGATGCGCACCGGCGCCGTCCTGTCGAACTTGGAGCGGTCCGCGACCAGGAAGACCCGGCGCGCCCGGCGCAGGATGGTACGGGTCACGCCGACTTCCTGGGCATCGAAATCCAGCAGGTCGCCCTCGGCATCGATGGCCGAACAGCCGATTACCGCCAGGTCGAACTTGTAGCTTTCGACCGCGGCCTGGGTCAGCGGCCCGACCAGCCCCCCGTCGCTGCGCCGGAAGCTGCCGCCCGCCACCACGATCTCGGCCCCGGGATTCCCGATCAGGATGTTGGCCACGTTGAGATTGTTGGTCATCACCATGAGCCCGCGATGGGACAGCAGATGCCGCGCCACCGCCTCGGTCGTCGTGCCGATATTGAGGAATACCGAGGCATCCTGCGGGACTTCGGCGGCGCAGGCCCGTCCGATCGCCTCCTTCGCGGCGCGGTTCAGCCGACTGCGTTCGTCATAGACGATATTCGCGGTCCCCGAGGGCAGGACGGCGCCGCCATGCACCCGTTCCAGCTGCCCGGTTCCGGCCAGGTCGTTCAGGTCGCGCCGGATCGTCTGCGGCGTGACCCCCAGCCGCTCGACCAGGTCCTCGACGGTGACCTTGCCTTCTCTGCGGGCAATCTCGAGGATCTGCGGATGGCGGAAGCTCTGGGACATCGGGACTCCGGGCAGGGGGGCGGATCGGACGGGGCAGGGTGCGACCTTAGCCGGGGCGCTGCCCGGATCGCAAGAGCGCGCGAAAACGCGCCTCAATTTCGCCAAAACGAACATTAACGAAAATATCGAATTGACAGACCCGCGGCAACGGCCCATCTGGGCCGCAGCGGCAAGAAGCGATCGGAGACGCCCATGACCCCTGACCTCGACCTCTTGATCATCGGCGGCGGCATCAATGGCTGCGGCATCGCGCGCGACGCGGCGGGGCGCGGCCTGTCGGTCGGGCTGGCGGAGATGGACGATCTCGCCTCGGCAACCTCCTCCGCCTCCACCAAGCTGTTCCATGGCGGGTTGCGCTACCTGGAGTTCTTCGAATTCCGCCTGGTGCGGGAGGCGCTGGTGGAACGCGAGGTGCTGCTGCGCGCCATGCCGCATATCTCTTGGCCGATGCGCTTCGTGCTGCCCTATCACAGGGACATGCGCTTCGAGAGCGAGACCCCGACCTCGCGGCTGCTTTCGACGGTCATGCCCTGGATGAAGGGGCGCCGCCCGGCCTGGCTCATCCGGTTCGGCCTGTTCCTCTATGACCATCTGGGCGGCCGCAAGGTCCTGCCGGGGACGCGCAATGTCGACTTGCAGACCGACGCAGCGGGCAAGCCGCTGAAGGACAAGTTCGCCAAGGCCTACGAGTATTCCGATTGCTGGGTGCAGGATTCGCGGCTGGTGGTGCTGAATGCCCGCGATGCGGAGGCCAGGGGGGCCCGCATCTGGACGCGGACCCGGCTGATCGCGGCCGAGCGCGACGCGGATCACTGGGTCGCGACGCTGGAGGATGTGACCACCGGCGCCACCCGCCGGGTCAGCGCGCGCATGCTGGTCAATGCGGCCGGCCCCTGGGTCGGCGAGACGCTGAAGGACGTTCTGAAGGTCGAGACCCCGGACCGCGTGCGGCTGGTCCGCGGCAGCCATATCGTGGTGCCAAAGCTGCATGACCATGATCGCGCCTATTTCTTCCAAGGAGAGGATGGGCGGATCATCTTCGCCATCCCCTATGAAGAAGAGTTCACCCTGATCGGCACGACCGACCAGGAACATGCCGACCCCGGCCAGCGCCCGGTCTGCACCGAGGAAGAGGCCGCCTATCTGTGCCGCTTCGCGTCGCAGTATTTCGAGGTGCCGGTCCGGCGCGAGGACGTGGTCTGGACCTATTCCGGGGTGCGTCCGCTTTATGATGACGGCGCGCGCTCGGCCACGGCGGCGACCCGCGACTACACGCTCAAGCTCGAAACCTCCGGCGCGCCGCTGCTGAACGTCTTCGGCGGGAAGATCACCACCTACCGCCGCCTCGCCGAGCATGCGCTGGAGAGGATCGCCGAGGTGCTGAAGGTCGATGCCCCGGCCTGGACCGCGGGGGCGCCCCTGCCCGGCGGGGATTTCCCGGTGGATGGCGTGCAGGACCAGATCGACGGGCTGCGCGCGGCGTTCCCCTTCCTAGACGAGACCTGGGCGCGGCGCCTGGTGCGCGCCTATGGGACCGAGGCGCAGGTCATGTTCGAGGGGGCGCAGGGCCCGGAGGATCTTGGCCGGTCCTTCGGCGGCAGCCTCACCGAGCGCGAGGTGGAATGGCTGATGCGGCATGAATACGCCCGCTGCGCCGCGGATGTGCTGTGGCGCCGGGGCAAGCTGGGGCTGCGTCTGGATGCGGCCCAGGCCGAGGCGCTCGATGGCTGGATGGCCGGTCGGGCCGCGGCTCCGGCAGCGGCCGGGTAGGGGCCGGGCCGGAAGACCGCCGCGGCCCGCGAAAGGGGGCATCTTGCGACATATGCAGGGGCTGCAGGTGCAGAACGCGCTTGCAGCTTCCGCGTTTTTGGTACACTATTGCATACAGCAAGCTTGTCACGGCGCGCCGGAAGTGGCGGCAGTCCTGTGTTCAAGCGTAATCCACCCCCGACTCGTAGGGACTGTCATGAGCTTGTACACGGACTACCTAGCTGAGATTGAAACGCGCAAGGGCGAGGATCTGCATCCCAAGCCCATCGATGACGGCGCCCTCGTCGCGGAGCTCATCGCGCAGATCGAGGATCTCGGCAACGAGCACCGGGACGATTCGCTGAATTTCTTCATCTACAACACGCTGCCGGGCACCACGAGCGCGGCAGGCGTGAAGGCTGCCTTCCTGAAGAAGATCATCCTCGGCGAAGCCGCCGTCGCCGAAATCACCCCGGATTTCGCCTTCGAGCTGCTGTCGCACATGAAGGGCGGGCCGTCGGTCGAGGTGCTGCTGGATCTGGCCCTGGGGGAGGATGCCGCCATCGCCGAAAAGGCAGGCGAGGTGCTGAAGACCCAGGTTTTCCTCTACGAAGCCGACATGGCGCGGCTGAAGGACGCGTTCGACGCGGGCAACGCCGTCGCGAAGGACATCCTGGAAAGCTATGCGAAGGCCGAGTTCTTCACCAAGCTTCCCGATGTCGAGGAGGAGATCAAGGTCGTCACCTATATCGCCGCCGAGGGCGACATCTCCACCGACCTGCTGTCCCCCGGCAACCAGGCGCATTCGCGGTCTGACCGTGAACTGCACGGCAAATGCATGATCACCCCCGAGGCGCAGGCCGAGATCCAGGAGCTGCAGAAACAGCACCCGGACAAGCGGGTCATGCTGATCGCCGAAAAGGGCACGATGGGCGTGGGGTCCTCGCGCATGTCGGGCGTCAACAACGTGGCGCTGTGGACCGGCAAGCCGACCTCTCCCTACGTGCCTTTCGTCAACTACGCCCCGGTCGTGGCGGGCACCAACGGCATCTCGCCGATCTTCCTGACCACCGTCGGCGTTACGGGGGGCATCGGGCTCGACCTGAAGAACTGGGTCAAGAAGCTCGACGGCGAGGGCAAGCCGGTCCTCAACAACGAGGGCAACCCGGTTCTCGAACAGAAATACTCGGTCGCCACCGGCACCGTCCTGACCATCGACACCAAGGCGATGAAGCTGAAGGACGAGGCGGGGACCGAAGAGCTGGTCGATGTCTCCTCCGCCTTCACGCCGCAGAAGGTCGAGTTCATGAAGGCCGGCAGCTCCTATGCCATCGTCTTCGGCAAGAAGTTGCAGACCTTCGCCGCCGAAACGCTGGGCGTCGAGCCGACCCCGGTCTTCGCGCCGAACAAGGAAGTCACCGCCGAGGGCCAGGGCCTGACCGCAGTGGAGAAGATCTTCAACCGCAACGCGCTCGGCGTGCCGAAGGGCAAGACGCTGCTGGCGGGGTCCGACGTGCGCGTCAAGGTCAACATCGTCGGGTCGCAGGACACGACCGGCCTGATGACCGCGCAGGAGCTGGAGGCCATGGCGGCCACCGTGATCTCGCCGACCGTGGACGCGGCCTATCAGTCGGGCTGCCACACCGCGTCGGTCTGGGACAAGAAGGCCCAGGCCAACATCCCGAAACTCATGTCCTTCATGAACAATTTCGGCGTCGTCACCGCGCGGGACCCCAAGGGCGTCTATCATTCGATGACCGACGTGATCCACAAGGTGCTCAACGACATCACCGTGGATGACTGGGACATCATCGTCGGCGGCGACAGCCATACCCGCATGTCCAAGGGCGTGGCCTTCGGCGCGGATTCCGGCACCGTGGCACTGGCCCTGGCGACCGGCGAGGCGACCATGCCGATCCCGGACTCGGTCAAGGTCACCTTCAAGGGCCAGATGGCGCCGCATATGGATTTCCGCGACGTCGTGCACGCCACCCAGGCGCAGATGCTCCAGCAGCATGGCGACAACGTGTTCCAGGGCCGCATCATCGAGGTCCATATCGGCACGCTGCTGGCCGACCAGGCCTTCACCTTCACCGACTGGACCGCCGAGATGAAGGCCAAGGCCTCCATCTGCATCTCCAATGACGAGACGCTGATCGGTTCGCTGGAACTGGCCAAGCACCGCATCCAGGTGATGATCGACAAGGGCATGGACAACGCGGCCGGGACCCTCGCGGGCCTGATCGCCAAGGCCGACAAGCGCATCGAGGAAATCCGCTCGGGCGAGAAACCCGCGCTGAAACCCGATGACGGGGCGAAGTACTTCGCCGAGGTGGTCGTGGATCTCGACCTGATCGACGAGCCGATGATCGCCGACCCGGATGTCAACAACGCCGATCCGTCGCGCCGCTATACCCACGACACCATCCGTCCGATTTCCTATTACGGCTCGGAGAAGAAGGTGGACTTGGGCTTCGTCGGCTCCTGCATGGTGCACAAGGGCGACATGAAGATCGTCGCCCAGATGCTGAAGAACCTCGAGAAGGCGAATGGCAAGGTCGAGTTCAAGGCCCCGCTGGTGGTCGCGGCGCCGACCTACAACATCATCGACGAGCTGAAGGCCGAGGGTGACTGGGAGATCCTGCAGAAATACTCGGGCTTCGAGTTCGACGATCTCTTCCCGAAGGCCAATGCGCGCACCGAGTACGAGAACATCCTCTATCTCGAACGCCCCGGCTGCAACCTGTGCATGGGCAACCAGGAAAAGGCGGCCAAGGGCGATACCGTCCTGGCGACCTCGACGCGCCTCTTCCAGGGCCGCGTGGTGGAGGACACGGCCGAGAAGAAGGGCGAGTCGCTGCTGGCCTCGACGCCGGTCGTGGTGCTTTCGGCCATTCTCGGCCGCACGCCGAGCGCGGAGGAATACAAGACCGCGGTGGAAGGCATCGACCTGACCAAGTTCGCGCCGCCGACCGAGAAACCCGGCACCGCCCGTTCGGTCCATTTCTGAGGAAGGGCCCGGCGCCGGGATCTTCCCTTCGGCAATCGCGCCCGTCCCGCCGATCGGCAGGGCGGGCGTTCCTTCATTTGTCCGGACCGCCACGGCCGGACCGTCCGGCTCAGTCCGTCGGCTGCCAGTCCGGGCCGGGATCATAGGCGGTGATGGCCGCCGCCGCCGCCGTGGTCTCCTCCCCCAGATCGGCCTCCAGGATGCGCCCGTTCTCGGCGACCATGAAACTGTGCACGCCGGTTTCGCCATAGCTGGCGGGCACGGCCAGGAGGGCATGGCCGGCCAGCATGGCGCCGTTGACCAGGTAGCTCATCGCGCCGCCCGGGGCCGCCGGTCCCTGTGCATTGAGAATACGGAAGACATAGCCCAGATACGGTTCCGGCGGGTGGTCGGTGCCGTCCATGCCATGGCCTTCGGCGGCGGCGCGGGCGATGGCGGCGCCCAGCGGGCCGGTCCCGTCCTGCCAGTAGAGCCCGTCGCGGCCGCCATCCTCGGCGATCACGCTGCGGGCGAATTCCATCAGCCCGTCGCCGTCATGGTCCCGCAGCCTGAATTCCGCCTGCACATCGACATAGGCATCCATCAGCGCGATCACGTCCAGTTCGTTCAGCCCGATTTCGCGGCTGCGCATCACGGCCTCGCCCGCCACCGGATCGAAGGCCCACTCCCCGGCCTGCTGCGCCAGGGGGATAGGGAAGGGCCAGCCGTCGGGACCCAGTTCCAGCGTCAGCTGTTCCTCCGGTCCGGGGACGAAACGGTACCCGGCGCGGTACTGCTCCAGCACGGCGTTCCGGTTGGCGTCATCCTCGGCGGCATTGCCCGTCAGGATGATATCGGCGTTTTCCGGCCCGAAGACGGCCAGGACCGCCTCGTCGCTGCCGCTTTCCAGCGCCGCGATCAGGGCCTCCAGCGCGGCCTGCGGCGTCTGGTAGGCCGCGGGTTCGGCAAGGGCGGCCGCCGCCGGAACCAGCGCGAGCGCCAGGGCGGGGCCAAGGGGGGTCAGGCGGGCCATGCTTACCTCTTCTTCGTCAGCTTGTGCTTGGGGGCGCTCTTCCCCCCCCGCGCCATGGCGGCTTTCGCCCGGGGCGCGGCGGCCTTCTTCTTTAGGGCGACGGGTTTCTTCGCCGCGGCGCCGCCGGTCGCGGGCCTGTGGATCTCGGCAGGCTTGTGGATCGCGGGCCGGCTGGCGGCTGGACGCGACGCGGGCGCGGCCTGGTGGGTGCGCGCGATGGCATCCCGCTTCTGTGCCGGCGAGATTTTGGAAGGCCGGTCGATCCGGCTGAGGGCGCCTGCGCCCGCGCCTGCCGCCACCGCGGCGGCGGCGGCGGCTCCGGCGGAGATATCCGGCGCGCCGCTGCGTTCGGACAGGCGGGCGCGCAGCGCGTCGCCCGTCCCGTCATGACGCGGCAACCGTTCCGTCGGCAGGGTGGTCGCCCCCCCGTTCAACTTGTCGCCGATCTTGTCGCGGGCGCTGTCGACGCGGTCCGGATCCGGCCGCCAGCCGATCCCCCCGCCGTCTCCGGCCTCGTCGATGCGGTCGCGGATGCTGCCCCGGTCGATGTCGATATGGTTGCCGATATTGACGTTTCCATCGACATCGATGTCGATATCGGGATCGCGGATTACCGGTCCGCCGCCCCAGCCCCCGCAATTGCGGCAGCCCCAGTAGTCGTCCCAGTCATCGTCATCATCGAAGATCTCGTCGATCACCGCGAAGGTGCCCCAGGCGATGGCGCCGGTCATCACCGCGCCGCCAACCCCGCCCCAGATATCCGTGGGCTGATATTGCGGGACATAGACGACCTCCGGATCCGTCGGCACGATCACGACATTGTCCGCCGCATCGGTGGCGACCGTCTGTTCCTCGCCCGAAACCAGCGCGCCGGAGTCCACGGCCTGGTTGCGCAGCACCTGCACGGCGGTCATCACGTCATCGGTCTGGGCCAGCATCGCCTCGCCGGTCGCCTCGGTCCAGTCGATGTGATCGGCCATTTCGGTCAGGACCGTGGGGAAGGCCGTCGCGAGAACGGTCACCGAGGGGTCCCATCCCTCCGCTTCGATCTGCGGTTTCAGGGTCTCGGGGGCTGCATCGGCGTTGTTTTCCAGGAACTGGGCCCCCTTCACCACTTCCAGGGGGGACGCCGCGGCGACCAGGATCTGGATGAGCAGCGTGTCGGGATAGAGCGCCACGGGCGCGACCAGCTGTTCCAGCTCGGCCTCGCTCAGCAACGGATCCGCGGCGGAGTCCGTGGCCTGCGCATCCTCGCCGCTCTCGGCCGTTGCGGCTTGCCGCGCGCCTTCGGCCGTATCGGCCGGGTCCGTCGTTCCCGCTGCCGGGTCGGCGTTCATGGCGGGCGCGTCAGTCGCGGTTTCCTGTGCGTAGAGTCCTGGTGGCGCGGCCAGCGCCAGGACGGATATCGCGGTCAAGCCGAACCGGCGCATGAGAGCCTCCCTGTTTGCTCCGCCTCACGCTACAGCGATGCAAACCAAAATCAACAGGAAGCGGTGCGGCCCGGGCGGGCGGCGGCTGGCGCCGGAACGGGGCTTGTCGCGGACGTCATGGTGGCCGGTCATCGCGTCACCGCCCGCCTGGCAGATAGCCGCGGGGCAGCCGGTCACGGCGCAGCTTCCGGGGGCAGGCTTTGGTCGCAGGACCGGCGCGCGATCAGGCGGCGCGGCTGTCAGGGCCCGCCTCTTCCGCACCGGCGTCGCCACGGAATTTCGCGACCTCCTCCGACAGGATCTGGGCCTCCCGGGTCAGGTCCATGGTGGAGGCGGAGGTCTCCTCGAAGATCGCGGCATTCTGCTGGGTCACGGAATCGAGCTGGTTGGTGGCCGTGTTGATTTCCTTCACGCTCAGCGACTGTTCGTCGGCCGTGGTCGCCAGCGCCGAGATGTTCTCGGCGATATTGTCGATCAGCCCGACGATTCCGTCGAGCGCGCTTCCGGTCTGTGCGACGCGGCTGACCCCGTCGGCGACATTGTCGTTGCTTTGACCGATCAGCGTTCCGATCTCGCGCGCCGCGTCGGAGGCCCTCTGGGCCAGGGCGCGGACTTCCGAGGCGACGACGGCAAATCCCCTGCCGGACTCGCCAGCCCGTGCGGCCTCCACGCCCGCATTCAGCGCCAGGAGGTTGGTCTGGAATGCGATGTCGTCGATCACGTGGATGATGCGGCTGATCTTGTCGGAGGATTCCGAGATAGCCTCCATCGCGGCGATGGTGCTGCGCACGATATCCTGGGATGCCTGCGCCTCGCTGCGTGCCTGCTGGGCGGCCTTTTCCGTGGCCCGGGAATTCTCGGCGGCGGAGGATGCGCTTGCGGTCAGCTGCGCCACGGCGGCGGCGGTTTCCTCGAGCGTGGCGGCCGTCTTTTCGGTGCGGCGTGCCAGGTCCCCCGTGACGCTGGAGATCTCGGTCGAAGAGGCCAGGATATTGCCGGAACTGTCGCGGATGACCGAGACAAGGCGTGCCAGGGCCGACAACGTTCGGTTGAAATTCTCGCGCAGGGCCTCGTAGGACTCGGGAAAGGCCGTGTCGATGCTGGCCGCAAGATCGCCGTCGGCCAAGCGGCTCAGACTGTCGGCCAGGATCGAGACGACACGCTGCTGTTCCTTCTGGCGGGCCTCGCGTTCCGCCGCCTCGCGGGCCTCGCGCCGCTGGGTTTCCTCCTGCGCGGCACGGTCGCGTTCCAGCGCCTCGCGTTCCTGTGCGGCCTTGCGTTCCATCTCGGCCCGCTCCGCCTCGATCTTCTGTTTCTCGGCCTCGCGCCGCTGTTCTTCCTGGGCTTCGGCCGTGCGGCGGGCCTCTTCCTCGAGCCGGCGATTGGAAATGATGTTGTCGCGGAAGACGGTCAGCGCAGCTGTCAGGTCGCCGATCTCGCCGCTGCGGCGGCGGGCGCCGTCCATCGCGGCGGTGTCGCCATCCGCAAGTTTCCGGGTGCGGCGGATCAGGGATTGAAGCGGCCGCACGATCGTCCGCTGGGTCGCCACCACCGCGGCAAGGACGATGATGAAGGCGACGATACCCAAGGTTATCAATTCGCGTTCCGCCGCGGCCGAATCGGCCTGCAGGATCCGGGCGTCGCTATTGAGTCCCTCCAGGGCCTCGCGCGCCAGCCCGGCCGCTCCTTCCCCGAGGCGTTCCACGGCCAAAAGTGCGGCGCTTGCCTGGTCGTGGGCTTCGGCCCGGGCGGCCAGTTCGGTGCGGCGCAGGCCGAGGAGGTCGCTCTCGCCCTCCGAAAGCGAAAGCAGATCCGCCGAGATCGCGGGATCCGAAACCATCAGGGCAAATCCGGCAGAATCGAGCTGGGATTGAAGCTGTCTGCCGAGGAGTTGCAATGCGGCGTCATCGGTGCTGCGCGAGACCTGAAAGGCGAGGCTGAGCATCTGGGTGAAATCGATGCCCGCGGCGCGTTCGGTACCGGCAAGGGACACGAAAATGCCGGAAAGGGTTGCCAGCCCTTCCGCGAAGCCATCCGCCGCCGCGATCTCGTCCTCGCGGGCCATGGCCAGGCTGAGCATCCCGAATTTCAGGGCGGAGAGCCGGTCGGCCAGGTCTATCGCCTGACGCGGCGGGCGGGTGCGGGCCACATCGAAGAACGCATCCAGCGCGTCGGCCGCCCCTGTCGCGGCTGTCTCCAGTTCCTGCTGCGTGGTGGCCATCAGCAGCTGCGCAAATCCCTGCGGCAGCGCGTTGCTGCGGGCCATGATTTCGGCGGCTGAAAGCAGATCCGGCACGTCCTGATCGACCAGCTTGTCCATTTCCTTCGAGAAACTGTCCAGGATCAGCGCCGCGACCAGCAGCGCGGCCGCCATCATGACGGCGATCAGCGTGATTGCGCCGGTGATGCGGAAGGTCAGCCCGGAGACGGTGCGGGTCAGTAGGGATGTCATGTCGCGCCCCTGTCAGTTGGTTGCCGGAAGGTCGCCGCGGGTCGCGGGCGTGACCAGCTCGAAGGGAACGTAGATCAGCCGCGGCACATCCGCGTCGCCGCGCGCCAGCGCCAGCGCGGCCTCCACGGCGGCCGCGGCCTGGCCCCCCGCATTCTGCAGCACGGTGGCGTCGAGCAGGCCGTCATCCATCGCGCGCAGCGCGACTTCGGTCGCGTCGATGCCGGTGACCAGAATCTCGGCCTTGTCCAGTCCCGCCGCCTGGATGGCATCGAGCGCACCAAGCGCCATGTCGTCGTTATTGGCGACGAAGGCATCGGGAACGCGCCCGGCCTCGATCCAGGAGGCCGCAAGGGCCTGTCCCTCGTCGCGCGACCAGTTCGCGAAGCCTTCGTCCATCACGTCGATCCCGGCGCAGCGGGGCGTCTCCAGCAACGCGTAGTAATCCTGTGTGCGCACCCGCGCCGCGGAGCTGCCCAGGTCGCCGATCAGGAAGGAGACGCTGCCCTCTCCTTCGAGCCTGTCGCAGACGAAGCCGAATTCCAGCGTGCCCGATTCCGTTTCATCGGACCCGACATAGCTCTGCCCTTCGGGAAGGGCGGTGCCGTTGATCGGTTCGAGATTGACATAGACCAGGGGGATCCCGGCCTCTGCGGCCATGCGCGACACCCGCAGGCCGTCATCCGTGGCGAGGAGGTTGGCGATGATGGCGTCCACGTCCGCGGCGATGAAGTCCCCGATCGCGGCCAGCTGCGCCTGCCTGTCGCCGGCGGCGTTCATCATGGTGACATCCGTCACGCCCTCGGCGTCCAGGGCGGCGGCGATGTGATCCGCCAGGTTGCGGGTATAGGTCCAGTCGGTGTTGCTCATCGTCACGGCGACGGTCTGCGCGGCCGCGAAGCCGGGGAGGAGCAGGACGGGTACGAGCATCAGCAGGCGGAAACGGGTCATGGCGGTCCTCCGGTCGGCTTGGCCGCCCGTTCCCGGAGCAGCCCTTCCCCGCATTACGGACCAGAAGTGAAGATTTCCTCTCTGCGTTCCGGCGGCGGCGCCGAATGCGCCACGTCCGAGATCAGAACGGCGATCGGCCGGGTGCCGGGGAAGGCGCTGAAGATGATGACCAGCACGCTGGTCAGCGGCACCGCCAGGATCGCGCCGGAAATGCCCCACAGCGCCGACCAGAAGGACAGCGCCAGGATCACCGCGAAGGGCGACAGGTTCAGCTGCCGGCCGATCCATCGCGGCTCCAGGACCGAGCCCACGAAGATCTGCATCACCGTCAGCAGCAGCGTCAGAAGCAGCGTCCGCCAGATGTCGCCGAACTGCGCCACGGACAGGATCACCGGCAGCATCACGCCAAGCCAGGATCCCAGATAGGGGATGTAGTTCAGCAGGCCGATGCAGACCGCCCAGAACAGGGCGAAGTCCACGTCCATCGCCCAGAGCACGGCGTAGGAGAGAAGGCCCAGCACCAGGTTCACCAGGGTCTTGACGGTCAGGTAATCGCCGATGCGGCGGTTGATCTCGCCGCCGATCTCCAGGATCCAGGCGGCGTTTCCGCCGGTGCCGAAGGCCTCGGCGATGCGGCGCGGAAAACTGGCCCATTGTCCCATCAGGAAGCCCGCATAGATGATGACGATCAGGACGGATCCCAAGAGGCTGGTCAGCGAGCTGAACAGGCCGCCGATGCGGGCCGGCAGGTCCAGCTGGCCGAAGGCGAGGCGGCGGATGTCGGCCCAGGTCGGGTCGCTCTCGGCGCCGAAGGCCTCGGCGATGCGCACGGCCAGCGTCTCCAGGTTGGCCTGATAGGCCGGGGCGCGGTCCGCCATCTCCTCCAGGGTGACTGCCACCACGGCGGCCAGGGAGAAAAGTCCCACGACGAATCCGGCGAGGATGACCATCTGCAGGAGCCAGGCCGGGCAGCGCCGCAGCACGGTCCAGCGCCGCAGCCAGGCGGCGCCGTTGATCAGGACATAGACCGCGATCACCGCCGCGAGGACCGGCACGATCACCGCCTTGCCGACGATCAGGATCCAGCCTGCCATCAGCGCGATGCCCAGCGACAGGAACAGGGTCTGCAGCAATCTGGGGGATCCTGTCATGGGGTCACTCGGCACTCTGCGGGCAAACGCGGCCAGCCTAGCCGCTGCGGGAGGGCGCGGGCAAGCCCCGCGGCGCGGCGCCCGAGGTCCGCCCGGGCCCGATCCGGCCGCGGCCGGGGACCTTGCCGGCCGGTGGCCGGGACGGGCCTTGGCCGCGGCGCGGTCACTTCCGTTCCGGGTCGGACGGGTCCGGTTGCCCGGCATCCGCCGGTTCCCCGGCCGGGACGGGCTCCGCGCCCGGGGGGTCGGGGTCGGGTTCGCCGACCAGCGCCCGCAGCCGTGCCAGGCTCGCCTCGGACAGGTCCCGGTCCGCGGCGGATGCAAGAATCGCGCCGCGCACCGCCTTGTTGGTCCGCAGCAGCTTCATGAACCGCGCTTCGTCCAGCACCAGCAGGGTGGTGGGTGCGATGGCGCTGACATCGCCGCGGAACCGGCGTCCCGTCAGCATGGCGATCTGGCCGAACATCTCGCCGCGGCCCAGCCGGTAGATCTGGATCGGGGTGCGCACCTCGACGGCACCCGAGGCGATGAAGAAGACCGAACGCGGCGTGTCGCTGCGCCGCCGGATCACCTCGCCCGGCCCGGCATAGCGGGTCAGCAGCGACCGGCCCAGCCGCTTTACGGTCTTGTCGTCGAGTTCCGCGAAGAGCGGCAGCTGCCGCGCCAGGTCGGCCCGGCGCAGCGTCAGGTCGAGCACCGGGCGGGCGCGCTCGCGCTGCATCAGCCGCTCGATGCGCGTGCTCAGGGTCTGGTGCAGCTCGGGTCCGATCAGGCCTTCCTCCAGCAGGTCGTCCATTTCCTGCTGTTCCAGGCGCAGCGAGATGCGGCGGATGAAGCGCCGCTCCAGCTCCTCGGCATAGCCGGGATATTGCAGCTTCAGGCCCTCCAGCGCCTGTTCGACCGCCTCGATCCGCCGGTCCACCAGATCGTGCAGCAACTCGGCCACCCGGCGGCGGTGGATCCGCCGGATGCGGGTGTCGATGAATTCGTGCAGCCCCTTCATCACCAGCCTCTGGCCCAGCAGGAACTCGAAGCGGTTCGCCGTCAGCTTGGCGAGGGGCCGGGAGATGCGGGTGCGGTTGTCCAGCACGACGGCCAGCCGGAACCACGTGGAGAAGCCCAGCCCGCCGCGATAGGCCGCGCGATAGCCCGAGCGCCCGCCCGAGCGGGTGGCTTCCATCACCTGTGCCGCCAGCCAGCGCGCCTGTTCGTAGACGCGCGGGGACATCAGGCCCCCCTCGAAGCCGCGATCGACCAGGTCGCGTTCATGCCCGGCCAGCGCGATCAGGCCCAGCGTGATGCGGTCGCGGTCCTGGATGTTCTGCTCGGATTCCGCCGCCGTCACCGCCCGGTCCAGCCGCTCGCCGAAATCCTTGGCCTCCGCCCGCGCGATGTCGCGGGTCAGGTCGTAGTTTTCGGTCGCCACGGCGACGCGTTCGCGGACCGATTGCAGCGCCACCGCGACCACCTGCTTGGACAGGGCAATGTCGATTGGCGACAGCCGGTCCAGCTTCAGCCAGCCGATGACCGGGCGCAGCGTGATCCCCTGCACGATCAGCGTGAACAGCGTGTAGCCGGTGGCCAGGATCCCGACCATGCGCTGGGTCGCATCGGGGATGCGGCCGTTCTCCGTCACCGCCAGCGCCAGGGCCAGGGTCACCGCCCCGCGCAGCCCCCCCCAGAGGATGGCGGCCTTGTAGGGCATCTCCACCCGCGGCGAGAGCCGCAGCAGCGTCAGCGCGGGCAGCAGCAGGAACAGCACCACCGCCCGCGCCGCAAAGGCCGCGATGGCCACGACGCCGACATAGACCGCGTCGATCCAGGTCGCCGTTGCCATCAGTTCGGGGATCAGGATGGCGGCGAGGATGAAGATCAGCGCCCCGGCCCAGTGGGCGAGGATGTCCCAGGCCTCGGTCAGCTTCTTCCAGCGCGCCGGGTCGATCCGCCCGGGCCCGGCGAAGTTCAGCGTCAGCCCGCAGATCACCACCGCGATCACGCCGGAGGCGGAGACGAACTGTTCGGTGATCACGTAGGACAGGTAGGGCAGGGCGACCGAGACGCTGACCTGCGCCAGCTCGAAGCGGTTGAACATCGCCATCAGCCAGACGCCGATCCGGGCCATGACCCAGCCCACCGCGACGCCGCCCGCGACGAGGTAGGGAAACTGCCGCAGCGCGCCCATGATGTCGGGATCGGGCATGCCGACCATGACGAAGGTGATGAACAGCCCGAAGAGCGCGATGGCGGCCGCGTCGTTCAGCAGGCTCTCGCCCTCGATGATCCGGGTCAGCCGCTTGGGCGCGGAGAGCGACCGGAAGATGCTGGCCACCGCCGAGGGATCGGTGGTCGAGACGACCGAGCCCACCAGCAGCCCGACGAAAAGCGAGGTGATGCCCAGCCCGTGCAGCGCGCCGCCGATGAACAGCGTGGAGATGACCACCGCCACCACCGCCAGCAGCACGATCGGCACCCAGTCATCGAGGATCCGCCGGATGTCCATGCCCAGCGTCACCTGGAAGATCAGCGTCGGCAGGAAGATGTAGAGGAAGGAATTCGCCCGGATCGGCAGATCGGTCAGGTTCTCGGCGATGAAGTTCAGCTCGTTGGCGAAGTTCCATCGCAGGAACAGGGCCGATCCCAGGCCGATCAGGATGCCGACGATGGCCAGGATGACGCTGAAGGGCAGTCTCAGCCGCTCCGACAGGGGTTCGGACACGCCGACCACCAGAAAGAGGCCTGCAGTTATGGCGGTAAGGGCGACGATCTCCATGCGGGTCGGGGGGTCCGTTCCAGGAATTGCGGTAAGGGAAGCGCTGCGGCGGCTGCGCGGATACCTTATATAGTCTCTTCGGGCGCTTCGCCTCCCCCCATCGGCCAGTTCGCCCTGCGGCTTTCTCGCCGGGGGCGGGGCGGGCGGAAACCCGCCGGGGCCGGGGGCGGGCCCGTCCGGGGCGCGACCCGCCCGGTTTTGCGCCGGCCGCGGCGCGGATCGATCCCGGCGCCGGTGTTTTCCGCCTCTGACGCTGCGACAAAGATTGACCAGCCGGTCAGGATTCGGGACACAAACCGTCAGGGGGAAACAGAACCAGCCGGTCCATCCGGAAGACCGGGCCTGTGTCCCGCCCCAACAGCGAGTGAAAGGATCATCCATGCCCCGCTTTGTCCGCCGCCTTGCCGCGGTGTCCGCGCTGGCGCTTGCCGCCGCCGCCCCGGCAGCCGCCAAGACCTTCATCTATTGTTCCGAAGCCTCGCCCGAAGGGTTCGACCCGGCCCCCTATACGGCGGGCACCACCTTCGATGCCTCGGCGCATCCGATCTTCTCGCGGCTCGTGGAGTTCAAGAAGGGCACCACCGAGGTCGTGCCCGGCCTGGCCGAAAGCTGGGACGTGTCCGAAGACGGGACGGAGATCACCTTCCACCTGCGCGAAGGGGTCAAGTGGCAGTCCAACGACGCCTTCACGCCCTCGCGCGAGTTCAACGCCGATGACGTGATCTTCTCCTTCGACCGGCAGGGCAATGCCGACAACCCCTGGCACGGCTATCTGCCCGGGATCAGCTATGAATATTTCTCGGCGATGGAGATGGGCGACCTGATCGCCTCGATCGAGAAGATCGACGAGCTGACGGTGAAATTCACCCTGACCCGCCCCGAGGCGCCGTTCATGGCCAATCTCGCCATGCCCTTCGCCTCGATCGTCTCCGCCGAATATGCCGACACCCTGGCCGAGGCGGACCGCATGGCCGAATTCAACAACGCGCCCATCGGCACCGGGCCGTTCAGCTTCGTGGCCTACCAGCCGGATGCCGTGATCCGCTACAAGAAGAATGCCGATTTCTACGGCGAGGCGCCCAAGATCGACGACCTGATCTTCGCGATCACGCCGGATGCCTCGGTGCGCCTGCAGAAGCTGAAGGCCGGCGAATGCCACCTGATGCCCTATCCGTCCCCCGCCGACCTGGAGGACATCCGCGCCGACGAGAACCTGAAGCTGGACAGCCAGCCCGGGCTGAACGTCGCCTACCTGGCCTATAACACCACCGTCGCGCCCTTCGACAATCCGCGGGTGCGCAAGGCGCTGAACATGGCGATGAACAAGCAGGCGATCATCGATTCCGTGTTCCAGGGCGCGGGCGAGGTGGCCAAGAACCCGATCCCGCCGACCATGTGGTCCTATAACGACGCGATCGAGGATGACGCCTATGATCCCGAGGCCGCCAAGGCGATGCTGGCCGAGGAAGGCGTCGAGGGGCTGGAGATGGAGATCTGGGCGATGCCGGTGCAGCGTCCCTACATGCCCAATGCGCGGCGCACGGCCGAGCTGATGCAGGCGGATTTCGCCGAGATCGGCGTGAATGTGGAAATCGTCTCCTATGAATGGGGCGAGTACCTGCAGCGCTCCACCGATCCGTCGCGCGAGGGCGCGGTGATCCTGGGCTGGACCGGCGATAACGGCGATCCCGACAACTTCCTCGCGGTGCTGCTGAGCTGCGCGGCCACCGGCGATGGCGGCTCCAACCGCGCGCAATGGTGCGACGACCAGTTCTCCGACCTGATCACCCGCGCCAAGCAGGAATCCGACCAGGCCGAGCGCACGAAGCTCTACGAGGAGGCGCAGGTCGTCTTCAAGGACCAGGCACCCTGGGCAACCATCGCGCATTCGACCCAGTATGTCCCGATGCGGGCGGATGTCGAAGGCTTCGTGATGAGCCCGCTGGGCGATTTCACCTTCGAAACCGTCGACATCGCCGAGTAAATCCGGTTTCCTGACCCAGTCACGGGCGCGTCCTCGGACGCGCCCGCTTGCATGGAGGGCGCATGCTCCGATTTCTTCTCGCAAAGCTGCTTTACCTGATCCCCACATTCATCGGCATCACCGTCGTGGCCTTCGGCTTCGTGCGGGTGCTGCCCGGCGACCCGGTCCTTCTGATGGCCGGCGAAAGGGGGATCTCTCCGGAACGCCATGCCGAGCTGTCGGCGCAGCTGGGCTATGACAGGCCGTTCCTGGTGCAGTATCTCGATTTCCTCGGCGGGCTCTTCCAGGGTGATCTGGGGACCTCGCTGGTGACCAAGCGTCCGGTCTTCGACGAGTTCATGGCGCTGTTTCCCGCCACGGTGGAACTTGCCGTCTGCGCCATCCTGATCGCCACGCTGATCGGCGTGCCGGTGGGGGTGATCGCCGCGATCCGGCGCGGATCCCTGTTCGACCAGATCTCGATGACCGGGGCGCTGGTGGGCTTCTCCATGCCGATCTTCTGGTGGGGGCTGCTGCTGATCATCTTCTTCTCGGGCACGCTGGGCTGGACGCCGGTCTCGGGGCGGATCTCGCTTCTCTATTATTTCGACGATGTCACCGGCTTCATGCTGATCGACAGCCTGCTGTCGGGGCAGGAGGGCGCCTTTGCCTCCGCCGTGTCGCATCTGATCCTGCCCTCGGTGGTGCTGGCCACCATTCCACTGGCCGTGATCGCGCGGCAGACGCGGTCCGCCATGCTCGAGGTGATGGGCGAGGATTACGTGCGCACCGCCCGCGCCAAGGGCCTGACCCGCGGCCGCGTCGTCTCCGTCCATGCGCTGAGGAACGCGATGATCCCGGTGATCACCACGATCGGCCTGCAGGTCGGCGTGCTGATGGCGGGCGCCATCCTGACCGAGACGATCTTCTCCTGGCCGGGCATCGGCAAGTGGATGATCGACAGCATCTCGCGGCGCGACTACCCGGTGGTGCAATCGGGCCTGCTGATGATCGCGGCCATCGTGATGGTGGTGAACCTGATCGTCGACCTGACCTACGGGCTGATCAATCCGAGGATCCGGCACAAATGACCGACATGACCCCCCAACGCCTGTCCTCCTGGACGATCCGCCGCCGGATGGCCGCCGAGTTCTGGTTCTATTTCCGCCAGAACCGCGGCGCCGTGGCCGGGCTGATCGTCTTCGCGCTGCTGGTCGCCACCGCGGTCTTCGCGCCGCTGCTGGCGCCGCATGATCCGATCATGCAATATCGCGACGCGCTGCTGGTGCCGCCGGCCTGGACCGCGGAAGGCAGCGCCGACTACCTTCTGGGCACCGATGCGGTCGGCCGCGACATCCTCAGCCGGCTGATCTTCGGCGCGCGCTACTCGCTGTTCATCGGCATCGTCGTGGTCTCCATCGCGCTGTTCGGCGGCATCCTGATCGGCCTTCTTGCCGGCTTCTTCGGGTCCTGGGTCGATGCCGTGCTGATGCGGATCATGGACGTGATCCTCGCCTTCCCCTCGCTCCTGCTGGCACTGGTGCTGGTCGCGGTGCTGGGGCCGGGGCTGACCAATGCGATGATCGCCATTGCCATCGTCTACCAGCCGCATTTCGCCCGGCTGACCCGCGCCGCCGTCATGGCCGAGAAGAACCGCGAATACGTGGTCGCCGCGCAGGTGGCGGGGGCGGGCCGGGCGCGGCTGATGTTCCGCACCATCCTGCCCAACTGCCTGGCGCCCCTGATCGTGCAGGCGACGCTGTCCTTCTCGGCGGCGGTGCTCGATTCCGCGGCGCTCGGCTTCCTCGGCATGGGGGCGCAGCCGCCGGCGCCCGAATGGGGCACGATGCTGGCCGAGGCGCGGGAATTCATCCTGCGCGCCTGGTGGGTGGTGACGCTGCCGGGCCTCGCGATCCTCGTCTCGGTGCTGGCGATCAACCTGATGGGCGACGGGCTGCGCGACGCGCTCGATCCCAAGCTGAAGCGGAGCTGAGACCATGTCCTTGCTGACCATCCGCAACCTCACCGTCCGCTTCGCCACCTCGACGGGCAGCTTCACCGCCGTCGACGGCATCGATGTGCATGTCGATGCCCGCGAGGTGCTGGCCATCGTCGGGGAATCCGGCTCGGGCAAGTCGGTCTCGATGCTGGCCGTCATGGGGCTCCTGCCCGATACGGCGACGGTCACGGCCGACGAGATGAGTTTCGACGGGCGCGACATGCTGAAGATGGGCGCGGCCGAGCGCCGCCGCCTGATCGGGCGCGAGATCACCATGATCTTCCAGGAACCCATCGCCTCGCTGAACCCGTCCTACACGGCGGGGTTCCAGATCGAGGAGGTGCTGCGGCTGAATGCCGGGCTGTCATCGCGCGAGGCGAAGAAACGCGCGCTGGAGCTGTTCGAGGCCGTGGGCATCCCCGAACCCGAGCGGCGCCTGAAAAGCTATCCGCACCAGATGTCGGGCGGCCAGTGCCAGCGCGTGATGATCGCCATGGCCATCGCCACCAATCCCCGGCTGCTGATCGCCGACGAGCCCACGACCGCGCTGGACGTGACGATCCAGAAGCAGATCCTGGATCTGCTCATGCGCCTGCAGGAAGAGCAGGGGATGGGGCTGATCCTGATCACCCATGACATGGGTGTCGTCGCCGAAACCGCCGATCGCGTCGTGGTGCAGTACAAGGGCCGCCGCATGGAGGAGGCCGATGTGCTGTCGCTGTTCGAGGCGCCGCAGCATCCCTATACCCGCGCGCTCTTGTCGGCGCTGCCCGAGAATGCGGTGGATGGCAGGCTGCCCACCGTGTCGGACTTCCTGATCGAGGAGATGCCCCAATGACCATCGTCGTCGAGGGCGAGGCCCTGACCCAGGATTACGTCATCTCCTCGGGCATGTTCGGCAAGACCAAGCTGCTGCGCGCCGTGAAGGGCGCGAGTTTCGCGGTGGAGCAGGGAAAGACCCTGGCCATCGTTGGCGAGTCCGGCTCGGGCAAGTCGACGCTGGCGCGGATCATCGCGCTGATCGACCCGGCCACGGGCGGCACGCTGAAGATCGACGGCCAGCTGGTCGCCATCGGCAGGGGCCGGATCTCGCGCGATCTGCGCTCCAAGGTGCAGATGGTGTTCCAGAACCCCTATGGCAGCCTCAACCCGCGCCAGAAGGTCGGCGACGTGCTGATGGAGCCGCTGATGCTGAACACCGACATGCCCGCCTCCGAGCGGCAGGACCGGGCGGAGGCGATGCTGAAACGGGTCGGGCTGGGGTCCGAGCATTTCAACCGCTATCCGCACATGTTCTCGGGCGGGCAGAGGCAGCGGATCGCCATCGCGCGGGCCATCATGCTCAAACCGAAACTGCTGGTGCTGGACGAACCCGTCTCGGCGCTGGACCTGTCGGTGCAGGCGCAGGTGCTGAACCTCTTGGGCGAGCTGCAGGAAGAGTTCGGGCTGACCTACGTGTTCATCTCGCATGACCTCAGCGTGGTGCGCTTCCTCGCGGACGAGGTGATGGTGATGAACAAGGGCGAGGTGGTGGAGCAGGGCAGCCGCGAGGCGGTGTTTGCCGATCCGCGGCATGCCTATACGCGGCAGCTTTTCGCGGCGACGCCGGTCACGGACCTGGAGGCGATCCGCGCCCGCGTCGCGCGGCGGCAGGCGATGCGGGCGGCTACATCCGTTCCTTGATCCCCCGCGAGATCAGCCAGGCATTGACGGGGAAGGCGGTGCAGAACCCGGCGACCATCGCGATCTGCATGGCGAACCAGAACAGGGGGTCGGCCGCGCCGACCTCCGCCCCCGGCGCCACGGCCGGGAAGACGGCGAAATGCGCGACGGCCATGGTGCCGTACATGCCGATCTGCCAGGCGGTCAGCGAGGCGGCATCCGCCTTCAGCGCGGCCCGGATGCCGGCGGTCGCGCCGAGCCCGCGCATCGGCGCGATGGCGTAGTACTGGAAGGCCAGCCCGATCGCGAAGGCGAAGACGAAATCCAGCCCCCAGACGGCGAAGATGCGCGCGCCGAATAGGCCCGGCCAGCCGAAGGGCACCAGCACGGCGGGAACCAGAAGCGCCAGGGTCTCGGCCAGGATATCGCCCAGCGTGCAGCCCGCCCCGCAATGGAGCGTTCCCTTGGCGACCACGGCCGGGAAGGGCGTCGCGTCATCCGCGTGCCCCTGTCCGTGGCGGGCATGGAACCACAGCACGAGCGGTCCGGCGAAGAGACAGCAAAGCGGCCACACCGCCGCCATCACCTTCATGCGCGGCGGATGCGCGCGCAATCGCCGCAGCATTGCCGCGGCACTGGCCAGGCCCGTCGCGAGGGACAGCAATGCAAGGAGGGTGAGCCAGGTGGGGATCATGCGGGACGGCCTTTCTGCGGGATCCTGCGGCGGTCTGCCGGGACAACGCGTCCGGGCGGGACGATGGTTCCCTTCCGGCGGCCGTCAGTAGCCCTTGGCCATCCAGGCACGCACCGTCTGCGCCACGGCATCGGAGGAGGTGCGGTTGATCTTCAGCCTCTGCCCCGCCATCTCCTCGGCCAGCGCATTGGCGACGCCGACGATTTCCTGGTGGCGCGCGATCGTGCTGTCGATGCGGGCCGTGGCGGGCATGCGGAACTGGGAGCCAAGGAACAGGCCCTCGCCCAGGGGATACATGAAAAGCAGGTTGTCGAAGACGGTGCCGTCGCGATGGCGGTTCTTCAGCATCACCTGCACCTCGCGCTCCTCCTCGATGGCGGCGCGGATCTCGGACCGGGCCTCGGGCTGGGGAATGCCGCCTTGCAGGAACCGGCAGTTATGGCCCTCCACCTCTTCAAGGGGATAGCCGGTCAGCTCCTCGAAGGCGGGGTTGGCCAGGACCAGCGGCGCGTCGGGTTGCCGCGTGTCGGCCAGGGTCAGGGGTATCCGGACGGACAGAATGAACGCATGTGACTTGCGGGTGATGGACATTGGCTTAGATACGCTTCTAGTTGGCAGGATTGGGCCTTCACGGATGGATGGTATGGACGGCAGCACGGCAGGGCAAGCAGAAGACCGGGATGCCCGGACCGTGATCGTGGGGGTCGGCGCCTCGGCCGGCGGGCTCGAGGCCTTCCAAGATCTCTTCTCCCGCCTGCAGGTGGGGCACCGCATCGCCATGGTTCTGGTGCAGCATCTCGACCCCGATCACGAGAGCCTGCTGCAGGACCTGCTGCGCAAGCGCACCGAGACGCCGGTCCAGACCATCACCCAGGACATGGAGGTCGAGCCGGGCAACATCTACCTGATCCCGCCCGGGCAGGCGCTGACCATCGAGGACGGCATCCTGCGGCTGGCGGGGTTCGACAGTCCGCGCGGCCAGCGCCGTCCCATCGATGTCTTCTTCGAGAGCCTGGCGCGCGACCGCGGCGACCGTGCCGTGGGCATCGTCCTGTCGGGCACCGGCAGCGACGGGTCGAACGGGATCAAGGCGATCAAGGCGGCGGGCGGGCTGGTCTTCGCCCAGGATCCCGGCCAGTCGCGCTATGACGGCATGCCCAAGAGCGCCATTGCCACCGGCGCGGTCGACCTGATCCTGCGCACCGAGGAGATGGTCGACGCGCTGGCCGATTTCTTCGACCGCAAGTCCGGCCTGGAACCGGCGATCGAAAGCGACCGCGAATTCATCGACAAGGTGTTCAAGCATGTCCGCTATCACACCGGGCATGACTTCACCCATTACAAGCACTCGACCCTGATGCGGCGGCTGAGCCTGCGCATGTCGGTGCTGGGCATCACCTCGCCCACGGATTACGTGAAGCGGCTGATCCAGGATCGCGACGAGGCCCGCCGCCTGATCCATGACGTGCTGATCAACGTCACGGGCTTCTTCCGCGACCCGGAGGCCTGGGACCGGCTGCGCACCGCCGTGCTGCCGCAGATCCTCAAGGGGCGCGGCCGCGACGAAGAGGTGCGCATCTGGGTGCCGGGCTGTTCCTCGGGCCAGGAAGCCTACACGATGGCGATGCTGCTGAGCGAGGAACTCTCCCGCGTCAGCGCCCATCCGCAGGTGGTGATCTTCGGCACGGATATCGACGACGAGGCGCTGGCCCAGGCGCGGCGCGGGGTCTATCCGGCCTCGATCATCGACGAGGTGCCGCCGAATTACCTTCAAAGCTATTTCGTGCCGACCGCCGAGGGGTACGAGGTCGGCAAGGCGCTGCGCAACATGGTGCGGTTTTCCTATCAGAGCCTGATCAAGGACCCGCCCTTTTCCAAGCTCGACCTGGTCTCCTGCCGCAACCTGACGATCTATTTCGAGCCCAAGCTGCAGAAGATCGCCGCCAGCGTGTTCCATTACGCGCTGAACCCCGGCGGTTTCCTGATGCTGGGCCTGTCGGAGAACCCGACCGGGGTGGCCGAACGGTTCGAGGAATTCGAGCCCACCACCCGCATCTTCCGCCGCGACAACCAGCTGTCCCGGCCGCTTGACCTGCCGATGGGGCGCCTGTCGCAGGGTCTGCCGCGCATGGGCAGCGACATGACCCCGCCGCTGAGCGGCGCCACCCCGCGGGCGATGGTCGAACGCGCGATCCTGGAACGCCATGTGCCGCCCTATGTGGTCCTGAATTCGTCCAACGCGGTCAGCTATGCCTCGCCGGGGGCGGAGGATTACCTGCGGGTTCCCTCCGGCGAGCAGCGATATGATCTGGTGTCGCTGGCCGTGGAAAGCCTGGCCAGCGCCGTGCGGCGCGTGCTCAACCATCTCGATGGCGAGCCTGCGGACCCGGCCAGCGTCGAGGTGACGGCCGAGATCCGCGGCGAGCTGCGGCGCATGGTGCTGACCGCGCGGCGCCTTCCTTCCGGCGAGAAGTACCTGCTGTTCGACCATGCGGGCGCGGGCGATGCCGAGACCGTGATCCTCACCCCCGCCGGGGGCGGCTGGGATGACGGCTATGTCCGGTCGCTGGAAAGCGAATTGGACGATGCGCGCCAGACCATCCGCAGCACCGTGGAGGAACTCGAGACCTCGAACGAGGAACTGAAAAGCTCCAACGAGGAAATGATGTCGATGAACGAGGAGCTGCAATCCTCCAACGAGGAGCTCTCGACGATCAACGAGGAGCTGCAGACCAACATCGCCCAGCTCAATGCGGTGAACGGCGACCTGGCGGGGTTCCTGGAATCCACCGGGCTGCCGACCGTCTTTCTCGACGACGCGCTGAACCTGCGCCGCTTCACGCCGCGGGCGCTCGATTTCTTCCGCTTTGCCGATAGCGACCTCGGCCGGCCGCTGGAGGACATCGCCGCGATGGTCCCCACGGACGATCTGCTGGAAGGGTGTCGCGCGGCGCTGCTGACCGGGCAGCTCGACGAGATGGAGCTGTCCACCCATGACGGGTCCCACAACCTGATCGCCCGCATCGCGCCCAGCCGCCACGAGACCGGATCCGCCTCGGGCGTGGTCTTCACCCTGGTCGACGTGACCGACCTGCGCAGCTACGCCTCCGAGGCCGTCACCGCCCGCGAGGAGGCGCAGCGCAGGCTCCAGGAGGTCGAGGAACTGTACCGGGCAAGTCCCATCGGCATGGCGCTCTTCGATCTCGAACATCGTTTCCTGCGCGTGAATCACACGCTGGCGCAACTGACGGGGATCCCCGCAGAGGCCCATGTCGGCGCGCGGCTGGAAACGGTCTTCCCCCAGGCCCCCGAGGAAGTCGGCGCGGCGCTGGAGCGTGTCGCCAGGGACGGCACATCGGTCATCGGCATGGAGATGGAGGCGCCGCCGCTCTCCGGCGACGGGGGGGTGCGATCCTGGATCGTCGATTTCTACCCGGTTACCGACGAGGGTCGCATCAACTCGATCGGCTGCAATGTGCGCGACATATCCGAATTGCGCGCCACCGAGGACCAGCTGCGCCGCATCATGCTGGAACTGCAGCACCGCGTGAAAAACATGCTGGCCAACGTCAAGGCGCTGATAAACCGGGCCAAGCGCGACCGCCGCGATCCCCAGCTCGTGCTGCGCACCCTGTCGGAGCGGATCGACTCCATGGCGCGCACCCACGGGCTGCTGACCGCCGAGAACTGGCAGTCGACGCGGATCACCGAATTGCTCCGCCCGGAGCTGCACGATGTCTACGGCGCGGAGACGATCTCCACCCACGGGCCGGATCTGCGCCTGAATGCCCGCGCGAGCCTGGCGATCGGCCTGACCGTGCACGAGCTGGCCACGAATGCGGCGAAATACGGCGCGCTTTCGGAGAAGGGCGAACACCTGGATATCCGCTGGATGCGGGTCGATGACGGGGAGGGCGACCAGCTGCGCCTGGTCTGGACAGAGACCACCAAAGGCGGGGTCGAACCACCCGACGGTAACGGTTTCGGAACCACTTTGATCCATGCAATGATCGAGGGAACCTTGGAGGGCCGGATCGCGTTCGACTGGAATGACACAGGACTTACATGCACCATCGAGATGCCCTACGACAATGCCACACGGATTGCTCCGAGCCCGGTCTGACGTGAAGGACCGTGCCGTACTCTGCCTCGACGACGAGGTTCTGGTTGCCATCGACATGGCGGACATGCTGTCGGAGAACGGATTTTCCGATGTCTCGACGGCGTTTACGCTTCGTTCGGCGGCGGAACTGCTGGAGCGCAAGGAAATCGGCCTTGCCATTCTCGATGTGAATCTGGGTCATGGCGAAACGAGTTTCGAGATTGCCCGCCGCGTCGAGGAGGCGGGGGGGACCGTCGTCTTCGCCAGCGGCTACGGCGCGGCCCAGCTGCCCGAGGAATTCCGCGGCAACACGATCCTGTCGAAGCCGATCCACGAACGCGCCCTGACAGCCGCGCTGGACCGGCTGGAGTGAGACCTGCACGTTTTCGGCGAAAGTAGTTTAATTACCAAAGCTTACCGGTGTCTTTTCCCGGAAATGACATTGACCGTTCCGGGGCGGGGGTGGTATTTTCGGCGTTCAGGGGTGCCTTTCGGGATCCCGGAAAGACGGAATTGTCATGCTTCTTCGAGGCAAGGACTTCGCAGGGCGTCCCGGCGGATCCCGATCCAGCGAACGGCCCTGTTTGGTGATAACCGAACCCGATAGCGGCGTGGCCGCGGTGCTGGTGGCCTTCGGCGAGGCCCATGGCTGGAACTGCGCGGTCTTCTCCGACGGGGACACGATGACCCGGAGCCTGCGGGCCGCCGGGGATCCCCTCCTGCTTCTCATCGATGCGGATCTCTTCGACAGCCGGTTCGACGTGGTGCTGGGCACCCTCGCGGCGCTGGACAGGCCGATGCGGCTGCGTTTCGCGACCGCCGTGAACGGGGCGAATGTCGTGGCGGCCGGCCTGATGGCCCGGGCCCGTGATCTCAGCGTCGGTCCCGGCCTGATGAAACCGTTTTCGCCGGAGGCGCTGAACCTGATGCTGGTGCGCGAGCGCGAGGAACTGGCCCGGTTCGGATAGCGCGGCATCCGCGCGGAGCCATGCGCCAGACGCAACGCGGCTGTGATGAGGCGTGTGTTGCGATTCCCGGCGCAGACACGCATATCCCTCTCACAGCGCAGCGATGCGCGACAGGTTTCCGAAGGCTCCTCCTCCTCCCTGAGCCTCGGGAATTGCGCGGTGGCCCCTCCTCCTCCCTGGGTCACCGCGCTCCCTTTTTCCCCGATGATCTAGCCAGCCGCCAGGAACGACCTCACGAAGGGCGTGCGCGGATGGTTGCGCAAGTCCTCCGGCCGGCCGACCTGCTCGATCCGGCCCGTCGACATGACCGCGACCTGATCGGCCACCTCCATCGCCTCCTGCTGGTCATGGGTGACGAAGATCGTCGTCAGCCCCGTTTCATCATGGATCCGGCGCAGGCCCGTGCGCAGCTCGCGCCGCACCGCGGCATCAAGGGCGCCGAAGGGTTCGTCCAGAAGCAGCAGCCGCGGTTCGATCGCAAGGGCGCGGGCAAAGGCGACGCGCTGGCGCTGGCCGCCTGAAAGCTGGTCGGGAAAGCGCTCTGCGAACCCGTCCAGCCGGACCAGCGTCAGGAGGCTGTCCACCCTGGCGGCGATCTCGGCCCGGGACGGGCGGTCGCGGCGGGGTCGCGCGGCCAGCCCGTAGCCGACATTGCGCGCCACGTTCATATGGCGGAACAGCGCGTAGTTCTGGAAGACGAACCCGCTGCGCCGCGCCTGGACGGAGAGCCCGGTCGCCTCCGCGCCGTCGAAGAACAGCCGTCCCGCCGAGGGGGTTTCCAGCCCCGCGATCAGCCGCAGCAGGGTGGTCTTGCCCGATCCCGACGGCCCCAGGAGCGCCATCAGCACCCCGGATGGGACAGTCAGCTGCGCCGGGGCCAGCGCCTGCGTGCCGTCATAGGCCTTGGTAAGGCCGTCGATCTCGATCTGCATCTCGGGTTTCCTTTCAGGGTGGGGGCGGGAGGTGGTCAGGGATGGCCGCGCGCGGCCGCGGCGCCGGGACGCACGTCTTCCAGCCGCGCCTTCAGCGCCAGGGTGACCAGGGCCAGCGCCGCCAGCAGACCGGACATCGCGAAGGCGGCGGTGGAGAGGTACTCGTTATAGAGCATCTCGATCATGATCGGCATCGTCGCGGTCTGGCCCCGGATCTTTCCCGAGACCACCGCCACCGCCCCGAATTCGCCCATCGCGCGGGCATTGCACAGCAGGACCGCCTGCAACAGCGTCCAGCGGATGTTGGGCAGGGTCACGGTCAGGAACATGCGCAGCGGACCGGCGCCCAGCGTCAGCGCGGCCTCCTCCTCCGCGGCGCCCTGCTCCTGCATCAGCGGGATCAGCGCGCGGGCGATGAAGGGAAAGGTGATGAACAGCGTCGCCAGCACGATCGCGGGCAGGGCGAAGACGATCTTCACTCCCAGCGGAGCAAGCACGGGGGCCAGAATGCCGCCCGATCCGTAAAGCAGCACCAGCGCCAGGCCCACCACCACCGGCGAGACGGAGAAGGGCAGCTCGATCAGGGCCAGGAGGGCCGCCTTGCCGCGGAAATCGAACCGCGCGACGGTCCAGGCGGCGGCGATGCCGACCACCAGGTTCACCGGCATCACGATCGCCGCGACCAGCAGCGTCAGGCCGATCGCCGAACGCGCGGCGGGCTCTGCCAGGGCGGCCAGCGCGGCGCGGGGGCCTTCCGCCAGAGCCGAGGCCAGGATCACCGCCAGCGGCGCGGCCAGCAGAACGGCCGCCACGGCGGCCGCACCCAGGATCAGCGCGCGGCGCATCGCGGGCGGTCCGCTTGCGGGGCCGGGGCCCGGGCGGGGGTGTCCGGCCCGGATGGCGGGGGCGCAGACGGCCGGGAGGATGTCAGACATGCAGGCCTCCGGCCGGGCGGGGCGCTTTCCGGGGCGGCCGGGGCGGGCGCGACAGGCTCAGCGCCAGCGCCATCACCAGGGGCGGCAGTCCCAGCCAGGCCAGCAGCACTGCCGCAAGCGGCGCGCCCGCCCCCCACAGGGCCAGGGCGCCGAGGATGCCGGGCAGCCCGCAGGCAGTGGCGATGACGAAGCCGCCGCCGGGGGGCAGGTCGGTCCCCGGGGGGCGGGGTTCGGTAAGGGGGTCACGCATGGCCGGTCCTCCTGCGGCTCCAGCTCTGGGCCGCGTTGATGGCAAGAAGCAGCACGAAGGCGATGGCCAGCATGGCCAGGCCGATCGCGGCGGCGGCGTCGTAGTCGTATTCCTCCAGCCGGATCACGATCAGCAGCGGCGCGATCTCGGTGAGGTTCGGCAGGTTTCCGGCGATGAAGATCACCGAGCCGTATTCCCCGGCCCCGCGCGCCAGCGCCAGCGCCATGCCGGTGGTCAGCGCGGGGGTCAGAACCGGCAGCACCACGTGGCGCAGCGTGCGCAGGCGCGAGGCCCCCAGCGTGGCGGAGGCTTCTTCCTGGCCCGGGTCGAGATCGGCGATGACCGGCTGCAGGCTGCGCACGACGAAGGGCAGGCCGACGAAGACCAGCGCCAGCCAGATGCCCGCCTCGGCATAGGCGATGCGCAGGCCCAGGGGCTCCAGCACGCGGCCGAACGCGCCGGTGGGGGCATAGAGCGCCGTCAGCGCGATCCCGGCCACCGCCGTGGGCAGGGCGAAGGGCAGATCCATCGCCGCATCGAGCAGGCGCCGCCCGGGAAAGCGGTAGCGCACCAGCACCCAGGCCAGGATCAGCCCCAGCAGGCCCGAGACGGCCGCCGCGCCGATCGCGGCGCGGAAGGACAGCCATAGCGCGGCAATGACCCGCGGCTGCGCCAGGTGGCCGATCAGGGCCTCCGGCCCCATCGCCACGCCGCGGCCGAGCAGGGCCGCCAGCGGCAGCATCACGATCAGCCCCAGCGCGCCCAGGGAGATGGCCAGCCCGGCATGGAAACCGGGCAGGGGCGAGGTGCGGCGCAGCAGAAGGGCCATGGCCTATTCCCCCTGGATGCGGTCGATCACGCCGCCGGGGCCGAAGAACGCCGGCTGCACGCTGGCCCAGCCGCCGAACTCCTCGATCGACCGCATCCCGATCTCGGGGAACTGCTCCAGATCCGCGGGATCGGCCAGCGACGTGTCCCATGCGCGGAAATGGTGGCGCAGCGCGATGGCCTGGGCTTCGGGACTGTAGAGATGCTCCAGATAGGCCGTGGCGGCGGCGCGCTGCGCTTCGGAGCCGATGTTTCCCTCGACCAGCGCGACGGGCGGTTCGGCCCGGATGGAGACCGAGGGCAGCACGATGTCGAACCGGTCCTCGCCCAGTTCCGCGAGGCTCAGCAGCGCCTCGTTCTCCCAGGCCAGCAGCACGTCGCCGACGCCGCGCTGCGCGAAGGTGGTCGTCGCCCCGCGCGCGCCGGTGTCCAGGACGGGCACATGGGCGAAGAGCGCCTTCAGATAGGCCTCTGCCTGGGCCTCGGTGGCGCCGGGACGGTCCATCGCCCAGGCCCAGGCCGCCATGACGTTCCAGCGCGCTCCGCCGGAGGTCTTGGGATTGGGGGTGATCACCTCCACCCCGTCGCGGATCAGGTCGGGCCAGTCGCGGATGCCCTCGGGATTGCCCTCGCGCACCAGGAAGACGATGGTCGAGCTGTAGGGGGCCGCGCCATGGGGCAGGCGCGCCTGCCAGTCCGGGGGGATCTTGCCGGTGGCCGCGGCGATGGCATCGATATCGGGTGCCAGCGCCAGGGTCACGACCTGGGCCTCCAGCCCGTCGATCACCGCGCGGGCCTGGGCGCCGGATCCGCCATGGCTCTGCTCGACGCGAACGGGATCATCGGCCTGCGCCTCGTACCAATCCGCGAAAAGGGCGTTGTAGTCGCGGTAGAATTCGCGGGTCGGATCGTAGGAGACATTGAGGATCTCCTCGGCGCGCAGGCCCGGCCCCGCCAGTCCCGCCGTCCCGGCGAGAAGCCACAGCGCGGCCCAGTCGCGGCGCAGGGGGCGCCAGTTGCGGAAAAGCTTTTTCATCTCGGGTCTCCCAAGGGTGCATGGGGGGCTGCCGGGCGGCGGCGTGCCGCCCGGGGGAACCGGGTGTGGTGTGGTCGGAAAACGGGTCCGGGTCGCGGCCCGGGTCGGATCAGAGCGGCTGCATCTCGACGTGCCAGTCGCGCAGGCTGCGCCCTTCCAGCATCTCGGCGGCGGCAATGCGCGGATCGCGCGCCAGCACGGTCAGGATGGCGTCGCCGCAGCGATGGGGCCGTCCGGTGCGGCGGTCGATCAGCCTCAGGGACCAGATCCGGGGGGCGGACCCGGTGGGGGAGGCAGGCGGTCTTGCGGTCATCACGTGTCTCCTTTGCAGGGGGCGGGCGGGTTTCGCCCTGCCGACACGTTAATATCTACCGTGATTGTCGTCTTTTCGCGAGGGAATGGATTCGCCGTTCTTCGCCCCCGCCGGAGAACGTCATTCCCCGCCGGGCAGGGATTGCAGGTCCAGCGCCTCCGCCGCGGCCGGACGCTGCAGCAGGTCATCGAGGGTCAGGGAATCGATCAGCACCAGGTAGCTGTAGAAGACCTGCCCGAAGATCCGGCGCAACCGGCAGCTTTCCTCGTCGGCGCAATCCTCGCAGGGCTGGTAGGACCGGCGCGACAGGCAGGGAAGGGGGGCAATGGGGCCGTCAATCTGCTGCAACAGCGCGCCGAGCGCGATGCTGCGCGGATCGCGGATCAGGTGATAGCCCCCGGACCGGCCGCGCCGCGCCGCCAGATAGCCCGCCTTGCGCAATTCGATCAGGATATGTTCGAGAAACCGCTTGGGCGCGCCGGAGCGCTGCGCGATCTGCTCGATCGTCAGCGCCTCCTTGCCGGCATCGCCCAGCACCATCAGCGCCTTGAGCGCGTATTTCGTCTTCTGCGTGATCATGTCCGCTGCGGAGAATACGGGATCGGCGCGCGGGTGCCAGCAGAATATCGCCTTACCCGATAAAGACGATAGAGTTTATCGTTTTTTGTGCTAGGCTCGATCCGTGACCAGGCTGCGGAGGAACGCTGCGATGGAATTCGACCTGATCGACCGCAAGATCGTCGCCCGGCTGATGGCCGATGCGACCATACCTGTCGGGCGGCTGGCCGCCGAGGTGGGCCTCAGCCAGACGCCGTGCTGGAAGCGCGTGCAGAAGCTGAAGGCAAGGGGCGTGATCCGGGCGCATGTCGCGGTGGTCGACCCGGAGGCGATGGGCTTCGCCCTGACCGTCTTTGCCACCGTGGAGGCGCCGGACGCCTCGGCCGCGTGGCAGGAACGGTTCGCCCGGGTGGTCGCGGCGGTGCCCGAAGTGATGGACGCCTATCGCCTTGCCGGGCCCACGCATTACCTTCTGCGCCTCGTGGTGCGCGACATTGCCGGTTTCGATCTGGCAGCGCAGGCGATCCGCGACGCGTTGCCGGTGCGGGCGATCATCGCGCAATTCGCCACCGAACGGGTCAAGCAGGCCAGCGTCCTGCCGATCGATACCAGCCGCCACTGAGCCCCGCGGCGCGGCGGGGTGCCAGCTTGTCAGCGCGGCGCCCGCGGTCTAAGCCGGAGAGGCAACGGGTGGCAGGATGAGCATGGCATCGGAGGGAACGGGCAGGTCCCGGGCACCGCTGGCGGAGCGGGTCTATCAGGCTTTGAGGGCCGGGATCGCCGCTGGCGAATATCCCGCCGCCTCGCGCCTGCCCCCGGAGATCCAGCTGGCCGCGGAATTCGGCGTCTCGCGTCCGGTCCTGCGCGCCGCGCTGGAGCGCCTGCGTGCCGAAGGGCTGGTGCATTCCCGGCAGGGGGCGGGCAGTTTCGTGCGCGCCGTTCCGTCGGGGCCGCTGGGCTTCGCGCGCGTGGAAACCCTGGCCGATGTCCAGCGCTGCTATGAATTCCGCATCACGCTGGAGACCGAAGCGGCCGGGCTGGCCGCGGCACGGCGCAATGCGGCCCTGCTGGAGGAGGCGGGCATTGCGCTGCAGCGGCTTCGCGACGCGACCGGCTCGCTGGAGCATCGCGAGGATGCCGATTTCCTGTTTCACGCCGCCATCGCGCGGGGCGCCAACAACCAGTATTTCGAGGCGACGCTGACCGCGCTGCGCGAGCATGTCCATGTGGGCATGAAGATGCATGGGGCCGCGCTGATGAGCGACGGCCGGCAGGGGCTGGAGCAGGTGCTGGCCGAACATGCGGCGATCTTCGCGGCGCTGGAGGCCGGGGACGCGCAGGCCGCGCGCGACAGGATGCGCCGCCACCTGGAAGGGTCGCGCGACCGGCTCTTCGGCGGCGGGCTCCTGGATCTGCGCATGCCGCCGGAGGCGTGACCCCGCGGCGCGGGCCGCGCGCTCAGTCCAGTCCGCGCGCCGCCAGGATCGCGGCGATGGCGGCATCCTGCTGCGGATCGGGCAGCAGGGCGGGCTGACGCGACAGTCCCACCGAGGGATCGGCCAGGAACAGGGCGCGTTTCACCATCGCGGGCGGGAATCCGAGCGCGTAGAGATCGGCGCGCAGCCCGGCAAAGACGCGCTGCGCCTCCTGCGCGGCGGCCGTGTCGCCGGCGTTGAAGGCCGAGACGATCCGCGCCAGCAGCTCCGGCGCCACGTTGCCCAGCCCCGAGACCACCCCCGCACAGCCTTCCTGCAGCCCCCACAGGACCAGGTGGTCCGGGGCGCAATAGACCTCGAATCCCGGCATGTCGCGGGCGACCTGCAGATAGTCCAGGACCGTCGCCTCGGTGCCGCCGGAATCCTTGATCCCCGCGATATTGCCGTGACCCGCCAGATGCCGCGCGGTGGCGGGCTCTATGTGGTTCTGGGTGCGTGCCGGGATGTCGTAGAGATAGACCGGCGTCGTGACCGCATCGGCGAGGCTGCTGAAATGGCGGATCAGCCCGGCCTGGGTGCAGGCGATGAAATAGGGGGTGATCGCGGCGATCCCGTGCAGCCCCAGCCCGTCCACGGCGCGCGCCAGCTGCAATGTCTCGAACGTGGCGGGACAGCCGATATTGGCGATCACCCGCACCTTGTCCCCGGCCTCCTCCGCGATGGCGGCGCATAGCCGGATCTTCTCGTCATGGGTCAGCGCGGTGAAATCGCCATTGGTGCCGCAGACCATCAGGTCGTTGCCGGCCGCGATCTGGCGGCGCGCCTGGGCGCGGGTGGCTTCGTAATTGACCGTCTCGTCCCCGTTGAAACAGGTGACGAGCGCGACATGCGCCCTGCGTGTCATGTTCTCTCTCCCTGCCCGGGGGCGCGGCGCCTCCCGGCTCGGGCCGATCCTGCGCAGGCAGGGCCAGGTTGTCAATTTGTTTGAAACTTGTCCTGTCCGGCCATCAGGCCGAGGCGCGGCGCAGCAGCTCGAAGCCGATATCCGTGACGCGATCGGGGTCGCTCTCGCCGCGGAACCGGGTCAGCATCGCGCGTGCCGCCGCGCGGCCCAGCCGGTCGCGATCCACCTTGACCGTGGTCAGCGGCGGATCGGTGAAGGCGGCGTAATCCTGGTCGCCGAAGCCGATCACGGCCACGTCCTGCGGCACGCGAAGCCCGCGGATCCGCGCCTCGGTCAGGATGCCGAGCGCCGACTGGTCGGAACTGCACTGGATCACCCCGCCGGAAAAACCGTGATCCTCGATCAGCGCGGCCAGCGCGGCGCGGCCGCTTTGCAGCGAGGCCGGGCCTGCCTCGCCGGTGATGGCAGGGATGTCGGCATGTCCCGAAAGCTCGGCGAACCGGTTGCGGAACCCGTCGCGGCGGCGCAGCGCGCGTTGGTCCCCGGCGGCGACGGTGGCGGCCCGGCGATAGCCCCAGCCATGCGCCATTTCGGCCGTGTGCCGCCCGCTTTCGGTATGGGAAAACCCGACGCAGCAATCGATCGGGCTTTCGGTGATGTCCCAGAATTCGACCACCGGGATGCCCGCGCCCAGCAGCATGCGCCGCGCCGTCGCGCTGTGATGGATGCCGGTCAGCAGGATCCCGTCGGGACGGCGCGACAGGTGCGTGAAGATCAGCGCCTCCTCGGTTTCCGGGCTGAACCCGGTTTCGGACACCATCAGCTGGTAGCCCTCGGCGCGCATGATCTCGGAAAAGCCGTGCAGGAGGCTGGAATAGACCACATTCGTGATGGAGGGCACCAGCGCGGTGATCAGGCAGCTCTTGCGAGAGGCCAGCGCGCCGGCCAGCGCATTGGGCACGAAGCCGGTGACGCGGATCGCCTCCTGGATCCGTTCCATCGCCGCGGCCGAGACCTTTTCGGGGTTCGACAGCGCGCGCGACACCGTCACCTGGCTGACCCCGGCCAGCTTGCCGATCGTCGCCATGGTGACGGGCCCGCCTTCGGGGGGGCGGCCGCGTCTGGGTTTGCTGTCTTTGCCGGTCTCGGTCATGGCCTGTCATATTCCAGCCCCGGCAGCGCCCCGCAAGGGGCAGGGCGTCGGGGGATGCGGCTCAGGGCGCGGATTTTCCCTTCCGGGTCTGCAGATAGGCAGAACCGCCGACCGAGAGGGCGATCAGCACCCACAGAAGCACCGCGATCCAGCTTTTCGTGAAGAACACCGTCAGGTCGCCGAAGCTTTCCAGCGTCTTGACGAAGTAGACTTCGGCGGAGGGGCCGAGGATGAAGCCGATGATGAAGGGCGCGACCTCCAGCCGGATCTTGGTCATCAGCCAGCCGAAGACGCCGAAGATCAGCAGCGTCCAGACATCGAACATGATGCCGTAATTGATGGTATAGGCGCCGATCACGCACATCATCAGGATGACCGGGAACAGGATGTGCTTGGGGATCGTCACCACCATCGCGAAATAGCGGATGGCGAAATACATCAGCACGAACATCGCCAGGTTCGCGATCAGCATGGCGAAGATCATCGCGTCCCAGGTCACGGGGTTGTTGCCGATGAACAGCGGCCCGACCTGGATGCCCTGCAGCGTGAAGGCCCCGATCAGCAGCGCGGTGGTCGAATCCCCGGGAATGCCCAGCGACAGCAGCGGCACCAGCGCCCCCCCCGTCAGCCCGTTATTGCCCGCCTCCGAGGCCATGACCCCGGCCGGTTCGCCCTTGCCGAAGCGTTCGGGGTGGCGCGAGAAGGTCTTGGCGTTGGAATAGCTCAGGATCGAGGCCGCCGAGCCGCCGACCCCTGGGAGGATGCCGACGAAGGTGCCGATGCAGCTGGAGCGGATCAGGTTGACCCACTGGCCGCGGAAGATCGACAGCGAGAAGCGTTCATGCTTGCCGATATCGACATCCTTCTGGCTCATCCCGGCCTTCATGCCGGTCTCCGCCTCGTCGAGGATGGCGGCGAGGCCGAACAGCCCGATCAGCACCGGCAGCAGCGAGAAGCCCGATTCCAGCCAGTAGCTGGTGCCCGGCGGGATCAGCCGCCATTCGCCATTGCCGCCCTTGGTCACGTCATAGGTGCCGATCAGCGAGATGAAGATGCCCAGAAAGCCCGAGAAGATGCCCAGCAGCAGGTCCGAGCTGAGCGCGGCCATGACCGACAGGGCGAACAGGATGATCAGGAATTTCTCGACATAGGAGAACTTGATGGCGAAATCCGCCAGCGTGGGGGCGAAGAGGTCGAGGATCAGCAGGGAGACCAGCCCGCCTACCAGCGAGGCGCAGATGCCGATCCGCAGCGCCTTCTCGCCATGCCCGGCACGGGCCATGGGATAGCCGTCCAGCGTCGTGGTGATCGAGGAGGGCGTGCCGGGGATGCCCAGCAGGATGGCGGGGACCAGCCCGCCGGAGATGCCCCCGACATAGAGGCCGAGAAGCAGCGCCAGGCCGTTCTCCAGCCCCAGCGAGTAGGTGACCGGCAGGCAGACGGCGACGGCCATCGTGGCCGTCATGCCGGGAATGGCGCCGAAGATGATGCCCACCAGCGTGCCGCCGATGACCAGCAGCACGAAAAGCGGGGAGATGAAGGCGAGGATGTCCATGGGCGGGGGTCCCGGGTCTCAGGGCAGGGTCAGGAAGAAGAGGTCGGTGAAGAGCCACCAGACCAGCACCGGCGCGGCCACCGCGACGATCATCAGGGGCACGGCCTTCCGCAAACTGCGCTCGCGCATGAACAGCAGCCCCGAGCCCGCGACCAGCGGGATGGAGCACAGCAGGAATCCCATGCCGGTATTCGGCCAGATGTCCCCGACCGGCACCATCGCCGAGAAATAGGCGATCGTCAGGGCCAGCGTTCCGAAGAAGCGCGGCTTGTCCATGCGCCCCAGGATGTCGCGCCAATGGGCCCCCGATGCGGCGATGGCCCGGCGGTCGCGGATCGCGATGGCGAGGCCGAGAAGGCCCAGGATGCAGCCGATCAGCGTCGGGAAGATCAGGTGCGAGGTGTCGAAATTGATGGTCACATGGGTGAGGTTGCCCATGGCGGTCTCCTTCGGTCCGGAACATGGCAGGGCAGGGGGCCGGGCGGTGCGCGGCGGCACGGCCCGCTGGCGCGGCGCGGCACGGGTCCCCGCCCGCCGGGGGCAGGGACCCGCAATGATGCCGGGATCAGCCGGAGATTTCCGAGATGACCTTCTTGTAGGTCTCGCGCTTCTCTTCCAGGTGCTCGGCCGCCTCGGCGGTGGGGCGGAAGTTGGGCGTGAAGAACGCGGCGGTCTGCTTCTCCTGGATGGCGCCGTCCTGGTAGATCTCGGCCAGGGCCTGGTCGATGGCCTCGATCATGGCCTCGTCCATGTCCTTGTTGTAGATCAGGAAGAATTCCTTGTCGAAGGTGAAGTCCTGGTCGCCGTCAAGCGTGACGGAGGTTTCCGGACTGGCATAGTCCATCATGTCGTCGCGGGTCAGCTGGCCCATGCCGGCCTCCGGCGCTTGCTGGAGCGTCTCGGGCGAGGCGGTGATCCAGACGAAGCGCATCGCCTTCTGGTCATCGCCGTCGAGCTGGGTGAACTGCTCGTTGGCCTGGATCGAGCCGTTGATGACATCGGCAAGCCCGTCCCACATCGCCTGGTTCTTGTCGGACTGGGAGCCCGTATTGACCGCGACGATGTTTTCCTCCGAGCCGGGGGCCCGGACCTTGGCGGCGTTCTTCATCGCCGAGAACCCGATTTCCGAGACGCCGCCGGGCTGGATGGCCACGCGCACGCGCTCCCCTTCGGCGGCGGCGGTCAGGATGTCCTCCATGGTCTGGTAGGGCGAATTCGCGCCGACCAGGTAGGCATTGCCGGGATTGGTCGCGATGGTGGCGCCGACCTTGAATTCCTCGAACGGGTTGACGAAGCCCTTGCCGCCGTAAAGCTCGGCCAGGTAGGCGAAATCATGGAACAGCATGATCGTGGTTCCGCGGCTGTCGCGCTCCAGCGCCTTGAGCCCGTTCACGGCGCCCACGGCATCCACCTTGATGTTCACGTCCAGTTTTTCCGACAGCGCTTCGGCCACGATCGACGCCGACTGGTAGGTGTCCCCGCCGGTGGAGGTGGATCCGATCACCATGCGGATGTTGCGCGGCAGATCGGCGGCCGCTGCGGCGAAAGGCTGGCCCAGAATCGCGGCGGCGGAAACTGCAGCCAGCAGGGTTCTGCGGTTGAATGTCATGTCTTTCCTCCCTTTGACCGCTCGGGGCGGCCGGATGTCCCGAGTGCCGGAACGGCCCCTCACCATTCCCGCAGCGCAATGAATGCGCAT
Source organism: Mangrovicoccus algicola (assembly GCF_014903745.1). Lineage (GTDB taxonomy): Bacteria > Pseudomonadota > Alphaproteobacteria > Rhodobacterales > Rhodobacteraceae > Mangrovicoccus > Mangrovicoccus algicola. The sequence continues at coordinate 2,934 of NZ_JACVXA010000021.1, read as the reverse complement.
ACAACGGACATCATCACGGCGCGGTCTTACCTGTCAAGATTCGAATTTTCGGCGCTTAAAAATCCTATGGTTCGGCGGAAACCGCATTGACCTTTGAAAATGGAAGCGCATACATCATGGCAAGACAGACGCGCCAAGGGAGGGTGTTCCATGAAAGATGCGGATCGCAAGGATCCCGGCGGCCTGCGCAGTGCGCGCTGGTTCGCCCCCGATGATCTGCGCAGCTTCGGCCATCGGTCGCGGCTGATGCAGCTCGGCTATTCGGAGGCGGATTTCAAGGACAAGCCGGTCATCGGCATTCTCAACACCTGGTCCGAGATCAATTCCTGCCACAGCCATTTCCGCGAACGTGCCAAGGACGTGAAACGCGGCGTGTTCCAGGCGGGGGGCTTCGCGCTGGAGATGCCCTCGCTCAGCGTCGACGAGAGTTTCACCAAGCCCACCTCGATGATCTACCGCAACATGCTGGCCATGGAATGCGAGGAGATGATCCGGTCCCACCCGTTCGACGGCGTGGTGCTGATGGGGGGCTGCGACAAGACCACGCCCGGGCTGGTGATGGGCGCGATCAGCGCGGGCATTCCCTTCATCTACCTGCCGGCCGGGCCGATGCTGGCGGGCAATTACGCGGGCAACCGGCTGGGATCGGGGTCGGATGCCTGGAAATACTGGGATGAACGCCGCGCTGGCAACATCACCGACGAGGAATGGGTGGGCATCCAGGGCGGCATCGCCCGCAGCCCCGGCGTCTGCATGACGATGGGCACCGCCTCCACCATGACCGCGATCACCGACGCGATGGGGCTGACCCTGCCCGGCGCCTCCTCGATCCCGGCCGTGGATTCGGGGCATCAGCGCATGGGCGCCGATTGCGGCCGCCGCATCGTCGACATGGTCTGGGAGGACCTGACCCCCGACCGCATCATCACCCCCGCGGCGGTGCAGAATGCCGCCATCGTGGCGATGGCGACCGGCTGCTCGACCAATGCCGTCGTCCACCTGATCGCCATGGCGCGGCGCGCGGGGGTCGATCTGAGCCTCGACGACCTCGATGCGCTGGGACGCACGACGCCGCTGATCGCCAATGTCCGCCCCTCGGGCAAGGGCTACCTGATGGAGGATTTCTACTTCGCCGGCGGTCTGCGCGCGCTGATGAAGGAGATCGAGGAGAAGCTCGACACCACCTGCATCGGCGTGAACGGCCGCACGCTGGGCGAGAACATCGCCGATGCCAAGGTCTATAACGACGATGTCATCCGGCCGCTGTCGAACCCGGTCTATCACGAGGGGTCCCTGGCGGTGCTGCGCGGCAACCTGTGCCCCGACGGCGCGGTGATCAAGCCCGCCGCCTGCGATCCGAAATACTACGTGCATGAAGGCCCGGCGCTGGTTTTCGACAGCTATCCCGAGATGAAGAAGGCCGTCGATGACGAGGATCTGGAGGTCACGCCGGACCATGTCATGATCCTGCGCAATGCCGGTCCGCTGGGCGGGCCGGGCATGCCGGAATGGGGCATGCTTCCGATCCCCAAGGCGCTGATCAGGCAGGGCCATCGCGACATGCTGCGGATTTCCGACGCGCGCATGTCGGGGACGTCCTACGGCGCCTGCGTGCTGCATGTCGCCCCCGAAAGCTTCGTCGGCGGGCCGCTGGCGCTGGTGAAGACCGGCGACATCGTGCGCCTTGACGTTCCGAACCGCAGGCTCGACATGCTGGTCCCCGAGGAGGAGATCGCCGCGCGCAAGGCGGCCTGGACCCCGCCCGAGCCGAAATACGAACGCGGCTGGGGCTGGATGTTCTCGCGTCACGTGACCCAGGCCGACAAGGGCTGCGACTTCGATTACCTGCAATCCGATTTCGGCCGCGTGGCGGGCGAGCCGGACATCTTCTGAGGAGGCCGGACATGGCATTCGATCTCGACAAGGCGCTGACCGGCATCTCGGGCATTCTCGTCACCCCCTATGACGAGGCCGGGGACATCGCTCCGGCGAAACTTCAGCCGATCATCGACCGCGCGCTGGAGGCCGGGGTGCATATCCCCGTGGTCAACGGCAACACGGGCGAATTCTACGCGCTGACCACCGACGAGGCCTGCACCATGGCGGCAGAGGTCTGCCGCATGGTGGACGGCCGCGCGCCGGTTCTGGCGGGCGTGGGCCGCGGCATTCGCGATGCCTGCCGCCTGGCGAAGGCTTCGGCCGATGCGGGCGCCTCGGCGCTGATGATCCACCAGCCGCCGGATCCCTTCGTCAGCCCGCGCGGCACGGTCGATTACGTCCGGGCGGTGCACGAGGCCTCCGGCGGGCTGCCGATCATGCTGTATCTGCGCAATGACGCGATCGGCACGCAGAAAATCAAGGCGCTGTGCGACCTGCCCGGCGTCAAGGGCGTGAAATGGGCGACGCCCAACCCGCTGAAACTGGCCGATGCCATCGCCGCCTGCGATCCCTCGATCGTCTGGGTCGGCGGTCTGGCCGAGGTCTGGGCGCCGCCGCTCTATGCCGTCGGGGCGCGCGGCTTCACCTCGGGGCTGATCAATGTCTGGCCGGAACGGTCCGTCGCCATCCACAAGGCGCTGGATGCGGGCGATTACGCCGCGGCGAACCGTCTGATCGCGGAGATGAAATCCTTCGAGGACATCCGTGCCGAGGAACTCAACGGCACCAATGTCACCGGGGTGAAGGCCGCGCTGATCGCCACCGGAACGGATTGCGGCGGCACGCGCCCGCCCTCCGCCTGGCCGCTGACCGACACCCAGCAGGCCACGCTGAAGACCTTCCTGACCGCGGTCGGGCTTGTCTGACCTTCCGGCGGCGCCGATCCGCGGCGCCGCCATCGTGAAACCCTGGAGATCGGGGCGCCGGCCCGCGCCGGTGCGCCAGCAGAGGAGGCTCCGAGATGCCTGATAGATCCGTTTTCACCCCTCACGGGAA
>NZ_JACVXA010000020.1 GCF_014903745.1 Mangrovicoccus algicola | reverse complement strand
GTCCCGGGCCGGCCCGGCTGCGACAGGGCGGCATCGGCGCGCGGGCTGCGCGAGACGACCCGGCCCTTCGCCACCACGGCCAGCCGCGCGGGCCGCAGCCGCAGCGCATCGACCGGATCCGCGGCATCGAGGACGACCAGCGAGGCGGTGCAGCCCGGGGCCAGCCCGTAATCCTCGATCCCGATCACCCCGGCACTGTCGGTCGTGACCATGTCGAAACAGGCGCGCATCTCGTCGGGATGGGTCATCTGCGCGACATGCATCCCCATGAAGGCCACATCCAGCATGTCCGCCGTGCCGAGGCTGTACCACGGGTCCAGCACGCAATCCTGCCCGAAGGCCACGGGGATGCCCGCCGCGCGCAGCTCCTTCACCCGGGTCAGGCCGCGGCGTTTGGGAAAGCTGTCATGCCGGCCCTGCAGCATGATGTTGATCAGCGGGTTGGGCACCGCCGCCAGCCCCGCCTCGGCCATCAGCGGCAAGAGCTTCGAGACATAGTAATTGTCCATCGAATGCATCGAGGTCAGGTGCGATCCCACGACGCGGCCCTGCAGCCCCAGCCGCTGGGCCTCCATCGCCAGGGTCTCGACATGGCGGCTCAGCGGGTCGTCGGTCTCGTCGCAATGCATGTCCACCGGCAGGCCGCGTTCCGCCGCCAGTTCGCACAGCGCCCGGACGCTGCGCGCGCCCTCTTCCATGGTGCGTTCGAAATGCGGGATCCCGCCCACGACATCGACCCCCATCTCCAGCGCGCGGACGGTATTGTCCCAGGCCGTCGGATCGCGGAACACCCCGTCCTGCGGAAAGGCGACCAGCTGCAGGTCGATATAGGGCTTCACCGTCTCGCGCAGCTCGATCATCGCCTGCACGCCCAGCAGGCGGTCGTCGCAGGTATCGACATGGGTGCGGATATGCAGAAGCCCCATCGAGGCGGCCCAGTCGCAATAGGCCAGCGCCCGCGCCTTCAGCCCCTCCAGCGTCATGACCTCCTTCAGCTCGCCCCACAGCCCGATGCCTTCCAGAAGCGTGCCCGAGGCGTTGACCCGCGGCAGCCCGAGGCTGAGCGTGGCGTCCATGTGGAAATGCGGATCGACGAAGGGCGGGCTGACCAGGTCGCCGGTGGCGTCGATCACCTCGGCCGCCTCCGCCTCCAGCCGCGGCTCCACCGCCGCGATCCGGTCGCCGCGGATGCCGATATCGGCCACGCGGCCATCGGGCAGCGTGCCGCCCTTCACGATCAGGTCGAACATCAGCGTTCCCCCTTGTTGTACGGTGTCATCAGGGCGGCCGGCACTTCGGTGCGCCGCGACATGACGACCAGCGCCAGCACGGACAGAAGATAGGGCATCGCCAGGAACAGCTGATAGGGCAGCCCGGCGCCCAGGCTGGTCTGCTGCAGGCGGATCTGGAAGGCGTCGAACCCCGCGAAGAGAAGCGCGCCGAGCAGAGCGCGGCCCGGCCGCCAGGCGCCGAACACGACCAGCGCGATGCAGACCCAGCCGCGGCCGTTGACCATCTCGAAGAAGAAGGAGTTGAAGGCCGAGAGGGTCAGGAAACTGCCCCCCACCGCCATCAGCCCCGAGCCCACGGCGACCGCGCCCATGCGCAGCGCATGGACCGGCAGGCCCTGTGCCTCCACCGCGGCCGGGTTCTCGCCGGCCGCGCGCAGCGCCAGGCCCAGCGGCGTGCGCCACAGCACCCAGCCGGTCACCGCCACCGTCGCCAGCGCCGCCCAGGTCAGCACAGTCTGGCTGCCCAGGACCGCCCATCCGGTCGGCTGGAAGGCGGTGATCTTGGGCGGCGAAGAGACCTCGGGCAGGGCCACGCGATAGGCGAAATACGTCGCCGCCGTGGCCAGCATGGTGATGCCGATCCCCGCCACGTGCTGCGACAGGCCCAGGGGCACGGTCAGCAGCCCGTGCAGCAGCCCGAAGGCCACCCCCGCGCCGAAGGCCACCGCCACCCCGCCCCAGAGCGGCAGCCCGGCATAGACCGCGATCCAGCCGGCGAAGGCGCCCGCGACCATGATCCCCTCGATCCCGAGGTTCAGCACGCCCGCGCGTTCGCAGATCAGCTCGCCCATCGTGGCGAAGATCAGCGGGGAGGCGATGCGCAGCACCGCCGCCCAGAAGGTTGCGGATACCAGGATGTCGAACAGTTCCATCTCAGCCCCTGACGATCCGGAAACGCGACAGTTTCAGCGCCGCGACCATGAAGAGAAGCGCCGAGGCCAGCAGGATGTCGGCGATGTAGGAGGGCACGCCGGCCTGTCGGCTCATGCTGTCGGCCCCGACGAAGATCCCCGCCACGAACAGCGCCGAGACCACGACGCCAAGGGGATTGAGCAGCGCCAGCATCGCCACCACGATGCCGGTATAGCCATAGCCCGGCGAGATGTCGGCGGTCAGGTTGCCCTTCATCCCGGCCACTTCCGAGAACCCCGCGAGCGCCGCCAGCCCGCCGGAGATCAGCGCCGTCTTCACCAGCACGGCATTCACCGGCATCCCGGCAAAGCGCGCCGCGCGGGCATTGGCGCCGACGGCGCGCATCTCGAATCCCAGCGTGGTGCGCGCCTGCAGCAGCCAGACGCCGGCCGCGCAGATCAAGGCCAGCCCGAAGCCCCAGTGCAGCCGCAGCCCCTCGGCCATGCGCGGCAGCCGCGCCTCGGCGGGCAGCGAGGGCGATTTCGGCCAGCCCATGCCCATCGGATCCTTCATCGGGCCTTCCAGCAGGTAGCCGACCAGCAGCAGCACGACGAAGTTCAGCAGGAGCGTGGTGACCACCTCGTCGACGCCCAGCCGGGTCTTCAAGAGCGTCGGACCCAGCAGCATCAGGCCGCCCGCGACCACGGCGGCCGCGGCCATGGCCGGGATCACCAGCGGCCCGGGCAGGCCCGATTGCGTGCCGATCACCACCGTGGCGACGGCGCCGAGATACAGCTGGGCCTCCGCCCCGATATTCCACAGCCGCGCGCGGAAGGCGACGGCCACGGCCAGCCCGGTGAAGATCAGCGGCGTGGCGCGGTTCAGCGTTTCCAGCCGCGCGAATTTCGACCCGGCCGCGCCCTGGACGATCTGTCCCAGCACGTCCAGCGGGTTGCCCCCCGCGATCGCCGCCAGCCCGGCCGCGACCAGAACGGTCGCCGCCAGCGCCGCGGCCGGCAGGCCCAGCCGCCGCGCGAGGCCCGGGGCCTCGATCGCCTCAAGCCGCATCCCGGCCTCCCTGTCCGGCCATCCACAGGCCGAGTTCCTTCACCGTGATCTCCCCGCGCGCGAAGGCCGGGGACAATTCGCCGTCATGGATCGCATGGATCACGTCCGACAGCGCGCGCAATTCGTCCAGGTCCTCGGAGATCAGCAGAACTGCCGCGCCCCGCGCCCGCGCCGCCAGAAGCTGGCGGTGGACATAGGTGACCGCGCCGATATCCAGACCGCGCGTCGGCTGGGCGGCCAGGATGATCCGCGGCCCCGCCTCCAGCACGCGGCCGAGGATCAGCTTCTGCATGTTGCCCCCCGACAGCAGCCGGATCGGCGTCGCGGGACCGGGGCAGCGCACGTCGTAGCGGGCGATGATCTCCTCCGCGCGGCGCCGCGCGGCACGCCGGTCCAGCCAGCCGCGCCGCGACATGGGCGGGCGGTGGTAATCCTCCAGCATGGCATTGCCGGTCAGGTCGAAATCGGCGATCGCGCCGGTCGCGTGGCGATCCTCGGGGATCCGCGCGATGCCCGCCCCCACGGCGCGGCGCGGGCTCCAGATGCCCAGGCCGGCGCCCATCAGCTCCGCCCGGCCCTCCACCGGCACCTCCAGCCCCGAAAGCAGGTCGGCCAGCGCCCGCTGTCCGTTGCCCGAGACCCCGGCAATGCCGGTGATCGTGCCGGCCCGCAGCGCGAGGCTTGCCGCGCGCAGGCCCGGCGTCCCGGCGGTGCTGACCCGGTCCAGCCGGAACAGCACCTCGCCGGGCACGGCCGGGGGCACGTCGGGCGGGGTGATCTCGGCGCCGACCATCGCCTCGGCCAGCCGGTGGCGGTCGGTTTCGGCGCTGCGCATCTCGGCCACCTTGGCGCCCCGGCGCAGGATCACCACGCGGTCGGCCACGGCCATGACCTCGCCCAGCTTGTGGCTGATGAAGACCACCGCCAGCCCCTGCGCCACCGCCTTGCGGATCGTGGCGAAAAGCGCCTCGACCTCCTGCGGGGTCAGCACGGCGGTCGGTTCATCGAGGATCAGCACGCGGGCATCGCGGTACAGCGCCTTGAGGATCTCCACCCGCTGGCGTTCGCCCACCGACAGGTCGGCCACGCGGGCATCGGGATCGACCGCCAGGCCGAACCGGCCGGACAGCTCGGCCAGCCTTGCGCGCGCCGCGCGCCGCCCGGCCCGCAGCGAGAACAGGGGTCGCGTGCCCAGCATCACGTTGTCGAGCACGCTGAGATTGCCGGCCAGGGTGAAGTGCTGATGCACCATGCCCACCCCGGCCTCCAGCGCCGCGCCGGGCTGCCCGGGCGGCAAAGGCGTGCCCGCGACGGTGACGGTCCCCGCATCGGCCATGTAATGACCGAAGAGGATGTTCATCAGCGTCGTCTTGCCGGCCCCGTTCTCGCCCAGAAGCGCCAGCACCTCGCCCTCGTTCAGGGCGAAGCTGATATCGTCATTGGCAAGGACGGGACCGAACCGCTTGGTGATCCCGTCGAGCCGCAGGATCTCGGCCATCAGGCGGAGGGTTCGCTGTTGTCGATCTCCACCGTGTAGGTGCCGGCCAGGATCTTCTCCATGTAGTCCTGCACCATGGCGGCGGCCTCGGCGGGCAGCTTGCCCTCGAAGGTGCCCAGCGGCGCCAGCGAACAGCCGCCATGTTCCATGAAGCTGTAGACCCCGTAATCGGCCGCCTTGAATTCCTGCGCCTTCGCGGCGGCGATGGCGGCATCCAGCGTCGGCTCGAAATGCCACAGCGCCGAGGCCACGACCGTCTCGGGATAGTCGGCCTGGGTGTCGATCACGTTGCCGATGGCCAGAACGCCGCGTTCCTTGGCCGCGTCATGCACGCCGAAGCGTTCGGCATAGAGCATGTCGGACCCGTTCTCGATCATCGCGAAGGCGGTTTCCTTGGCCTTCGGCGGATCGAACCAGGACCCGATGAAGGCCACCTGGAATTCGGTGTCGGGATTGTAGGCGCGCGCGCCCGCCATGAAGGCGTTCATCAGCCGGTTGACCTCGGGGATCGGGAATCCGCCGACCATGCCGATATTGCCGGTCTGCGACATCGCCGCCGCGATGATCCCGGTCAGGAAGCTGGCATCCTGGATGTAGTTGTCGAAGACGGCGAAATTCTCCAGCGCCTCGTCCGGCGGGAAGGAGGAGCCCATGAGGAAGCCGATCTCGGGATATTCGGCGGCGACCTCGCGCGCCTCCTGCTCCACCGCGAAAGCCTCGCCGATGATCAGCTGCGCGCCGCCCTCGGCATATTCGCGCAGCACCCGCGTGTAATCGGCGTTGGAGACGTTCTCGGAGAAGGAATAGTCGATGTCGCCGCGCGCCTGCGCCGCCTCGGCGGCGATATGGATGCGCCCGACCCATTGCTGTTCCACCGGGACGGTATAGACGGCGGCGACCTTGATCGGCGCCCCCTGCGCGTGCAGCAGGCCCGGCGCGATCCCGGCAAGCGCTGCTGCCCCGGCGGTGCGGGACAGAAGCTGGCGGCGGTTGAGGAAAAGGTTCGCCATGGTGAAGCTCCGTGATGTCAGTTCGCCGCCAGCCTAGCCGGATGCGCGCGATTGGAAAGAAGAAGCTGTGCCGCAGCGCCCCCGCAGGGGCAGACGCCCAAATCATGTGCACCGAAACGGCCGGTGGTCCCGCCGGAACCGTGCGACGCCCCTGCCGGGCCCGACCCGCCGGGTGCGGGGACAGGCGGCGACCGCCCCGGGGGGCGACCGGAGTCGCCGGATCGCCCCCCAGCCTGTCTTCCGCCCGTCGGCGGCGGCCGGGGACAGTCTCGGGGGCGGCGGGGTCAGACGCGCACCGGCTGTGCCTGCTGCTCGCCGACGCCGAAGACGCGCTTGTAGCGGGCGACCTCCGCGGCGGGGCCCATGGCCTTGCTGGGATTGTCCGAAAGCTTCACCGTAGGGCGCCCGTCGGCCGAGACGGCCTTGCAGACCAGCGAGAAGGGCGCCAGCGCATCCTCCTTCACCAGCCCGCGGAAATCGTTGGTCAGGAGCGTCCCCCAGCCGAAGCTGACCCGCACCCGCCCGGCGAAACGGTCATGCAGGTCACGGATCTCGTCGACATCCAGCCCGTCGGAGAAGATCATCAGCTTGCGCCGCGGATCCTCGCCCTTTGCCTGCCACCAGGCGATCGCCGCCTCGCCATTCTCCACCGGATCGCCTGAATCGATGCGGATGCCGGTCCAGCCGGCCAGCCAGTCCGGCGCCCGGTCCAGGAATTCGCGGGTCCCGTAAGTGTCGGGCAGGATCACCAGCAGGTTGCCTTCATGTTCCTGCTGCCAGTCCTGCAGCACCTTGAAGGGCGCGGCCGCCAGCTCGGCATCGGTCTCGGCCAGCGCGGAATAGACCATCGGCAATTCATGCGCATTGGTGCCGATCGCCTCCACCTCGCGGCGCATCGCGATCAGGCAGTTCGACGTGCCGACGAAACTGTCGCCCAGGCCTTCCTGCATCGCCTGCACGCACCAGTCCTGCCACAGGAAGCTGTGGCGGCGGCGGGTGCCGAAATCGGCGATCTTCACATCCGGCAGGGTGCGCAGCCGCTCGATCTTCTCCCACAGCTTGGTCATGGCGCGGGCATAGAGCACTTCCAGCTCGAACCGGCCCATATGCTTCAGCACGGCGCGGCCGCGCAGCTCCATCAGCACCGACAGCGCCGGGATCTCCCACAGCATGACCTCGGGCCAGCTGCCCTCGAAGGTCAGCTCGTACTGGCCGTCGCGCTTTTCCAGGTGATAGGGCGGCAGGGACAGGTTCTCGAACCACTCCATGAAATCGGGGCGGAACATCTGGCGCTTGCCGTAGAAGGTGTTGCCGCGCAGCCAGGTGCTTTCGCCGCGGCTGAGGCTGAGGCTGCGGATATGGTCCAGCTGCTCGCGCAGCTCGCCCTCGTCGATCAGCTCCGCCAGGCGCAGGCTGCTGCTGCGGTTGATCAGGCTGAAGGTGACGCGCGGGCCCGGCCCCTTGCCGAAGACGGTCTGGCACATCAGGAGCTTGTAGAAATCGGTATCGATCAGCGACCGGACGATCGGGTCGATCTTCCACTTGTGGTTATAGACGCGGGTGGCGATATCGACCATGTAATGCACTCCGGGTGGCCCGCCCCCCCTTAGAGCAAGCCGGCCCGGACATGGCAAGGCGGAGGGAATTGCCGGGACACATCCCGCCGGACGGAGACCCGCGATGCGCATCTGCCTGCCCCTTCTTCTTGTCGCCGCCGCCGCCCAGGCCCCCGCGGAAACACGCCATGGCGACTGGACCGTCTCGGGCCCCGGCCCGCAGGGCTGCGTCGCGCAGACCGGCGGCGACGGGCTGCCCTGGCTGCGGGTCAGCGCGCTGCCCGGAGAGACCGCCCCGCCCGGCAGTTTCCCCGCGATCCGCCTGCAGGAATACGCGCTGCGCCATTTCGCGACGGTGATGCAGGAGGGCACGCCGGTGCAGATCCGGGTCGATGACGGGCCGGCGGCGACGGCGATGCCCTATGCCTGGCTGGAAGAGGACGTCTTCCAGAATGCCCAGGCCGCGATCCCCCCCGGGGCACGGCAGGAGATGCTGCGCGCCATGGCGGCGGGATCGCGGATCATCGCGACCAGCGCGGGCCGCCCGGTGGCCGACCTGCCGCTGCGGGGATTCACCGCCGCCTATCTGAAGATGATGGCGCTTTGCGGCCTAGACGGGACCGGCGTGACCGGCTGAGGCTCAGACCAGGCGCACCCCCGCGCCGCGCATGCGCTGCAGCGCCGCCTCCACCGATCCGTCGATGTCGATGCCGCGCGTGGCGGCCAGGCTCAGCTCCACCTCATAGCCCAGCCGCGCGGCATCCAGCGCCGAGAAGGCCACGCAGAAATCCGTCGCCAGCCCGCACAGCATCACGCGCGACACCCCGCGTTCCCGCAGGTAGCCATGAAGGCCCGTGGGCGTCGCCTGGTCATTCTCGAAGAAGGCGGAATAGCTGTCGATGCCGGGGCGGAACCCCTTGCGCACCACCATCTGCGCCGCATCGGTGCGCAGCCCGGGATGGAAGGCGGCGCCCGGACTGCCCTGCAGGCAGTGATCGGGCCACAGGACCTGGGTGCCATAAGGCATCTGCACCGTCTCGAAAGGGGTCTTGCCGGGATGGCTGGTGGCGAAGGAGGAATGCCCCGCCGGGTGCCAGTCCTGGCTGAGCACCACGGTCGCGAAGTCATCCATCAGCGCATTGGCCGGGCCGACCACCGCATCGCCGCCCGGCACGGCCAGCGCGCCGCCGGGACAGAAATCGGTCTGGATGTCGATCGCGACCAGGGCATCGGTTTCGGGGCGCATGGCATGTCTCCTCGGGCTCGTCCCACATGGCTAGGCGGCAAGGCGGGGCGGCGTCAATGCTGCACCTGCACAATGCCGCGCAGCCGGCCCAGGGAAGCCGGCCCGTGGAAGCCGGCGGGGCATGTAAAGCACGCTTGACAATCCTGCCCGCCCCGGCCAGATGTAAAGAACGCTTTACATTCCCCGGAGATCCCCATGCGCGGACTGTTCCACCTGATGCTGGGTCTGGCGGCCTATCTGGGCCTGCTGATCCTGTCCCAGACCCTTCTCGGCCGGCCCGGCTTCGGCGGCGGGCCCCTGGGCCTCGCGCTGACGCTCAGCCCGATGCTGCCCGCCCTGTTCATCTGCGCCGTGATCATCCGGACGATCCGGCAGCTGGACGAGATGCAGCGCAAGCTCCAGTTCGAGGCGCTGGCCGTGGCCTTCGCGGGCACGGCGCTGATCACCTTCGGCTACGGTTTCCTCGAAGGCGCAGGGTTTCCGCGGCTGTCGATGTTCACCGTCTGGCCGCTGATGGCGGGGATCTGGTGCGCGGGCGTGCTGGTCGGGCTGCTGCGCTTCAGATGAAGAACTGCCTGCAGGAGCTGCGGCGGCAGAAGGGCTGGTCCCAGGCCGATCTCGCCTCCCATCTGAACGTCTCGCGGCAGACCGTCAATGCGCTGGAGCGCGGGCGCTATGATCCCAGCCTGCCGCTGGCCTTCGCCATCGCCCGGCTTTTCGGGCGCGCGGTCGAACAGGTCTTCGATCCCGACCCCGAATGACGCCCCGCCCCGCCACGGCCGGGGCTTCCCGGGTCGGTCGGGTTGCGCTAGCCTGCCGCCATGACCCCCGACACGCCCCCAGACGCGCCCCCGCCGCAGGACGATATCGACCGGCTGATCCGCTTCCTGCAGGGGGCCGGCGCGCTGAAGGACACGCTGCGCAGCGGGTTCACCCCCGCCGGCCGGCCCGAGAGCACCGCCGAGCATAGCTGGCGCCTGTGCCTCCTGGCGCTGCTGCTGGAGGACCGGCTGGAGGGCGCGGATCTCTTGCATCTGCTGAAGCTCTGCATCGTGCATGACCTCGGCGAGGCGATCTCGGGCGATGTGCCCGCCCCGCTGCAGACGGCCGGTTCCGACCGCCGCGACCGCGAGCGGCGGGACATGGCGGAACTCTGCGCGCCGCTGCCCGCGGCCACGGCCGCGCGGCTCATGGCGCTGTGGGACGAGGCGGCGGCGGGCAGGACGCCGGAGGCGCGGTTGGCCAAGGGGCTGGACCGGATCGAGACGATCCTGACCCATGCCCAGGGGACCAATCCGCCGGATTTCGACTATGGCTTCAACCTCGGCTACGGGCGCGACCGCACCGGGGCCACGCCGCTGCTCGGCGCGCTGCGCGAGGCGGCGGATGCGGCCACGCGGGCGCGGATGGACGGTGCCTGACCCCTTGCCCGCATGCGTCCGGAGGCGTATCGGACCCCCATGTTCACCGTTGCCGCGCTCTATCACTTCACTGCGTTTCCCGACCCGGCCGCCATCCAGGGGCCGCTGGCAAAGCTCTGCTGTTCGCAGGGCGTCAAGGGCACGCTGCTGCTGGCCAATGAAGGCATCAACGGCACCATTGCCGGCCCGCGCGACGGGATCGACGCGGTGCTGGCCCATATCCGCGCCCTGCCCGGCTGCGCCGATCTGGTCTGGAAGGAAAGCACCGCCGCCGAGGCACCGTTTCCGCGCATGAAGGTCCGGCTGAAGCGCGAGATCGTCACCATGGGCCAGCCCCAGGTGGACCCCCGCGCGGGCACCGGGCATTATGTCGACCCCGCCGAGTGGAATGCGCTCATCTCCGCCCCCGACGTGGCGGTGATCGACACGCGCAACGATTACGAGGTCGCCATCGGCACCTTCGCCGGCGCGGTCGATCCGGAGACCGCGAGCTTCCGCGACTTCCCCGCCTGGTGGGAGGAGAACAAGGCGCGGTTCCACAACAAGCGCATCGCGATGTTCTGCACCGGCGGCATCCGCTGCGAGAAATCCACCAACTACCTGATGGGGCTGGGCGTCGAGGAGGTCTATCACCTCCGGGGCGGGATCCTGAAATACCTCGAGGAGGTCCCCGAGAAGGACAGCCTGTGGCAGGGCGACTGCTTTGTCTTCGACGGGCGGGTCTCGGTCGGGCACGGGCTGAAGGAAGGCCCGCACCTGCTGTGCCATGCCTGCCGCCGCCCGATCCTGCCCGCCGATCGCGACCGTCCCGAATACGAGGACGGCGTCAGCTGCCACCATTGCGCCGCCGAGACCAGCGCCGAGGACAAGGCCCGGTTCCGCATGCGGCAGAAGCAGATCGCGCTGGCCCGGGCGCGCGGCGAGGATCACCTGGGCCCGCGCTGACTGGACCTAGGCCCCGGCGGCTCTGGCCCCATCCGCCGCACTGGACGGGTGGCGCCGACATGCTAGAGCGGGGGCATGACCAGTTCCCCGCGTTTCGATCTTCTTGCCGTCGCCATGGGCGTGGCCTTCTCCTTCATGTGGTCCTCGGCCTTCTCCTCGGCCCGCATCATCGTCGCCGAGGCGCCGCCGATGCTGTCGCTGGCGCTGCGCTTTGCCATATCCGGCGCGCTGGCCGTGGCGATCGCCGCCGCGCTTGGCCAGACGATCCGCCTGACCCGGCAGCAATGGGCGATGACCGCGGTTTTCGGCATCTGCCAGAATGCGCTGTATCTGGGGCTGTATTTCATCGCCATGCAGACCGTGCCCGCCTCGGTCGCGACGATCACCGCCTCGACCATGCCCCTGCTGGTGGCGCTGCTGGGCTGGGCGTTTCTCGGCCAGCGCCCGCCGCTTCTGGGCTGGATCGGGCTGGGCGCGGGGCTGGCCGGCGTGGCGCTGATCCTCGGGCACCGGATCTCGGGCGGGGCGGATGCCTTCGGGCTGGTGTTGTGCGGGCTGGGCGTCACCGCGCTGGCCGTTGCGACACTGGCGATGCGCGGCGCCTCCTCCGGCGGCAACCTGCTGATGATCGTCGGGCTGCAGATGTGGGTCGGCGCCGCCGCGCTGGCCCTCGCCGGCGGGCTGACCGAGACCTGGGAAGTCACCTGGACGCCGCGGCTGGTCGGGGCGCTGGCCTATACCACGGTGGTGCCGGGGCTGATCGCGACCTTCGTCTGGTTCTGGCTGGTCCAGCGGATCGGCGCCGTGCGCGCCGCGACCTACCATTTCCTCAACCCGGTCTTCGGCGTGGCCGTGGCCGCGGTCCTGCTGGGCGAGGAGCTGTCGCTGTGGGACCTGGCCGGGGTGCTGGTCGTGGCGGCGGGGATCCTCTGCGTGCAGCTGGCCCGCCCGCGCCGCTCAGCTGGCTGAGACCCGCTCTGCCGCCATCAGGAGGCCGCCGGCCAGCATCCCCCAGAAGGCCGCGCCGATGCCGAAGATCGACAGGCCGGAGGCGGTGGTGACGAAGGTCACGACGGCGGCGGTGCGGTGCTCCTCCGCGGCCAGGGCCGTGACCAGCGCGCCGCCGAGGCTGCCCAGCAGGGCCAGCCCGGCCACCGCCTCGATCAGAACCGGCGGCGCGGCGGCGACCACGCCCGCCGCCACCCCCGCCCCCAGGGCGATCACCAGATAGGCCGCGCCGCAGGTGACGCTGGAGATATAGCGCCGCGCGCGGTCCTCCCCCGCCTCGGGCCCGGCGCAGAGCGCCGCGGTGATCGCCGCCAGGTTCAGCCCGTGCCCGCCGAAGATCGCGGCCCCCATGCTGGCCAGCCCGGTGGAGACGAAGACCAGCCCTGTGCGCGGCACGTAGCCGTTCGACCGCAGCACGGCGAGGCCCGGGACGTTCTGCGAGGCCATGGTGACGACGAAAAGCGGCAGCGCGATGCCGAGCGCGGGCAGAAGATCGGGCACCGGCCGCACCGCAACCGGAACGGGCAGCACGGGCGCCGCCGCCCCGGGCGGCAGGTCCGCGGCCAGCGCGATCACGGCCAGCGCCACGACCACGGCGATCAGCACCGCATAGCGCCGCGCCAGGCACCAGCCGGCCAGCCAGGCCGCGACCACGGGCAGCGCCAGGGCCGGCACCTGTTCGACCGCGCGCACCGGCGCCAGGCACAGATCCAGAAGCACCCCGGCCAGCATCGCCCCCGCCAGCGGCAGCGGGATCGCCGCGACGGCGCGTGCCAGCGGCCGCCACAGCCCGGCCAGAACCACCAGCGCGCCGGCGATCAGGAAGGCCGTCACCGCCACGCCGAACCCGCCCTGGGGGATCCCCGCCCCGATCAGCAGCGCCGCGCCGGGCGTCGACCAGGCCAGGCTGACCGGCTGGCGCAGGCGCAACCCCAGCCACACCGCCAGCGCCCCCTGCAGCAGGCACAGCACGAACAGGCCCGACGCCGCCTGGTCTGCGGTGGCGCCCACCCCGCGCAATCCCTGAAGCACGATGGCAAAGGAACTGGAGAACCCCACCACGGCCGCCAGGATCCCGGCGGTCAGCGGCTGGATCAGCCCCGGCGGGGCGGCGGCATCGGGAACGGAGTCGGACATGGGGCGGGCTCGCGCGGTTGACCTCTGCACCCTGCCTGTCATAATTGGATCCAATCATCAATTGGATATCGGATGCAGAACATGCAACCCGACCTGGCCCGCCTGGTCGCCGAGACCGGCGGCCGTCCCCGAACCGCCACCCAGCATGTGGAGGCGGCGCTGCGCGAGGCCATCCTGTCGGGCCAGCTCGCAGGCGGCACGGCGCTGCGCCAGGAGGACCTGGCCCGCGCCTTCGGCGTCAGCCGGATGCCGGTGCGCGAGGCGCTGCGCCAGCTGGAGGCGCAGGCGCTGGTCGATTTCGCCCCGCACAAGGGCGCCATCGTCGCCGAGATCTCCGCCGCCGATGCCGCCGACACCTATGCGATCCGCCTGGCGCTGGAACCCGCCTGCCTGGAGCGCTCCGTTCCGCATCTGGACGCGCGCGCGTTGGACACCGCCGCCGACCTGATCGGGGAGATGGACAGCGACCCCGATCCGGGCCGGCTGGGCGAACTGAACCGCCGGTTCCACATGACGCTCTATTCCGCGGCGGGTCGGCCCCGGCTGCTGGCGCTGACGGAAACGACCCTGGCGGGGTTCGACCGCTACCTGCGGTTCCACCTGGCCGCCCATGGCCGGGCGCATATGTCCCAGGACGATCACCGCGCCATGCTGGAGGCCGCGCGCCGCCGCGATGCCGATGCCGCGACCCGGGTCCTGCGCCACCACCTGCAGACCGCCGCCGCGACCCTGGCCGCCTTCTTCGCGGCCCGCGGCTGACAGCCGCGCGAGGGGTTTGTTAACGCCCGCCGCGTAAGGCTCCTGACAGGCAGGAGGCCCGCATGGACAGGATGTTCCGGCAGATCGCGCGTTGGATCCGGGGCCGCGTGTGCGGTTCCGGGGCCGGCGCCGTGGCCGCATGCCTGTTCGGCAGCTGTACCGCCCTGGCGGATCTGTACGATCCCGCGCGGCTGGAAACCGAAAGCCTGCGGATCGCCCCGCTGATCCGCGATGCCTTCGATGGCGTGCTTGCCGCCTTGCCCCCCTTCGATCGCGACCGCGCCGACCGGCTGCGCCTGACGATCCCGCTGGACGGTCCCGATCCGCTGTATTACGGCGCCCGCCCCGCCACCGGAACGGTGGTGATCCCGGTGGAGACGGTGCTGTTCCTGGAGGAAACCGCCGCGCTGCGGGCCATCCTGGATGCCCGCGGCTGCGACCGGGACGATCTGGCGACCTATGCCGCTGCCCTGCTGGGAGGGGGGGAACGGCCGGACCCACCGCTGGCTGCTTTCGGGCTGCCGCCGGAGGAGGCGGAGGCCTCCGCCGCGGCGCGACTGGCGGTGCGCAGCCTGCAGGAGCAAACCCTGCATTTCCTGGTTGCCCATCAGGTCGCGCATCTGCTCCGCGGCACCGCGCGCGGCCCCTCGGAGATCCACAGTCCCGGCGACGAGATCTCTGCCGATGCCTATGCGCTGGATCTGCTGGCGGCGCAGAACCGCGCGCCCGGAACCGTCGATCTCCTCTTCCTGCTGGAGCTGTGGCGCATGGCGGCGGGCCGGCCCGCCGCCGCCGGGGCGCATCCGGTCACGGCCGAGCGGCTGGACGCCGTGTCGCAGCGGCTGCTGCGCGACCGCGACCTGTTCCGCGCTGCCCAGACCGACCAGGTCGCGCGCTGGGAACTGGAGCTGCTCGCCTTCGAGCTGCGCGACCTCGCGGCGGAGCTGCGCAAGGGAACCCCATGGCCCGGCACCGGCGCTGCGCTTCCCCGGGCCGGCGGCGGACCGGGGTCCGCCTGCCCCGGCTGAGCCGGCCCGAAGGAAGTCACGGCATCATGTTTTGCACCCAAGAATATTGACCTGAAAACATGACGAGCGTGGTTTTCCCGGGACACCCCGGGCCCGGCCCGACCGGCAGATGACGTGACATGCGGCCGGCCGCCGGACCCGGATGACCCGAAGGAGGAAGAAAGAAGACGAGAAAACCGGCCATGCTCGCAGGCTGCACCCTGCTCGTGCAGAGCCCGCTGCCCGCTGCTGCCAAAGTCACGGGGTTCGAGATCCTGTCGGCCGGCCCCCGTGCTGCGGGCGCTGGAGGATTGGCTCCGCGCGACCACGGCCCCTACGGACAGCGCGTTCCCCGGACCCGGCGGCGCGGGGCTGGCGGCCCCGGCGGCCTTCGAAATGCCGCGGATTGCCGGCACGCGACCGGCGCCGCATCCCGACCCGCTGCGGGTGGTGGACCAGTCCTCCGTGCCGCCCCGCCTGCGCGGCCCATGAGCTGGGACAGCCGGAACCCGAT
Source organism: Mangrovicoccus algicola (assembly GCF_014903745.1). GTDB lineage: Bacteria > Pseudomonadota > Alphaproteobacteria > Rhodobacterales > Rhodobacteraceae > Mangrovicoccus > Mangrovicoccus algicola. The sequence goes on along the minus strand of NZ_JACVXA010000020.1, from coordinate 59,631 downwards.
GCCGACGGGAGCGCCAGGATCGGGGTGAACCTGCCCCATGTCGCGGTGCCGACCGGGACCTGTGCGGGATGGAACCTGCGCAGGGCGGGCTTCGCCGAAGGCGGGCTGTGCAGCCTGACCGGCAGCTTCATGCCCTGCCCCGAAACCGCCGATGCCACGGACGGCCGCGCCCCGCCGGCAGAGCGCCACGCCGATGCGGCGGCGCAATCGCTCGCCGATCAGCGGCTGATGCTGGCGGCGGACATCCCGATGGTCATGGGGGCCGCCCCGCCTGCGCGCCCTGGGACACGGCCCGTCCCGGTCCGCGCCGGGGCGGGCGGCTAGCGGGCCGGCCCGCCGATCGCGCCGCGCGCCCCGCCGGTCTGGCCGCGATCCAACAGCAGGTGATCGAGGATCACGCAGGCCATCATCGCCTCGCCCACCGGCACGGCACGGATGCCCACGCAGGGATCGTGCCGGCCCTTGGTGACGATCTCGGCATCCGTGCCGGATTTCGTCACGGTCCGGCGCGTGGTGAGGATGGAGGAGGTCGGCTTGACCGCGAAGCGCACCACCAGCTCCTGCCCCGTGGAGATGCCCCCGAGGATCCCCCCGGCATGGTTCGAGCCATAGACCGGACCGTCGGGACCCATGGAGATCTCGTCGGCGTTCTCGGCCCCGGTCAGCGCCGCGGCCGCCATGCCCTCGCCGATCTCCACGCCCTTGACCGCGTTGATCGACATCATCGCCGCCGCCAGGTCGGTATCGAGCTTGCCGTAGATCGGCGCGCCCAGCCCGGCGGGAACGCCGCGCGCCGTCACCTCGATCACCGCGCCGACGCTGTCGCCGGATTTGCGCAGCCCGTCGAGATACTCCGCCCAGTCCCCGGCCGCCTGCGCATCGGGGCACCAGAACGGGTTCTGCGCGATCTGATCCGCGTCGAAGCGCGCGCGGTCGATCGCCTTCGGCCCCATCTGCACCATGCAGCCGGTGATCGCGATCCCCGGCACCAGCTTCTCCAGCGCGGCGCGCGCGATGCCGCCCGCCGCGACCCGCGCCGCGGTCTCGCGCGCCGAGGAGCGCCCGCCGCCGCGATAGTCGCGGATGCCGTATTTCTGCCAATAGGTGATGTCGGCATGGCCGGGGCGGAATTTCTCGGCGATCTCGCCGTAATCCTTCGACCGCTGGTCGGTGTTGCGGATCATCAGCTGGATCGGCGTGCCGGTGGAGACGCCCTCGAACACGCCCGAAAGGATCTCCACCGCGTCGGGTTCGCGCCGCTGGGTCGTGTACTTGTTCTGGCCGGGCTTGCGCCGGTCCAGCCAGACCTGCAGCGCCTCCTGCGTCACCGGCACGCCGGGCGGGCAGCCATCGACCGTCGCGCCGAGCGCGGGTCCGTGGCTTTCGCCCCAGGTGGTGACGCGGAACAGGTGACCGAAGGTGTTCAGGCTCATGGACGGGCTCCCTTTGCGCGGCGGTCTATCCGGGACGCGCCCGCCGCTCAAGCCGGAACCGCCCCCGCCGCGGCCGGCCCGCCGCTAGTCGGCGACCAGCATGTAGCCCGCGCCGCGCACCGTCTGCAGGTAGCGCGGCTGCTTGGGGTTCTGCTCGATCTTGCGGCGCAGCCGGGTGATCTGGACATCGACGGCGCGTTCCATCGACTGCCCGTCGCCGCGGCCGAGCTCATCCACCAGCTGCATCCGGCTGAGCGCCTCGCCGACATTGCCCGAGAAGATCTTCATCAGCTTGGCCTCCGTCGCGGTCAGCCGCACGAGGCTCTCGCCCGCCCACATCTCGCCGCGGTCGATGTCATAGCGCACCTCGCCCATGCGCAGCACCTTGACCGAGGCCGCCTGCACCTCGGGCGGCGGCACGCGGCGCAGGATGGCATTGATCCGCAGCAGCAGTTCCTTGGGCTCGAAAGGCTTGGCCAGGTAGTCATCGGCCCCCGCCTCCAGCCCGCGGATCCGGTCCTCGGTCTCGCCCTTGGCGGTCAGAAGCAGGATCGGCGTCGCCAGGTGCTCGCGCAGGCTCGCGGTCAGGGCGATTCCGTCCTCGCCCGGCATCATCACGTCCAGCACGATCAGGTCGAATTCCAGCCCCTCCAGCAACCGCCTGGCATGGGCCGCATCGCGCGCGGAGGTCACCCAGAACCCCTGGCGCGCCAGGAATTTCTGCAACAGCCCGCGGATCCGTTCGTCATCATCGACCACCAGCAGGTGGGCGTCGGCCTGTGCCGTCATGACACGTCGTCTCGCGATCCGCGGAACTGGCGCCGCTGTTCGGGGTCCATCATCTCTTCCAGCACGCGGCGGAACCCGCTGACCGCCTCGGGCCCGGCCTGGCGGAATGCGCTGCGCATCCTGCCCCGCTGGGCCTCCGACAGCTGCCGTTCCAGGGCCGCGCCCTCCTCCGTCAGGTACAAGTGTCTTTCCCTCTTGTCGCGGGTTCCGATGCGACTTTCAACCATCCCGTCCTCGATCAGGCTGCGCAGCACGCGGTTCAGCGACTGCTTGGTCACGCCGAGGATGTTCAGCAGGTTGTTGACCGTCGTGCCGGGGGAGCGGTGGATGAAATGGATGGCGCGGTGATGCGCGCGGCCATAGCCCAGTTCCTCCAGCATCCGGTCGGGATCCGCGGTGAAGCCGCGATAGGCGAAGAACATCGCCTCGATCGCCAGGCGCAGCTGTTCGTCGGTGAGAAAAAGCAGATTCTCGCCCTTGGTGGTCATCGCCAGTTTCGCTCTCGGCATGCCTGCTCCCGGATCTTTGCAATCCCAGTTTAAGTCAGCGTTATTGACTTTCCAAGACTCGTCATGTTAGCCGTGCCGGGCTTTTGGGCAATTTTTGATCCGTCCCGGACCATGTTGCGCAATTTCCGCAAAAAATACGACGACCCGAGACCTGACGAAGAAGGATAAAGACGATGGCGGGCAGCTACGACGACCGCGACGGGATGATCTGGATGGACGGCAAGCTGGTGCCGTGGCGGGATGCGAATGTTCACATTCTGTCTCATGCGCTGCATTACGCGTCTTCGGTATTCGAAGGGGAACGGGCCTATAACGGCACCATCTTCAAGTCGCGCGCCCATTCCGAGCGGCTGCTGAATTCGGGCGTCGCGCTGGACATGCCGATCCCCTATACCGTGGACGAGATCGAGGCCGCCAAGATCGAGGTGCTGCAGGCCAACGGGCTGACCGATGCCTATGTGCGTGCGGTCGCCTGGCGCGGCGCGGGCGAGGACATGGGCGTCAGCTCGATGAAGAACCCGGTGCGCATGGCCGTGGCGGCCTGGGGCTGGGGCGCCTATTACGGCGACGCCAAGATGAAGGGCGCCAAGCTCGACATCGCCAAGTGGAAACGCCCCTCGCCCGAGACCATCCCGACCCATGCCAAGGCGGCCGGGCTCTACATGATCTGCACCATGTCCAAGCACGCCGCCGAGGCCAAGGGCTTCTCGGATGCGATGTTCTTCGACTATCGCGGCTACGTGGCCGAGGCGACCGGCGCCAACATCTTCTTCGTGAAGGATGGCGAGGTGCACACCCCCGATCCGGACTGCATCCTCAACGGGATCACCCGCCAGACGGTCATCGGCCTGCTGCGCGAGAAGGGCATCACCGTGCATGAGCGCCATATCGAGCCGGGCGAACTGGAAGGGTTCCAGCAATGCTGGCTGACCGGGACAGCGGCCGAGGTCACGCCCGTGGGCGTCATCGGCGATTACAGTTTCGAGGTCGGCGCCCTGACCCGCGACATCGCCGAAACCTACGAGAAACTCGTCCGCGCCTGAGCTCATCGCACCCCCCGGTTCCGCGACCGGGGGGCTGTTCAGCCGCGGCGGCCCAGATCGGCGATGCTGTCGCACAGGGACTGCGCCAGGGACAGGCCGCGGCCGGTGGACATGACCATCTGCGGCAGCACCATCCATTCCAGCGACCAGGCCGCGCCCGAGCGTTCCTGTTCATGCACCATCGCCTGATGCATGGCCGAGACCTGCACCGCGTTGAACCGCGCCAGCGTCACCAGAAGCTCGGCGGAAACCGGGTTCTGCTTGTGCGGCATGGCCGAGGAGCCGCCGCCGCCTGTCAGGCGCAATTCGTCGATGCCCTGCAGCGCCATGATCGCCGCATCCTGGCCCATCTTGCCCAGCGTCCCCGAGACCAGCGACAGCCAGGACGCGTATTCCGCGACCCCGTCGCGCATCGCCTGCCAGGACCGGGCCGTCGGCGCCAGGTCCAGTTCGGCGGCAAGCCGGCCCGAGATCGCCCCGGCCAGATCGCCCGAGGCCGCGCGGTTGCCCGCCGCCCCGCCGAATTGCAGGCATTCCAGCCGCGGACGCAGTTCGGCCAGCCGGTCGAGATGCGCCTCCAGCGGCAGCGCCCAGGTCTCCACTCGGTCGCGCACCGTGATCGGCAGCGCGGCCTGCATCCGCGTTCGGCCGGTCAGCGGCCGGTCGCCGAACCGGTCAAGCAGCGCCTCCAGCGAGGCCCGAAGCCGGCCCAGCCCGTCGGCCAGCAGGTCATTGGCCGCCCGCAGCGACAGGATCGTGGCCGTGTCCATGACATCCTGCGAGGTCAGCCCCTTGTGCAGCGCGGCCTGCGCCTCGGGATCGACCGCCGCCTTCAGCTCGCGCACCAGCGCGGCGACGACGACCCCGTCCTGCGCCATGCCGGCGCGCAGCGCGCCCATCTCCGGGCTGGCCGCCAGGATCTGCGCCGAGGCGCGCGCCGCCAGCTCGGGCGCCACCGCGCCCACCGCGCCCAGCACCCTCGCATAGGCGGCCTCCATCCGCAGCATATGCGCCAGGACCGCCTCGGGGCCGAGGCAGGCGGCCAGGGCCGGCTCGGCGAATAGCCCGCCCAGCCAGGGATGATCGAAGACCGAGATCACGAGGCGGGCCTCAGCCCCAGGATCTCGCGCGCCTGGGCGATGCTGGCCACCGGCCGGTCGTATTTCGCGCACAGATCGGCCGCCCGGCGGATCAGCGCCGCATTGGACGGCGCCAGCCTGTCGCGGTCCAGCCGGACATTGTCCTCCAGCCCCGCGCGGGTATGGCCGCCCGCCGCGATGGCCCATTCATTGACCGCCAGCTGCGCCGCGCCGATCCCGGCCGCGCACCAGTTGGCCTGCGGCGCGCGCCGCCGCATCACCTCGACATAGATGTCGAAGATCTCGCGATCGGCGGGCATGGCGTTCTTCACCCCCATGACGAATTGCACGTAAAGCCGACCGTGAAGCCGGCCCGCCTCCTGCAGGCGGATCGCCTGCAGGATATGCGACAGGTCGAAGGCCTCGATCTCGGGCTGGATTTCGTGGGTCCGCATCTCGGCGGCAAGCCAGTCGACCAGATCCGGCGGGTTCTCGTAGACGCGGCTGGGGAAATTGTTCGACCCCACCGACAGCGATGCCATGTCCGGCCGCAAGGGCAGCATCCCGCCGCGCGCCTGCCCCGCCCCCGACCGGCCGCCGGTGGAGAACTGCACGATGATGCCGGGAACGTGGCGTTCCAGTTCCTCCTTCAGCCGGGCGAATTTCTCCGGGTCCGAGGATGGCGACTGGTCGTCATTCCGGACATGCGCATGGATGATCGAGGCGCCGGCCTCCGCCGCCTCGTGGCTGGATTCCACCTGTTCCGCGATCGAGATCGGAACGGCCGGATTGTTCGCCTTGGTGGGCACCGACCCGGTGATGGCACAGCACAGGATGCAGGGCCGGCCCGCGACCGGCGCCGGCTCAGACGTCGAAAAAGATGGTTTCATTCTCGCCCTGCAAATGGATGTCGAAGGTATGGACGCTGCCCGCGCGGCGGGCCATCAGCGTGGGGACCCGCGCCTTGTGCTCGATCCGCGACAGGATCGGATCGGCGGCATTCGCCTCGGCCTCGTCCTCGAAATAGACCCGGGTGGACAGCCCCAGATTGATGCCGCGCGCGACGATCCACATGGTGATGTGCGGCGCCTGCAGGCGTCCGTCGGGAAAGGGCACGCGCCCGGGCTTGACCGTCTCGAAGGCATAGATGCCCGTCTCGCCATCCGTGGGCTGGCGGCCCCAGCCGGCAAAGGCGGGATCGGCGCTGCCGCGGGTTTCGGCCGGGGAATTGAACAGCCCCGCCGCATCGGCCTGCCAGATCTCGATCATCGCGTCGCGCAGCGGCGTGCCGGTGCCGTCGAAGACCCGGCCGGTCAGGGTGATCCTCTCGCCCTTGGCATCGCCGGTGATCATCGCCCGGCCCAGATCCTCGGGATAGACGCCCTCGATCCCGGCAAAGCTGGGCACGCAGCCGATATGCACATAGGGCCCGGCCGTCTGCGACGGGGATTCCTTCAGCCTGTCCAGACGCTGCATCAGTTGCCCTCCCGGCGGTTCTCGAACATCGTCGACCGCCGCCCGCGCAGCGTGATGTCGAACTTGTAGGCCATCGCGTCCATCGGGACGGTATTGGCCATGTCCATCGGCGCGATCAGCTGGCCGATGGCGGCCTGGTCGCGGATCGTGTTGACGATCGGGCAGATGTCGATCAGCGGGTCGCCCTCGAAATACATCTGGGTGATCAGCCGCTGCGCGAAGCCCGTGCCGAAGACCGAGAAATGGATGTGGCGCGGACGCCAGTCATTCACCCCGTTCGGCCAGGGATAGGGGCCCGGCTTGATCGTGCGGAAGCTGTAATAGCCGGCCGCATCGGTGATCGTCCGGCCGCAGCCGCCGAAATTCGGATCCAGCGGCGCCAGATAGGCATCCTTCTTGTGGCGGTAGCGCCCGCCGGCATTGGCCTGCCAGAATTCCACCAGCGTGCCGCCGACGCCGCGGCCGCGTTCGTCCTGCACGCGGCCATGGACGATGATCCGCTCGCCGATGGCGCTTTCGCCCGGGCTTGCGAAATTCAGGATCAGGTCGTTGTCCAGCGGCCCCAAGAGCCCGTGGCCGAAAGCCGGCCCGGCGATCTCGCCCAGGGTCGGGTCGAAGCTGATCTTCGCCCGCTGCGGCGCGCGCAGAACCGAGGTCTTGTAGCCCGGCGTCAGCGCCTGCGGATGCCAGTCGGGATCGCGCGGATAGAAGGCGCCGGTCTCGGGGGGGTTATTGTGCATCTGCCGCCTCCATCTGGGCCAGGGTGTCCTTGATGATCTTGTTGGCGTGATTGGCCGCGGGAACGCCCGCATAGATGGCGACATGCATCATCGCCTCGCGCAGATCATCGGGCGTGGCGCCGGTATTGCGGGTGGCGCGCACATGCATGGCGACCTCGTCCCACTGTCCCAGCGCCGCCAGAAGCGCCAGCGTGATCATCGAGCGTTCCCGCCGGGTGATCTGCGGCCGCGACCAGACATGGCCCCAGGCGGCCTCGGTGATCAGCGCCTGGAAGGGTTCGTCGAAGGCCGTCTTGGCGGCCTCGGCGCGGTCGACATGGGCGTCGCCCAGCACGGCGCGGCGGGTCTGCATGCCCTGATCGTGGCGGGAAAGCGTCGTCATGGGGTCTCCTTGATCCGGTCCAGATGCCGGGCGATCAGCTGGGCGACCTCGTCGGGGAATTCGATCCCCGGCAGGTGCCCGGCCTTGGCGATTATTTCGGTGACGGCGCCGGGGATCAGCGCGGCCATGCCCGCGACCAGCTCGGGCGGGGTCGATCCGTCCTCCTCGCCGGCGATGCAGAGGGTCGGCACCGTCACGGATTCCGCGGCCAGCGTCAGGTCCGTGTCGCGGATCGCCGCGCAGGTGCCCAGATATCCGGCCAGCGGCGTGCGGATCAGCATGTTGCGATAGCCCGCCACAACGGTCGGGAACCCCTCGCGGAACCCGGCCGAGAACCAGCGTTCCAGGATCGGCGTGGCCAGCGCCTCGATCCCCTCGTCCTCGATGGTGCGGATCCGGGTCTGCCACATCTGCGGCGTGCCGATCCGGTGCGCGGTATTCGACAGGATCAGCCCGGCGACCAGCTCGGGCCGCGCCGCCGACAGACCCAGCGCCACCTGCCCGCCCACCGACAGGCCCAGCACCACCGCCGGCCCCGTCCCGAGAAGGTCCAGAAGCCCGGCGAGGTCGGCGACGTGATCGGCCATGGTGATGCTTTCGCCCGCATCGCTCAGCCCGTGGCCGCGCTTGTCATAGCAGATCACCCGCAGGTCCGGGGCGCGTCCGGCCAGATGGGCCAGCACCTCGTCCCAGATGCGGAAATCCGTGCCCAGCGAATTCACCAGGACCAGGGTCTGCGCGGCGGCCTTGGGCCCCGCGACCCGGACATGGAGCGTGATGTCATTGGCGGTGATGAATTGCATTGATGTCTCCCTGCGGATGGTGTGGCATATGATTTCGGGCATGTTTAATAATTTCTCAGCCGTTAATCATATCGGATATGCTATGCGTCTTTCCGGCCGTCTCAACATGCGTCACCTCGAATTGTTCGTCGAGGTCGCGCAGCGCAAGAGCGTCAGCCGCGCCGCCGAGGCGCTCCATCTGACCCAGCCCGCCGTCAGCCGCACGCTGCGCGAACTGGAGGAGCTTTGCGGCCGGCCGCTTTTCGAGAAACACGGACGCGGCATCCGCCTCTCGCCCTATGGCACGATCTTCCTGCGCCATGCCGGGGCCAGCCTTGCCGCCGCGCGCGAGGGGCTGAGCGCGCTGCAGAGCCTCGATCCGGACCAGGGGCCGCCGCTGCGGATCGGGGCGCTGCCCACGGTGCTGGCGACGATCGTGCCGCGGGCGGTGGCCGCCTATCGCGCCGAGGGGCCGGGGGCGCGGCTGTCGGTGGCCAGCGGATCGAACCTGGTGCTGCTGAACGACCTGCGCGAGGGGCGGCTGGACCTGGTGGTGGGCCGCCTGCCCGCACCCGAGAACATGGCCGCCGTCACCTTCGAACCGCTCTACCGCGAACGCGTCGTGGTGGTGGTCGCCGCCGGCCATCCGCTGGAGGGCGCCCGCCTGCTCTCGGCCGAGGACCTGGCGCGGTACCCGGTCTTGCTGCCCGGGCCCGGCTCGATCATCCGGCCCTTCGTGGAACGGCTGCTGATGGAACAGGGGCTGACGCCCCCGGCGGATGCGATCGAGACGGTCTCGCCCAGTTTCGGCTGGGCCTTCGTCAAGCGGTCCCGCGCCGTGTGGTTCATCTCCCAGGGGGTGGTCGCGGCGCAGCTGGAAACCGGGGAATTCGCCGAATTGCCGATGGATACCGGCACGACCCTGGGATCGGTCGGGCTGTGCACGCGGTTGGACAAGGCGCCCGGCGCCTCTGTCACGCGCTTCGCCGACATCCTGCGGCGGGTCGCCACCGAATCCTAGCCGCCGCCGGGCAAACCGGGGGCGCGGCAACGGGACCCGAGGCTTTCGCCTCCGGCCGGGTTACTCTGGGGCAGCGAATTGAAGGGACAAGGACATGGCACGGATCAGGGCAGGCGACGTGACGCTGGGACATCGGCAATGGGGCAGCGGCCCAGTGCCGGTCCTATTCATCCACGGCAACCTGGCCAGCAAGGACTGGATCGAGATCGCCGCGCAATGGTTCCCGCCGGATCTCGCGGTCCATGCCGTCGACTGGCGCGGCTGCGGCGACAGCGACCGCCCGACGCCGGATGACGATTACGACAATTACTCGATCACCCAGCACGCCACGGACATGCTGGCGGCGATGGATGTGCTGGGGCTGGATTGCGTCCACCTGGTGACGCATTCGACCGGCGGGATCATCGCGGCGCGGATGCAGCTGATCGCGCCGGAGCGGATCGGGCGGATCCTGCACCTGGACCCGGTCTCGCCCATGGGGATCCGCTTCGAGGAAAGCTCCATCGCCGCCTTCCGCGCGATGGAGCAGTCCAAGCAGACCACCCGCGCGGTGATGGCCAATGCCGCCTCCTCGCTGTTCCAGGCCGACAGTTTCCTGCCCGGCAAGATGCCCCGGTTCCGCGACGGGATCGACCATCTGCAGGCGATGTACGAGAAGGTCATCGACCAGACCTTCACCGCCGGGCACGGCATCTGGCTGGGCACGCCGCTGAACCTGACCAAGGAGGCCGAGACCGGCGAACTCGCCGGGCGCATCGGCGAACTGGTGCATGAAACCCTGATCCTGTGGGGCCAGCAGGACGCGATCATCCTGCAGAAGGACATGCGCGCCATGGCCGAGGCCCTGCCCGATGCCCGGCTGGTGGAGGTGCCCGGCGTGGGGCATTCGATGAATATCGAGGCGCCGCAGATGTTCGCGGGCTTCGTCGCCGGCTTCCTGTCGGGGATCCTCCCCGAACCGCCCGGCACCGCTCAGCCGGGGCCGTCCCCGTCGCGGGTGCGGTGGTGGCAGAGCCGCACGGCATAGACCGGCAGGGCCACCGCCTCGCGCAGGGCCGCGCGCAGCCAGCGATCCGCCCGGCCGAACCGCCAGACCGGACGCGCGCGGGCCGCCATGCCGAACCGGCGGAAGCTGAGCACCGCGCGCGGGCAGTGATAGCTGTCGGTGACGACCAGCACCCGGTCGAGCCCGTGCGCCCGCATCAGCCGCGCGGTGAACAGCGCGTTTTCCAGCGTGGAGGTGGACCGGTCCTCGCAGAGGATGCGGGCCGGGTCGATGCCCGCGGCGACCAGGTCGCGGCGGATCACATGGGCCTCGGCAGGTGCGTCGCGGCCGAGCCCGCCCGATCCGATCACCGCGGCCTGCGGATACTGCCGGGCCAGGTCGGCGCCGCGGGCGATGCGCCGCGCCAGGGCGGGGCTTGCCCTTCCGCCGGGCCAGACCGCCGCGCCCAGGATGACGATGGCGGTCCGGCCGTCACCGGACGCCGCGGGGCGTCCGGGGGCCATGTCAGGCGGGGGTCGAGGAGACGCCGACCTGCGCCGGGCGCAGCAGGCGGTCGCTGATCATGAAGCCTTCGGCCATCACCTGGATGATGTCGCCGGCCTTGGTGTTGGGCACCGGCGCCTCGAACATCGCCTGATGCACCTGCGGGTCGAATTTCTCGCCGACCTCGGGCGCGATGCGGGTGATGCCGTGCTTGCCGAAGATGTTGACCAGTTCGCGCATCGTCAGTTCCACCCCCTCGATCAGGGCGGCATGCTCGGCCTTCTGTTCCTCGGTGATCGACTCGATCGCGCGCTTCATGTTGTCATAGACCGGCAGCATGTCGCGGGCGAGCTTGGTGCCGCCATACATCTCGGCATCCTTGCGGTCGCGCTCGCCGCGCTTGCGGGCATTCTCGGCCTCGGCCAGGGCGCGCATCATGCGGTCGCGATACTCGTCGCGCTCGGCGATGACGGCATCCACATTGGGCCCCGAGCCGGCCTCTGCGGGGGCCTCGTCCTCGGGCGGCAGCGTCTCGGTCTCGCCCGCCTCGGCCGCGCGTTCGTATTCGCGGGCCAGCGCCTCGATGTCTATGGTTTCCTCGGCTCCGGTTGCGGGCTTGTCCTCGAACATCCCGTTGTCCTTCTTCGGATCCGCCATGATCTCTCCTCTTATCCCCGGTCGGACAGGATGCGTCCGACCAGTTGCGCCGTATAGTCCACGATCGGCACGATCCGTCCGTAATTCAGACGCGTGGGGCCGATCACCCCGACCGCACCGACGATTTTCCGATCAGCGTTCATATAAGGAGACACCACCAAAGAGGAACCCGAAAGTGAGAAAAGCTTGTTCTCCGAGCCGATAAAAATGCGCACGCCCTCGCCCTGTTCGGCCAGTTCCAGGAATTCGGCAATGTCGCGCTTGCGCTCCAGATCGTCGAACAGCGTGCGGATCCGGTCCAGGTCGGCGGCATCCCCGTCCAGGAGGTTCGCGCGCCCGCGCACGATCAGCCGTTCGGAATCGGAATCCTCCCCCGCCCAGACCGCAAGGCCGCTTTCCACCAGCGCCTGGGCCAGCCCGTCGATCTCCTGCCGGCGCTGGCGCATCTCCGTCTCGATCACGTAGCGCAGCTCGCCCAGCGTGCGCCCCTCGGCCAGCGCATTGATGAAATTCGCCGCCTCCCGCATCGCGCTGGGGGTCAGTCCCGGCGGCGGGGTGAAGACGCGGTTCTCGACATGCCCGTCCGCCATCACCAGAACCACCAGCGCCCGGTCCGCGCCGAGGCTGACGAAATCGATATGGCGCACCGGCGCCTCCTGCTTGGGCGCCAGCACCAGGCTGGCCCCGTGCGTCGCCCCCGACAGCGCCGCGCCGATCTTGTCGAGCATCGAGCCGACATCGCCGCGCCCCTGGCCGACCGTCGACTCCAGGGCCAGGCGGTCGCTGTCGGTGAGATTCTCCACCTCCATGAACCCGTCGATGAACATCCGCAGCCCCAGTTCGGTCGGGATGCGCCCGGCCGAGATATGCGGACTGTTCAGAAGCCCCATGAATTCGAGATCCTGCATCACGTTGCGGATCGTGGCCGCGCTGACCTTCTCCTCCATCGAGCGGGTGAGCGTGCGCGATCCGACCGGTTCGCCGGTCTCCAGATAGCCTTCGACGACGCGGCGGAAGACTTCGCGGGCGCGTGCGTTCATGTCGGGGGTCAGGGTCTTGTCGGTCTTCATGTCTGAACGAGCTTGCCGGCTCCGTGATGAGGCGTCAATCGGCCTTGAAATCACATATGTGCGGCAGATAAGGCTGCGGCAACCCGTGAAAGGATGACCGATGCGACCCTCTGGCCGACAGCTTGGCGACATGCGCCCCGTGACCATCGAAACCGGCGTGACGCGCCATGCCGAAGGCTCCTGCCTGATCAAGGTCGGCGGCACGCATGTCCTGTGCACCGCCACGATCGAGGACCGCCCGCCGCATTTCCTGAAAGGCACCGGGCTGGGCTGGGTGACGGCCGAATACGGCATGCTGCCGCGCGCCACCCATAGCCGGATGCCGCGCGAGGCCAAGAAGGGCCAGTCCGGCCGCACCCAGGAGATCCAGCGCCTGATCGGCCGCGCGCTGCGCGCCGGGGTCGACCGCGTCGCCCTGGGCGAACGCCAGATCGTCCTCGATTGCGACGTGATCCAGGCCGATGGCGGCACCCGCTGCGCGTCGATCACCGGCGGATGGGTCGCGCTGCGCCTGGCCTTCGACAAGCTCATGAAGGCCGGGATCGTGACCTCCGATCCGATGCTGGACCATATCGCCGCCGTCTCCTGCGGCATCTATGCCGGCCAGCCCATCCTCGATCTCGACTATCCCGAGGACAGCGAGGCCGGCGTCGACGGGAATTTCGTGCTGACCGGCGCGGGCCGGCTCGTGGAGGTGCAGATGAGCGCCGAGGGCGCCACCTTCTCGCGCGACCAGATGTCGACGCTGATGGACCTGGCCGAAACCGGCTGCCAGACGCTGGTCGCCGCACAGAAGGCGGCCCTGGCATGACCCGCAAGCTGACCGAACCGAAACTCTGCCTGGCCTCGCACAACAAGGGCAAGCTGGTGGAGATCGCCGCGCTGCTGGCCCCCTACGGGATCGAGGTCGTCTCGGCCGGCGATCTGGGCCTGCCGGAACCTGCCGAGACCGAGGACAGCTTTGCCGGCAATGCCCGGATCAAGGCCCATTTCGCGGCCAGGGAATCCGGCCTGCCAGCCCTGTCGGACGATAGCGGCATCTGCGTCGACGGGCTGGACGGCGCGCCCGGCGTCTATACCGCCGACTGGGCCGAGACGCCCGCCGGCAGGGACTTCCCCATGGCAATGCGCAAGACCTGGGACCTGCTGGAGGAACGCGGCGCACCGCATCCGCGCACGGCCCGGTTCTGCTGCACGCTGTGCATCGCCTGGCCCGACGGGCATGACGAGCTGTTCGAGGGCAAGGCCGAGGGCCGCCTCACCTGGCCCATGCGCGGCGCCGAGGGCCATGGCTATGACCCGATCTTCATCCCCGAAGGCCATGACATCACCTTCGGCGAGATGGCGGCCGAGGAGAAGAACCGCATCAGCCACCGCGCCGATGCCTTCGCCAAGCTGAAGGCGGGGGCCCTTGGCTGAGCTGGAAACATGGCAGGAGGCCGGGTTCGGCCTCTACCTGCACTGGCCGTTCTGCGCCGCCAAGTGCCCCTATTGCGACTTCAATTCCCATGTCACCGCCCGCATCGACCAGCGTGCCTGGACCGAAGCCTATCTGAGCGAATTGCGCCGCGCGGCGGCGGAAACCCCCGGGCGCATCCTGTCGACCGTGTTCTTCGGCGGCGGCACACCCAGCCTGATGCAGCCGGAGACCGTCGCCGCGATCCTCGACGAGGTCCGCAGGCTCTGGCCCATGGTCAACGATCCCGAGATCACGCTGGAGGCCAATCCCACATCGGTGGAGGCGGGCCGCTTTGCCGGCTATGCCGCCGCCGGGGTCAACCGGCTCTCGATGGGGGTCCAGTCACTGCACGATGAGGACCTGCGCCGGCTCGGCCGCCTGCACAGCGCAGCCGAGGCCATGGCCGCCTTCGACATCGCCCGCGCCCAGTTCTCCCGCGTCAGCTTCGACCTGATCTATGCACGGCAGGGACAGACCCTCGACATGTGGCGATCAGAACTATCTACTGCACTAGATATGGCGGTAGACCACCTTTCCTTGTATCAGTTGACGATCGAACCCGGCACCGCCTTCGGCGACCGCTTTGCCGCCGGCCGGCTGCGGGATCTGCCCGATGATGACATCGCCGCCGACATGTACGAGGTCACGCAGGAACTGTGCGATGCCGCCGGGCTCCCCGCCTATGAGGTGTCCAACCACGCACGCCCCGGCAGCGAAAGCCGGCACAACCGCATCTATTGGCGGGGCGGCGATTGGGTCGGCATCGGTCCGGGCGCCCATGGCCGGCTCGGCCTAGGTGGAACCCGCATGGCAACGGAGACGGAACTTTCTCCGGCGCTCTGGCTTCGCAAGGTAACGGAGACCGGCAATGGCGAAACCCTGCGCCACGGGCTCGGCCTGACGGAAACCGCCGAGGAATACCTGATGATGAGCCTGCGCCTGACCGAAGGGACAGATCTGGGGCGGCTGGCCCGGCTAGGACACCGGCTGGACGACACACGTGTGGCAGAGCTAGAGGAGATGGGTCTGCTGCAAAGAGCCGGTACTCGCCTGCGCTGCACGGCGCAGGGCCGGTTGGTCCTGAATGAAATACTGCGACGACTGATGGTGGACTGAATGCGGGCGATCTGGTTCTGTCTGGGCCTGATCGCCCTGCTTCTGGGGCTGGCCGGCATTCCGCTGCCGCTGCTGCCGACCGTGCCTTTCCTGTTGCTCGCGACCTTCTGCTTTGCCCGGTCTTCGCCAAGACTGCATCAATGGCTCGTCACCCATCCGGTCTATGGGCCATCGATCAGGGACTGGCAGGAAAACGGCGCCATATCGCGCCGCGCCAAGCGCTTGGCCACCATGACGATCATCGGCAGCCTGGTGATATCGATCGGCCTGAACGTCCCTGCCACCGCGCTCGGCCTGCAGGCCGGGACGCTATGCCTTGTCCTGATCTTCATCTGGACAAGGCCGTCGGTCTAGAATTCGGCGCTCAGGACACCGAAAGCAGCCGACACAGCGTATCCAGCTGATCCAGCGATTTGTACTTGATGACCAGCTGTCCGTTCGAGCCGTTGGACTTGTGGTCGACGCTGACCCGCATGCCCAGCGTATTCGACAGATCCTGTTCCAGCACGCGCGTATCCGCATCCTTTTCCGGACGCGCCGGGCGGGGCGCGGGCGGCTCGGCCGATGCCTTGGCAAGGCGTTCCGTATCTCGGACCGACAGCCCCTTGTCGACAACTACCTTTGCCAGCTCCGCAGGATTTTCGCTCGTGATCAGGGCCCGCGCATGGCCGGCACTCAGCAGCCCGTCACGCAGCAATGCGAGAACCTCGTCAGGCAATTGCAGCAGACGCAGCAAGTTCGCGATATAGCTGCGGCTTTTGCCGAGAGCTTCCGCCAGGCGTTCCTGCGTATGGCCGAACTTGTCCATCAGCTGCCGATAGCCCAGGGCCTCTTCCACCGCGTTCAGATCCGCGCGCTGGACGTTCTCGATGATGGCAATTTCCAGCATTTCGGTATCGGAGTAGTTCCGCACGATGACCGGAATGCTGTGAACCTGCGCCCGCTGCGCGGCGCGCCAGCGGCGTTCCCCCGCAACAATCTGGTATTTCGGCGAACCGCCGGGATTCGGGCGGACGATCAGGGGCTGCAACACGCCCTTTTCCGCTATCGAAGCCGCGAGATCCGCCAAGTCCTCTTCGCGGAAATGGCGCCGCGGCTGGTCCGGATTGGGTGCGACCGTTTCGACCGGAACGGTCAGTTCAGCGCTCCGCCCTGCCTCGCTCCGCGACGGCTCCTGCAGCGCCACATCGGCCATCAGCGCCGACAAACCACGTCCGAGTCCACGCTTTTCCATCTCGCTCTCCTCAGGCTTCTACGACGGCGGCGGTTGTATTCTGATAGCGCGCGACAATCTCGTCGGCCAGCGCTTTATAGGCCAGGCTGCCCTTGGACATCGGATCGTAATCGATCACCGGAATGGCAAAGGAGGGCGCTTCGCTGACGCGAACATTTCGCGGCACGATGGTTTCGAAGACCAGTTCACCCAGGGTATCCCGCGCGTCACGTTCCACCTGCTGGGCCAGACGGTTGCGGTTGTCATGCATGGTCAGCAGAACGCCTTCGATCCGCAATGACGGGTTGGCAGCCTGCCGGATTTCCCGGATCGTCAGCATCAGCTGCGAAAGCCCCTCAAGCGCGAAGAATTCGCTCTGCAACGGGATCAGGATGCTATCTGCCGCGACCATGGCGTTGACGGTCAAGAGGTTCAGTGATGGCGGGCAATCGATCAGGATGTAATCCAGTCCATTCCCTGCCCCATCCTTGGCCGAGAGAGCATCTTTCAGCAGATAACTCCGCCGCTCATTCGCGACGAGTTCAATATCAGCGGAGCTGAGATCTGTCGTCGCGGGTGCGATCGTCACCCGTTCGACTTCGGTATCCACCAGAATCTCGGCAAGCGGACGCCCCTCGATCAGGAGGTCATAGGTCGAAAGACTTCGCCGATCCGGGTCCACGCCAAGGCCGGTCGAGGCGTTCCCCTGCGGGTCGAGGTCGATAATGAGTACCCGGTTTCCAAGCCTTGCCAAAGCGGCTGCAAGGTTGATCGTCGTTGTCGTTTTCCCGACGCCACCTTTTTGATTGGCGACAGCAACGACACGCGGGGAAGAACGATCAGACATCACGGATACTTTCAAGCTTCAGGATGACAGACTCTGAATCCACCTGACTCGGGTTGATTTCAAGTGAAAATGCGAAGTTATCCCGAACTTCTTCGATCTCCTGTTGATATTTGCGCCCCTTGGGCAGAAAAGCCCGGCCGTTTGGCGCGACATGGCGCAGGACCCAGGGAAGAAGCCGCGGCAGCGGCGCGAGGGCTCGCGCCGAAATCACGTCGGCCCGCTGGGCCGGTGCGTCCTCAATCCGCTCTGCAAGGATAGTGACGGGTATGCCTGTTTCACGTGAAACAGTCCGCAGGAAGGTGCATTTACGTTGATCGGATTCGATCAGCGTAAAGGAACTGTTCCACCCCGCGCCGACCGCGGCGATAGCAGCTACCATTCCGGGAAAGCCCGCGCCGGAACCAAGATCGCACCAATGCCGTGGCTCTTCCTTCTGAAGATGGAAAACCTGGAGGGAGTCGAGAAAGTGACGCTCCCAACTTTCGGCAAGGGTCGACGGCGCCACAAGGTTGATCTTGGAATTCCACTTCTCCAGAAGGCCCTGATAAATTCTCAGGCGATCCCGTGTTTCACGTGAAACATCAAACTGATCTGCCGCCATCGTCAAATCGCGGCTTTCTTGCCAACGGTCTGCCGAAGCTTGGATAAAATGAGCACCATTGCTGCAGGGGTCATGCCCTCAATATGAGACGCTTGGGCAAGATTCCTCGGGCGGTTTGCCTTGAGCTTCAATTTCAGCTCCGAAGAAAGCCCGGAAAGCGCCGAGAAGTCGAAATCCTCGGGGATCCGCATCTCGGATTCTTTCTTGAGCGCTGCCGCATCCCGTTGCTGACGTTCGACATATTGCGCGTAAAGCGCATCCGTCGCGACTTGAGAGCGAAGATCTTCTGGAATATCGGCGAAGCGGGGGGAGAGTTCGAGGATCCGCTCGAAGCTGACATTCGGGTAGGATAGCAGGTTCAGAGCGGTTCGACGCGTGCCGTCATTGCTGATCTCGAAACCATGCGCGATCAACTCTTTCGGCGTCCAGGTGTCCGCCCCAAGCACGTCCCGCGCCTTGGAAAGCCCTGTCATTTTCGCCTCGAAAGCTGTGCGCCGCTCTCCGGAACAGATTCCGATCGAGATTGCCTTGGGTGTCAGACGCTGATCGGCATTGTCCGCCCGCAGGCTCAGCCGGAACTCTGCACGTGACGTGAACATGCGATAGGGTTCCGACACGCCCCGTGACGTCAAATCGTCCAGCATGACGCCGATATAGCTCTCCGCGCGCGTGAATTCGACACGCTCTCGCTGCGTCGCCCGCATCGCCGCGTTCAGCCCGGCGACCAGCCCCTGGGCCGCGGCCTCTTCATATCCCGTCGTGCCATTTATTTGCCCGGCGAGGTAGAGACCCGGCACGTCCCGCAGCGCCAGCGTCGTATCCAGTGCACGGGGATCGATGAAGTCATATTCGATCGCATAGCCAGGCTGCAGGATTTCGACGCTTTCCAAGCCGAATATCGACCGGACATAAGCGTGCTGCACCTCTTCAGGGAGAGAGGTGGAGATGCCATTCGGATAAACAGTATGGTCGTCGAGACCCTCCGGCTCAAGGAAGACCTGATGCGACTCCTTGTCGGCGAAGCGGACGACCTTGTCCTCGATAGAAGGGCAATATCTGGGGCCAATCCCTTCTATGTGCCCCCCATACATGGCAGAACGTTCGAGATTTTCGCGGATGATCTCATGCGTTGCCGAATTCGTATGGGTGATCCCGCAGGAAATCTGACGCGCCTTCGGGGCGCGGTTCAGGAAGGAGAACATCACGGGCTGGTCATCGCCCGGCTGATGCTCCAACTTGTCCCAAGCAATCGTGCGACCATCAAGGCGTGGCGGCGTACCGGTCTTGAGACGCCCCAGAGGCAAAGCGAAACTCTTTAGACGCTCGGCGAGTGGGATCGATGGGCGATCTCCCATGCGTCCCGCGGAATAGTGCTGATCTCCGATATGGATCACACCATTGAGGAAGGTTCCCGTCGTCAGCACGACCGCAGCGGCGGTAATCTCGCTGCCATCGGCGAGCTGGACACCGCCAACCGCCTCGCCCCGCATGAGGAAATCCGTCACCTCCCCTTCAAGGATGGTCAGGTTCCGTGTCGCGGAAAGCTCTGCCTGCATCGCCTGGCAATAAAGTTTGCGATCCGATTGCGCCCGGGGACCCTGTACAGCCGGACCTTTGCGGCGGTTGAGCAATCGATATTGGATCCCCGCGGCATCCGCGATCCGGCCCATGATGCCATCCAACGCGTCGATTTCCCGGACGAGATGCCCCTTCCCCAATCCGCCAATCGCCGGATTGCAGGACATGACGCCCAGGTTGGAAAATTTCAGCGTGACGAGTGCAGTCCGGGCACCGCTCCGCGCCGCTGCATGGGCCGCCTCGGTTCCTGCATGTCCACCGCCAACCACGACGACATCGAAATCTGCATGTTTCACGTGAAACACTCCTATTTTCCGAGACAGAAGTTTCGGAAGATGTCGTCGAGCATATCCTCGACATCCACCTTTCCGATCAGCTCGTCCAGACTATGGGCCGCCTGACGAAGATGCTCGGAAAGAAACTCCGTTCGTTCCTCGCCGAGGTCTAGCTCAAGCAGCGCCGATTCCATAGCCACTTTCGCGCGAGTCATGGCAATCCGGTGCCGGTCATTGCTGGCAGAACCGGCCTGCGAAGCGCGATCGGTCAGATACGCCGCGACCCGCGCCAGCAGACCCGGAATGCCATGCCCCGTTCTGCCCGAGATACCATCCGACAACCGCCCGTCATCGTCCTTCGCCTGCAAGACGATGTCTTCCGCCAAGGGTGCCAGGCCGGGAGGCAAGCCTGCCTCGTCGCAGAGATAGATCCTCAGATCCGCATCTTCGGCACGGCTGAGCGCGCGGGCGATGCCGATCTTCTCGATCTCGTCGCCCGCCTCACGCAGGCCGGCCGTGTCCAGAAGCGTGACGGGCAGACCCGAAATATCCATCCGCACCTCGATCACGTCGCGGGTCGTTCCCGCGATATCAGAGGTGATTGCCGCGTCCCTGCCAGCCAAAGCATTGAGAAGAGTAGATTTTCCCGCATTCGGCCGGCCGAGGATCGCAACCAGGAAGCCGTCGCGGATGCGTTCCGCGGCGGAAATCCCGCTCAGTTCCGATTCCAGATCCCCGAGAATCGACGTCAGGAGACGACGGGCCTCCGCCACGATTTCCTCGGGAAGGTCCTCGTCCGAGAAATCGATGCTGGCTGCGATCAATGCCATGGCGTGAACCAGATCGTCGCGCCAGCTCACGACCTTGCGGCCCAATGCGCCGGCCATGACCTTCATCGCCTGGCGCCGCTGCGCCTCGGTCTCGGCCTGAACCAGGTCGGCCAGGCCCTCCACCTCGGTGAGGTCCAGCCGCCCGTTCTCCATCGCCCGCCGGGTGAATTCGCCGGGCTCCGCCAGTCGCGCCAGCCCCTGCCCCGCGATTTCGGTCATCACGGCCGAAACCACCGCGGGGCTGCCATGCAGGTGCAGTTCGGTCACCGGCTCGCCGGTGAAGCTGCGCTCGGCCGGGAAGATCACGACCAGCGCCTGGTCGAGTGTCTCGCCGGCCCGGTCGCGCAGCGTGGCAAGGCTCATCTGGCGCAGCGGCGGAAGGCGTCCGGCAAGCGCATGGCATGCCCGATGCGCGTCCGGCCCCGAAAGTCTCAGGACGGCCACGCCCGCCTTTCCCTGGCCGCTGGCCAAGCCATAGATGGTGTCCATGGCCGGCTCCGTGTCAGGTATTCATCGAGTCGAAGAAATCGGAATTGCTCTTGGTCTGCTTGAGCTTGGAGATCAGGAACTCGATGGCGTCGGTGGTGCCCATCGGGTTCAGGATGCGCCGCAGGACATAGGTCTTCTGCAGGTCGGCCTTGTCGACCAGCAGGTCCTCCTTGCGGGTCCCCGATTTGAGGATGTCCATCGCCGGGAAGACGCGCTTGTCCGCGACCTTGCGGTCGAGCACGATCTCGGAGTTGCCGGTGCCCTTGAATTCCTCGAAGATCACCTCGTCCATGCGCGAGCCGGTATCGATCAGCGCCGTCGCGATGATGGTCAGCGACCCGCCTTCCTCGATATTCCGCGCGGCGCCGAAGAACCGCTTGGGCCGCTGCAGCGCGTTGGCGTCCACGCCGCCGGTCAGCACCTTGCCCGAAGACGGCACGACCGTGTTGAAGGCGCGGCCCAGACGGGTGATGGAGTCGAGCAGGATGACCACGTCACGCTTGTGCTCCACCAGGCGCTTGGCCTTCTCGATCACCATTTCCGACACGGCCACGTGGCGCGTCGCCGGCTCGTCGAAGGTCGAGGAGATGACCTCGCCCTTCACCGAACGCTGCATGTCGGTGACTTCCTCGGGGCGTTCGTCGATCAGCAGGACGATCAGGTAGCATTCGGGATGATTGCGTTCGATCGAATGCGCGATGTTCTGCAGGAGCACGGTCTTGCCGGTGCGCGGCGGGGCGACGATCAGCGACCGCTGGCCCTTGCCGATCGGTGCCACCAGGTCGATGATCCGTGCCGAACGGTCGCGGATCGTCGGATCCTCGATTTCCATCTTCAGCCGCTCGTCGGGATAAAGGGGCGTGAGGTTGTCGAAGGCGATCTTGTGGCGGGCGCGTTCGGGATCCTCGAAATTGATCTTGGAGACCTTCACCAGCCCGAAATAGCGTTCATTGTCGCGCGGGGAGTGGATCACGCCCTCGATCGTGTCGCCGGTGCGCAGCGAGAACTGGCGGATCATGTCAGGGCTGACATAGATGTCGTCGGGGCCGGGCAGGTAATTCGCTTCGGGCGAGCGCAGGAAGCCGAACCCGTCCTGCAGGACCTCCAGCACGCCATCCCCCGAGATCTCCCAGCCCTCTTCCGCCCGCTCGCGCAGGATCTGGAACATCATCTCGCCCTTGCGCATCGTGGAGGCGTTCTCGATTTCCAGTTCTTCCGCCATGGCGAGAAGGGATTTCGGAGATTTGGCCTTGAGATCAGCCAGGTTGAGACGTTCTTCGGTCATAAAGATGGATGCTCTCTCAGAGATCTACCGCCAGATGCGGGATCAACCGTATAGACATGGGGAATCAGCAGGCGGACGCCTGTGGGGGTGCTGCTAAAGGCTTTCGGCAGCCGAGTCAATCAGAACGGGCGCGCGATCACCATGACGACGATGACCACCATGAGCAGCGTCGGCAGTTCGTTCATCAGCCGATAGCGGCGGCCGGGCCGCGTGTTGCGCCCTGCCGCGAAATCCTTGCGGCACCGCGCCAGCCAGTGATGGAACCAGGTCATGACGAGAACCGCCAGCGCCTTGACGTGGACCCAGCCCTGGCTCCAGTCGAGGATGCCGGGGGTCAGGACGAGGCACAGGCCGAAAATCCAGGTGGCAATCATCGCCGGGGTCATGATGAAGCGCAGCAGCTTGTATTCCATGACACGCAGCAGCTGATCGGTCTCGCTGCCGACGGTTCCCTTCTCGGCATGATAGACGAATAGCCGGGGCAGGTAGAACAGCCCTGCCATCCAGGCGATGACCGAGATCACGTGAAGGGATTTTGTCCACGGATAGGCCGAGGCAAGAAAGTCGCTGATCATGGGGCCTCCTCGCCTCCTCTTATTTATTAATAGATAGAGAAGGAAGATGGTGATTTAGAGCCTGTGGATAGTGTGGATTTCAAGTTTATCCGTCCCGTTTTCCCCATGTGGATAAATCTGAATCATTTTCACCCGCGAGTCCCGGTTAATAAATTAATTCCATATTAACGGAGACTTGGCGAAGGAAAAGTTCTTCAGCCTGTGGATAACTATGAGGATTCGATTTCGCGAGGAGGATTGTCCACACAGGGCGCCGCCGATTCCCGCACAGCCGGCAAAGCGGGGGTGGGACTCTCTGACATCTCGGCGAAACCGGCGCGTCTCTGGCCTTGCCTGATCTTATCCGCTATCCGGCCACAGATTCTCCAAGACAGGAGTCACAGGGTTATCCACATGCCGGTCGATCTGATCCTCGCCTCTTCCTCTGCCATCCGGGCCGAGCTTCTGCGCAATGCCGGGCTCGGGATCGAGACCCTGCCCGCCCGCATCGACGAGGAGGCGATCCGCGCCTCCTTCGCGGCAGAGGGGATGGACGCGCGGGACGTGGCGGATGCGCTGGCCGAGGCGAAGGCGGCCAAGATCAGCGCCAAGCGCCCCGGCATGCTGGTTCTGGGCTGCGATCAGGTGCTGGAGCATCGCGGCGCGGTCATCGGCAAGCCCGAAACGCCCGAGGCGGCGGCGGACCAGCTGTCGCGGCTGCGCGGCGACCGCCACACGCTGCTTTCGGCGGCGGTGGTCTATCGCGACGGCGAACCGCTTTGGCGGCATGTCGGCGTGGCGCGGCTTGAGATGCGGGCGTTTTCGGAGGCCTATGCGGCGGATTACCTGGCCCGCAACTGGGACAGCATCCGCCATTCCGTGGGCGGCTACAAGCTGGAGGAGGAGGGCGTGCGCCTGTTCTCGCGCATCGAGGGCGACCATTTCACCATCCTCGGCCTGCCGCTGATGGAGCTTCTGGCCTGGCTGACCCTGCGCGGGGACATCGCCGGATGAGCCTGCGCATTCCGCTGGCCGGCGTCATCGGCAACCCGATCGGGCATTCCAAGTCGCCGCGGATGCACGGGCACTGGCTGGCCCGCCAGGGGATCGCCGGGCATTACATTCCGATGGAGGTGGAGCCCGCCGACCTGGCCTCCGTGCTGGAAACCCTGCCGCGGGCCGGCTTCGCCGGGGTGAATGTCACCATTCCCCACAAGGAGGCGGCGCTGGCCGGCGCGCGGCGCGCGACGCCGCGGGCGCGGGCGATCGGCGCGGCGAACACGCTGACCTTCCTGCCCGGCGGCGGCTACGAGGCCGACAATACCGACGGCTACGGGTTTCATGCCAACCTCGCCGGCGCGGCAGAAGGGTGGCAGGCGCAGGACGGGCCGGTTGCCGTCTTCGGGGCCGGCGGGGCGGCGCGGGCGATCCTGCATGCGATGCTGGAGGCCGGCGCGCCGGAAATCCGGCTGATGAACCGGACCCGGGCCCGGGCCGAGGGACTGGCCACGGCTTTCGGTCCCAGGGTGCGGGTGCTGGACTGGGGCGAGACGGATGCCGCGCTGAAGGATGCGGCGACCGTGGTCAACACGACCTCCCTGGGCATGGCGGGCCAGCCGGCCTTCGATCTTGACCTGTCGGCCATGCGGCCCGGCATGCTGGCCACCGATATCGTCTATACCCCTCTGGAGACGCCCTTTCTCCAGGCGGCGGCACGGCGCGGGGCGCAGGTGGTCGACGGGCTGGGCATGCTGCTGTGGCAGGGCGTGCCGGGGTTCAACCGCTGGTTCGGCGGCGATGCGCAGGTGACGGCAGATCTGCGCGCGCTGATGCTCGCCCCATGAGCCGGCCCGTTCGCCTCGGCCTGACCGGCTCCATCGGCATGGGCAAGTCGACCACGGCGCGGATGTTCGTCTTCGAAGGCTGCGAGCTGTGGGATGCGGATGCCGCGGTGCACCGGCTCTATGCGCCGGGCGGCGCGGCCGTGGCCGGGATCGCGGCGCTGCATCCGGCGGCCGTTCGCGACGGGGCCGTGTCGCGCGCCGCGCTGAAGGCGTGGATCGCCGCGGATGCCGGCGCGCTTTCGCGGATCGAGGCGCTGGTCCATCCGCTGGTCGCGGCCGACCGGGCCGGCGTGGTGTCGCAGAGCCGGGCGCGGATCGTCGTCTGCGATATTCCCCTGCTGTTCGAAAACGGGACCGAGGCCGAGATGGATGCCGTCGCGGTCGTTTCCGCCCCGGCGGAGGTCCAGCGCGCGCGGGTGCTGGGCCGACCCGGCATGACGGAGGCCGACTTCGAGATGATCTTGGCGCGGCAGATGCCGGATGCGGAGAAACGGCGCCGCGCGGATTACCTGATCGAGACGGTGGACATGGAGACGGCCCGCCGTCAGGTTCGGGCGGTGATAGCGGATCTGGAGGCAAACCATGCGTGAGATCGTTCTGGATACCGAAACCACCGGCTTCGACCCGGATACGGGCGACCGGGTGGTCGAGATCGGCGCGGTGGAATTGTGGAACCACCTTCCCACGGGCAAGACCTATCATCAGTATATCAATCCGGCGCGCGGCATGCCGTCCGAGGCTTTCGGCGTGCACGGGATCGGTCCCGACCTGCTGAATCCGCCTCGCCCGGCGCAGGGCAAGGAGGTCACGCTGCTTGACAAGCCGCTCTTCGAACGGATCGGCCGTGACTTCGCGGCCTTCATCGGCGAAGAGGCCCGGATCGTCGCGCATAATGCCGCTTTCGACCACAAGTTCCTGAATTTCGAGCTGACCCGCATGGGGCTTGCGCCGATCGCGCGCGAACGGGTGGTGGACTCGCTGGCGATTGCCCGCCGCCGTTTTCCCGGCTCGCCGGCCTCGCTGGACGCGCTGTGCCGGCGCTTCGGCATCGACAATGGCGAACGGGACCTGCACGGCGCCCTTCTCGATAGCCAGATCCTGGCGGAGGTCTATCTGGAACTGGTCGGGGGGCGGCAGCCCGGGCTGGAACTGGCGGCGGGCCGCCGCAGCGGCGACGGCGGCGATCACGGCAGCAACTGGAAGCCGGCGCCGCGTCCCGTCCCCCTGCCCCCGCGGCTGAGCGACGAGGAACGGGCCGCGCATGCGGCTTTCGTCGCGGGCCTCGGCGAAGAGGCGCTGTGGCGGAAATTCGGCGCCTAGGCCCGGTCCAAGCTATGCGCTGAATGCATATCGCTATGATAGCGATATAGAACAAAAGGAAATTTTCCGGATACGGAATTTTGCCATTTGCAAGCCTTCCCGGCGCGCGGCACGACAGGTTCGACCGAATGCAGCCAGGGAGGACCAGATGCTACAGCAGGCGCGTATCCGCAATTCCGATTTCCGGTCGAAGATCATGAGCGCCGAGGATGCGGCCGCGCTGATCTCCGACGGCTCGACCATCGGCATGAGCGGCTTCACCGGATCGGGCTATCCCAAGGCGGTGCCGCTGGCGCTGGCCGACCGGATCCGCGCGGAACACGCGCGCGGCAATCCGTTCCGGGTGAAGATCTGGACCGGCGCCTCCACCGGCCCGGAGCTGGACGGGGCGCTGGCGGAGGCCGACGGGATCGAGTTCCGCCTGCCCTACAATTCCGACCCGGTCGCGCGTCAGCGCATCAATGACGGGCGGATGGATTACGTAGACATGCATCTCAGCCAGGTCGCGCCGATGGCCTGGCAGGGTTTCCTCGGCCGGCTCGACACGGCGGTGATCGAGATCGCCGGCATCACGCCCGAGGGCGATCTGATCCCCTCTTCCTCGGTGGGAAACAACAAGACCTGGCTGGATATCGCCGAGCGCATCATCCTGGAGGTGAATGACTGGCAGAGCCCGCTGCTGGACGGGATGCATGACATCTACTATGGCACGGCGCTGCCGCCGAACCGCGTTCCGATCCCGCTGATCCGTCCGGATGACCGCATCGGCCAGCCGCATTTCCGCGTCGATCCCGCCAAGGTGGCGGCCGTGGTGGCGACGGATGCGCCGGATCGCAACGCGCCCTTTTCGCCGCCCGGCGCTACCGCCGAGGCGATCGCGGGACATATCCTGGAGTTCCTGACCTGGGAGGCCCGGCGCGCCGGCCTGCCGCCGTCGCTTCTGCCGCTTCAATCGGGGGTGGGCAACGTGCCCAACGCCGTGATGGCCGGGCTGATCGATACGCCCTTCGAGCAGATGACCGCCTTCACCGAGGTGATCCAGGACGGCATGCTGGACATGATCGAGGCCGGGACCCTGCGCGTCGCCTCGGCCACGGCGTTTTCGCTTTCGCCGGAAAAGGCGCAGTATTTCAACGACAACGCCGCGCGGTTCCGGGACAGGCTGATCCTGCGCCCGCAGGAGATCTCCAACAATCCCGAATTGGTGCGCCGTCTGGGCTGCATCGCGATGAACTGCCTCATCGAGGCGGATATCTACGGCAACGTCAACTCGACCCGCATCATGGGATCACGGGTGCAGAACGGGATCGGCGGCTCGGGCGATTTCGCCCGCAACGGCTATCTGTCGATCTTCATGACCCCCTCGACCGCCAAGGGCGGCGCGATCTCGGCCATCGTGCCGCAATGTTCGCATGTCGATCATATCGGGCAGGACGTGCAGGTCTTGGTGACCGAACAGGGCCTGGCGGATCTGCGGGGCCTGTCGCCCCGCCAGAAGGCGGAGGCAATCGTCGCCAGATGCGCCCATCCCGCCTATCGCCCGATGCTGGAGGACTACATGGCCCGCGCCGCGCGGCTCAGCCACGGGCAATACGCGCCGTCCCTGCCCTCGGAGGCGCTCAGCTGGCACCAGCGCTTCATGGAGACGGGCAGCATGATGCCCTGACATGAAAAGAGGGAGCGCCTGCGCTCCCTCCGCCTGCGTCCCGCGTCGCCGGTTCAGTTGACGGCCGGGGTCTCCGGCTGCTGTGCGGCGGCCCGGCGGGCGATCTCGTTGCGGTAGATGCCCATGAAGTCCACGTTCTCCAGGTTCAGCGGTGGGAAGCCGCCGTCGCGGGTCACGTCCGACACGATGCGGCGCACGAAGGGGAAGATCATCCGCGGGCATTCGATCATCAGGAACGGATGCAGCTGCGCCTCCGGCACGCCCTCGATCAGGAAGATGCCGGCATAATCCAGGTCCATGCGGAACAGGACGTCATCGCTGTCCTTGTTCTTCGAGGTGACGGTGAATTTCGTCTGCACCTCGTACTGGTTGTCGGCCGGGCGCTTCTTGGCGTCGAGATTGACCTGCACCTGGACATCGGGCTTCACGTCGCCCTGGACGCCCTTCTGGGCCACGATGTTCTCGAAGGACATGTCGCGGATGAACTGGCCAAGGATCTGCATCTTGACCTGGGGTTGCTGCGGGGCTGCGCCGTTCTCGGCCATTGGGACTCTCCCGTTTGAATGTCCCGGCGGTTGTTAGCAGGAAGCGCCGGGCGTCTCAATGGCGGCGGGCGGGTAACTTGGGCGCAGCCGGGGCGCGAAACCCGGAGAAAGACGCCGTTTTCCGGGGAAAACGACATGAATCCGTCACATACCGGGTCAGCGGCGGGTCCAGCCCGAGGGCGCGCTGCCCGGCCGCGGGGGCAGGTCGTCGGGATCCACCTCGGTGAAATCGCCCTCGATCGTGTCGCTGCGGCCGGGACCGCGGCGCGGGCCGGCGCCGGGGGGCATGCCGCCGCCCATGTTCACGTAGACCCCCTGCATCTTCACGTTGCGGCGCATCCAGCCGAAGGCCGCCACGCGCACCGCGGGGATCAGCAGCAGGAAGCCCACCGTGTCGGTGAAGAACCCCGGCGTCAGCAACAGCGCCCCGGCGAAGAGGATCATCGCGCCATGGACCATGTGCTCGGCCGGGTTGCCGTCCCCGGCCATGGCGCGCTGCAGCTTCTGCAGCACCTGGCCGCCCTGCTTGCGCATCATCGCGTGGCCGATCACCGCCGTCAGAAGGACGATCGCCAGGGTCGGCCACAGACCGATCAGCCCGCCGACCTGGATGAACAGCCCGATCTCGATCAGCGGCACGGCGATGAATGCGATCAACAGCCACATCTGGGCAGTCTCCCTTTGCTCTGGTCCGGTGGACTTGGGTGTATCGAGCCCTTACATAGGGAAGACACCGGGTCGTTACCACCAGAGGCTGCCAATGAGCTCATCCGTCATCGAACTTCTCGTGCTCGCGGGCATCGCGATCTTCCTGATCCTGCGCCTGAAGAACGTGCTGGGCACACGCGGCGGATTCGAGAAGCCCCCGGTGCAGGTCCCGGCCCAGGAGGCCCGGCAGCCGCGCCCGGATTTCGAGGTGATCGAGGGCGGCCCGGATCGCGACATCGTCGATCACGTCGACAGCGGCAGCCCCGCCGCCGAGGCGCTGGCCAAGATGAAGGCGGCAGAGCCGGCCTTCATCGTCGGCGAGTTCCTGCAGGGGGCGCGTGGTGCCTACGAGATGATCCTGATGGCCTTCGAGCGCGGCGACCTGTCGGAGGTGCGCGACTTCCTCGCGCCCGAGGTGCATGACAGCTTTCTCGACGTGATCCAGGAACGCGAGCGCCAGGGGCTGACGATCGACGCCAATTTCGTGGGGATCCGCGAACTCGTGCTGGTCGGCGCCGCCTTCGACGATGCCACCCGCGAGGGCGAGGTGACGGTGCGCTTCACCGCCGAGGTCACGTCGGTCGTGCGCGACGTCAACGGCACCACGGTCGAGGGCGATCCCAACCTCATCAAGCGCCAGCGCGACATCTGGACCTTCGGCCGGGTGATGGGCAGCGACGATCCCAACTGGCAGCTCGTCGCCACCGGCGCCTGAGCCGGGCGGGGACGGGGCATGGCACGCAAGCGGCGCGGCCTGAGCGAGGAGGATCGCGCCATCTGGGACCGGGTGGCGGCATCGGTCACGCGCCACGCGCCGGCGACCCAGCCTGCGCCCGCCGCCGATCGGACGGCCCCGCCCAAGGCCCCTGCCCCCCACCCTGCCCGCGAGGCCGGGTCTTCGGTTTCCGGGAACCGCATTCCCGAATTCCGCATCGGCGAACGCGCCCGCCCGGGGGCTGCGCGCCACGAGATCAGCCCCCCCATTTCCGAGCAGATCGCCCGCAATCCGGTGCGCATGGACAGCAAGGCCTTCGGCCGCATGAAAAAGGGCAAGCTGGCGCCCGAGGCGCGGATCGACCTGCACGGCATGACCCAGGACCGGGCGCATCCGGTGCTGACGCGGTTCATCTCGGAAAGCTACATGCGGCAGATGCGGCTGGTGCTGGTCATCACCGGCAAGGGCAAGGACCGCGACGAGCCCGGCCCGATGCCGGTGCCGCGCGGCGTGCTGAAGCACCAGGTGCCGCAATGGCTGACCAGCGGCCCCCTGCGCCTGATGGTGCTGCAGATCGCCGAGGCGCATCTGAAACACGGCGGCACCGGCGCCTATTACGTCTATCTGCGCCGCCACCGCTGACGGCGTTCAGCCGGCCGTCAGCCCCTTGAGTTCATACAGCATCTCCAGCGCCTCGCGCGGGCTCAGCGCATCGGGATCCACCTGCCTCAGCCGCATCTCCGCGGCGGATGGCGCGGCGGCCGCGGCCGGGGCAGCGGGGGGCGGTGCGGCGGCGGCAAACAGCGGCAGGTCCTCCATCGCAGCGCGGCCGCGCCCCTCGCGCTCGCCCTGTTCCAGCCGGCCCAGAACCTCGCGGGCGCGGGCGATCACCGTGTCCGGCAATCCCGCCAGCCGCGCCACCTGCACGCCATAGCTGGCCGCCGCGGCGCCGTCCTTCACCTCGTGCAGGAAGATCACCTCGCCCTGCCATTCCTTGACCGCGACGGTGGCATTGACCACCCCCGGCAGTGTGTCCGCCAGCTGGGTCAGTTCATGGTAATGCGTGGCGAAAAGCGCGCGGCAGCGATTGGCGCCGTGCAGATGTTCCAGCACCGCCCAGGCGATGGACAGCCCGTCATAGGTCGCCGTGCCGCGTCCGATCTCGTCGAGGATCACCAGCGCGCGGTCATCCGCCTGGTTGAGGATGGCGGCGGTTTCCACCATCTCGACCATGAAGGTCGAGCGCCCGCGCGCCAGGTCGTCCGAGGCGCCGACGCGGCTGAAGATCTGGCTGACCAGCCCGATGCGGGCCGTGGCCGCGGGCACGAAGCTGCCGATCTGGGCCAGAAGCGCGATCACCGCGTTCTGCCGCAGCCAGGTGGATTTGCCGGCCATGTTCGGCCCGGTCAGCAGCCGGATCGCCGCGCCGCCGGTGGCGCTGAGCCGGCAGTCATTGGCGACGAAGGGATCGCCCGAGCGGCGCAGCGCCTCCTCGACGACGGGGTGGCGCCCGGCCTCGATCTCGAAGGCGCGGCTGTCATCCACCTGCGGGCAGCACCAGTCGCGATCCTGTGCCAGATCGGCCAGCCCGGCATGCAAATCCAGTTCGGCCATGGCCCGCGCAGCGGTGGAAATGGCGGCCGCCTCCGCCAGGCAGGCCTGGCGCAGGGTCTCGTGGATGCGCAGCTCGATCCCCTGGGCCTCGCCCCCGGCATTGAGGATGCGGCTTTCCAGCTCGGTCAGCTCCGGCGTGGTGAAGCGCAGCGCATTGGCCGTGGTCTGGCGGTGCCGGAACCGGTCGGCCAGCGGTTCGGCCAGCATCTTCTGCGCATGGGTCGCCGGGGTCTCGATGAAATAGCCCAGCACGTTGTTATGCTTGACCTTCAGCGCCCCGATCCCGGTTTCCTCGGAATATTTCCCCTGCAGCGCGGCGATATAGCCGCGGCCCTCGTCGCGCAGCTGCCGCGCGGCATCCAGATCGGCGTGATAGCCCGGCGCGACAAAGCCGCCCTCGCGCGCCAGATGCGGCGGCTCGGCGACCAGCGCGCTTTCCAGTTCGGCCAGGATGGCCGGTTCCGTGCCCAGATCCTGCGCCAGCGCGGAAAGCGCGGGAGGCAGGGCGCCATCGAGTTCCGCCGCCAGCGCCGCCGCCGCGGCCAGCCCGTCGCGGATCGCGGCCAGGTCGCGCGGCCCGCCGCGTTCCAGCGAAAGCCGCCCCAGCGCCCGGTCCATGTCGGGGACGCGTCGCAGCCCGTCGCGCAGCCTGTCGCGCAGCGCCGCCTCGGCATGCAGCGCCGCCACCGCCTCCAGCCGGTCCCGGATCAGGCCGAGGTCGCGCGAGGGGGTCGCCAGCCGGTTCGCCAGCAGCCGGCCGCCCGGCGCGGTCAGCGTCCGGTCGATCGCGGCAATCAGCGATCCCTCGCGGCCGCCGGACAGGGCCTGCACCAGTTCCAGGTTGCGGCGGGTTGCGGCGTCGATCTGGACCGTGCCGCCGGGGTCTTCGCGCCGGGGCGGCGACAGCCGCGGCAACCGCCCTTTCTGGGTGATTTCCAGGTAGTCGATCAGCCCGCCGAGCGCCGCCTGTTCCACCCGCGAGAAGCTGCCGAAGGCATCGGGGCCGTCGACGCCATAGGCGCGCGCGATCCGCCCTGCGGCGGCCTGGCTGTCGAAACTGGCAGGCCCCAGCGGGGTCAGCACCATCGCCATGTCCCGGGCCGTGTCGCGCAGCCCTTCCTCGGCGGTCGCGGCGCAAAGCAGCTCGCGCGGCATCAGCCGTGCCAGGAGCGGCCCCAGGGCAAGCCGCGGACAGGGCGCCACGGCCAGCATCCCGGTGGAGATGTCGCACCAGGCCAGCGCCCCCTCGCCGCGCAATTCCGCATGGGCCGCCAGGTAGTTGTTCGCGCGCGCCTCCAGCAGGCTGTCCTCGGTCAGCGTCCCGGCCGTGACCACCCGTGTGACCCCCCGTTTCACCACCGATTTCGAGCCGCGCTTCTTGGCCTCGGCGGGGTCCTCCAGCTGCTCGCAGATGGCCACGCGGAATCCCTTGCGGGTCAGCTGGTGCAGATAGCCCTCGGCGGCATGGACCGGCACGCCGCACATCGGGATGTCCTGGCCCTGGTGCTTGCCCCGCCGGGTCAGCGCGATGTCCAGCGCGCCCGCCGCCGCCACCGCGTCCTCGAAGAACATCTCGTAGAAATCGCCCATGCGGTAGAACAGCAGGTCGCCCGGATGGGCGGCCTTGATTTCCAGGAACTGGGCCATCATCGGCGTGACGTCGGACATGCGCGGCTCTGCCTCTCGGAGGTGGTGCCCGTGGTATGGCGTTCGGGCGCCGGGAATACAACCATCGCCACAGCTCTCAGGTTTCCTTACCAAAACAGGCCCTTCGCCCGGGAATGAGACAGTTGAGGCAGGCCGGCAAACCCCGTATTACGCCGCAACCAACAGGAGGGGAGCCGCATGTCCAAGAGCAAGATCACCCGCGAGGAGGCCCTGGCCTTCCACCTGGAACCCTCGCCGGGCAAGCTGGAGATATCGGCATCGGTTCCGATGAGCACGCAGCGCGACCTGAGCCTGGCCTATTCTCCCGGCGTCGCCGTCCCCTGCGAGGAAATCCACGCCAATCCCGAGACCGCCTATGACTACACGTCCAAGGGCAACCTGGTGGCGGTCGTCTCCAACGGCACCGCGGTGCTGGGCCTGGGCAACCTGGGCGCGCTGGCCTCCAAGCCGGTGATGGAGGGCAAGGCGGTTCTGTTCAAGCGCTTCGCCGACGTCAATTCGGTGGATATCGAGCTGGATACCGAGGACCCCGAAGAGATCATCAAGGCCTGCCAGCTGATGGGCCCGACCTTCGGCGGGATCAACCTCGAGGACATCAAGGCGCCGGAATGCTTCATCATCGAGCAGCGCCTGAAGGAGACGATGGACATCCCCGTCTTCCATGACGACCAGCACGGCACGGCGGTGATCTGCGCGGCGGGACTGATCAACGCGCTGCATCTGTCCGGCAAGAAGATCGAGGATTGCCGCATCGTGCTGAACGGGGCCGGCGCGGCCGGGATCGCCTGCCTGGAACTGCTCAAGGCGATGGGTGCGCAGCAGGACAACTGCATCATGTGCGACACCAAGGGCGTGATCTACCAGGGCCGCAGCGAGGGCATGAACCAGTGGAAGTCGGCCCATGCCGCCCGCACGGATCTGCGCACGCTCGAAGAGGCGATGAAGGGCGCGGACGTGTTCCTGGGCGTCTCGGTCAAGGGGGCGGTGACGCCGGACATGGTCGCGTCGATGGCCGACAACCCGGTGATCTTCGCCATGGCCAATCCCGATCCGGAAATCACCCCCGAACAGGCCCACGAGGTCCGTCTTGATGCCATCGTGGCGACCGGGCGGTCGGATTATCCCAACCAGGTCAACAACGTGCTGGGCTTTCCCTACCTGTTCCGCGGGGCGCTGGACATCCATGCCCGGGCGATCAACGACGAGATGAAGATCGCCTGCGCGCGGGCGCTGGCGGAACTGGCGCGCGAGGACGTGCCCGACGAGGTGGCGGTGGCCTATGGCCGCAAGCTGAGCTTCGGGCGCGACTACATCATCCCCACGCCCTTCGATCCGCGGCTGATCCACGTGATCCCGCCGGCGGTGGCGAAGGCGGGGATGGCGACCGGCGTGGCGCGCCGCCCGATCGTCGACATGGAGG
Organism: Mangrovicoccus algicola; assembly: GCF_014903745.1. GTDB lineage: Bacteria > Pseudomonadota > Alphaproteobacteria > Rhodobacterales > Rhodobacteraceae > Mangrovicoccus > Mangrovicoccus algicola. The sequence goes on along the minus strand of NZ_JACVXA010000020.1, from coordinate 25,414 downwards.
CCTATGAACAGCGCCTGAAGGGCCGGATGGATCCCACGGCGCCGATCATCGAGGGGCTCTATGCCCGGGCGCGCAAGGCGCAGGCGCAGATGATCTTTGCCGAGGGCGACGATCTGCGCGTGCTGCGCGCGGCGGTGGCCTATCAGCGCGCGGGTCATGGCAAGGCGGTGGTCGTCGGCCGCGAGGAGGATGTGAAGCACAAGCTGGAAGCCTCGGGGCTGGGCGATGCGGTGCGCGAATTGCGGGTCATCAACGCCGCGAACACCACCCATCTGGATGCCTATAAGGGGTTTCTCTACAAGCGGCTGCAGCGCAAGGGCTTCGACCATTCCGACATCAACCGCATGGCGGGGCGCGACCGTCACGTGTTCTCGGCGCTGATGCTGGCCCATGGCCATGGCGATGCGCTGATTACCGGGGCGACGCGCAAATCCGCCCATGTGCTGGACCAGATCGGCCATGTCTTCGACGTCTCGGCGGCCGATGGCGCGGTCGGCGTCACGGCGCTCCTGCATCGGGGGCGGGTCGTGCTGATCTCGGATACGCTGGTGCATGAATGGCCCGAGGCCGAGGACCTGGCCCATATCGCCATCAAGGGCGCCAAGGTGGCCCGCGGGCTGGGACTGGAGCCGCGCGTCGCCTTCGTCAGCTTCTCGACCTTCGGCTACCCCGTTTCCGAACGGGCCGAGAAGATGCATCTCGCCCCGGCATTGCTGGACGAGATGGGTGTCGATTTCGAGTATGAGGGCGACATGACGGCGGATGTGGCGCTGAACATGGACCTGATGAAGGACTATCCCTTCTCGCGCCTGACCGCGCCGGCCAATATCCTGGTCGTGCCGGCCCGGCATTCGGCCTCGATTTCGGTCAAGATGATGCAGCAGCTGGCCGGGGCGACGGTGATCGGGCCGATCCTGACCGGCGTGCCGAAGCCCATCCAGATCTGTTCGGCCAGTTCCACCGTAAATGACATCCTGAACATGGCGGTGGTGGCCGCGGCGCGACTGGGCTGAGCTTCCGCAGCGGAAAAAATCGTTTCACGTGAAGCACTCCCGTCCTGTATCACGGGGCGGGGGCGCGCGCCCTCCGGCGGCAGGAGAGACCGGTGACGATCTACAATCTGGGCTCGATCAATATCGACAAGGTGCTGCGCGTGCCGCATTTGCCGTCCCCCGGAGAGACGCTGGCGGCGCGGTCCTATGCCGAGGGGCTCGGCGGCAAGGGCGCCAACCAGTCCGTCGCCGCGGCGCGGGCCGGCGCGCAGGTGGTCCATCTGGGCGCCATCGGGCCGGATGGCGGCGCGATGCTGGATCTTCTCGCGCGCGACGGGGTGGCCACGGACCGGATCGCGCGGCTGCCGGTGCCCACGGGCATGGCGCTCATCATGGTGGATGACGCGGCCGAGAACACCATCGCCATCCTTGCCGGCGCCAATCGCGAGATCCCGCAAGACGGCGTGACCGCGGCGCTGGAGGGCGCGCGCCGCGGCGACACCCTGCTTCTGCAGAACGAGACCGGAGGCCAGGTCGCCGCGGCGGAACAGGCCCGCAGCCGGGGGATGCGTGTCGTGGTCTCGGCGGCGCCCTTCGACATGGCCGCGCTTGCCCCGCTGCTGCCATTGCTGTCGGTCCTGCTGCTCAACGAGGTGGAGGCCGCACAGCTGGAGCAGGCGGCCGGGCGGTCCCTCGCGGCGCTGGCACTGCCGCATGTGGTGGTGACACGCGGTGCCCGCGGCGCGACGCATCTGGATGGCGGCACCGGGGAAAGCACCACCTACCCTGCCTTCCGGGTCGCGCCCGTGGACACGACCGGGGCCGGCGACACCTTCGCGGGCTACCTTGCGGCGGGGCTGGACCAGGGGCTGGACTGGTCCCGCGCGCTGCCCCGGGCCCAGGCGGCGGCGGCCCTGTCGGTGACGCGGGCCGGCGCGGCGGCTTCCATTCCCGGGGCGGCGGAAACCGCCGAATTCCTCGCTAAAGCGGGCTGAGGCGGCTGGTTTCCAGGCTGTCGCGCAATTCGGACAGAAGCGTCAGGCACTGGCCGATCTCGGTGCGCGGGTGGCGCGACAGCGTTTCGCGCAGCCGCGGATTGATCGCGCCCACCACCTCGTCCAGCGTCCTCTGCCCCGCCTCGGAGATCGAGACGAACTTGCGGCGGGCATCCACGGTATCGCCGCGCATGGTGATCTGCCCTGCCCGTTCCAGCCGACCCAGCGTGTTGCTCATCGCGCCCCGGGTGACGTTGAAACTGGTGGCCAGCCGGGCCGGCCCGAGCTCCTCGCCGCTGGTGGCCAGGTGCAGCAGCACGAGGAACTGCGACAGCTCGACCTCCTCGGGCAGGGCCTTGGCGATGCGGTTGCGCAGGAACTGGTCGAGAAGGAGGAGCTCGCCGAATAGCTGGATGACAAGCGGGGAAGGCGCAAGATTACTCATAGTTATCCATCAATCAATGCGGACGCCTGCAAGGGGCGGCCGGAAAGGCAAGAAAGTTAATTTTCTTACTCTAGACCAAAACAGTCTGGAAATTTAGTGAATTTTGGAAAATCGGGTCTGCCCCGGCGCGGCCTGCCCAGCGAACGCGCAGATGGGCGCTCGCGGGGCAGTGCCGGCGCGGGCATCACCCGGCCAGCAGGGCGTCGAGCTTGCCGTCGCGATCCAGCTTGAACAGCTCGTCGCAGCCTCCGACATGGGTCGTGCCGATGAAGATCTGCGGCACCGTGCGCCCGCCGGAGGCGCGCTGGGTCATCTCGCTGCGCCGCTCGGGCTGCTTCGAGAGGTCGATCTCGGCAAAGCTGACGCCCTTGGTCGTCAAGAGCCGCTTGGCCGCGTGGCAATAGCCGCATAGCGGCGAGGTATAGATTTCTACGGGTTTCATCCGGACCGCCTTTCCTTGGCTCCTGCCCCTAACCTAGGCGCGCTGATGCGCCCGCGCCAGTAGCAGCACATGCACCAGCGGCACCTGCGCGGCAAGAAGCGCGGTGCAGCAGGCGGTCAGCGTCGCGCCGGAGGTCATCACGTCATCCACCAGCAGCACCGGCCGGCCCGCCAGCCGCGGCTGCTGCCTGCGGGTCACGGCGATGGCACCCTCCAGCGCGGCGGCGCGTCCGGCAAAGCCGTCTCCTGATTGCGGCGGCGTGTTGCGGCAGCGGCGGAGCGCATCGGGCAGATGCGCCAGGCCCAGCCGCGGGGCCAGCAGCCGGGTGAGAACCGCCGCCTGGTTGTAGCGCCGCGCCAGCAGCCTGCGCCAATGCACCGGCACCGGAACCAGCACCATGCCGGGCCGGATCAGCGGGCCGGCCCGGGCGGCCATCCAGTCGGCCAGATGGGGCCCCAGGTCCAGCCGGTCGCCATGCTTGAACCCCAGCACCATATGGCGTGCCGCGCCCGAATAGTCGAAGACGGCGCGGCCCTTGGCCCAGGGGCGCGGCAGGCTCCGGCAGGCGTCGCAATGCGGCAGGCTGCCGTCATCCGGTCCGATCAGCCCCGTGCCGCAGAGATCGCAGACCAGGCCCGCGAGGAATGGCGTGTCCCGCCAGCAGGGCCCGCACAGCCCGCCCTCCTCGGCGACCAGCGTGCCGCAGCGCGGGCACTGATCGGGAAAGACAAGCCGCCGTGCCGCTTTGATAAGCGCGGGCGCGGGCGCTAGGCTGCGCGAAAGGAGAGACGCCATGACAGATGCCCCCGTAGCGATGACCGATCGTGCCGCGCTGTGCCGGGCGCGGCGCCGTGCCCGGCAGGCCGGCGGGGAGGCCTTGTTTCTGCACCGCCTTGCCCGGGACGGGATCGAGGAAAGGCTCTCCATGGTTAATAGGCCGTTAAGGGACGTGGCCGTCGTGACCGGTCATCCGCAGGCCTGGAGGGATCTGCGGCCGGGGGCGCGGCTGGTGGAGGATGCGCCGCTGCTGGATCTCGCGCCGGGCTCCTGCGACCTGGTGGTTCATGCGATGGCGCTGCACTGGGCCGAGGACCCGGTCGGGCAGCTGGTGCAGTGCCGTCGCGCGCTGCGTCCGGACGGCCTGTGTCTGGCGGTGTTCTTCGGGGGGACCACATTGTCCGAGCTGCGCGCGTCCCTGGCGGAGGCGGAGGCGGCGCTGACCGGCGGGCTGTCGCCGCGCATCCTGCCGATGGGCGAGATCCGGCAGCTGGGCGCGCTCTTGCAGCGCGCGGGCCTGTCCCTGCCCGTCGCGGATGCAGAGCGCCATGCCGTCCAGTACCGTTCCGTGCTGCACCTGATGCAGGATCTGCGCGCCATGGGCGAGACCAATGCCCTAGCCGCGCGGCCGCGCGGATTCACCCGGCGCGACGTGATGCTGGAGGCGGCGCGCCGCTATCCCGGCGCGCCCGAGGGGCCGGTGCAGGCAACGTTCGAGCTGGTGACGCTGACCGGCTGGGCGCCCGATGCCTCGCAGCCGCGGCCGCTGCGGCCGGGATCGGCGGCGGCGCGCCTGGCCGATGCCCTCAATGTGAGCGAATCTCCCCTTCCGGATACCGGGAATTGACCTGACTTGGGCCCTTCCTATCTGCTAGGGGCTTTCATGATTTCTGCCGACGAGGAGTGCACGATGCTGGATGCAAGGGCTTCCGCCCCCGCCGAACCGATTCCCCACGCCCCGGGGGACCATCCGCGCGTGGCGCGCGGCCGGGTCGGCGTGCTTCTTGCCAATCTGGGCACGCCCGACGGCACGGATTACTGGTCGATGCGCCGCTATCTCAGCGAGTTTCTCTCCGACCGGCGGGTGATCGACTACCCGGCCTGGAAATGGCAGCCGCTGCTGCAGCTGATCATCCTGTCGAAACGGCCCTTCTCCTCGGGGGCGGCCTATCGCGGCATCTGGAACACGGAGCGGGACGAGAGCCCGCTGATGACCGTGACCCGCGCCCAGACGGAAAAGATCGCCGCCGCGCTGAGATCCCGCCATGGCGACGGGGTGATGGTGGATTTCTGCATGCGCTACGGCAATCCCTCGACGGAATCGAAGGTGCGGTCCCTGGTCGAGCAGGGCTGCGAGAAGATCCTGTTCTTCCCGCTTTACCCGCAATATGCCGGCGCGACCTCGGCCACCGCCAATGACCAGTTCTTCCGGGCATTGATGAAGGAAACCTGGCAGCCGGCCGCCCGCATCGTGCCCCCCTATTTCGACGACCCGGCCTATATCGAGGCGCTGGCGCAGTCTGTCGAACGGGCCTATGCCGGGCTGGAAACGCGCCCCGACCTTCTGGTCGCCTCCTATCATGGCGTGCCGAAACGCTACCTGATGCAGGGCGATCCCTATCACTGCCAGTGCCAGAAGACGTCGCGGCTCCTGCGCGAGCGGCTGGGCTGGGACAGCGACGCGCTGGTCACGACCTTCCAGTCGCGATTCGGCCCGGAGGAGTGGCTGCAGCCCTATACGGTCGAGGAGGTCGCGCGGCTGGCCGAGGCCGGCAAGAAGCGCATCGCGGTGATCGCCCCCGCCTTCTCGGCGGATTGCGTCGAGACGCTGGAGGAGATCAACGAGGAGATCCGCGAAAGCTTCGAACATGCGGGCGGCGAAAGCTTCACCTACATCCCCTGCCTCAATGACGACGCGGCACATGTCGCGGCCCTGACCGGGGTGATCGAGCGGAACCTCATGGGCTGGACCGGCTGAGGCCGGAACCACCCCGCGGGGCAAAATAAAAAGGTGGCCTTATCGGCCACCTCAATGTCTCTTCGGCTTGCGGGCCGGGGCCGAAATCAGCTTGCGGCGACGGCAGCAACGACTGCCAGCAGCAGGACCGGAACGATCCATGCAGCGCCGGTGCCGCTGGTTTCTTCGACGATGACTTCCGGCTCAACGATCGGCTCTTCCAGGCCGCCTGCGAAAGAGGCAGTGGCAGCGACAGCCAGGGTAGCAGCGAGTGCGAACTTCTTCATGGTTAACCTCCAATGGTTGCCGCCCGGGTAGTTACATGAGGTGCGGACGACGGCGATGTCCTCGTAATCGACTCATGCCGCGCAAATTCGCGAAAGGCAACGCTGCGTTGAAGCTCACGGTAGGGTGATGCAAAAACGCATCAAAAACCGCATCTTCCCGCTCATCGCAACCCCAAATAACCCCGGGATCGCGGAAAAGTTCCTGCCGCCGTGCGACGGACGGCCAGATCGCCGGGCCCCGGCGATCCGCCGCCTTCCGCGCTCAGATCAGCAGCACCTGCGTGCCGACCTCGACCCGGTCGAAGAGCATGGCAATGTCTTCGTTATACAGGCCGATGCAGCCATTGGAGGATTGGCGGCCGATCTTGCGCGTGTCGTGGGTGCCGTGGATGCGGTAGTATTTCCAGGACAGGTACAGCGCATGCGTGCCCAGCGGATTGTCCGGGCCCGGCCCGATGAAGGGCGGCCAGTCGGGGTTGCGCTTGAGCATGGAGGGGGTGGGCGCCCAGCTGGGCCCGACGACCTTGCGCGTGACCGAGGTGCGGCCGCGGCGGGTCATCTCCTCGGAAAGCGGGACGCTGGTCGGATAGACCAGCGCCACCGATTGGTCCCCGGACCAGTAATGCAGCGTCCGGCTTTCGGTATCGACGAGGATCGCCCCCCTGCCGAGGCTGTCGAAATGGTCCCGCCAGTCATGGGCGCGGAAGCCGCTGGTGACGCGGGCCACCGGCAGTTCGGGCGCGTCCTCGGCGGCGGTCTGGGCCAGGGCGGGCATGGACAGGGCGGGTGCGGCAAGCGCGGCCCCGAGCAGGCTGCGGCGGGTCAGTCTGGAACGGCGAAGGGTCATCGGCATCTCTCGCGGCAGGAAACGGATTTGCCCGGAAGATATGGCGCCGAAGCCGCATCGGCAAATCAAACCGCGTCCGGACCCTTGCATTGGTTGAAAGCCGTGACATTCGCCCGCTAGTTTGCGGAAAATGGTGGAGGGTGTGCCATGCTGCGTGTTCTGACGGCCGGGATCGCGGTCGCCTTGTGTCTGTCGGGCTGCGGCGGAAGTTCCGTGCAGCGGGTGCCGGGGGCACCTCATCTGCGCGCCAGCGATCTGGACGAGGTACAGATGAACATGCTCGAATCGGTCAATGACATGCGTCGGCTTGCCGGCGTGGCGCCCGTGGCGCTGAGCCCCGAACTGTCGCGCGCGGCGGCGGCGCAGGCGGCGGATATCTCGGCGCAGAAACGGGCCTGGGCCTGGGGGTCGGACTGGTCGAGCCCCTATGCGCGCATCGCCCGGGCCGGCTATCCCGGCCAGCTGGTGGCCGAACTGTATTCCCAGTCCTTCGATACCGAACTGGAAACGCTCACCGCCTGGCTTCAGGACGAGGCCTGGGCGGAGAGCATCCGCGATCCCGCCGCGACCGATCTGGGCTTTGCGTTCCACCAGGATGCCAGCGGCATGATCTGGTGGGTGCTGACCCTGGGATCGCGCGGCGGGGCGGCTCAGTAGGAGGTGATGTAGATCGGGGTCCCGGTCTTCACCATCGCGAAGATCTCCTCCATCTCCTTGTCGGTGACGGCGATGCAGCCCGCGGTCCAGTCCTTGCCGTTCATCGGCTTGGACGATTCGCCGTGGATGAAGATGTCGCCGCCCGGATCGACGCCCAGCGTCTTGGACCGTTCCGTGTCGGCGCGGTTGGGATAGGAGATGCCCAGCGACAGGTGATAGGCGCTGTTGGGGTTGCGCCGGTCGATCAGGTACAGGCCTTCCGGCGTGCGACCGTCGCCGCGCGCGACCTTGTGGCCGACCGGGTTGAAGCCCAGTCCGATATCATAGGATTTGATGACCTGCGCCTCGTGGAGAAGGTAAAGCTTCCGCCGCTCCTTCGAGATGTAGATCTGCGTGACTTCCGGTCCGTCATAGGACTGGAACTTGCTGCCGCCGCCGCATGCGGAAAGCGCCAGGAAAAGGACAAGGGAAAGGACCCGGACCATGCTCTGCCTCGATAAGGGTTCCGTCTTTTTTGCGGAGAATACTTTCAAAATCGGGTTAAACCAAGCGAGTCGATCACCGGCCGCGCATTGCGGCCGGTACGCTGATGCGGTGCCGCCTCAGTCGGCCGCCGCGCGGCGGATCGTGTCGCCGAGCGCGATCTCCGGGCTCAGCTCGATGATGGCCCCGCGGCCCTGATCCGGCGTGGCCACGCGATCGGCGATCAGCTGCGCCGCGCGGCGGCCGATCTCGTTCCGGCAGGCATCCATCGTGCACAGAAGCTTGGGCAGCCCGTGCAGCAGATTGACCCCGTTGAACCCGGCCAGACCCAGCCGACCCGGCACGTCGATGCCCTGCTCCAGGCACCACAACAACCCGCCTGCACCGATCATGTCATTGGAATAGTACAGGAAATCCAGATCCGGGCTGCGGCTGAGCATCGCCTGGGTCATCTCGCGGCCCTTCACGAAACCGGATCCGCCCTCGTAGAATTCGCGGTCCTCGATCTCCAGCCCGGCCTTGGCCAGCGCCTGGGTCATCCCCTCGAAGCGTTTGCGCGCGCGATGGTCCAGCGGCATCTTGGTGCCCATGAAGCCGATGCGGCGATAGCCTGCGGCGACGATCGCCTCGCCCATCTGCCGGCCGGCGCGGCGATGCGAGATGCCGACCGCCGAATCGATCGGCTCGCCATCGGTATCCATGATCTCGACCACGGGGATGCCCGCGGCGCGCATCATCGCCTTGGAGGCGTCGGTATGTTCCAGCCCGGCGATGATCACGCCCGAGGGACGCCAGGACAGCATCTCGTAGAGAACCTGCTCCTCGCGGTCGGGCTTGTAATGGGTCAGCCCGACCACGGCCTGCAATTCGGTGCCGTCCAGGACCTCGGAAATGCCGGTCATGACCTCGGGGAACACCATGTTCGACATCGAGGGGATGATGACCGCGACCAGGTTCACCCGCTGCGAGGCCAGCGCGCCGGCGATGCGGTTGGGCACGTAGCCCAGCTTCTTGGCGGCGGCCAGGACCTTTTCGCGGGTGGCCTCCGAGACATCGCCGCGATTGCGCAGCACCCGGCTGACCGTCATCTCGCTGACGCCGCAGGCCTCGGACACGTCGCGCAGGGTCAGCGGGCGGACCGGCTGGGAAGGGGGTTCGGTGTTCACGGTGCCTCCCGGATGCTATGCCGGTATCGTAGCGCGTCTGCTTCGCCGGGCACAAGGCGTCCTGCCGTCGCCGATATCCGCAGAAGTCCCGCGGGGGCTTGAGTTGCGCGGCGCAATCGGGCAATCACGCCCTGCGTGGTCCCGTGGCTCAACTGGATAGAGCAGCCCCCTCCTAAGGGGCAGGTTGCAGGTTCGAATCCTGCCGGGATCACCAGCCGTCTCCGCCGCCGAATTTCGCGTCCAGCGCATGGGCCGCCAGGGTCTGGACCGGACCTGCGGGATGTTCCAGCGCCAGCCGCGCCAGCGCGACCTCCACCCGTTCCACGGCGGGCATGGCGGCCAGGGTGCGGATCACCTCCACCGCCTGCCAGACATCGCCGGGCGCGGCAAAGCACAGATCCGCCAGGGGCAGGGCCGCCTCGGATTGCGGCAGGTCGGCGAGCGCGTAGACCGCCTTCAGCCGCTGCGCGCGGTCGGGATGGCCGAGGCTGTGGATCAGCCGCTCGGTCTCGCTGAGCGCACGGCCCCAGAACAGCACCGCGCAGCCGCAGGCGGGGCAGGTCATGGCATCGGCCTCGATCGTGTCGAAGCAGTTCGGGCAATGGGTCTGCATCGGCTCCGGATCTTCGCGGTCGCGCCGGCGGAACTGCCGGGTCGGGGCCAGTCTGCATGGGCCGGGGCGGCAAAGCCGCCGGGCAAACCGCCGCAGCGGTCGATTTGCCGTCAGCCGGTCCGGCCGGGCATGCAGGGCGCCCGGCCGGGAAAGGTCACTTCTGCAGGCGGCGCTTGCGCGCGGCCAGAAGCTTCAGGCGCAGCGCGTTGAGCTGGATGAAGCCCTGCGCGTCCTTCTGGTCATAGGCGCCGGCATCGTCCTCGAAGGTGACATGCGCCTCGGAATACAGCGACGCATCCGACCAGCGGCCGACCGTGCGCGCGGAGCCCTTGTAGAGCATCAGCCGGACGGTGCCCGAGACGAATTCCTGGCTGCGGTCGATGGCGGCCTGCAGCATCTCGCGCTCGGGCGAGAACCAGAACCCGTTATAGATCAGTTCGGCATAGCGCGGCATCAGGCTGTCCTTCAGGTGGCCTGCGCCCGAATCCAGCGTGATCTGCTCGATGCCGCGATGCGCCTCGAGAAGGATCTCGCCGCCGGGGGTCTCGTAGATGCCGCGGGATTTCATGCCGACGAACCGGTTCTCGACGAAGTCGAGACGCCCGATGCCGTGGATGCGGCCCAGCTCGTTCAGTTTCGTCAGGATCGTCGCCGGGCTCATCGCCTCGCCGTCGATGGCGACGGCATCGCCCTTCTCGAAGGTGATTTCCACGTATTGCGGCGCATCCGGCGCGCTCAGCGGGCTTTCCGTGCGCTGATAGACATAGTCGGGCGCGGTCTCGGCGGGATCCTCCAGCACCTTGCCCTCGGAGGAGGTGTGCAGCAGGTTCGCATCGACCGAGAAGGGCGCCTCGCCGCGCTTGTCCTTGGCGATCGGGATCTGGTTCGCCTCGGCGAATTCCAAGAGCCGCGTGCGCGAGGTCAGGTCCCATTCGCGCCAGGGCGCGATCACCTTGATCTCGGGGTTCAGCGCATAGGCCGACAGTTCGAAGCGGACCTGGTCATTGCCCTTGCCGGTGGCGCCATGGGCGACCGCATCCGCGCCGGTCTCGGCGGCGATCTCGATCAGCCGCTTGGAGATCAGCGGCCGCGCGATCGACGTGCCGAGCAGGTAGAGCCCCTCATAGACCGCATTCGCGCGGAACATCGGGAAGACGAAGTCGCGGACGAATTCCTCGCGGACATCCTCGATGAAGATGTTCTCGGGCTTGATCCCCAGCATCTCGGCCTTCTTGCGGGCCGGCTCCAGCTCTTCGCCCTGGCCGAGATCGGCGGTGAAGGTCACCACCTCGCAGCCATATTCGGTCTGGAGCCATTTGAGGATGATGGAGGTATCAAGCCCGCCCGAATAGGCGAGCACGACCTTCTTGGGCGCGGTCATGGGGCAGTCTCCTGGTCAAACTTGCCGCGCAAATAGCGGGGAACGCCCGCAGGGACAAGCAAATGCGGCGGAATGGGCTTTTCCGTGGCGGCCTTGCTGGTATTCTGGCCGCAAAAAGACGCGAGGACGGGCATGGGCGAATTCCAGGAGCTGCTGCGCGGGGTGATCCACCCCTGGCATCATGATCATTTCGGGCACATGAACGTGCGCCATTACGCGCCCTTCTTCGATGATGCGGCCTACCACCTGTGGACGGTGCTGGACATTTCCTACAAGGACATGATGGAGACGCATGGCATCCATTGCGTCACTGCCCAGGCCACGACCAATTTCATCCGCGAACTGGAGGCCGGCGACCTGATCCGCATCGACGGGGCCGTGACGCGGGTCGGCACCAAGTCGGTCAGCTTCCACCTGCGGATGTTCAACGCGGATACCGGCCTCTTGCACGCCACCTATGACATGGTGGAGGTGTTCTTCGACCCCGAGCACCGCCGCTCCACCTTCATGCCGCCGGAGATCCGCGCCGAGCTGGAGGACGCGCTGGTCGAGCTGGACTGAGCGGAGGCATTCGCGGGCTTGCCGTCGCGGCGGTTTCGTTGCATCTGCGGGACATGACCAGTTTCATGGATGCCGCCCGCGCCGCCACGGCCCGCATGCATGGCGTGTTCGACGCCACGCCGCTGCTGCTGAATGCCCATCTCTCGGCGAAATACGGGGCCGAGATCTGGCTGAAGCGCGAGGACCTGACGCCGGTGCGCAGCTACAAGATCCGCGGCGCCTTCAACGCGATGCAGAAATGCCGCGAGGCCGATCCCGCCCAGGACCAGTTCATCTGCGCCTCGGCAGGCAACCACGCCCAGGGCGTCGCCTATGCCTGCCGCCATTTCGGGGTGAAGGGCACGATCTTCATGCCGGTGACGACGCCCGAGCAGAAGATCATGAAGACCCGCACCTTCGGCGGCGAGAATATCGAGATCCGGCTGGTCGGCGATTATTTCGACGACACGCTGGCCGCGGCCAAGGCCTTCTGTTCCGGGATCGGCGGCCATTTCCTGGCGCCCTTCGACGATCCGGACGTGATCGAGGGACAGGCCAGCGTCACGGTCGAGATCCTCGACCAGCTGGGGCGCGCGCCCGACATGCTGATCCTGCCCGTGGGCGGCGGCGGTCTGTCGGCGGGGGCGGTGTCCTTCCTGCGCGAGGCCGCGCCCGGCACCGATATCCGGCTGGTGGAGCCTGCAGGCGGGGCCAGCCTGGCCGCCGCGCTGGCGGCAGGGGCGCCGGTGGCCTTGTCCGGCGTCGACAATTTCGTCGATGGCGCGGCGGTGGCGCAGATCGGCGCCCTCCCCTTCGAACGGCTCGCGGGCACCGCGCCGGACCACGTGCGGGCCATCCCGGAAGACCGCCTTTGCACGACGCTTCTGGAAATGCTGAATGTCGAGGGCATCGTGCTGGAGCCCGCCGGCGCGCTGGCAGTGGATGCGCTGAAGGATCTGCGCGAGGAGATCGCCGGGCGCAGCGTGGTCTGCGTGACCTCTGGCGGGAATTTCGACTTCGAGCGGCTCCCCGACGTGAAGGAACGCGCGCAGCGCTTCTCAGGGGTGAAGAAATACATGATCCTGCGCCTGCCGCAGCGGCCCGGCGCGCTGCGCGACTTCCTCGATCTCCTGGGGCCCGAGGATGATGTTGCGCGCTTCGAATATCTCAAGAAGTCCTCGCGCAATTTCGGGTCGGTCCTGATCGGGATCGAGACCGCGGCGCCCGAGAATTTCACCGCGCTCTTCGCGCGGCTGGATGCGCGCGGATTCACCTATACCGATGTCACCGCCGATCAGACCCTGGCGGAATTCGTCATCTGACCGCCGGCGCGGCGGCAAGGTATCCCTTCGCCGCCGCGCCGCGCAGGAATGCGTCCCGGCTGGAACGGTAGCAGGCCGCCAGAGATGCTAGGTCCGGCGCCCCGCCCTGCCCTGCCCGGGCTTCTCCCTCCGCCGCCATCCGGGCCAGGTCGGCGAATCCCAGGTTCAGCGCCGCCCCCTTGAGGAAATGCAGATCCGCCGCCAGCGTCGGCCGACCCGCCGCGAGCCGCGACAGCGCCTCCCCGGTTTCCTCGAGGAACAGCGCCACGACCTCGGCGAAATCCTCGACGCCGATTTCCTCGCGCAATTCGGAGATCCGGTCCCAGTCCAGCATCCGCGATCCTTTCGCCGCCAGCATGGTGCGAAGGGATGAAGGCCGCGTTAGCGGGAGGGAGAAGGATTCCGACCCCTCTTCACAGCGCGTTAAAGCCTGCCATGCGATGACCGGCGCGACAGGATGCGGATGGTATGGATGGAGTCTTCCCTCGACAGCGGCACGGATCCCCCGCCGGGCGACATTCTTGCGGCGGGACTGTCGGAGGTGCTGATCGTCGATGACAGCCGGATGCAGCGGCGGATCCTCTCGGCGACGCTGCGGCGGATGGGCTATCGCGTGACGGAGGCCGGTTCCGGCGAGGAGGCGCTGGACCTCTGCCGCGGGCACGCCTTCGATTTGGTGCTGTCGGACTGGATGATGCCGGGCATGGACGGGCCGGAATTCTGCGCGCGGTTCCGTGACCTGGAGCCCGAGGGCTATGGCTATTTCATCCTCCTGACCTCGAAATCCGAGCGGGACGACATCGCCAAGGGGCTGGAGGTCGGGGCCGATGATTTCATCACGAAGCCGGTCAATGCGGTGGAGCTGCGCGCGCGTCTGACCGCCGGGCAGCGCATCGTCGCCATGCAACGCCAGCTGAGCCAGAAGAACCGCCAGCTGAGCCTGGCCTTCCAGCGGATCCGCACCCTGTACGACGCGATCGAGGCAGACCTCGCCGAGGGCAAGCGGCTGCAGCAATCGCTGATCCGCGACCGCCATCGCGATTTCGGCCAGGCCGAGATGTCCCTGCTCCTGCGCTCGGCCGGGCATGTCGGGGGGGACCTGGTGGGCTGGTTCCCCGTCGCGCCGGGACGGATCGGGCTCTATGCGATCGACGTGTCGGGCCATGGCATCACCTCGGCGCTGCTGACCGCGCGGCTGGCGGGCTATCTCTCCTCCACCTCGCGCGACCAGAACGTGGCGCTCGACCGGCTGGCGGATGGCAGCTACCGGCCGCTGCCGCCGCCTCTGGCCGTGCGGCGGCTCAACGACCTGATGTTCCAGGATATCGAGACGGAACATTACTTCACCCTCTGCCTCGCGATCGTCGATCTCGAAACCGGCGAGGTGGAGATGACGCAGGCCGGCCACCCCCACCCGGCGGTCCAGCGGGCCGACGGGCGGATCGAATTCTTCGGCGCGGGGGATCTGCCGGTGGGGCTTCTGCCTCAGAGCGAGTATGACGGGTTCCGCTTCCGCCTTCATCCCGGGGACCGGCTGCTGATGGCCTCGGACGGGGTCACGGAATGTCCCGCGGGGCCCGGGCGGTCCGAGATGATCGGGGAGGACGGGCTGGCCAATATCCTCTCGCGCAACCGGGGGCTCGCAGGGCCCCGCCTGCTGGAGGCGATGGTCTGGGATCTCAGCCAGTTCTACGGCGCGGAGGATCTGCCCGACGACGTCTCGGCCGTGCTGCTGGAATATCGCGGGCCGACCCGGGCGCCGCCCCTGGCGTGACCGCGGGGGCCGATCGATCCGTCGAGGGCCGTCCGCGCAGGCGGCCCCCGGCGATCGGCCGGACGGGATCAGCCCGCGCGGATCAGCCTGGCCAGCACCGCGCGGTCGCCCGCGCTGCCCAGGCATTCCAGCGCCCGGCGCGGCGGCAGCAGGACCGCGCGGTGATGCGGCTCCAGCGGCGGGGCGAGCGGGCGGATGGCGCGGCCCAGGTACAGGCGGCAAGTCTTTTCCGCCCAGAGGTCGTAATCGGGCATGTAGACGAAGCGGCGATAGGCGCCGATGCGGCGCAGCCCGCCGATCCGCCAGCCGGTCTCCTCCAGCACCTCGCGATGCAGCGCCTGCAGGGGCGATTCGCCGGGATCGATCCCGCCGCCGGGCAGCTGGTATTCCGGCTGCGGCGCGGCCTGGCGGGTCAGCAGGATCCGCCCTTGGGCAAACAGGATCGCGTAGGCGCCCGGCCGGACGCGGTAGCGGATGCCGGGTTTCACCCTCTCTCCGTAGCGGCGCATGTCTTGGACCCCCAGGTTGCCGAGCCTATCTAGGCGCGGTATGCCCAAGCGAAGCCCTGAAGGAAAGCCCATGACCATTGGCAAGCAGATCGCCTGGGACGACAACGTGTTGCCGTTCCAGCTTGACCTCGCGGATATCCGCGGCCGCGTTGCGCGGCTCGATACCGTGCTGGACCGCATTCTCGAACAACATGATTACCCCGCCCCGGTCGAGGCGCTTGTCGCGGAGATGGCCCTGCTGACCGCGCTGATCGGCCAGACGATCGAGCTGCGCTGGAAACTGTCGTTGCAGGTGCGCGGCGACGGGCCGGTGCGGCTGATCGCGACCGATTACTACGGCCCCACCGCCGATGGCGAGCCGGCCCGGATCCGCGCCTATGCCTCCTTCGATCGCGACCGGCTCGACGGGACGGATCCCTTCGCGCTGCTGGGCCAGGGCTATTTCGCCATCCTGATCGACCAGGGACGCGGCACCACGCCCTATCAGGGGATCACGCCGCTGTCGGGGGGCTCGCTGGCCGCCTGCGCGGAGACCTATTTCGCCCAGTCCGAACAGCTGCCGACGCGGTTCTCCATCGCCTTCGGCCAGTCGACGCAGCCCGGCACGCCGGAAAGCTGGCGCGGCGGCGGCGTGATGCTGCAGCACATGCCCAAGGCCTCTCCCTTCGTCTCGCAGGAGGGCGGTTCGGGCGAGGGCGGCCTGCTGCGGCCCAACGACATGCTCGACGGCGATGACGAGGAGAACTGGAACCGCGCCAACCTGCTGCTGGACACGATGGACGTCCTGGAGCTGATCGGCCCGAGCGTGCAGCCCACCGACCTCCTGGTCCGGCTCTTCCACGAGGAGCAGCCGCGCGTCTATGACAGCCAGCCGGTGACCTTCGGCTGCACCTGCTCGGCCGACCGCGTGCGCCAGAGCCTGTCGATCTATTCGGCCAAGGACATCGCCCACATGACCACCGAGGAGGGCATCGTCACCGCCGATTGCCAGTTCTGCGGCGCGCATTACGAATTCGACCCCGCGACGCTGGGCTTCGAGGCGACGCGCGGGGAAGACGGCGATATCCGCGACGATGGCTGAGACCGGCCTGCCCCTTGTCGCCGCGGCGCTGCGGCAGGGGGAGGGCGCCTCCTCCGATTTCGACCTCACCCCCGGCGCCGGGCAGCCCGCCGGGCGCCGCCTGCGTCCCGCGGCGGTTCTGGTCGCGCTGCTGCCGGGGCCCGCCGGGCTCGAGGTGCTGCTGACCAAGCGGTCCTCGAAACTGCGCCATCATCCCGGCCAGATCGCCTTTCCCGGCGGGCGGCTGGATCCCGGCGATGGCGGCAGCCCCGAGGCGGCGGCCCTGCGCGAGGCGCAGGAAGAGGTCGGACTGGACCCGGCCCTGGTGCGGGTCCTGGGCCGGCTCCCCCCGCACGAGACCGTGACCTCCTTCCACGTGACACCGGTCGTCGCCGAACTGGCGGCGCGCTTCGAGCCGGTGGCCGAGGCGGGCGAGGTCGAGGAGGTCTTCACCGTGCCTCTTGATTTCCTCGCGGATCCCGCGAATTTCCGCGTCGAGGGCCGCCGCTGGCAGGGGACGCGCCGCCATTACTACGCGGTGCCCTGGGGGCCCTACTATATCTGGGGCGCCACGGCGCGGATCCTGAAGGGCCTGGCCGACCGGGTCGCCGCATGTCGCTGAGGATCGCGCCCGACTGGCTGGACCGGGCCGGCCCGCAGGCGGTGATGGCGGCGCTGATGCGCGACGGGCATCGCGCCTGGTTCGTCGGCGGCTGCGTGCGCAATGCGCTGCTGGGCCGGGCGGATAGCGATATCGACATCGCCACCACCGCCCGGCCCCATCAGACCGTGGCTGCCGCCGGGCGGGCCGGGCTGAAATCCGTTCCGACCGGGGCCGATCACGGCACGATCACCGTCGTGGCCGGGGGGGAGGGCTACGAGGTCACGACGCTGCGCCGCGATGTCGAAACCGACGGGCGCCATGCCCGCGTCACCTTCTCCTGGCGGATCGAGGAGGATGCCGCGCGGCGCGACTTCACCATGAACGCCCTCTATGCCGAGGCCGATGGCCGCGTCGTCGATCCGCTGGAGGGGCTGCCGGATCTGCGCGCCGGACGGGTGCGCTTCATCGGCGAGGCCGAGGAGAGGATCGCGGAGGATTACCTGCGCATCCTGCGCTTCTTCCGCTTCACCGCCTGGTACGGGCGGCAGGGGCCGGATGCCACGGGACTGGCCGCCTGCGCCGCCCTGGCCGAGGGGCTGGGCCGCATCGCCGCCGAACGCAAGGGCCAGGAGATGCGCAAGCTGCTGGCCGCGCCCGATCCGGCGCCGGTCGTGGCGACCATGGCGCAGGCGGGGATCCTGGCGCAGGTGCTGCCGGGCGCGCAGGCGCAGGCCCTGGCGCCGCTGATCCATCTCGAGGACGGTCTCGCGCCGGACCCGATCCGGCGCCTCGCGGTGCTGGGCGGAACCGACCCGGTCGCGGCGCTGCGGCTGTCGCGGGCCGAGGCGAGGCGGCTGCAGCTCTATCGTGACGCGCTGGAGGCCGGGCACGCGCCGGCCCGGATCGCCCAGGAGCACGGCATCGATCGCGGCCGCGACCTGGCGCTGATCGCCGCGGCACTGACCGGCCAGCCCCTGCCCCCGGATCTCGAACCGGTGCTGGACCATGCCGCGGCCGCGCGCTTTCCGGTGACCGCGCGCGACCTGATGGCCCTGGGCCATCAGGGGGCGGAGCTGGGCGCGCGGCTGGCATCGCTGCGCGAGGCGTGGATCGGCTCGGGTTTCGCGCTGGATCGCGCGGCGCTGCTGGCGCGGGCGCAGGACTGACCGGCGCGGCATCTTCCCGCCGCCGCCACCCCGCCGGGTGTTTCCCGGGGCACGGGAATCGGCCTATCACCGGCCGACCCTGAAAGGCTGCTTCCCGTGTTCCGTTTCTTCGAGACCCTCGTCGACC
Organism: Mangrovicoccus algicola; assembly: GCF_014903745.1. Taxonomy (GTDB): domain Bacteria; phylum Pseudomonadota; class Alphaproteobacteria; order Rhodobacterales; family Rhodobacteraceae; genus Mangrovicoccus; species Mangrovicoccus algicola. Next base: position 7,270 of record NZ_JACVXA010000020.1, on the reverse strand, counting down.
CCTATGCCGACTATCCCCAGACCGACAGGCCGCCGCGCGGGCTCCGGTCCTACCTGCTGTACCTGTCGCGCCCCTTCCGCAAGGTCTTCGCCTGGGCCTTCGTCACCTCGATCGCGGTCGCGGCGGTGGAGATCTGGCTGATCGGCTATCTCGGCCGGGTCGTCGACCTCATGGGCAACACCACCCCCGCCGCCTTCTGGGCGGCGCACGGGGTCGAGCTGGTGGCGATGGCGGTGTTCCTCGTGACCCTGCGCCCGGCGCTGCAGGGGCTGAACGTGGCGCTTCTCAACAACGCCGTGATGCCCAATTTCGGCACGCTCTTCCGCTGGCGCGCGCATCGCCATGTGCTGCGCCAGTCGGTCGGCTGGTTCGAGAACGACTTTGCCGGGCGCATCGCCAACCGCATCATGCAGGCGCCGCCCGCGGCCGGCGAGGCGGTGTTCCAGGTCTTCGACGCGCTGACCTTCGCCACCGCCTACGTGATCGGCGCGGCGATCCTTCTGGCCGATGCCGACCTGCGGCTGTTCATCCCCATGGCGGCCTGGTTCGCGGCCTATCTGGCGCTGCTGCGCTGGACCGTGCGGCGGATCGGGCCGGCCTCGAAGGCGGCCTCTGACGCGCGCTCCGCCGTCACCGGGCGGGTGGTGGACAGCTATACCAACATCCAGTCGGTCAAGCTCTTCGCGCATCATTCGGGCGAACTCGACTATGCGAAGGAGGCGATCGATCATGCCCGGTCCACCTTCGCCGCCGAGATGCGGCTCTTCACCATCATGGACGTGGTGCTGACGCTGCTGAACGGGGCGCTGGTGCTGGGCGTGGTCGGCTGGGCGATCTGGCTCTGGGGCCAGGGCGCGGCCTCGGTCGGCGTGGTCGCGGCGGCCGCGGCGCTGGTGCTGCGGCTGAACGCGATGACCGGCTGGATCATGTGGGCGGTGTCCAACTTCTTCCAGTCGCTGGGGGTCGTCTCCGAGGGGCTGGAAACCATCGCCCAGCCCGTGACCCTGACCGACCGCCCCGGTGCCCCCGCCCTGCGGCTGGAGAAGGGCGCCATCGCGCTGCGCGACCTGACCCATCATTACGGCCAGCAGACGGGCGGCCTGGACGCCATCACGCTGGACATCGCGCCGGGCGAGAAGATCGGCCTGATCGGCCGCTCGGGCGCGGGCAAGTCGACGCTGGTCAAGCTGCTGCTGCGTTTCTACGACCCCGATGGCGGCCGGATCGAGATCGACGGCCAGGACATTGCCGGTGTGAGCCAGGACAGCCTGCGCCGTGAAATCGGCATGGTCAGCCAGGATGCCTCGCTGCTGCACCGCTCGGTGCGCGACAACATCCTCTATGGCCGCCCCGAGGCCGGCGAGGCCCAGATGATCGCCGCCGCCCGCAAGGCGCAGGCCCATGATTTCATCCTGGGGCTGCGCGATGCGCAAGGCCGCACCGGCTATGACGCGCAGGTCGGCGAACGCGGCGTGAAGCTGTCCGGCGGCCAGCGGCAGAGGATCGCTCTCGCTCGCGTGATCTTGAAGGATGCCCCGATCCTGGTGCTGGACGAGGCCACCAGCGCGCTAGATAGTGAGGTCGAAGCCGCCATCCAGGACACGCTTTACGGCATGATGGAGGGCAAGACCGTCATCGCCATCGCGCATCGCCTGTCCACCATCGCCCATATGGATCGCATCCTCGTGCTCGACCAGGGGCGCATCGCCGAGGCCGGCAGCCATGGCGATCTGCTGGGGCGCGGCGGGCTCTATGCCGGGTTCTGGGCGCGTCAGTCCGGCGGCTTCCTGGGAACGGATGACAAGACGGAGGCGGCCGGATGAGCAAATGGCCCGAAGCTGAGATCGCGGAACGCAAGGCGGCACGGATCCCGCCCTTCTTCCGGCGCCTGGCCGACACGATCGAACCCTTCGCCGATGCCGATGGTCCGCCGCCGCGGAAATTGCGGGCCTTCATGGGCTGGGCGCTGAACGGGGCGGGCCGGCAGATCCGGCTGGCGGTGGCGGCCTCCATCTCGGTCGGCATCACCACGGTGATCGGCTTCTGGATGATCGGCTGGGTGATCGACGGGGCGCAGGCGGCGGGGCCGTCCTACCTGGCGACCCATGGCTGGCAGATCGCGGTTTTCGCGGTCTTCTACCTGGCGATCTTTCCGCTTTCGATGGTCGCCAATGCCGCCTTCAACACCGTGACGCTGCAGCCCAACCTCTATGCGCTGGTGCTCAGCCGCATCAACCGCCACACGCTGGGCCAGAGCGTCAGCTATTTCGACAACGACTTCGCCGGGCGGATCGCGCAGAAATCCCAGCAGACCGCGCGCGCCCTGACCGAGGTGGTGACGGAATCCACCAACATCCTGGGCAACGCGGTGGCCGCGGCGCTGTCCGCCGTGGTCATGCTGGGCGTGGTCAACTGGTGGCTGGGGCTGGTGGTGCTGGTCTGGATGGGCGGCTATGCGCTGCTGATCCGCCATTTCCTGCCGCGCATCCGCACCCGGTCGCAGCTGCGCGCCGCGCGCCGCGCCATGGTGACGGGGCAGATCGTCGACACGATCACCAACATCACCACGGTCAAGCTCTTCGCCCATGGCAGCAGCGAGGAGGCCGCCACCGAACAGTCGCTCTCGGGCTATCGCGAGGCGTCGGTGGCCTGGGCCTCGGTGGTGGTGATGTTCCGGCTGTGCATCTTCGTGCTGGCCGGGGTGCTGCCGACGGTGCTGATCGGGCTGAGCCTGTATCTGTGGTCGCAGGGCACCGCCAGCGCGGGCGACATCGCGGCGGCGGGGCTGGTCTCCACCCGGCTGGCGACGATGACCGGCTGGGTCAGCTTCGCGGCGCTCGGCATCTTCTCCAATATCGGCGAGATCGAGGACGGGATCCGCACCCTGACCCCGCCGCACGCGATCACCGACACGCCCGGCGCGGCCGAGATCCCGCGCGCCGCGGGCGCGCTGCGTTTCGAACAGGTGTCCTTCGGCTATGGCGGCACGCCCGGCGCGGCGCTGGACCGGTTCGACCTGGAGATCCGCGCCGGCGAGAAGATCGGTCTGGTCGGCCGCTCGGGCGCGGGCAAGTCGACGGTGATGTCGCTGCTCTTGCGGCTCTACGAGGTGGAAGGCGGGCGCATCACGCTGGACGGGCGCGACATCCGCGAGCTGACCCAGGACGCGCTGCGCCGGCAGGTCGCCATGGTCCGGCAGGAAACCGCGATGTTCAACCGCTCGGCGATGGACAATATCCGGTACGGGCGCGCCGATGCCACGGATGCGGAGGTGATGGAGGCCGCGCGCAAGGCCTCGGCGCATGATTTCATCCTGACCCTGCGCGACCATCGCGGGCGCATCGGCTACGAGGCCCATCTGGGCGAGCGCGGCGTCAAGCTGTCCGGCGGGCAGCGCCAGCGCATCGCGCTGGCCCGCGCCATCCTGAAGGACGCGCCGATCCTCGCGCTGGACGAGGCGACGAGCGCGCTGGACAGCGAGGTGGAGGCCGAGATCCAGGAGGCGCTGACCCGGGTGATGGAGGGCAAGACCGTGCTGGCCATCGCGCACCGGCTGTCGACCATCGCGGCGATGGACCGGATCATCGTGCTGGAGGCCGGGCGCATCGCCGAGACGGGGACGCATGACGAGCTGCTGGCGCAGGGCGGGCTCTATGCGCGGTTCTGGCATCGCCAGTCGGGCGGGTTCCTCGGCGCGGAAGCCGCCGAATAGCGCGCGTGCGGGGCTCTGGCCCCGCCCGCCCGCGTGGTATAGGTCGGCCCGGCACATGAGGAGCCAGGCATGACCGAGCTTGTGATCACGAAACTGGGGCATCTGGGCGACGGGCTGGCCGAGGGCATCGCCGTGCCCGGCGCCCTGCCCGGCGAGACCGTCACCGGCACGCTCGAGGGCGGCACGATGCCCGCGCCGAGGATCGTCACCCCCTCGCCCGACCGGGTCACGCCGCCCTGCCCCCATGCCCGCGCCTGCGGCGGCTGCGTGATCCAGCACGGATCGAACGCGCTGGTCTCGGAATGGAAACGCGGCATCGTGGCCGATGCGCTGCGCGCCCGGGGGATCGCGGCGGAGGTGGCCCCGCCCCTGACCTCGCCGCCTGCCAGCCGCCGCCGTGCGGGCTTCTCGGGGCGGCGCACCAAGAAGGGCGCGATGGTGGGGTTCCACGGGCCGCGGTCCCATACGCTGGTCGAGGTGCCGGCTTGCCGGGTGATCGCGCCGCGTCTCGCCGCGATTATGCCGCATCTGGGGGCGATGACCATGGCGGGCGGATCGCGCAAGGGCGAGATCACGTATCTGGCGACCGAAACGCTGAACGGGCCGGACCTGGCCGCCACGGGCGGCAAGCCGCTGGACCTGGCGCTGCACCAGGAGCTGGTGGCGCTCGGCGCGGAGGCCGGGCTGGCGCGGCTGTCCTGGAACGGCGAGCAGGTGGCGCAATGGGCCGCCCCCGAGATCCGGCTGGGCTCGGCACGGGTGGCGCTGCCGCCGGGGGCCTTCCTGCAGGCGACGGCCCATGGCCAGGCGGCGCTGACCGCGGCGGTGGAGGAGATCACGGCGGGGGCGGCGCGCATCGCCGACCTGTTCTGCGGCTGCGGGACCTTCGCGCTGCCCCTGTCGGCGCGGGCGGATGTTCTGGCCTTCGAGGCCGAGCGGCCGCAGGTCGCGGCGCTGCAGGCCGCCTGGAACCGCACCGAGGGGCTGCACCAGCTGCGGGCGGAGGCGCGCGACCTGTTCCGCCGCCCGCTGATGGCGGACGAGCTGAAGGGCGTCGAGGCGGTGGTGATCGACCCGCCGCGCGCCGGGGCCGCGGCGCAGATGGCGGAATTGGCGAAATCGGCGGTGCCGGTGATCGCCTCGGTCTCCTGCAGCCCGTCGAGCTTTGCCCGCGATGCGGCGATCCTGATTGGCGGCGGCTACGAGATGGGGAAGGTGACGGTGGTGGACCAGTTCCGCTGGTCGCCGCATGCCGAGATCGTGGCCGGGTTCGTGCGCAGGGGCTGAGGGCGCGCTTGCCGCAGCGGAGCCGGGAGGGGACAGATCCCCCTCCCGGACCCACCCCGCCGCTTTCGGGCCGCGGCGGGCCGGGGCTCAGCCGGAGGTGCCCGTGGCGGCGAGCCGGGCCAGGACGCCGGCCGGGCTGACCTGGCCGATGCACTGCCCGTCGCGGATCACCGGCAGCGGCGCCGCGGCCACGCGGAGCGCCTGCATGACCTCCGCCACCGGCGTGGCGGCGTCCATCCCGGTGCCCCCGGCCGTTGTCGCGGGCTCCATGACATCCTCGGCCGTCAGCACGCCCAGCGGGTTCATATGGGCGACGAATTCTGCCACGTAGTCATTGGCCGGGGCGGAGAAGATCTGTCGCGGCGTGCCGCATTGCACGATCCGTCCGCCTTCCATGATCGCGATGCGGTTGCCCAGCTTGAAAGCCTCGTCCAGATCGTGGCTGACGAAGATGATCGTGCGCCGCAGCTCGCGCTGCAATTGCAGGAGCTCGTCCTGAAGCCGGGTGCGGATCAGCGGGTCGAGCGCCGAGAAGGGTTCGTCCATCAAGAGGATCGGCGCCTCGGTGACGAAGGCGCGCGCCAGCCCGACGCGCTGCTGCATGCCCCCCGACAGCTCGCCCACCCTGCGGTCCGCCCAGTCCGAGAGATGGACGAGCTCCAGCTGGCGCGCGACCCGGGCGGCGCGGTCGCGGCGCGGCATCCCGCCGAGCTCCAGCCCCAGCCCGACATTCTCGGCCACGCTGCGCCAGGGCAGAAGGCCGAATTGCTGGAAGACCATGGCGATCTGGTTGAGCCGCATCTCGCGCAGCGTCGCGGGATCGGCATGGGTGATGTCGACCATCCGGTCGCCGCGGCGGATCTCGACCCGGCCGCGCGCGACCGGGTTCAGCGCGTTCACCGCGCGCAGAAGCGTCGACTTGCCGGACCCCGACAGGCCCATGAGCACCAGGATCTCGCCCTCGGCAACCTCGAGCGAGCAGTCATGCACCCCCAGCACCTGGCCCGTCGCGGCCTGGATCGCGGCGCGGTCCTGCCCCGCATCCATGAGCGGCAGCGCGGTTTCGGGCGAGTCCCCGAAGACGATGTCGACCTTGTCGAAACGGACGGCGGCGGTCATTTGCGGCCTCCTGCATGCAGCACCCGGTCGAGCATGATGGCGACGACGACGATGACGAAGCCGCTTTCGAAGCCGAGCGCGGTATTGACCTGGTTCAGCGCCCGCACGACCGGCACGCCCAGCCCGTCGGCGCCGACCAGCGCGGCGATGACCACCATCGACAGGCTCAGCATGATGGTCTGGTTCAGCCCGGCCATGATCTGCGGCACGGCCCAGGGCAGTTCGACCTTCCACAGTACCTGGCGCGGGGTGGCGCCGAAGGCGCGCGCGGCTTCCAGCAGCGGCTGCGGCGTGGCGGCGACGCCGAGGCAGGTCAGCCGGATCGGCGCGGGCAGCACGAAGATCACGGTCGCGATCAGGCCCGGGACCATGCCGATGCCGAAGAAGACGATGGCCGGGATCAGGTAGACGAAGGTGGGCAGCGTCTGCATCAGGTCCAGCACCGGGCGCAGCGCGGCATGCAGCCGGGGCCGGTGCGCCGCGGCGATGCCGATCGGCACGCCGACCGCCATGCAGACCAGGCAGGCCGAGAGCACGAGGGTGAGGCTTTCGGTCGTCTCTTCCCAGTAGCCCTGATTGATGATGAAGAGAAAGCCGGCCAGCACCCCGGCCGCGATCCTCCAGCTGCGCTGCAGCAGGTAGCTGAGGGTCACGAATGCCGCGACCACCAGCAGGATCGGCGGTTCCTGCAGCACCCAGAGGATGCCCTCGATCATCCGCTCCATGACATCGGCGAGACCGTCGAAGAACCACGCCCCGTTGATCTGGAGCCAGTCGAATACCGCCGCTGCCCATTGTCCCACCGGGATCTTGTTGCCGGTCAGCCAGTCCATGTTACCCCTTTTACGTTCTTTTCGCGGAGGCCCTGATGACCGGCCCCGTTCCCTGTGCAGATCCGATGTCCCGCGGCCGCGTCGCGCGGTGGCTCTTGGAGGAGGCGGGCCGGCCCGGCGACGCGGTGATCCCCGGATGCGGCGATCCGCGCCGACATGGCCGGGGCCTGTCCCGCAGCGGAGCCGGCGCCTGGGGTCGCGGGACGGGCGGAGTGCGGCCGCTGGCCTGCCTGCGCCGCCGGAGCGCCGGAGCAGGCGGTCATCAACGCCGCGCTCCAGCCGCATTCCGGCGATGCCGCGCCGGCCCGACGGGTCGCCG
>NZ_JACVXA010000002.1 GCF_014903745.1 Mangrovicoccus algicola | reverse complement strand
GCCGCCGCCCAGCACCCCGGTGCCGGTCAGGTCGCCGACCAGCCCGTCGGCGCCGGTCACGGCACCGAGCGCGCCGTCATTGCCGACCAGATCGCCCAGCACCCCGTCGGAGCCGGTGATCTCGCCCAAAGCCCCACCATTGCCGGTCAGATCGCCCAGCAACCCGCCATCGGCGATCACCGGATCCAGCAGCCCGGCTTCAGGCGAGACCGGCCCGTCACCGACCAGCGGCGTGCCGAGCAGCTCCTCCGAGAGGTCCCCCAGCGGCGTACCGGAACCGCCGATTTCGCCCAGCAGGCCGTCGGCCCCCGTGATCTCGCCCAGAGGGGCGTCGTTGCCGGTCAGATCGCCCAGCAGGCCGTCTTCCGCCACGACCGGGCCGAGCAGGCCCGCATCTTCTTCCGATCCGGGACCGTCGGTGGGGTCGGTGGGGTCAGTTGCATCCGTTGCGTCGGTGGGATCGGTCGCGTCGGTGGGGTCGGTCGCATCCGTGGCATCCGTGGGATCGGTCGCGTCGGTGGGGTCGGTCGCATCCGTTGCATCCGTGGGGTCGGTCGCGTCGGTGGGGTCGGTCGCATCCGTGGCATCGGTGGGATCGGTCGCGTCGGTGGCGATGCCGTCCGGACCGTCATTGTCCCCGTCGCCATCGTCCGAGCCGCCGCCGGAGGCGGCGACCAGTCCCAGGCCTGCCAGTCCGGCCAGACCCGCCGCCAGGGCACCGCCCCCCATCCCTGCGCCCAGCCCGGCCTCGCCTTCCCGGACATCGATGACGCCCTCGACGCCGCTATAGCTGCCATCGGCATGCATCAGGCGATGGGCCGCGCCGCCCTCGGCGCGGGTGTAGAAATCATTGACCATGATCCTGTCGCCATCGGTCAGCTCGACAACCAGCGAGTCGCCGGATTTGACATAGCGCGCGATGTCGGCGGCATTGGCGTCGATCGTCACCTCGGTCGCGCTGCCCGCCTGGATTGTCCGTGTAGCCATCTGTCCACCCTCCTCCTCGGGATTGTCAGTTGGATCTGTCCAAAGATAATCTGAACTATCTTTGGTATGGGATTATGTGGCATACTTTTGATATGTCAATATGCGTATGCATGGGAATTGCGCCACGGGACGCGCCGGGCCTTGTTCCCGCCCGGCGGTTTCCGCCATACTTCCGGCGGGACGGGGCGCGGCTTTCGGGAGGCAACGGGGTGAGAGAACCGGTTCAGGACGATGCCGACCGAGGAGAGGCGGAGCAGGGCGCCCCCGCTTCCGCGCGGCCGGTGCTTCGGGCCGTGGCCCGCCTGATCGCGACGGATCGCCGGGCGGTGGTCCTGGCGGGCGAGGCCGGGGACGTGCTTCTGGCCAACGCGCCTGCCGGACGGCTGGGCCTGGGGCGCGGCAGCCTCCGCACGCATCTGGACTGGCCGCAGGCGCGCCTGCGGGCCCGCCGCGCGGGCAGCGCCCCGGCGGTGGTGACCCGCGGGGACCAGGCGCTGGAGGGCGAGCTGGTCCATCTGCCGCTGGGCACGGCGGAGGGCTACCTGCTGCGCCTGTCCGAAAGCGATCAGGAGGCAGTCTGGCTGCGCAACCGGGCGCGGGCGGCCGCGCTGATGCGGGTGGCGCATGACCTGCGCACGCCGATCCAGTCGCTGCTGGTCACCGCCGAGCAGGCGCTTGGCGGTGCGGAAGATGCCGAGGCGGCGCGGCTGTCGCGGGCCCGGCTGCGCCGCGCCGCGGATCTCGCGCTGGATCACCTGGGCAATGTCCTGGCGGTCATCGGCGGCGAACAGGGGGCGGCGGGGCTGCTGCCGGACGAGGATTTCGACATCGCGCAGGAGCTGCGCAACCTCCTGGAGATGATCCGCCCGATCGCCCGCAGCCGCGGTACCGCGCTGGAGCTGGAGATCGACGCGCCGGGGGCGCCATGGCTGCACGGGCCGTTGCGTTTCGTGCGGGCACTTGGCCAGAACATGATCGACAACGCGGTGAAGCACGGGGGCGCGCGGGCCGAGATGCGGCTGTGCTGCCGCCCCCTGCCGGGGGATGCGCTGGAAGGCGGCGCCTCCGCGGCGGCGGACGGGGCCTGGCGCGTCACGCTGGAGATGCGCGACCTCGGCGGCGGCCTTCCGGATGCCCAGAAGCGGCGCATCGAACACGCCCTGGCCGGCACGGCGCCGCCGCCGGGGGCGGCACGGCGCGGCTCGGCCGGGCTGGAGGTCATGGGGCATGCGCTGCGCCAGCTGGGCGGCACGCTGGAGGTTGCGGATCGCCCGGGCGCGGCGCCGGGCCAGGTGCGCGGCACCGTCCTGCGCGCCGAATTCAGCCTGCCTGCCGCGCCGCCGCGCGCGACCGGGGCGGCGCAGCCGCAGGGCCAGCCGGTGCCGCAGGTCCTGGCGGGACGCCGGATCCTGGTGGTGGAGGACAGTCCCGCCAGCCGCGACTGGCTGGTCCATGTGCTGCGCGGCGCCGGGGCCGAGACCTGCGCCGCGTCCGATCCGCGCGAGGCGCTGGCCCTTCTCGAGGCGCCGGCGGGGGCGTCGATCGCGGCGGTGCTGTCGGATGTGACCCTGCCGGGAATGAGCGGGATCGAGATGACCCGCCGGATCCGCGCCGCGGCATCCTGGCAGGGACTGGTGCTGGGGCTCACGGCCCATGCCGATGCCGGGATCCGCCAGGCCTGCCTGGGGGCGGGCATGGCGCGGGTGCTGGAAAAGCCGGTGCGCCCGGCCCAGCTTTGCGCGGCGCTGGCCGAGGCCCTGGAGGGGGTGCCTGCGGCGCAGCCGCCGGCCGCGGATCCGGGGGGCGGGCCCCAGGCGCTGGATCCCGAAGTCGCGGCGGACCTGGTGACGCAGCTGGGCGCCGCGCGGGCGCGGGATTTCATGTCGCGGGCCCGGGAGGAGGCGGCGGCGGCGCTGGCCCGGGTGCGGGCCCAAGGGCTGGGCCCGGCCACGCGGCCGGTGCTGCATGCCGCGACGGGCGCGGCGGGGCTGACCGGGCTGGCCCGGATCGAG
>NZ_JACVXA010000019.1 GCF_014903745.1 Mangrovicoccus algicola | reverse complement strand
CCGCAGGGCGCCGGGGGCCGGCCGGGCGACGCGCTGCGCCACGATCCGGGCCCCGGCCGCGGCGGCGGCATCCCGCAGCCCCCGATGCAGCGCCGCCCGCGACAGGAGCCAGGGCGCGTCGGTCTCGAAGGTGCGGCGTTCGGGCCGGTCGCGCCAGTCCAGCTCCATCGCCGCGGCGCGGCCGAGGCATGCCGCCTCCAGCACCGGCAGGATCCCCAGATCCGCGGCCAGCGGCAGGGCGGAGGCGGCGAGGCTCTCGATCCGGGGCGCGGGCGGGGTCAGCGGGTCGGCAAGCCGCACCGGGTATCCCCGCCGCGCCAGGATCAGCGCCGCGACCGCCCCCGCCGGGCCGCCGCCCGCGACCAGGATGTCAGGCATCGCCGAACCAGTCCGGCCGCGCCGCCATCAGCCGTCCATAGGCGGAGATCGCGTAATCCAGCCAGCCGCGCACGTAATCGCAGGCCGGCCGTCCGGCATGGAGCACCTCGTGATGGCAGCCGCCGCCGCAGAGCCTGCGCGCCCAGCACCCGGCGCAGCCCGGCTGCGCCTCCACCCGGCGCTCCGCGAGGAAAGCGGCGCGGGCCGCGGCATCGGGACCGCCGGAAAGGTCGCCCATCGCCCCCAGCGGGTCGTTCACGAAGCGGTGGCAGGCGGCGTAATTGCCTTCGGCATCCACCGCCAGATAGTCGCGCACCGCCCCGCAGGACACGCTGCGCGGCTGGCCGCGATGCAATTCGCCAAGCGCCGTGGCCAGGTTGGCGAAGCCGTGCGGGCGCCCGGCGATGATGGCCTCCAGCCAGTCCTCGCCGGCCGCGATCATCGCCTCGAGGAGCCGCGGGAAGTCCGCCGCCCCGAGCGCCCCCTTGCCGGTCGGCGAGGCCAGCATCGGCGACACCCCGATCGTGTCGAAGCCCAGGGCGCTCAGCGCGGCAACGGTGCGCGGGATGTCCAGGTTGTCGGGCGTCACCGTGACCCGCGCCGACAGCCGGAGGCGGTCGGCCTGTTCCAGGAGCGGCCCCAGACGCGCGGCCACCCGGTCGAAGCTGCCCCCGCCCCCGGCCATCGGCCGCAGCCGGTCATTGGCGGCGCGGTCGCCATCGAGGCTGACCGTCACGGCAAAGCGGTGCTCGGCCAGGAAGGCGGCATCCTCGGCCCGCAAGAGCGTCGCGTTGGTGGTCATGGAAAACCCCGTGCGCACCGCGCGGGCGGCGGCGCGGCGGCGGGCATGGATCACGGCATCGCGGATCAGCCCCTTGGCCATCCAGGGCTCGCCCCCCATGAAGGCGATCTGCACCGCGCCGCCGGGCGGGGCGGCCTCGATCAGGCGGTCGATGGCGGCGCGGGCCACCTCGGGCGGCATCTGCCGCACCGCCCCGCCGAAGGCGCCGCCCGCGGCATAGCAATAGCCGCAGGCCATGTTGCAGCCCTGCGCCACGGTCAGCGCCAGCGCCCGCACGGGTCCCGGCGCCGCATCGGACAGGTCATCGGCCAGATCATCGGACAGGGCGGGCGCCGCAGCCGCGGTCAGCCCCAGCGCCGCCAGCCGCGCCGTCACCGCCGCCTCGCCCCGCTCCATGGCCGCGCGCAGCGCCGCCGCCTGCGCGCCGGGCAGCGCATAGAGCGCGGCGCTTTCGGCCATCAGCAGCAGATCGCCCGACAGATGCGCCTGGCGGCTGCGGGGCGTCCCGCGGATCAGGACCGGCGGGGCCGCGCCGTCAGCCATGCGCCGTCTCCGGCAGCGGCGCGAAGAAGGGAATGCCCTTGCCCCTGCGCGCCAGCGCCTCGCCCGCCTCCCACAGCTCGTGCATCCGGTCGCGCGCGGCGATGATGCGCGCCTCGGCCAGGGCGCGGTCGGCATTGCTGCGCGCCGCCGCCGCCTCGGCGCGCGCGCCCTCGCGCAGCGCCGCCAGCGCCTCGCGCAGCAGCGCCAGCGCCGGGGCGGCCGCAGGGTCGTCCGCCGCGGCCTCGGCCAGGTCGCGCAGGTAGATCCCGGGCCGGGCCGCATAGGGGGCGAGGATCCGTTCGATGTCGCGGAACTTGTTGTAATGGGCCAGCCCGTCGGCATCGATGCGCACCGCCAGCTGGAACAGCCCCGGCGGATAGGCGGGGTTGTCCCGCAGATGCGCCACCAGCTCGGCATATTCGGTGTCGATATCGCCGCCCGGCCGCTCCAGCGCGACGAATTCGGCGATCACCTCCGGCGTGGCGCGGTCCAGCCGCAGCGCATGTTCGGGGTCGGGATCGGGCGCGGGCAGGCCGGGGCCGACCACCGGGCGATAGGCGGGCAGTTCCGCGGGCAGCGCCGCCGAGAGGCTCCACAGCATCTGGTTGACCCAGCGCAGATGGGTCATCTCGCTGATCGCCACCGACAGCAGGATCTGCCGCGCGGCGCGCAGATCGTCGGACAGGCCCGGCCAGGCGGCCTCGGTCGCGGCGTCGATTTCCTCGGGCGCGCGGATCGAGAAGGTCGCATAGAGGTATCGCAGCGCCAGGATGTATTCCAGCGGCCCCAGATTGTCGCGCAGGTCGGCATGGACCTCCTGCGCGGTCGGCGGGGCGTCGGGCGGTTCGGGCAGGTCGGGGGCGGGGGTGGCATTCGCCTCCTGCCCCTGCAGCACGAAATCCAGTTCCTGCCAGACCAGGTTGATCTCGTAGGGGTCGTAGCGATAGGGCCGCGCGCCGTCGATCGTGGTCTGCGCCTGCACGTCGCGCGCCGGATCGGTGCGGCGGCGCATCCAGTCGAGGAAGCTGACGGGCTGCAGGGGGTCGTCCTCCTCCGCCGGATCCGCCTGTCCGGCCTGGGCGCGGCCGCGGTCATTGGGGTCGATCACCTCGCCCAGCACCACGTCGGGATGGTTCGAGGCCCAGTACTGGCAGGCGCAGTCGCGGAAATCATGCGTCCAGGGGCTGCACATCGAGGCGGTCAGCTCGCCGGGGCGGTAGACCTGCGAGATCATCCCCTCGCCGTCGAGATAGGCGCGCCGCTTGCCCCTCAGCCGCACCGGCTGTCCGGCAGGCTGGCCGTTTGCGTCGCGCCGGGTCAGTTCGATCACCAGATCGGCCAGCGCCGGGTCGGGGTCGCGTTCGATCAGGCGGATGATCCACCAGGCGATCTCGCCCTCATAGGGGATCAGGTGGATCGCGTTCTGCAGCACGACCCGGTCGTAAAGCTCGATCCGGCGGTCCTTCTGCTCGACCGCGTGCAGGTACCACTGGCCCTCTGCCAGCGCGTCGCCGGCCGGGCCGCCGAGGCTGCGCGCCAGCTCGCCCACCCAGTCATAGGGCAGGTCGAAATCGGGATCGCCGGTCGTGTCGGCATAGACCAGCTGCGCGCCCTGCGTGCCGTCGGGCCCCGCGGGCGTGACGCCGGGAAAGGCGAAGACCAGCCCGGGAAAGAACCGCACATCCAGCTGGCGCAGGTCGAATTCCAGCCCCGGAAAGCAGTTGCCGACGCCCGAGTCCATCAGCGTGGCGGCGGAATTGCCCAGCACCGGCTCGGGATAGGCCGGGCTGTCGGGCGCGGGCGGGCGGGCGGCGCGGTTCAGCGGGCGGACCAGGCGGTCGGGCGTGTCGGTCATGCATCCTCCTCCGGCAGGCCCGCGGCCTGCGCGCGCCAGGCCGGGTCGCTTTCGAGCTTGTCGAGATAGGCCATCAGCAGGTCGTATTGGCGCCGCGTCACCGACAGGGGCACCCCCATGGAATGACGCATGAAGGGCGGCATCCGCATGTCATAGGAGGTGTCGGCCAGCGTGCGCGGATCGCGGAACCGCAGCGGGCCGCGCGGGGCGGGCTCGTGTCCCGCGGCATGGTGGCGGCCCACCGGCACCGCGGCGGGCGGGGTCAGGCCGGGATGGGCGGGCAGTTCGGCGACCCAGCCGAAGGGCGGGCGCACCAGGTCGCGCACCCGGTCGGGACGGCGCGACAGGAAGGCGGCCAGCACCGGGCTGTCGGCCATGCGGGCATGCACCTGCTGCACCACGGTCGTATAGGGCAGCCGTTCCGACCCGTTGGAGCGCGGCGCCAGCGTGGCGCCCTGGCCCGGCGTGTAATCCGGGGTCAGGTCGGCATAGGGGGCATCCTCGCGCCGCATCGAGGCGGGGCCGAGCCGCGGGGCCAGCCCCTCGTCCCATTGCGGGTCGTCCTTGTTGCGCGCCCCGTGCATCCAGGCATTGCCCGACAGCGCCCAGTGCCGCCGCTGGTCGAGATTGACGAGGCTGGCGGTCTCGAAGATGCGGCGGAAGAGGTCGAGGATCTCGGCAGGGGTTGTGTCGGGATCCAGCGGCGCGGGGGGCAGTTCGCGATCCTCCAGCTCGTCGCGGATCGAATACATCGGGCGGCGGTCGGGGGCGAAATCGGGCGGCCCGGCAAAGGCGCGGGCCTGCGCGGTCAGAAGCTGCCCGGCAATCGCCACCCGCGCCTCGATCACCAGGTCGCAGGTGTCGTCGATCAGTCCCCAGCTATGGCCCGGATCGATCCGGGCGCCGTCATAGCTGTCCATCGGGGTCGGCCATTTGGGGCTGTCATCGGCGCCGAAACTATAGCCCAGCCAGGGCGAGTCGCTGGACAGGATGCGGTTCTCGGGCCGGGTCATCTGGTGGATGCGGCCGTATTCGGTGACATGCGGCACGAAATCGCCCGGCGCCAGCGGCGAGGCCACGGCCTGCGAGGCCTCCGGCGGGCCGAAACTGTCGCCCTTGCCGGGGGTGAAGCGCAGCCGCACCTGGTCGAGCCGGGTGGCGGGGGAGGGCGTGCCGGGGGCCGGGGCGAAGGTCTGCACATGGCCCAGCGGCAGGGGCGCGTCGGGACGCACCAGCGGCACCTCGCCCTCGGTATGGGGGCTGACCGCCTCCAGCATGTGGCGCGCATAGTCGTCGGCGCGGAACACGATGCGGGCAATGGCGGCATCGGCGGCGCGCTTGGTGCGGGCCTGCGCCTTGCGGTTGGCGGCGACCACGGTGAATTGCAGCGCGTCAAGGCCGCTGCCATGGCGGGCCAGGAAGGCGGCGGTGACCGGCTGCGGCTCGATCCTGCCCGATGGCCGCTGCACCCGCGCCCAAAGTTCGAAGAAGGGCGCGACCGGCTTCACCCGGCCCTCGGCATCCTTGAAGGTGACGTGTCCGGGCGTCTCCACCCGCAGGCGCATCGGGCCCTGGCCCAGGACATCGACGGGTTCTGCCACCAGGGTCGGGGCGGGGACCACGCGCGTCTGCACCCCGCGATGCGGGTTCTCGTCCAGCGCCCAGCGATAGGCCTCCAGCGGCTCGGGCGAGGCGCCGACGCGGGCGATGGCCATGGGCGGATCAAGAAACAGCCCGATGACCCGGCCCCCCGCCTCCTCTGCCGCGTCGCGGGGTTCGGCGGTCACGCGCTCTCCTCCCCGGGCAGGGCCAGCGGGATGCTCTGTTCGTAGTCCAGCAGCATCTGCGGATCATGGCGGCGCTTGACCTCCACCAGCCGCGCGGCATTGGCGCCGAAATAATCGTGCAGGAACCCCGCATTGCCGCGGCGCGGATAGTTCTGGTAGCGGTGGCCGTTGCCCATCGCCCCGGCAATCCGGGCAAACCCGTCCAGCCAGTCGGTGGCGGCTTGCTGCGTGGCATCGAAGGTCCAGAACGCCCAGGAAAACAGGTCCAGGCTGGCATCGCGGTGGCAATAGGCCATGGCGCCGGGCGCCGGTTCGTTGATCCTGCCGCCGTAATATTCCGCGGCGATGAAGCAGGTCAGGTCCGGTGCGGTCAGGAAATGGGCGATCAGCTCCTGCCAGCGCTCGGCCGGATGGGAGGCGGCGATGATCCGCCCGTCGACCAGCGGCTTGGTGTTCATCGAGACATTGGGCATGTCGAGCCCCGGCGGATGCACGGTCTGCAAGAGCGCCTCGTTGACCTCCAGGTAGCGCCCGGCGCGCCAGATCTCGACCTGCGCCGCGCGGTCGGTCACATGGGCCAGGAGCGGGCCGAGCGCGGCCTCGCATTCCGCCTCCGTGCCGTCATAGAGCCCGCGCACCAGAAGCACCGGCAGCTGGGCCTCGGGTTCGGCCTCGGTGGGCAGGAACATCAAAAGCGCCTGCTGTCCCATCTTCGCCGGGCCGGTGACGGCATATTCCGCCTGCAGCAGCGCCATGACCCGCGCGGCCGTCGCGATCCCCGCCGCATCCGACAGGGCGAAGCGCAGCCCGAAGGCCCAGACATCCGCGAGCGGATACAGCCGATAGGTGATCTCGGTGAGGATGCCGAACTGGTTGCCCGTGCCGCCGCGCACCGCCCAGTAGAGGTCGGCATTCTCGGCCGCGTCGCAATGGCGGATCTCCCCGTCGGGCGTGACCATGCGGAAGGACAAGACATTGTCGCAATTCATCCCGAAAAGCCGCGAGGTGAAGCCGAAGCCGCCGCCCTGCATGTAGCCCGCCACGGCCACCGTCTCGCAGCCGCCGCCGGGCACGTGCAGCCTGTAATGGTCCAGCACGCGGTTGAGCTTGCGGAACTGCGTGCCGGCCCCCACCCGCGCCGTGCGGGCCGCGGGATCGACCAGGACATGATCCATCCCGGCCGTGTCGATGACGATCTGGTCGCCCGAGGAGAAGCCCGCGGTCGAATGCCCGCCCGAACGCGCCGTGACCTTCAGCCCCTGTTCGCGCGCGAAGTCCAGCGCCGCGATCACGTCGGTTTCGCAGCCCGCATGAACGATCAGCTGGGGATAGGCCTGGTAGGTATGCATGAAGACCATGCGGTCGTCGTTATAGCCGGGATATCCCGGCTGGGTCACTTCGCCCGACAGTTTCGCCTGCAATGCCGCCAGCGCCTCGGGAGAATAGGAGAGCAGCCCGGTCTCGGGGTGAAGGGTCGCGCCCCGGGGCGCGGTGCTGCGAAAATGGGTCATCTTGCCGGCGGGCCGCCTTGCGCTAGGGAAATCACTGCCGCGACCCTAGCCGCAGGTTGAAAACAAAGAAAATCCCTATCTGGCGGACCCTGCCAATTTGTCGCCGCGCGAAAACCTTCGGTGCCGCGCGGCTCAGCCGCGATCCGACAGCGCGTCCCGCAGCGCCTCGGCCAGCTGCGCGGGGGGGCAGGGTTTCTGCAGCAGCGGCGCGCGCACCGCGCCCATCTCGGCGGCGGAAATGCCGGTATAGCCCGACATGTAGACCACCGGCAGGGCGGGGTAGAGATCCCGCGCCTCCCGCGCCAGGTCGAACCCGCCCAGCCCCGGCATGACGATGTCGGTCAGCAGCAGGTCGAACCCGTCATCCCCGCGCAGCCGCGCCAGCGCCTCCGCCCCGTCCGCCGCGGTCTGCACGCAATAGCCCAGCGAGGCCAGCATCCCGGCCGTCATCTGCCGCAGCTCCGCCTCGTCCTCGACCACGAGGATCCGCTCCCCCGCCCCGGCCGGGCGCGGCGGGCGCGGCACCGGCTCCTCGCGCCGCCCCGTGGCGCTGCCGCGCGGCAGGCACATGCGGACCGTCGTGCCCAGTCCCGGTTCGGAATAGATCCGCAGCGTGCCGCCGGATTGCTGCACGAACCCATAGACCATCGACAGGCCCAGCCCGGTCCCGGAATTGGTCCCCTTGGTGGTGAAGAACGGGTCCAGCGCGCGGCGCTTGACCTCCTCGCTCATGCCGGGGCCGTTGTCGCTGACCGAGATCTCGACATATCGGGGGGCGGTTGCGCTGCGCGGCGCGCGCATTGCGGCCGGACCGGACGGCAGGTCGCTGACCGCGCGCACATCCAGCCGGATCCAGTCCCCCTTTCCCGATTGCATCACCGCATCGCGGGCATTGATGACCAGGTTGAGCAGCGCGTTTTCCAGCTGCGCGATGTCGCAATACACCCACAGGCCCGGATCGGTCTGATTCAGCCGCAGCGAGATATGCCCCTCGATCAGGGGGCGGGCCAGCTGCTCGAATTCGGACAGGATCGTCTCGACCTCGCGCGCGGCCGCCAGTCCGGGCTGGCGGCGCGCGAAGGCCAGCAGCCGCTTGGTCAGCGCGGCGCCGCGCTGCACGGAGGCCTGCGCCGCCTGCAGATAGCGCGCGCGGCTCTCGGCTTCGGGTTCCTGGCGGGCCAGCTCGATCCCGTATTCGATCGCGGCGAGGAGATTGTTGAAATCATGCGCCACGCCGCCGGTCAGCTGGCCGAGCGCGTCGAGACGGCCGGAGCGTTCCAGCTGCTGGCGGTTGCGTTCCTGCTCGGTGATGTCGTCGATGCTCAGGACCGTGCGCAGGGCGCTGCCTTCCATTTCGACCGGCGCGCTGGAAATCCGCACGAAACCCCCGCCCGCACTGCCGCGCCGGGCCATCTGGTGGACCTCGCCGGGAAGCCGTTCGCCCGCCAGCGCCCGGCTCAGCGGATCGCGCCCCTCGGGCAGCGGCGCCAGGCTTTCCCGGTCCAGGAAGGCCACGCCGTCGGGCCAGGGAAAGGGCGCCTCGCGCCGGGCGGCGCCCAGAAGCTCCTGGGCGGCGGGATTGGCCAGCACCACGTTGCGCCCCCCGTCTAGCCCGACGATGCCGCCCTGCACGGAATCCATCACCGCCTGCAGCCGCGAACTGACCAGCAGCGTGCGGCGCGTCAGCCGTTCCGCCAGGCGCTTGGCCCGCAGGCTCAGCAAGGTGACCGTGCCGAACAGGACCAGCAGGACCAGCCCCCCCGCCGCCGCCGCCATCGCCTGGCGCTGCCGTTCCGGCGTCCAGAATTGCGGCGTGCCGAAATAGCTTTCGCGCAGGTCGCGGAATTCGTCGGACAGCGCATAGCCCGGCAGCTGCGCGTTGAGCTGTTCGCGCACCGCCCCGAGCCCCAGCCGCAGCGCGATGGCGTGGCGCAGCTCGAACAGGCTGGTATCCAGCCGCCGGATGCGCCCGCCCGCCGTCATCCCCGCGGCCGCAGCCTCGATCAGCCCCGGCGCCCCCAGGATCGCCGACACCTCGCGCCGCGCCAGCGCGGCCAGCATGGCCCGTTCCGTCGCCAGCACCACCGGCACCACCCCCGGCAGGCCGATCTCCGGCAGCAGGTCGCGGGTCTCGGCGCGCATCGCGACCCGCTTGCCGACCAGATCCGAGGCTTCGGCATGCGGGGGACCGTCGGGACGCACGAAGGCGGCGAAATGGATGACCTCGGTGGGGAGGGTGAAATCCATGTCCGCGCGCGCGTCGGCCGAAACGACCTGCATCGGCAGGATGTCGGCCTGCCCGCCGCGCGGGAAGTCCAGGTAGTCGCGGCGGCTCATCGGCACGAAGGCATAGGCCAGGCCCGCGCGCGCGGCCAGCTGCCGGAAGAACTCCGCGGCATAGCCGGTGACCTCGCCGGTATCGGGATCGATGATGCCATAGGGCGGGGCATGGCTGATGCCGACCCGCAGCACCGGCGGCGGCGGGGCGGGCGGGTCGATGCGCCAGCGCCGACGCAGCGCGGCCAGCTCGCCGCTGCGCTCCATCTCGGCGATGGCGTCATTGACCGGTCCCAGCAGGGCCGCGCGGCTGCGATGCAGGTAGACGACGCGCTTTTCCTCGGCCAGCGGCGCGCCCAGCATCGCGACCCGGTGATCGACGCCCATCTCGCGCGCGCTGGAGAAGATGCCGCGTTCGGACACGACCGCGACATCCGCCCGCCCGCCCAGCAGGAAGGCGATCATCTCCTCCGGCGTGCGGGTGGCCACGCCCTCGTTATGCAGGAAGAGGTCGGGGAATTTCGACCCGGTCCCGCCTTCGATATAGGCGATCCGCAGTCCGCTGAGGGGGCGGCCGGACAGCGCCGCCACCCGCTCCTGCAGGGTGAACAGCCGGATGCGGTTCGCCGCGACCGGGCGGGAGGCAAGATTGGTCGCCGCCAGCGAGTCCAGCTCGGGGATGCCTGCCAGAAGCTGGCTTTCCCCGCGCAGCTGCGCGCCGATCAGCAGGCTGGGCAGCATGTCGAGGAAGTCGATCTCGAGGCCGGTCATCTCGCCGATGCGGCGCGCCAGGTCGGCCGAGAACCCCTTATGCCCGCCATCCGCGGTCGCGCGGCACAGGTTCGTCACCGAGATGCAGCCTGCCGTGATCGCGGCGGGCGGCGCCTGGCCCGTCGCCGCGCCCGGCAGAAGCACCGGCGCGACGACCCACAGGAAGACCGCGGCCAGCCACCGCCACGGCTGATCGCCGCGGGGCAACGGGTCCGGATGATCCCCTGTCGGGATGGGGGGCATGAGGCGACGCTCCGCTCGGGATTGCGGCGCCATGCAGGTCCCGGCGCCCGGGGGCAGGATTGGCGCAGGACCTCAAACAAAAGGTTAACGCAAACATGGCCCTCGGGGGCGTGACGTATCGCCGTGTGATCTTTTCAAACCGCTGCACTATGTCTACCACGTAACCCAGAACCGGGCGGAATGCCTGCAGAACCCCGAGGTGCAATGCTCGTCCTGTCCCATGACGTCCCGTCTGCGGCGCCGACCCTGGAGGAATGCCTGGCCGCGTCCGACGGCCCCGCCGAGGTGGTGGCCGCGATCGCCGCCGCGCTGCCGCCGCTGGCCCTGCGGCTTGCCGCGGGGCATCTGCCCGGCGATCCCGCCGCCATCGTGGGCGTCAATGACAGCGGCGACCGGCAGAAGGCGCTGGACGTCGCCGCGCATGACCACCTGATCCTGGCGCTGAAGGCGGCGGGCGCGCGGCTGGTCCTGTCCGAAGAGGCCGAGGAGGTCGCGCTCCTGACCCCCGGGGGCCGCTGGGACGTGGTCATCGACCCGATCGACGGATCGGGTTCCATCGGCATCGGCGCCCCGCTCGGGCTGCTTTTCGCCATCTACCCCGCCGGGCCGGAGGGAGTGCTGCGCCGCGGCCGCGAGGCGGTGGCCGCGGGCTACGCCTCCTTCGGCCATTCGCTGGATTTCGGCTTCAGCCTGGGGCAGGGGGTGCATGTCGCGACCTGGGATCCGCTGCTGGCGGTTTTCGTGATGACCCGCAACGACCTGGCGCTGGCGCCGGGCACGAAAAGCATCGCCTACAACGCCTCCAACGAACGCCACTGGGTGCCGGGGCTCCAGCGCTATGCCGCCGACCTGCGCGCGGGCAGCACCGGTCCCCGCGGCAAGGATTTCAACATGCGCTGGCTGGCCGCGGCGGTGGGAGAGCTGCATCGCATCCTGCTTCAGGGCGGGGCCTTCCTCTACCCGGCCGACCGCCGCAGCGGCTATGAGAACGGCCGGCTGCGGCTCTGCTACGAGGCGGTGCCGATCGCCTTCCTGATCGAGCAGGCCGGCGGCCGCGCCACGGACGGGCGGCGCGACATCCTCGATATCCTGCCCGACGCCCCCCATCAGCACACCCCCCTCGTCTTCGGCGCCGCCGACGAGGTCGACACCATTGCCAAGTATCTCGCCGACTAGCGAAAGGATCGTCCCGATGTCCCGTATTACCCTCAGACAGCTTCTCGACCACGCCGCGGAAAACGACTACGGCATCCCCGCCTTCAACATCTCCAACATGGAGCAGGGGCTGGCGGTCATGGCGGCCGCGGACAAGACCAATGCGCCCGTCATCATCCAGGCCAGTCGCGGCGCGCGCTCCTATGCCGGCGACATCGTGCTCAAGCACCTGATCGACGGCCTGGTTGCCATGTATCCGCATATCCCGGTCTGCATGCATCTCGACCACGGCAACAGCCTGCCGACCTGCGCCACCGCGGTGCAGTACGGCTTCACCTCCGTCATGATGGACGGCTCGCTGAAGGAAGACGGCAAGACCCCGGCCGATTACGCCTACAACATGGGCGTGACCCGGTCGGTCGTGCAGATGGCCCATGCCTGCGGCGTCTCGGTCGAGGGCGAGCTGGGCGTTCTGGGCAGCCTGGAAACCGGCATGGGCGACCAGGAGGACGGCCATGGCGCGACCGAGAAGCTCAGCCATGACCAGCTCCTGACCGATCCGGCCGAGGCCGAGCAGTTCGTCAGGGATACCGGCGTCGACGCGCTGGCCGTCGCGATGGGCACCAGCCACGGCGCCTACAAGTTCACCCGCAAGCCCGATGGCGAAGTCCTGGCGATGGACGTGATCGAGGCGATCCACAAGCGCATCCCGAACACCCACCTGGTGATGCACGGCTCCTCCTCGGTGCCCGAGGACCTGCAGGAGATCATCAACACCTTCGGCGGCGAGATCAAGCCGACCTGGGGCGTGCCCGTCGAGGAGATCCAGCGCGGCATCAAGCACGGCGTGCGCAAGATCAACATCGACACCGACAACCGCATGGCGGCGACGGCGGCGATCCGCAAGGTCTTCGCCGAGCATCCCGAGGAATTCGACCCGCGCAAGTACATGGGCCCCGCCCGCGCCGAGATGGAGAAGATCTGCATCGCCCGCTACGAGGCCTTCGGCACGGCCGGGCATGCCGACAAGATCAAGGTGAAGTCGCTGGCCGAGATGGCCAAGGGCTATACCGTCCCGGTCCCGGCCTGATCACGCCTCGGGCGGGGTGCGGGCGGCCTGTCCGCGCCCTCCTCATGCCGACCGGCGCCTGCGGCGGGGCGCGCCCCCTCTCCGCCCGCGCCACGCGCCCCGGCCGCAGAGCCGGGGCCTCTCCTTCCCCGGCCTACCCGCAGGCCGCCGGGCTCAGTCCCGCTCGAAGGAGATCAGCCGCCCGTCATGGCCGAACTCGGCCTCCACCTCGCGGCGCGGCGATCCCGACCAGCCGTCGATCTCGATCCGGTCATGGTCCAGCTCCAGCTTCTCGATGCGCAGGTCATCGGGCAGGGTCGCGTCGTCCATGACCGCCTGCGGCAGCAGCGGCGCGGCATCCGACAGCGGGAACCCCTCATGCCCGGCGGTCTCCATCTCCGAGACGCGGCCATCCGCCTCGATCTCCACCTCGACCATGGCGCCGCTCGGGGCGCGGCCGCGGAAGGTCTCGTCATAGCGGTCGGCATGTTTCAGCTCGGCCGCCTCGATCCCCAGCCGCTCCAGCGCCGCCAGCGCGCCCTGGCTCGGGCTCTGCGCGAAGGCGGGCAGGGCGGGCAGCGCCGCGAGGACCAGCAGCGCGCAGAGACGGCGCGGCCGCGGCGCGGCGGCTGGGAACAGGGAGGGCACGGGCATCGGGAAACTCCTTCTCGGATTGCGCCCCTTCAACGCGGCGGCGCCGCGGATCCGTCGGGGGCCCGGGGGCGGCGCCATGTCGCGGCCGCGCGCAGCGGCACCCTCTGCCGCGCGGGCAGGGCGCAAAGCGCGGGGATCGCCAGGAGGGCGGCGAGAAACGTCAGCAGGGCGGGCATGATCGGTCCTTTCAAGGCGCGGGCACTGACCGCAGACTGCATCGGCGGGGTGACTATTTCCTTGCGCAGGATCAATCGGGGGGTCTGAATGTGGCCATGGTTTACGATTTCTGCATCATCGGCGGCGGCATCGTCGGACTGGCCACGGCCCGCGCGCTCCTGGCCGCGCGGCCCGGCGCATCGATCCTGCTGCTGGAGAAGGAGGCCCGGCTGGGCCTGCACCAGACCGGCCGCAATTCCGGGGTCATCCATTCGGGCATCTACTACGCCCCGGGCAGCCTGAAGGCGCGGCTCTGCCGCGAGGGCGCGGCGCGCACGAAGGCGTTCTGCGCCGAGCACGGGATCCCGGTGGAGCCCCGCGGCAAGCTGATCGTCGCCACCCGGCAGGACGAGCTGCCGCGGCTGGAGGCCCTGTTCGCGCGGGCAAGGGAGAACGGCATCGAGGCGGAGATGATCGGCCCGGACGGGATTGCCGAACGCGAACCGCAGATCACCGGCCTCGGCGCGATCCGGGTGCCCGCTGCCGCCATCGTCAGCTATTGCGCCGTGCTGGAGGCGCTGGCGGCCGAGCTGCGCGGGCAGGGCGGCGAGATCCGTTTCGCCACCGCGCCGCAGGCCATCCGCGAGACCGGCGGGCATGTGGAGATCGACACGGAGGCGGGGGTGCTGAAGGCGCGGCGGCTGGTTGCCTGCGCGGGGCTGCAATCGGACCGGGTGGCGCGGATGGCCGGGCTGGCGATCCGCCACCGGATCGTGCCCTTCCGCGGCGAATACTACCGGCTGGGGCCGCGCTGCGCCGGCATCGTCCGCGCGATGATCTACCCGGTGCCCGAGCCCGGCCTGCCCTTCCTCGGCGTGCACCTGACGCCGATGATCGACGGATCGGTGACGGTGGGGCCGAACGCGATGCTGGGCCTGGCGCGCGAGGGCTATCCGAAATGGTCCCTCGACCTGCGCGACATGGCCGAGAGCTTCGGCTTCGGCGGGTTCTGGAAATCCATCGCGCGCAACATCCGGCCGGGCCTCGCGGAGATCGGCAACTCGGTCTTCCGCCGCCGCTACCTCGAGGCCTGCCGCCGCTATTGCCCGTCGCTGGAGCTTGCCGACCTGACGCCGATGGCGTGCGGCATCCGTGCCCAGGCGGTGATGGCCGATGGCAGCATGCAGCAGGACTTCCTCTTCGGCGAGACCGCGCGGATGCTGCATGTGCTCAACGCGCCCTCGCCGGCCGCGACCTCGGCCCTGCCCATCGGCGACATGATCGCCGCGCGGCTTCTGTCGGAGGCCGGGGCCGGGGGTCCGGCATGATGGATGGTGGCCGGTCCTGCGCCGCGGCGTCCATCATTCTGGACGATCCTCCCGGGCCGGCAGCCGGGCGCGCGGGCCCGTGACCCGCCTGACGATCAATGCCGCCACCGAGCGCTGGACGCTCGCCGCGCCCGTCGCCAGATCGGCCCGGGGGGCGGTGGCCGCGCAGCATGTGAAGGCTGCCGAGGCGGGGGCGGCGATGCTGGATGCCGGGGGAAACGCCGTCGATGCCATCACCGCCACCGCCTATGCCCTGGGCGCGGTGGAGCCTTGGATGAGCGGCCCGGGCGGATCGGGTTTCATGGTGATCTGGCTGGCGGCGGAGCAGCGCGCTGTCGCGCTGGATTTCCAGGGGGTCCTGCCCCGGGGCCTGCGCCTGCAGGATTACCCGGTCGATCCCGGCCTGCCGCCCACGCCGATGGGGTTTCCCGCCGTGGCCGGGAATGCCAATACCGAGGGCTACCGGTCGATCACCGTGCCGGGGGCGGTGGCCGGGCTGAACCACGCGCTTGCCCGGTTCGGGACGCTGGACCTGCCGCAGGTGATGGACCCCGCCATCCGCCTGGCCGAACGCGGGATCTGGGCAGACTGGTTCACCACGCTGCAGATCGCGCTGTGCGCGCCCGTGCTGGCGGGCGACCCGGTCTCGGCCGCGACCTATCTGCCGGGCGGCCATCCGCATCGGCCCGAACGCGTCCTGCGGATCCCGAACCTGGCCGGGACGCTGCGCGAGATCGCGCAAGGCGGCAGCGACAGCTTCTATCGCGGCGCGCTGGCCGGGCGGATCGTCGCCGATCTGCAGGCCGGGGGCAGCCGCATCAGCCACGAGGACCTGGCCGGCTATGCGGTCCGGGAATTCGCGCCGATGCAGGCCGGCCATCGCGGCCACGTGCTCCATACCTGCGGGGAGATGTCGGGCGGGCTGAGGCTGCGCGACTTCCTCGCCATGACCGGATCCGAGATGCCCGCCCCGCCCCGAGCGCCCGCGCCGGAAACCTGGCTGGCCTATGCCCGCGCGCTGGATGCCTGCTGGAAGGCCCACAAGATCCGCAACGGCGCCGTGACCGAGACGGGCGCCTGCACCTCCTCGATGGCGGCGGTGGATGCGGCGGGCAACATGGTGGCGCTGACCTCGACCCTGCTGAACCGCTTCGGCTCGGGCGTGACCCTGCCCGGGACGGGGCTCCTGATGAATGACGCGGTCAGCTATTTCGACCCGCGCCCCGGGCGGCCGACCACGATGGCGGGGGGCAAGCGGATCAATTCGTCGAACATGTGTCCCACGGTGGCGGTCCGGGACGGGCAGGCGGTCTTCGCCCTCGGCGCTTCGGGCGGGAACCTCATCATGCCGGCCGTCGCCCAGGTCGCCGCGCTGATGACCGATTTCGGCATGAGCCTCGAGGCGGCGGTGCATCATCCCCGCATCGATGCCAGCTTCCGCGGCTCGGTGCGCGCCGATCCCCGGCTGGGCGAGGCGGTCCTGGCGGCGCTGGAGGGGCTGCACGGCGATCTGGAAGTGGCGGGCTCCGCCGTCTATCCCAAGCTCTATGCCTGCGTCTCGGGCGTGGCCCGCGATCCGGCGACGGGGATCTGCAGCGCGGTCGTCGACCCGTCGCAGCCGGTGGGCGGCGGGGCCGCGCCCGGGCCCTTCGATCCGGGGCCGGAGCCGCCCGCGGGGACGGTGGTGCGCGCCTGAGGCTCAGGCGTGGTGCAGCACGGTGGGACGGCCGCGGATCTCCTCCACCGCGATCTCCATGCCGAACAGCGCGGAGAGCCGCGCGCCGGTCAGCACCTCGCGCGGCGCGCCCTCGAAGTCCAGCCGTCCGTCCTTCAGCGCGACGACGTGATCGGCCCAGGCGGCGGCATAGTTGATGTCATGCACCACCATCACGACCGAACGGCCGCCCGCGCGGCTGAGCGCGTGGATCCGCGCCATCAGCCGGCGGGCATGGAACATGTCGAGATTGTTCAGCGGCTCGTCCAGCAGCAGCCACTCGGTCTCCTGCGCCAGCCCCATGGCGATGAAGGCCCGCTGGTTCTGCCCGCCCGACAGCTCGTCGAGGAACCGGTGCCGCAGGGCGGTCAGATCGAAAGCCTCCAGCGCATGTTCCACCGCGGCGTGATCGGCAGGGCCCGGGCGGCCGCGGTGATGGGGCCAGCGCCCGAACCCGACCAGGTCGCCCACCCGCAGGCGGCTGGCCACGCCCACCCGCTGGGTGACGATGGCCAGGCGCCGCGCCAGCTCCTCGGTGGGTGTCCGGGCGATGTCCTGCCCGTCGATCTCCACCCGTCCGTCCTGCAGCGGGATCAGCCGCGCGGCCAGCCCCATCAGCGTCGATTTCCCCGCGCCGTTCGGTCCGATGATCGCGGTGATGCCGCCGCGGGGAATGTCCAGCGACACCTCGTCCAGGATCGTGGCCCCGCCGATGCGGTGGCTGAGGTTGCGAATGGCGATCATCAGCGTCGGCCTCCGAGCACGAGATAGAGGAACAGGAGCCCGCCGGCGAATTCGATGATCACGGAGAGCGTGGATTGCAGGCCGAGGATCCGCTCGAACACGCCCTGTCCGATCACCAGGATGAGCCCGGCAATCAGCGCCGCGGCCGGCAGCAGCAGCGCATGGCGCGGGGTCTTCATCAGCTCATGCGCCAGCGCCGAGACCAGCAGGCCGAGAAAGCTGACCGGCCCGACCAGCGCGGTGGAGACCGCCACCAGCGCCGCCACCAGCAGCAGCGCCAGCGTGCACAGCCGGTCATAGCGCAGCCCCAGCCCGACCGCGCTGTCGCGGCCCAGCCCGATCACGTCCATCGCCGGGGCCAGCCGCCAGATCACCGCCATCACCGGCACGAACAGCGCCGCCGCCATCGCCAGGTGCCCGGCCTCGATGCTGCCGAAGCTGGCGAACATGGCGGACTGGATCACGGAATATTCGCTGGGATCGATCAGCCGCAGCACGAAGGCGGTCATCGAGCGGAAGAACAGGCCGAAGATCACGCCGACCAGGATCATCCGGTGCAGATCGCCCCGCCCGCGCCCCGTCAGCAGCGAGAACAGCGCCAGCGACGCGGCCATCATCAGCGCCGTGTCCAGGAGGAACTTGCCCGCCCCGTCGGCCATCGCATAGCCCAGCCCGCCCAGGCCCAGAACCAGCAGGCTCTGCACCAGCAGGAACAGCGAGTCGAAGCCCAGGATCGCCGGCGTGAGGATGCGGTTGCCGGTGACGGTCTGGAACAGCACGGTCGAGATCCCGGTCGCCGCCCCCACCAGCAGCAGCGCCGCCAGCTTGGTGGCGCGCAGTTCCAGGATGAAGCCCGCGGGCCCCTTCAGCCCCCAGAACAGGAAGAAGGCGCAGGCCGCCAGCAGCGCGGCGGCAAGGGCGAGAAGGCGTCTATCGGGCACGCGGCTTCGGTCCCAGCAGGAGCCACAGGAACACCGCCGCGCCCACCGCGCCGAAGATCGTCCCGGCGGGGATTTCGTAGGGGAAGCGGATGATCCGTCCCAGCACGTCCGAGCCCAGCACCAGCGCCGCGCCCATCGCCGCCATCACCGGCAGCGACCCGCGCAGGTTGTCGCCCATGATCCGCGCCACGATATTGGGCACGACCAGCCCGACGAAGGGGATCGCGCCGACGGTGACCACCACCATGGCGGTGACAACCGAGACGGTCAGCAGCCCGATCCACAGCGTCTGGGCATAGTTCAGCCCCAGCCCGATGCTGGCGGTCCGGCCCAGTCCGGCGATGGTGAAGCGGTCGGCATAGAGATAGGCCAGCCCCGCCACCAGCCCCGCCAGCCACAGCAATTCGTAGCGCCCCGCCAGCACGCCGGAGAATTCGCCGTTCATCCAGGTGCCCAGATATTGCAGCAGGTCGGCCTGGTAGGCGACGAAGGTCGTGCCCGCGCCGATGATGCCGCTGTAGATGATGCCCACCAGCGGCACCATCAGCGGCTCTTCCGGGGGCAGGCGGCGGATCAGCGCCAGGAACCCCGCCATTCCGGCCAGGGCCGCGGCGGCCGCGACGGCCATCTTGGCCAGGATCGGGGCTCCCGGGGACAGCATGGTGACGGCCAGCAGCCCCAGCATCGCCGCCTCCACCGTGCCGGTGGTGCCCGGCTCGACGAAGCGGTTGCGCACCAGAAGCTGCAGGATCACCCCGGCCACGGCCATCGCCGCCCCCGACAGCATCGCCGCGGCGGTGCGCGGCACCCGGCTCAGCAGCAGCAGGCGCAGCCCCTCGGGGTCGCCCAGCAGGTGCAGCGGAGACATCGACGCCGCCCCGGTGCAGAGCGACGCCAGCACCAGCAGCCCGAGCAGCAGGCAGGTGAGAGGCAGCGGACGGGTCATGCGTCAGGCGGTGCGGCCGGTCAGCCCCCGGCGGCGGAGAAGACCTCCGCGATCTGGTCCAGCATGCCGGTCATCGCCTGCACGCCGCCGCCCGAGATATACATCCGCGCGGGGTCCAGATAGACGACATGGCCATTCTTCCAGGCCTTGGTCTCGCGGATCAGGGCATTGTCCAGCGTCTGCGCCGCGCTCTCGCCCTCGGCCTGCACCGCCGCGCCGCGATCGACCACCAGCAGCCAGTCGGGATCGACCTCGGCGATGAACTCGAAGGACACCGCCTCGCCATGGGTCTGGGCATCGAGCCCCTCGCGCGCCTGCGGCAGGCCGAGCGCGGTATGGATCCAGCCGAAGCGCGAGCCCGCGCCATAGGCCGAGACCTTGGGCCCGTTGGTCAGGATCACCAGCGCATTGCCCTTGCCCGCGACGGCGGCGCGGGCGGTCTCCAGCTTCTGCTGCAGCTCCGCCTCCAGCGTCTCGGCCTGCGCCTCGCGTCCGGTCAGGCGGCCATAGCTGTCCAGCCGCGCCAGCACGGCGCCGACCAGGTCGTCCGGGGGAATGGTCATGTCGACGGCCGGGGCGACCCGCGCCACCGACTCCAGCTGCGTGGCGGAACGGCCGCCGACGATGATCAGGTCGGGCGCGATCTGCGCCAGCGCCTCCAGGTCCGGCTCGAACAGCGTGCCGACGGTCGGCGTGCCGGACACGGCCTGTTCCAGATAGGGCACGTAAAGCGGTGCCGGCGCCCCGGCCAGCGGCACGCCGAGCGCGTCCAGCGTGTCGATCGCGGCGGTGTCGTAGGCCACGATGGTGCCGGGATGACCGGCGACCTCGACCGGCCCGCGGGCGGTCTCGAGGCTCAGAGGATCTGCGGCGGCGCTGCCCGCGACAAGCGCGGCAAGGCCGAAGGCGGCAAGAAGCGGGCGGGTCTGCATCGCGGGGCTCCTGGAGGTTCGGACAAGGGCAGAAGCTTGCGGCGGCTGGCTCCGGTTTCCGTGATCTCTAGGAAGATCGCCGCCCGGAGTACAGGGCAATTCCGGACCGTGCGATCAAATGCCTGAGACTTTCGCTCAGCCGGGCTCGCCCCGGGCAGGACCCTGGGCCCAGTCGACCCGCGGGGTGAAGACATAGCCCGCGCCGTAGACCGTCTTGATCGCGCGGGGTTTCCTGGGATCGTCGCCCAGCTTTCGGCGCAGCCGCGAGATGCGCACATCCATCGCCCGGTCGAAGGTCTCCAGGTCCGAGGGTCCCTCGATATCCAGCAGGAAGCGGCGGCTGAGCACCCGTCCCGCGGCGGTCACGAAGGCACGCAGCAGCGAGGCCTCCGCCGCGGAGAGCGAGACGCAGCCCCCCCGGGGATCGGTCAGGGTGCAGGCCCCGAAATCGGCAGACCAGCCGTCGAAACGGGCGACCTGGCGGGCCATCTCGGGCATCGGCGCCCCCGCGGCGCGGCGCAGCAGCGACCGCACCCGCGCCACCAGCTCGCGCGGTTCCACCGGCTTGACCAGGTAGTCGTCGGCGCCCAGTTCCAGCCCCACCACGCGGTCGGTGACATCGCCGCGCCCCGAGACGATGATCGCCGGAATGGCCAGGTCGCGCAGCAGGTGGCCCACCACGCTGAGCCCGTCGCCATCGGGAAGCCCCAGGTCGATCAGGCAGATATCGGGACGCACGCGGCCCAGCCGCGCGACGATGTCGGCGCGGCGGGCAAAGCGTTCGACCTCGAATCCGTGATCCTCCAGCGCGCGGCGCAGCACCGCGGCGACATCGGCGTCATCCTCCAGCAGGAAGACCAGGCGCGCCATCAGGACACCGCCTCCAGCCGGGCGATGCGGGCATGCTCGGCGGCGATCGCGGCGGCCAGCGCGGCGCGTTCGAAGGGCTTCTGCAGGAAGGGAATGGCCATGTCGGGATCCGCCGCGGCGATCAGCTCGGAATGGCCCGTCATCACCACCACCGCCATGCCGGGGCAGGCCGCGCGCAGCCGCGCCGCCAGGTCGCGCCCGTCCATCGCGCCGGGCATGGCCACGTCGGTGACGACCAGCCGGATGCCCGCCACCGCCTCCAGCGTCTCCTCCGCCTCCTCGGCGCTGCCCGCCTCGATGATCGGATAGCCCAGCTCGGCCAGCTGGCGGCGGATCACCCGGCGCACGTCGGAATTGTCCTCCACCAGGAGCGCGATGCCGGGCGCGACCCCGGCGGGCGGCACCTCGCCGGGATCCTCGGCCGGCGCGGGGGCGGGCACGCTCAGCGCGGGCAGGAACAGGTCGAAGCGCGTGCCCATCCCCGGCGCGGTATCCAGCTGCACCGCACCGCCGGACTGGCGCAGGAAGCCATAGACCATCGACAGGCCCAGCCCCGAGCCGCCGCCATCCGCCTTGGTGGAGAAGAACGGCTCGAAGGCCCGCGCGGCGGTGGCCGCGTCCATGCCCGGCCCGTCATCGGTGACCGAGACGCGCACGTAATCGCCCGGCCCGAGCTTCAGCGCCTCCGCCTCGGCCGGGCCCAGCGTCTGGTGCCGGCTCGCCAGCTCGATCCGCCCGCCGTCGCGCAGCGCGTCGCGGGCGTTGATCGCCAGGTTCAGGAGCGCCATCTCCAGCTGGCCGGGATCGACGAAGGCCGGTTTCGCGCCGCCGCGCAGCCGCGTGGCAAGTTCCACATTCTCCGGCAGCGACGGGCGCAGCAGCTTGACCAGCTGGCCGATCGCGTCCTCGACATCCACCGCCGCGGGCTGCAGCGCCTGGCGCCGCGCCACGGCCAGCAGGCGGCGGGTGAAATTCGCCCCCCGCCGCGCCGCCGCCAGGGCGGGGCGGGCCAGGTCGCGGGTCTCCTCGGTATCGCCCAGACGGTCGCATAGCGGCACCAGGTTTCCGATGATGACCGTCAGCAGGTTGTTGAAATCATGCGCGATCCCCGATGACAGCTGTCCCAGCGCCTCCATCTTCTGCGCCTGCAGCGCCGCGGCGGTCGCCTTCTTCAGCCGGGTGATGTCCACCGACAGCAGGTAGAAGCCGCAGGGCGTGCCCTCGCCGGGGCGGTCGGGACGCAGGAAGGTGCGGATGTCGATCACCCGCCCCGAGGGCAGGGTCACGGTCATCTCGTAATCCGCGGGGATGCCGCGGCGGGCCTGGTCGAAGAACGGTCGCGAGAAATCCAGCGTCTCGGGTTTCAGGATGTCGTCGCAGGTCAGCCCGAGGATCTCGGTCGGGCTCAGCCCGTAGGCGCGGGCAAAGCGGATATTGGCAAAGCAGATGCGCATGTCGCGATCGACCTGGGCGATGCCCGCGGGGACGTTGTCGGCGATCAGCCGCAGCCGTTCCTCGCTGAGCCGCAGCGCCCGCGTGCGGTCGCGGATCAGCCGCTCCTGCACTTCCTCCCGGCTCTTGTCGTTGGTGATGTCGGTATAGACCGTCACGAAGCCGCCGGTGGTCATCGGCACCCCTTCGACGCGCAGGATGCGGCCGTCGGGGCGGGGGCGCTCGAACAGGTGCGGCTCGAAGCGGCGGGCCCGCTCGACCCGGAACCGGGTCTGTTCCTGCGGGTCGCCGGGGCCGTATTCGCCGCGCTCGGCATTGTGGCGGATGAAGATCTCGAAGGGCGCGCCGGCATAGGCCAGATCCTCGGGGAATCCCAGCAGGTCGAGAAAGCGGCGGTTCCATCCCACCAGCCGCAGGTCGCGGTCGAAGATGGTGATGCCCTGGTCGATATGGTCCAGACCGGCCTGGACCAGTTCATCTGCGCGCTTCTCGCCCTGTGTCGCGTGGTACATCGCCCCTCTTCCCCCGGGTCAGGCCAGTCTATGCGATTTTGGTCCGTCGCGAAGACCCTGTTACAATTCGTAAGACTTCCGCAAATCTTGGGAAACATCGGCGCGCCACTGATGGGGAAGACAGGGTTTCTGGGGAGGAGCGGATGTCCGGCATCGGGGGCGGCAGCATCTATGACATGGGGCTGGATCGCACGGGGGCGAATTTCGCGGCGCTTTCGCCGCTGAGCTTCCTGGCGCGCACGGCGGCGATCCATCCCGACCTGCCTGCCGTCATCTATGGCGACAGGCGCCAGAGCTGGGGCGAGACCTATGCGCGCTGCCGTCGGCTGGCCTCGGCGCTGGAACGCCGCGGCATCGGGCGGGGCGACACGGTTGCGGTGATCGCGGCCAACATCCCCGAGATGTTCGAGGCGCATTTCGGCGTGCCCATGGCCGGGGCCGTGCTGAACACGATCAACACGCGGCTGGATGCCGAGACGGTGGCCTTCATCCTCAACCATGGCGAGGCCAGGGCGGTTCTGGTCGATCCGGAATTCTCCGCGATGGCGGCGCGGGCGCTGCGCATCACCGGCCGCGCGGACCAGATCCTGGCCGTCGATATCGAGGATCCCTCCTTCGAGGGCGGCACGCCGGTCGGCAGCCTCGGCTACGAGGCGCTCCTGGCGGAAGGCGATCCGGATTTCGCCTGGGCGATGCCCGCCGACGAATGGGACGCGATCAGCCTGAACTACACCTCCGGCACGACCGGCGATCCCAAGGGCGTCGTCTATCATCATCGCGGCGCGCATCTCAACGCGCTGGCGCATGTCGCCACCTGGGACATGCCGCAGCAGTCGCGCTACCTGTGGACGCTGCCGATGTTCCATTGCAACGGCTGGTGCTTTCCCTGGACCATCGCGGCCAATGCGGGGGTCTCGGTCTGCCTGCGGGCGGTGCGTGCCGACAGGATTTTCGCGCTGATCCGCGACGAGGGGGTGACGCATTTCTGCGGGGCCCCGATCGTGCTGAACCTGCTGGCCAACGCCCCCGAGGAGATCCGGCATGTGCCGCATCCGGTCCGGGCGATGACCGCCGGGGCCAGCCCGCCCGCCGCCGTGATCGAGAAGATGGAGGCGATGGGCATCGAGATCACCCATGTCTACGGGCTGACGGAAACCTACGGGCCCTCGGTCATCTGCGCCTGGAAGGGCGAGGAATGGGACGCGCTGCCGCCGGAGGCGAAGGCCCGCATGAAGGCCCGCCAAGGCGTGCCGAACACGGCGCTGGAGGCGCTGATGGTCGCCGATCCCGACACGATGCAGCCGGTGCCTGCGGACGGGCAGACCCTGGGCGAGATCTTCATGCACGGCAACAACGTCATGAAGGGCTACCTGAAGAATCCCAGCGCCACGGCCCGCAGCTTCCGCGGCGGCTGGTTCGCCTCGGGCGATCTGGGGGTGATGCATCCCGACGGCTATGTCGAGCTGAAGGACCGCTCCAAGGACATCATCATCTCGGGCGGCGAGAACATATCCTCGGTGGAGGTGGAGGACGTGCTCTACCGCCACCCGGGCATCCTGGAGGCGGCGGTGGTCGCCAAGCCGGACGACACCTGGGGCGAGACGCCCTGCGCCTTCGTCACGCCGAAGCCGGGGGTCAGCCTGACCGCCGAGGAGGTCATCGCCTTCTGCCGGGCGAACATGGCGCATTTCAAGGCGCCCCGCGCCGTGGTCTTCACCGAACTGCCCAAGACCTCCACCGGCAAGATCCAGAAATTCGTGCTGCGCGGCCAGGCCCGCGATGCGGCGCGGGATCCGGCGGAAGACGGGGCCGGGGCATGAACGACGCGCATATCCTGACGACCGAAGGCCTGGGCAAGGATTTCCTGGGTTTCACCGCGGTGGATGATGTCACGCTGAAGGTGCGCCGCGGCACGATCCACGCGCTGATCGGGCCGAACGGGGCGGGCAAGACCACGGTCTTCAACCTGCTGACCAAGGTCCACCAGCCCAGCCGCGGGACCATGACCTATGACGGGCGCGACATCACCCGGGCGAAACCGGCGCAGATCGCCCGGATGGGGATGGTGCGCAGCTTCCAGATCTCGGCGGTCTTTCCGCATATGACCGCGCTGGAGAATGTCCGCGTGTCGCTGCAGCGCAAGCTGGGCACCTCCTTCCATTTCTGGCGCTCCGAGGCGTCGCTGCGGGTGCTCGACGAGCGCGCGATGGAGCTTCTGCGCATGGTCGGGCTGGACCGCTATGCCACGACCGAGGTGGCCGAGATGGCCTATGGGCGCAAGCGCGCGCTGGAGATCGCCACGACCCTGGCGCAGGAGCCAAAGCTGATGCTGATGGACGAGCCGACCCAGGGGATGGGCCGCGAGGACGTGGCCCGCATCACCGCGCTGATCCGCGAGGTGGCGAAGTCCCGCACCGTGCTGATGGTGGAACACAATCTGGGCGTGGTCGCCGAACTGTGCGACCGGATCACGGTGCTGCAGCGGGGCGCGATCCTGACCGAGGGCAGCTATGCCGAGGTCTCCGCCGATCCCCGCGTGAGGGAGGCCTATATGGGCAGCGCGGCATGAGCGCGGCGCAGGGGCATGCCCGCGAGATCGGCGGCGCCGATGCCGCCGAACGCATCGCCGAGATCCATATCGCCGACCTGCACGCCTATTACGGCGAGAGCCACGCGCTGCACGGGATCGACATGACCGTGCATCGCGGCGAACTGGTGACGCTGCTGGGGCGCAACGGCGCCGGGCGCAGCACGACGCTGCGCGCCATCGTCGGGCTGATCGGGCGGCGCACCGGCTCCATCCGGCTGAAGGGCGAGGAGGTCATCGCCCGCCCGCCCCATGCCATCGCCCATCTGGGCGTGGGCTACTGCCCCGAGGAACGCGGCATCTTCGCGTCGCTGTCGGTGGAGGAGAACCTGATGCTGCCCCCCGTCGTGGCGGGGGGCGGCATGGCGGTGGCGGAGATCTACGAGATGTTCCCGAATCTCGCGGAACGCCGCCGCAGCCCCGGCACCCGCCTGTCGGGGGGCGAACAGCAGATGCTGGCCATGGCGCGGATCCTGCGCACGGGGGCGGATGTCCTTCTGCTGGACGAGATCACCGAAGGTCTTGCCCCGGTCATCGTCGAGAAGCTGGCCGAGGTGCTGGGGGTGCTGAAGGCGCGCGGCTACACGATCGTGCTGGTGGAGCAGAATTTCCGCTTTGCCGCCGCCATGGCGGACCGGCATTTCATCATGGATCACGGGCATGTCGCGGAGGTGGTGGAGGCCGCCGAACTGGAGGCAAAGGCGCATGTCTTCGAGGAATATCTAAGCGTCTGATCAATGTGACGACTGGGAGGAGACACATGAAGACCCTGAAAACGCTTGCGCTTGGCGCATCGGCCCTGGCGATGGCCTCGGCCGCCTCGGCGGAGATATCGGACGGCAAGGTGAAGATCGGGCTTCTGACCGACATGTCGGGCACCTATTCGGACCTGGCCGGTCCCGGTGCCGTGGCCGCGGCCGAGATGGCGATCGAGGATGCCGGGGCCATGGCCGCGGGCATGCCGGTGGAACTGGTCACGGCCGATCACCAGAACAAGGCCGACATCGCCGCCAACAAGGCGCGGGAATGGGGCGAGGCCGAACAGGTCGATGCCTTTGCCGAACTGGTGACGACCTCGACGGCCATGGCCGTCTACGAGATCGCGAAACAGCAGAACAAGGTGGTGCTGGTTTCGGGGGCGGCCTCTTCGCCCCTGACCAACGATGCCTGCATCCCCTCGGGGATCCACTATACCTATTCGACCACCGCGCTGGCCAATGGCACGGGCAAGGCGGTCGTCGCCGAGGGCGGGGACAGCTGGTATTTCCTGACCGCCGACTACGCGTTCGGCCAGGCGCTGGAGGCGGATGTCACCAAGGTCGTGGAGGCCGCGGGCGGGCAGGTGCTGGGATCGATCCGCCATCCCTTCCCGGCCTCGGATTTCTCCTCCTTCGTGCTGCAGGCCCAAGGGTCGGGGGCCAAGGTGATCGGGCTGGCCAATGCCGGGGCCGACACGACCAACGCGATCAAGGCGGCCAATGAATTCGGGCTGGTCGCGGGCGGGCAGTCGATCGCGGCGCTTCTGATGTTCATCACCGATGTCCATGCGCTGGGGCTGGAAACCGCGCAGGGGATCCAGCTGACCACCGGCTTCTACTGGGACATGGATGACGAGACCCGCGCCTGGTCCGAGAGGTTCATGGAACGCACCGGCAAGATGCCCTCGATGGTGCAGGCGGGCGTCTATTCCTCCGTCGCGTTCTATCTCAAGGCGATCGAGGCGACCGGCAGCGACGATACCGACACGGTCATGGAATGGATGCGCGACCGGCCGATCGACGATTTCTTCGCCAAGGGCGGCACGATCCGCTCCGACGGGCGGATGGTGCATGACATGTACCTGGCGCGGGTGAAATCGCCCGGGGAATCCAGCGGGCCCTGGGATTACTACGAGATCCTGCGCACCATCCCGGGCGAGGAAGCCTATGGCACGCTCGAAGACAGCACCTGCCCGACCAAGTGACCCCCGCGCCCCCCGCGCCTGCGGGGGGCCGTTCCGATCCTGACGGGATGACGCCATGCTCACCGACCTCCTGGGCTTTCCGCCGCAGGTCCTCTTCGGCCAGCTGCTGCTGGGCCTGATCAACGGAGCCTTCTACGCGGTCCTGTCGCTGGGACTGGCGGTGATCTTCGGGCTTCTGAACATCGTGAATTTCGCCCATGGCGCGCTTTACATGCTGGGGGCCTTCACCGCCTGGGGGCTGGCGCAGTTCCTGGGGCTGAACTACTGGGTCGCGCTTTTTGCCGCGCCGGTGATCGTCGGGGCGTTCGGCATGGGGCTGGAGCGGTTCCTGCTGCGCCGCCTCGCCGGGGTCGACCATCTCTACGGGCTGCTTCTCACCTTCGGGCTGGCGCTGGTGATCGAGGGCGTGTTCATCAAGCTTTTCGGCGCCTCTGGCCAGCCCTATCCGACCCCCGCCGCGCTGACCGGCGGCATCAATCTGGGCTTCATGTTCCTGCCCTGGTATCGCGGCTGGGTGGTCGTCGCCTCGCTGATCGCCTGCGGCGCGACCTGGTACATCTTCGAGCGCACCAAGCTGGGCGCCTATCTGCGGGCGGGCACCGAGAACCCCAAACTCCTGCAGGCCTTCGGGGTGAACGTGCCGCTGCTGACGACGCTGGCCTATGGCTACGGCGTGGGGCTGGCGGCCTTCGCCGGCGTGCTGGCCGCGCCGATCACCCAGGTCTCGCCCTTGATGGGCTCGAACCTGATCATCGTCGTCTTCGCCGTGGTCGTGATCGGCGGCATGGGCTCGATCATGGGGGCGGTCGTCACCGGGCTTGCCATGGGGCTGATCGAGGGTCTGACCAAGGTGTTCTGGCCCGAGGCCTCGGCGACGGTGATCTTCCTGGTCATGGCCATCGTGCTGGTGCTGCGCCCGGCGGGGCTGTTCGGACGCGTGGCGTGAGGAGGGAATGATGACCACGAAACTGGGCTATGCCGCCGCGCTGATCCTGCTCCTGATCGCGCCCGTCTTCGTCTATCCGGTGCTGCTGATGAAGTTCCTGTGCTTTGCGCTCTTCGCCTCGGCCTTCAACCTGATCCTGGGCTTCGGCGGGCTTCTCAGCTTCGGTCATGCCGCCTTCTTCGGGGGGGCGGCCTATGTGACGGGCCATGCGATCAAGGTCTGGGGCCTGCCGGTGGAGCTGGGCATCCTGACCGGCGCGGCCGCGGCGGGGGTGCTGGGCCTGGCGGCGGGGATGCTGGCGATCCGGCGGCAGGGCATCTATTTCGCCATGATCACCCTGGCCCTGGCGCAGATGGCCTATTTCCTGTTCATCTCGGCCCCCTTCACCGGCGGCGAGAACGGGTTGCAGGGCGTGCCGCGCGGGCATCTGCTGGGGATGATCGACCTGCAGGACAACATGGCGATGTACTATTTCACGCTGGCGGTGTTC
Organism: Mangrovicoccus algicola; assembly: GCF_014903745.1. GTDB lineage: Bacteria > Pseudomonadota > Alphaproteobacteria > Rhodobacterales > Rhodobacteraceae > Mangrovicoccus > Mangrovicoccus algicola. The sequence continues at coordinate 51,820 of NZ_JACVXA010000019.1, read as the reverse complement.
CTCGCGGCCTTCTGGCTGATCGCGCGCACCGTGCATTCGCCCTTCGGCCAGGTGCTGCGCGCCATCCGCGACAACGAACCCCGCGCCGTGTCGCTGGGCTATGACACCGACCGCTACAAGCTGCAGGCCTTCGTGCTGTCGGCGACGCTGGCGGGGCTGGCGGGCGGGCTGAAGACGGTGGTGTTCCAGCTGGCCTCGCTGACCGATGCGCATTGGCACATGTCCGGCGAGGTGGTGCTGATGACGCTCCTGGGCGGGGTCGGCACCATCGCCGGGCCCGCCGTGGGGGCGGGGATCATCGTCGCGCTGCAGAACACGCTGGCCTCGGGGCCGCTTTCGGCCTGGGTGCCGGTGGTGCTGGGGGTGATCTTCGTGATCTGCGTGCTCAGTTTCCGCCGCGGGGTGATCGGCGAGCTGCAGGCGCTGATCCGGCGGTCCTTCTGAGCGCCCCCGCGCGGGCGGGGATCCGCCCCCCGGAGGGGGCGGCGATGCGCCCGTCGCCGGGCGCTCAGGCCGGCAGGCCGATCCCGGGCAGGTCGATCTCCACCAGCGCGCCGCGCCGGGTCACCACCTGCGCCGAGACGCGGCAGCCCAGATCGGCGGCCTCGGCGGCGGGCAGGCCGCGCGCCAATGCGCTGAGCACGCCCGCGTTGAACGCGTCGCCCGCGGCGGTGGTGTCGGTCACCTCGGTGACGATCTGCGGCGGCACCAGCGTCTCGGTCCCGTTCTCCAGCACCAGTACCGGTTCCGGCCCGTCCTTGGCCAGCACCAGCGACGCGCCGGCCGCGGCATAGCGATCCGCCGTGGCGCGTTTCGAGACATCGCCGAAATAGGACGCCTCGTCCTCGTAGGAGGGCAGGGCGATATCGGCGACCTTGGCGGCCTCGCTGACCCAGTGGCACATCTCCGCGTCCGAGGCCCAGAGGCGCGGGCGCAGGTTGGGGTCGAAGGCCACGCGCAGCCCGTCGGCGCGGGCCGCCGCCAGAACCTCCAGCAGGCGCCGCCGCCCGGCCTCGGGCAGGATCGCCATGGTGATGCCGGAAAACAGCGCGATGTCGCCCTTGCCCGCGGGCAGCCGGTCCAGCCCCTCGGCCAGGCTGCGGGCCGCGGCGGCGGAGCGCCAGTAGGAGAAGCTGCGCTCGCCGTCCTTCAGCGAGATCATGTAGAGCCCGACCGTGCCGCCCTTGCGCACCGCCAGTTCCGGCACGACGCCCGCGCCGCGCATGAACCCGGCCATCCGCGCCGAGGGCTCGTCATCGCCCACGGCCGAGTAATACGCGACCTCCAGCTCCTCCCCGCCCAGCTTGCGGGCATACCAGGCGGTGTTGAACGTGTCGCCGGCGAAGCCCATGGCATAGGTGCCCTCGGGCGTGGGCGACATCTCGATCATGCATTCGCCGATGGCGAGTAAGCGGGTCATGTCTCGGGGTCCTCGAAATACTGGGGATTCTCCTGCCTTACCACCGGCAGGATCGAACGGATGCGGCTCAGATGGTCGCGCAGGCAGGTTTCGGCGGCATCCGCGTCACCGGCCGCCAGCGCCTCCACGATATCGACATGCTGGTCATAGGCGTTCTGCTGTCCGAAGGACAGGGACAGGAACCGCACCCGGTCGATATGGGCCTTCTGTTCCTGGATCAGCGACCAGGCATGGCCATGGCCCGACATTTCGCAGATCCGGCGGTGCAGAAGGTCGTCGAGTTCGTGGAACACGCTGCGCGGGCCGGTCTCGATCGCCAGTTTCTGCCGCGCGATCAGCGTGCGCAATTCGGCCAGGTCCTCGGCGCCGATGCAGGCGGCGGCGTCGCGGATGCAGGCGGCCTCCAGCGCGGCGCGCACATAGGCGGCCTGGTGCACCCCGATTTCCGATATCTTGGTGATCAGCGTCGCGCGCTGCGGGCGGATCGACAGAAATCCCAGCTGCGACAGGCGGAAGAAGGCATCGCGCACGGGCTGGCGCGACACGCCCAGCTGCTTGGCGATCTCGGCTTCCGACACCTTGGTGCCCGGCGGCAGGCCGAAGGTGATCAGCGCGTGATACAGCGCCTCGAAGACCTGGTCGGTTGCCGTTGCGGTCTGGATGGCGGAGAGTGAGGCGATCGTATCTGGCATGGCGGTCCGGGTGCGTCCTGTCAGGGCCAGCATACATCATTCGCACTTTGACACAACTATCAGACTAGCATATCAGTTAGCTAGTCGATCCGATTCAGAAAGACAGAGCATGAGCCTGACCGATCCCGACCGCCTCTTCCCGGCAGAGCCCGGCCTGCGCGCCCTGAGCCGCCGCCTCTATGACAGCGTCGCGGATCTGCCGATCGTTTCGCCGCACGGACATTGCGATCCGCGCTGGTTTGCCGAGAACACGCGGTTCCCGAACCCGGCCGAGCTGTTCGTGATCCCCGACCATTACGTGTTCCGCATGCTGGTCAGCCAGGGCGTGAAGCTGACCGACCTGGGCGTGCCGCGCGTCGATGGCGGCGAGACCGAGGCCGATCCGCGCAAGATCTGGCGGCTCTTCGCCGAGAATTTCCACCTGTTCCGCGGCACCCCCTCGGCGATGTGGCTGAACCACTCCTTCCAGTTCGTCTTCGGCCTGGACAAGCCGCTCTCGGCGGCGACGGCGGACGAGTATTACGACCATATCGATGCCAAGCTGGCGACGCCGGACTTCACCCCCCGCGCGCTTTACGAGCGGTTCAACATCGAGCTTCTTGCCACCACCGAAGGCGCGCTGGACGACCTGAAGTGGCACAAGGAGATCACCGCCTCGGGCTGGGGCGGCAAGGTCGTCACCACCTATCGCCCCGATGCCGTGGTCGATCCCGAATTCGAGGGCTTCGCCGGCAATGTCGAACAGCTGGGCGCGCTGACCGGCGAGGATACCGCCAGCTGGGACGGCTATCTGAACGCGCATCGCGTGCGCCGGGCCTATTTCAAGGAGTTCGGCGGTGCCACGGCCTCGGATCACGGCCATCCCACGGCGCGGACCGAGGATCTGTCGCGCGACGAGGCGGCGGCGCTGTTCCAGAAGGCGCTGGCCGGGACCTGCACGCCCGAGGAGGCGGATGCGTTCCGCGGCCAGATGCTGACCGAGATGGCGCGGATGAGCCTCGATGACGGGCTGACGCTGCAGATCCATGCCGGCAGCCGCCGCAACCATCACAAGGGCGTCTTTGCCACCCATGGCCGCGACAAGGGCTTCGACATTCCCGGGCGCACCGATTACGTGGGCAACCTCTCGCCGCTGCTGAACGCGGTCGGGATGGAGCCGAACCTGCGGGTGCTGCTCTTCACGCTGGACGAGAGCGTCTATGCCCGCGAATGGGCGCCGCTGGCCGGGGTCTATCCCTGCCTGCGCCTCGGGCCGCCCTGGTGGTTCCATGACAGCTACGAGGGGATCAAGCGGTTCCGCGAGGCAACCACGGAAACCGCGGGCTTCTACAACACGGCCGGGTTCAACGACGACACCCGCGCCTTCTGCTCGATCCCGGCGCGCCACGACGTCGCCCGCCGTTCCGACTGCGCCTACCTGGCTGGCCTGGTGGCCACCGGCCGTCTGGGCGAGGCGGATGCCTTCGAGGTCGCGCAGGATCTGACCGTCAATCTGGCCAGGGATGCCTATGGCCTGAAGTGATCCGCGGCCTCCGGGCGGGCAGGGAGACCGGACCCGCCCGGCAGCCGCACCCACGCAGTTTCATCAGGGGAGGAAGACCATGAAACTGACACTGACCGCCGCGCTCCTGGCCGGCTCCGCCCTCGCAACGGCCGCCACGGCCTGCGAGACCACGCTGCGTTCGTCCGACACCCATCCCGACGGTTACCCGACCGTCATCGCTGTTCAGGAGATGGGCAAGCTGCTGGAAGAGCGCACCGATGGCCGTCTGTGCATCGAGGTGTTCCCCTCCGCGCAGCTGGGCGAGGAAAAGGACACGATCGAGCAGACCCAGTTCGGCGTGATCGACATGCTGCGCGTGTCCATGGGGCCGTTCAACAACATCATCGAGGAGACCCAGGTCGTCTCGCTGCCCTACATCTTCCGCTCGGTCGATCACATGCACAAGGTGATGGACGGGCCGATCGGCGACGAGATCCTCGAGGCCTTCTCCGATCACGACCTGGTCGGGCTGGCCTTCTATGACGGCGGCTCGCGCAGCTTCTACAACTCCGAGAAGCCGATCACCTCGATGGAGGATCTCGCGGGGATGAAGTTCCGCGTGATGCAGTCCGACATCTTCGTCGACATGGTCTCCGCCCTCGGCGCCAACGCGACGCCGCTGCCCTATGGCGAGGTCTATTCCTCGATCCAGACCGGGGTGATCGACGGGGCCGAGAACAACTGGCCCTCCTACGAATCCTCCGGCCATTTCGAGGTCGCCAAGTACTACACGCTGGACGAGCACCTGATCGTTCCGGAAGTTCTGGTGATGTCCAAGAGCACCTGGGACGGGCTGAGCGCCGAGGACCAGGAGATCGTGCGCCAGGCCGCCAAGGACAGCGTGCCGATGATGCGCGAACTCTGGGCGGAGCGCGAGAAGGAATCCGAGGCGAAGGTCATCGAGGCCGGGGCCGAGGTCGTCACCGACATCGACAAGACGCCCTTCATCGAGGCGATGAAGCCGGTCTACGAGAAGCATGTCACCTCCGACACGCTCAAGGACCTGGTGGAACGGATCCAGGCCACCGAGTGAGCCTATCAGGGACCGCCCCGCCGGGCGGTCCTCCTTCTTCAAGGGGCAGGGGATGGAAAGAGTAGCAAGATTTACCGGGATCGTCGCCCGGATCGGGTTGTGGATCTCGGGCATCGGGCTGGTGGTGATGACCGCGATGATCGCCGCCCAGGTGTTCTTCCGCTATGTGCTGAACAACAGCCTGATCTGGACGGAGCCGGGATCGATCATCGTCATGGGCTGGTTCATCCTGCTGGGCGCGGCGGTCGGCATCCGCGAGGGATACCACCTGAGTTTCGAGGTTCTGCTGTACCTGCTGCCCGACAAGGTCAAGCTGGTGCTCTACTCGGTCTCGGACCTGGTCGTGACCGCCTTCGGCGCGGGCATGGTGGTCTATGGCTGGCAGCTTGCCGCCAAGACGGCCTCGGTCAAGCTGCCGTCGCTGGGCATCTCGGGCGCATGGAACTTCATGCCGATCATCTTCGGGGGCGCGCTGATCGTCCTCTTCTCTCTGGAACGTCTCGCGCGGCGCGCGGCGGGCCTGCCCACGTCGCGTTTCGGCGACGCCGCGGAGCACTAGGACGCATATGGAACTCTGGATCCTCTTCGGAAGCTTCGCCTTCCTGCTGCTGATCGGCACGCCCGTGGCCTTCTGCCTGGGCGTCTCCAGCTTCTTCACCGTGCTCTATATGGGCCTGCCGCCGGTGGTCGTGTTCCAGCGGCTGAATTCCGGCGTCTCGGTCTTCGCGCTGATGGCGATCCCGTTCTTCATCTATGCCGGCGAGCTGATGGTGCGCGGCGACATCGCCCGGCGCCTGGTCGCCCTGGCGGGCGCCATGGTCGGCCATCTCAAGGGCGGGCTGGGACAGGTCAACATCCTGGCCTCCTGCCTCTTCGGGGGCATCTCGGGATCGGCCGCGGCGGATGCCTCGGCGATCGGCGGGCTGATGATCCCGCAGATGGAGAAGCGCGGCTACGACACCGACTATGCGGTGAACGTGACGGTGACCTCCTCGATCATCGCGCTGATGCTGCCGCCGTCGCACAACCTGATCATCTACTCGATCTCCGCGGGCGGCCGGCTGTCCATCGCCGACCTGTTCACCGCGGGCATCGTGCCGGGCATCCTGCTGGCGCTGAGCCTGATGGTCGCGGCCTGGTTCGTGGCGCGCAGCCGCGGCTATCCGACCGAAGCCTTCCCGGGGATGCGGATGCTGGGCGCGCTGTTCGTCTCGGCGGTGCCGGGGCTGATCCTGGTGGCGATCATCTTCGGCGGCGTGCGCTCGGGCATCTTCACCGCCTCGGAAAGCTCCTGCATCGCGGTGGTCTATGCGCTGCTGGTGACGCTGGTGGCCTACCGGTCGCTGAAATGGCGCGATTTCGTCGAGGCGACGCTGGCGGCGGTGCGGACCACCGCGATGGTGCTTCTGGTGATCGGCATGGCGGCGGCCTTCGGCTGGCTGCTGGCCTTCCTCAAGGTGCCCGCCTCGATGGTGGAGTTCCTGCAGAACTTCTCGGACAACCCGATCGTCATCCTGCTCTTGATCAACGTCAGCCTGCTGGTGCTGGGCACGTTCATGGACATGAGCCCGCTGATCGTTATCACCACGCCGATCTTCCTGCCCGTGGCGCAGGCCTTCGGGGTGGACCCGGTGCAGTTCGGCATCATCCTGATCCTCAACCTCGGCATCGGGCTGTGCACGCCGCCGGTGGGATCGGTGCTGTTCGTCGGCTGCGCGGTCGGCAATATCGGCATCGGCCAGGCGATGCGCACGATCTGGCCCTTCTACTTCGCCGCCTTCGGCACGCTGCTGCTGGTCACATATGTCCCGGCACTGTCGCTTTGGCTTCCGGCGGTTTTCAGGTAAGGGGTGTCATACAGATCAATGGAGATATCCTATGACTAAAGCCTTTCCCGCCGTAGATCTCGGCGGAGTTACCAGACAGGTTCTGGCGGATTCGCCGGAACTGATGGTGGTGTCCTTCCGTTTCTCCAAGGATGCGGAAGGCGCGCTGCACAATCATCCGCATGTGCAGTCGACCTATGTGAAGACCGGCCGTTTCGCTTTCACCATCGGCGAGACGACCACCGAAATCGGGCCGGGCGACAGTTTCGTGATCCCGTCGGGGGCGACGCATGGCTGCGTCTGTCTCGAAGACGGCGAGCTGATCGACTGCTTCACCCCCCGACGTGACGATTTCCTGTAAGGAGGAGACCCCCATGACCCAAGTCGACATCCGCCACGCGATCGACCCGCGCACCACCAAGACGCTCGACACGGACGGGCTGCGCAACGAATTCCACGTCGACGGCCTGTTCGTGCCGGGCGAGGTCAAGCTGACCTATTCGCATTACGACCGCATGATCCTGGGCTCGGTCACCCCCGATGGCGGCAGCCTGACCGTGGACGAGGTCCAGAATACCGGCACCAAGACCGTGCTGGAGCGCCGCGAGATGGGCGTTCTGAACATCGGCCCGGAAGCCGGCACGGTCACTGTCGGCGGCAAGAGCTACGAGATGGAGAAGGGCGACGTCCTTTACATCGGCATGGGCTCGGGCCCGGTCGAGTTCTCGGGCGCGGCGCGGTTCTACCTGGTCTGCACCCCGGCGCATCGCGCGATCGCGACCCGGCTGATCAAGCCCGCCGATGCCAAGCGCGTGGAACTGGGCTCCAAGGAGACCGCGAACGAGCGCGTCATCATCCAGTTCCTGCATCCCGACGTCCAGGAAACCTGCCAGCTGACCATGGGCTATACCCAGTTCCTGCCGGGCAGCCTGTGGAACACCATGCCCGCGCACCTGCATGACCGCCGCATGGAAGCCTACCTGTATTTCGACCTCGACGAAGGGTCGCGCGTCTTCCACTTCATGGGCGAGCCGAACGAGACCCGCCATATCGTGATGTCGAACGAAGAGGCCGTGATCTCCCCGCCCTGGTCGATCCATTCGGGTGCCGGCACCGGCGCCTACACCTTCTGCTGGGCGATGGCGGGCGACAATACCGACTTCACCGACATGGACTTCGTCGCCATGGAGGATCTGCGCTGATGGATGCATTCCGCATCGACGGGAAACGCGCCCTGGTGACGGGCGCGAATACCGGGATCGGGCAGGCCATCGCCGTGGGTCTCGCGGAACGCGGGGCCCATGTCATCGCCGCAGGCCGCCGGGCCTGCGACGAGACGGTGGAGACGATCAAGGCGGCGGGCGGCTCGGCCGAGACGCTGCTGGTCGACCTGTCGGATCCCCATGCCGGCGTGGCCGCGCTGGAGTCCTGCGGGCCGCTGGATATCCTGGTGAACAACGCGGGCATCATCCGCCGCGAGGACTCGGTCCAGCATTCCGAGCTGGACTGGGACGAGGTGATGAATGTCAACCTCAAGGCGGTGTTCCTGCTGTGCCAGGCCTTCGGCAAGCAGGCGATCGCGCGCGGCGAGGGCGGGCGGATCGTGAATATCGCGTCGCTGCTGTCCTTCCAGGGCGGGATCCGGGTGCCGGGCTATACCGCGTCGAAACACGGCGTGGCGGGCCTGACCAAGATCTTCGCCAATGAATGGGCGCCGCAGGGCATCACCGTCAACGCGGTGGCGCCGGGCTATATCGCGACCAACAATACCGAGGCGCTGCGCGCCGACGAGGACCGGTCGCGCCAGATCCTGGAACGCATCCCGGCCGGGCGCTGGGGCGAGCCCGAGGATATCGCGGGGGCCGTGTGCTTCCTGGCCTCGCCGGCGGCGAAATACGTCACCGGCGCGGTGCTGAACGTGGATGGCGGCTGGCTGGCCCGCTGATCGTCCTTCCGGCGGGGCGCGCGGAGGCGTGCGCCCCGCCCCAACCGGAGAAACACCCATGTCCGACCCGATCCTGCTGGACGACCGCGACGACGTCGCCATCGTCACCACCCGCGCCAAGGCCGGCGAGACGCCGCTGGGCCGCGGCATGCCCCTCGAGGCGCCGGTCTCGCCCGGGCACAAGCTGGCGCGCCATGCCATCGCGAAAGGCGCGGCGATCCGCAAGTTCGGGCAGATCATCGGCTATGCCACGATGGACATTCCCGAAGGCGGCCATGTCCACAGCCACAATTGCGAGATCGGCGCGCATGGCCGCGACTACGCGATCGGCGCGGATCTGGAGGCGGCGCGCCGCGCGGTCCCGCAGATGGCGCCGCGCAGCTTCCGCGGCTATCGCCGCGCCGACGGGCGGATCGGCACGCGCAACATGATCGCGCTGGTCGCCACCGTGAACTGCTCGGCCACGGTGATCCGCCAGGCCGCGGATGCGGTGATGCGCTCGGGCGAGCTGACGCAGTATCCCAATGTCGACGGGGTCGTGGCCTTCGCCCATGGCACCGGCTGCGGCATGAACAACGAGGGCCCCGGCTGGGAGAACCTGCAGCGCGTGCTGTGGGGCCATGCCACCCATCCCAATGTCGGCGCGGCGATCTTCGTGGGCCTGGGCTGCGAGGTGATGCAGATCGCCCGGATGAAGCAGATGTTCGACGCCACCGGCGAAGAGCGGTTCCACGGGCTGACCATCCAGGAAAACGGCGGCACCCGCGCGACGGTCGAGCTGATCGCCGGCAAGATCCGCGAGATGCTGCCCGAGGTGAACCGGGCGGAGCGCGAGGATTGCCCGGTCTCGGCCCTGACGCTCGCGCTGCAATGCGGCGGATCGGATGGATATTCCGGGATATCGGCCAATCCGGCCCTGGGGATCGCCTGCGATCTGCTGGTCGGGCTGGGCGGCACGGTGGTCCTGTCGGAGACGCCCGAGATCTTCGGCGCCGAGGAGCTGCTGCTGCGCCGCGCGGAAACGCCTGAAATCGCGGAAAAACTGTTGGAACGCATCCGGTGGTGGGAAGGCTATACCGCGATGAATGGCGGCTCGATGGACAACAATCCCAGCCCCGGCAACAAGGCGGGCGGGCTGACCACGATCCTGGAGAAATCCCTGGGGGCCGTCGCGAAGGCGGGATCGACCCCCCTTCGCGACGTGCTGGCCTATGGCCAGCAGATCCGCACCCCCGGCCTCGTGTTCATGGACACGCCGGGCTATGATCCGGTTTCGGCCACCGGACAGATCGCCGGCGGGGCGCAGGTGCTGGTCTTCACCACCGGGCGCGGTTCGGCTTTCGGCTCGAAACCCGCGCCGACGATCAAGATGGCGACGAATGACGCGCTTTACGCCGCGATGCCCGACGACATGGATCTGAATGCGGGCGACATCGTCAGCGGCGGCGTCAGCCTGCAGGACAAGGGCCGGGAGATCCTGGAAAAGGTGATCGCCACCGCCTCGGGCGAGCGCAGCAAGAGCGAATTGCTGGGCCTTGGCGACAGCGAGTTCCTGCCCTGGCAGATCGGCGCGGTGATGTAGCCGTCCCCGGCTCAGCGCGCGACCGGCTCCCCGGAGGCATCGGAGCCCGCGGGGGGCAGGGCGCTTTTGCTGAGCCGGTAGCGCGAGGGGCTGTCGCCGATATATTGCTTGAACATCCGGCTGAAGAAATAAGGGTCGGCGAAGCCCAGCTCCAGCGCCGTCTCCTTCACCGACAGCCCCATGCCCAGCCGGTTGGCCGCGAATTCCATCCGCTTGAGTTCGCGGAACTTCTTGGGCGTCATCCCCATCCGGTCGCGGAAGGCGCGGCGGAAGTAGTCGGGATTGTAGGGCACCGAGGCCAGCGCGTCCTCCACCCCCGCCCCGAGCGGGTCCGAGGACAGCCGCGAGGCCACGAACATGATGTGCAGCGACAGCTGGTCCTGGCTTTCAGGCGCGGTGTCGTCGGTCTGCCAGCCCTCGAAGGCGGCCTCCAGATGAGCCAGCAGCAGCACCATGAAGGCGTGGTGCTGGCTGAGCGTGGTATTCGCCCGCGAGGTCGATTCGCGGTAATGCCGCACCATCGGCATCAGCGCCTCCCAGTCATCGAATCGCGCCTTGGGCGCCAGCCGCATCTGGGTGATGACATCGCCCCGCCCGAAGAGGTCCAGCATGAAATGCTGTGCCACGCCGGTATATTCCTCTTCGCCGCAATCATGGCGCCCGCGGAACCGGGTATAGGCCGGGATCAGCATCGCCTCGCCGGGTTCCAGCGTGAATTCATGCCCGCCGATCCAGTAGCGCCCCCGCCCGGTCAGCGGCATGATCAGGTCGTGGACGGGGTTCAGCTTGTCGATCCGCCACAGGGCGTTGTGGCGCATCTTGATGGCCGAGCGGGACAGCCGCAGCGACAGCGACCGCATCGGCATGAGCGAAAGGGGGAAGTGTTCGGTTTTGTCCATCTTTTTCTGCCATACCCGGCATGTCCCGCCAGGCGCAAGCCATAATAGGGTCCTTTCATGGAATCATAACCATGAGTCCCGGGCGGGGGAGCCCGGTACAAGGGAGGAGCACGAGGCGCCGTCGCGTCCGTCCGGTCCGGGCGGTGAACGCGGCGTGTCGCAGACTGGCATCATGAATCATTCCGAAGACAGAATACCCGTGCAGATCGCCTATATCGGCGGCGGCTCGCTGAACTGGGCGCCCAAGCTGATGGCGGATCTGGCCCATGACCGGCGCCTGGCGGCGGAGGTCCGGCTGTACGACCTGGACCTGGCCGCGGCGCAGCGCAATGCCGCGATGGGAGCGCGCTTCGCGCCCGTGTCCGCAGGCACGCCCGCCCGCTACCGCGCCTGCGCCAGCCTCGCCGAGGCGCTGGCCGGCGCCGATATCGTCGTCGTCTCCATCCTGCCGGGCCGGTTCGAGGACATGGCCCAGGATATCGGCATCCCGGCGCGCCACGGCATTCCCCAGGCCGTGGGCGACACGGTCGGACCGGGCGGTTTCGTGCGGGCGCTGCGCGCCATCCCGATGCTGGCCGAGATCGGCCGCGCCATCGGCGAGCACGCGCCCCGCGCCCATGTCTGCAACCTGACCAACCCGATGAGCGTGCTGACCGGCGCCCTCTATCGCGGCTTTCCCCAGATCCGCGCCTGGGGCGAATGCCACGAGGTGACCAAGCTGAGAAAGCAGGTCGCCTGGATCGCCAACCGCGCGGCGGGCGCGCCCCGCCACAGCCATCGCGATGTCGAGGTCAATGTCCTGGGCATCAACCATTTCACCTTCGTGGACCGCATCGCGGTGGCGGGGCGCGACATGCTGCCGGCCTATCGCGATTTCGCCGCGGCCCATGGCGGCACCGGCTGGGTGGAGGCCGAGCCCGACCCGGCGGACGAGCATGAGCGCTATTTCGGCGACCGCTCGAAGGTGAAATTCGACCTGCTGCGCCGCTTCGGCATCCCGGCCGCCGCGGGCGACCGGCACCTGGCGGAATTCCTGCCGGCGGCCGATTATCTGGACGATTCCGCAGGCTGGGGCTTCGGCCTGACGCCGGTGGAATACCGCCAGCGCGAACAGGCCGCGAAGCGCGCCGCCGCCGAGGCCCTGGCCCGGGGCGACACCGCGCCCGCGCCGGGGCGCTCTGACGAGGCCCTGGTCGACCAGATCGCGGCGCTGATGTCGGGGACGCCCTGCATTTCCAACGTGAACCTGCCCAATCGCGGGCAGATCGCGGGCCTGCCCGAGGGCGCGGTGGTGGAGACCAATGCCGTCTTCTCGGGGCTGGGGGTCACGCCGGTGATCGCCGGCCGACTGCCCGCCGCGCTGGAGCCGCTGGTCGCGGCCCATGCCGCGCGGCAGGTCGCGCTTCTCGACGCGGTGATGGCCGACGAGGCCGCCGCGCTGTTCCCGCTTTTCCATTCCGACCCGCTGGTGGCGCCTCTGGAGGAGGCGAAGGCGCGGATGATGTTCCAGGAGATGATCGCCGCCACCGGCGCATGGATCCCCGAGACCCTGAAAGGAGCCGCATGATGGGTGGCGAAAGCAAGTGGATGGGGCTGTGGTACGTCTCGCCCTATGTGATCGGGCTTCTGCTCTTCACGGCGTTTCCGTTCCTCGCATCCTTCTATCTCAGCTTCACGGATTACGACCTGCTCTCTTCCCCGGAATGGGTGGGGCTGGACAATTACGAGAAGCTGTTCACCCGCGACCGGACCTTCGACAAGTCGCTGTCCGTCACGCTGATCTACGTCTTCTCGACGGTGCCGCTGAAACTGGCCTTCGCGCTGTTCATCGCCGTCGTGCTGAACTACCGGCTGAAGGCGATCAACCTGTTCCGCACGGCCTATTACGTGCCCTCGATCCTCGGCGGGTCCGTGGCGATCGCGGTTCTGTGGCGCTATATCTTCGCCGATACCGGGCTGGTGAACATGATGCTGGCCAGCATCGGGATCGATCCGGTCAACTGGTTCGGCGACCCCAATAACGCGCTGTTCACCATCACGCTGCTGCGCTGCTGGCAGTTCGGTTCGGCCATGGTGATCTTCCTCGCCGCGCTGCAATCGGTGGACAAGTCGCTCTACGAGGCGGCGGCGATCGACGGGGCGGGACCCTGGAAGATCTTCCGGCACATCACGCTGCCGCTGATCACGCCGGTGATCTTCTTCAACCTCATCATGCAGACGGTCCAGGCCTTCCAGGAATTCAACGGCCCCTACATCATCACCGATGGCGGCCCGATGAAATCCACCTACCTGCTGCCGCTCTACATCTACGACAAGGCCTTCAAGAGCTTCGACATGGGCTATGCCTCCGCCATCGCCTGGGTGCTCTTTGCCATCATCATGGTCCTGACCCTCATCGCCTTCTGGTCGTCGAAGAAGTGGGTCTACTACGCCGGCGACAAGAGGAGCTGATCCAATGGCCGCCATCACCGACATTCCCGTCGCGAAAAGCCCCGAACCGCCCACCGCCATCGAGCTCAAGCATCGCCGCAAGGCCCTGCGGTCGCAGATCCTGCGCTATGGCCTGCTGAGCCTCGTCGGGCTGATCATGATCTATCCGCTGATCTGGCTGATCGGCGCGTCCTTCAAGACCAATGCCGAGATGTTCTCCTCGCCGGGCTTCTGGCCCAGCGAACCGACCATCTCGGGCTATATCGAGGGCTGGAAGACATCGACCCCCTACACGTTCGGGCGGTTCTTCCTGAACTCGCTGTGGATCATCATCCCCAAGACGATCGGCACCGCGATCTCCTGCACGCTGGTCGCCTATGGCTTCGCGCGCTTCGAGTTCCCAGGCAAGAAGTTCCTCTTCATGACCGTGATCGCGACGCTTCTTCTGCCCAACGTGGTGACGCGGATCCCGCAATACCTGCTGTTCCGCGACATCGGCTGGCTGGACTCCTTCCTGCCGCTGTGGGTGCCCTCGGCGCTGGCGGGCGATGCGTTCTTCGTCTTCATGGTGATCCAGTTCCTGCGCGCCATCCCGCGCGACATGGAGGAAGCCGCCCGCGTCGACGGGGCGACCACGCTGCAGACGCTGATCTACATCGTCGTGCCGATGCTGATGCCCGCGCTGATCTCGGTCTGCCTGTTCCAGTTCATGTGGACGATGAACGACTTCCTCGGACCGCTGATCTACATCTCGTCGGTCGAGAAATACCCGGTGAGCCTGGCGCTCAAGCTCTCCATCGACACGACCGAGGCCTTTGCCTGGAACCAGATCCTCGCGATGTCGGTCCTCGCGCTCGCCCCGTCCCTCGCCGTGTTCTTCATGGCACAGAAATACTTCATCGAAGGCATCTCGACCGGAGGAGTCAAAGGCTGATGGCTGAACTGCAACTGAAATCGGTCGAGAAGACCTATGGCAACGGCTTCAAGGCGGTCCACGGGATCAACCTCGAGGTGAAGGAAGGCGAATTCATGGTGCTGGTGGGGCCCTCGGGCTGCGCCAAGTCCACCACGCTGCGGATGATCGCGGGGCTGGAGACCATCTCAGGCGGCGAGATCCGCATCGGCGAGAACGTCGTCAACGACCTGGTGCCGGGCAAGCGCGGCATCGCCATGGTGTTCCAGAACTACGCGCTCTATCCGCATATGAAAGTGCGCCGGAACCTCGGCTTCGGGCTGCAGCTGCGCGGCAAGCCCAAGGCCGAGATCGCCACCGCCACCGACGAGGTGTCCGAGATCCTGGAGATCGAGAAGCTCCTCGACCGGCTGCCCAAGCAGCTGTCGGGCGGGCAGGCGCAGCGGGTGGCGGTGGGCCGCGCGCTGATCAAGCACCCGGACGTCTTCCTCTTCGACGAGCCGCTGTCGAACCTCGATGCCAAGCTGCGCGCCGCGATGCGGGTGCGCATCACCGACCTGCACAAGCGCCTGAAGGCCGAAGGCCGCCCGGCGACCGTGGTCTACGTGACCCATGACCAGGTCGAGGCGATGACCATGGGCGACCGCATCTGCGTGATGAAGGACGGCCATATTATGCAGGTGGCCGACCCGGTGACGCTGTATGAACGTCCCGCCAATGCCTTCGTCGCAGGCTTCATCGGCATGCCCGAGATGAACCTGGTGCCCGCCGTGCTGACCCGCGGGATCGGCGCGCAGCTGACGCTGGACGGGCAGACGGTCGATCTGGGCGACGAGCTGGCGCGCCGCCTGTACTGCCAGGACGGACCCGTCACGCTGGGCATCCGCCCGCAGCACCTGGGCGTCGCCCCCGCCGGCAGCCCCGACAGCCTGACCGGCAGCGTGACCAACGTGGAATTCATGGGCCACGAGGTGAACCTGCACGCCAAGGTCGGCAGCGCCACCTTCGTCGCGGTCGTGCCTTCCGAGCAATTCGACCGCGCGACCCAGCGCGGCGACAAGGTCGGCCTGACCGTCTCGGGCCGCCATGCGCATGTCTTCGATGTCACCTCGGGCGAGAATGTGTCGCTCAAGGGACAGATCAACTGACCATCCAAGGGAGGAGAAACAGGATGAAAACGGCACTCATGGGCCTGGCACTGGCCACGACGGCACTGACAGGCACCGCCCAGGCGGCCGAGCTGCGGATGAGCTGGTGGGGCGGCGACAGCCGCCACCTGGCCACGCAGGAGGCGCTGAAAGTCTGCGGCGAGAAGCACGGCCACACGATCAAGCCGGAATTCACCGGCTGGCAGGGCCATTTCGAGAAGGTCGCGACCCAGATCGCCGGCCGGACCGAGGCCGACATCATGCAGATCAACTGGCCCTGGCTGCCGATCTTCTCGGCGCGCGGCGACGGGTTCGCCGATCTGGAATCGCTCGATGCGCTGGATCTCAGCCAGTGGACGCCCGAGCAGCTCGAGGCGGGCCGCCGCAACGGCGTACTGAACGGCCTGCCGGTCTCCACCACGGGGCGGCTCTTCGTCTTCAACGAGACCACCTACGAGAAGGCCGGACTGGAGCTGCCGACCACCTGGGAGGACCTGTTGGCGGCCGGTCCGATCTTCCAGGAAAAGCTGGGCGATGCCTATTACCCGTTCGAGGGGATCGCGCTGGACGGCACGCTCCTGGTGACGCTCTACGGCACGCAGAAGACCGGCAAGCCGCTCATCGACCCGGAAACCAACGAGATCCTGTGGTCGGTCGAGGAGCTGGCCGACGCGATCACCTTCTACCAGAGCCTGGTCGACAACCACGTCATCCAGCCTTGGAAGGACGTTCTGGCCGCGGGCAACCTGCCGATCCACGAGAACCCCAAATGGGCCAATGGCGAAATCGCCGGCAGCTATCAGTGGGACAGCACCTATTTCAAGATCTCCGACCCGATCCAGGAAGGCCAGAGCCTGGCCTATACCGGCATCATCGACCAGCAGGGCGAGAAGACCGAGGGCGTGTACCGCAAGGCCTCCATGGTGTTCTCCATCTCGGCGAATTCGGACAATCCGGAAGCGGCGGCCGAGGTGCTGAACTGCCTGCTGAACGAACCCGAGGGCATCGCGGCCATGGGATCCTCGCGCGGGGTGCCCGCCTCCAAGGCGGCCCTGGACGCGCTGACCGAAAGCGGCGAACTCAGCCCCGAGCAGATCGAGGCGCAGAAGCTGGTGATCGAGGCCGAGGGCCCCGCGATCCATCCCTACATGGAACATCCCGACGTGCGCTCGGCGATGGAGGATAATCTCGAGCTCTTCGCCTATGGCGAGATCGACGCGGAAACCGCGGCCGACGAGATGATCTATGCCATCCAGGAAGCGCTGGACGACATCAAGTCCTGAGTTCCTCCCCGGGGGGCGGTTCGCGCCGCCCCCCGCCTACCGCGTGCACAAGGCCCCGTTTTCGATGACCGTTCTCCGTCTCGTCACCCTGTCCTCCCGGACCGCCACGATCCTGCTGTCGCCGCCCGGCGCGCTCTATCGCCTGCCCGCGCCGGTTCGCTGGCGGCTCAGCCGCGACGGCGTGATCTATTACGAGGGCACGGCCGATACGGCGGCGGTCTTCGTCGAGGACCTGCTGCCGGGGCATGACTACCTCTTCGACAGCGACCTCGGCGACCTGGAATTCCGCACCCCGCCCTGTGCCGGGCTGGTCGATGCGCGCGATCACGGGATCGACCCGGCGGCCGCGGACAATGCCGCGGCGCTGGCCGCCGCCGTCGCCGCGACGCCCGCGGGCGGCACGCTGATGATCCCGCGCGGACGCCATGTCACCGGCCCCGTCTTCCTCAGGCCCGGCATCACCTTCTGGCTGCCCGAGGGGGCGGAACTGGCCGGGAAGGCCGATCGCACCGGCTGGCCGCAGCTGCCCGCCCGCGACGGGGACGGCCGCGTCATCGGCACCTGGGAAGGCCTGCCCGAGACCTGCTTTGCCTCGGTGCTGACCGGCATCGACTGCGCCGGGCTGAAGATCACCGGCCGCGGCATCCTCGATGGCGGCGGTGATCGCGGCGACTGGTGGTCCTGGCCGAAGGAAACCCGCGACGGCGCCCGCCGGCCGCGCACGCTGTTCCTGGCGCATTCGCCGGATGTCGAGATTTCGGGGATCACGGTGCGCAATTCGCCCAGCTGGACGGTGCATCCCTTCTGCTGCGACCGCCTGACGGCGGCGGCGATGTTCATCGAGAACCCCCATGACAGCCCCAATACCGACGGGCTGGATCCCGAAAGCTGCGAGGATGTCACCCTGGCAGGGCTGCATTTCTCGGTCGGCGACGACTGCATCGCGGTCAAGGCGGGCAAGCGCGCGCCGGGGCGCACCGATCACCTTGCCCCGACGCGGCGGATGACCGTCACCCAGTGCCACATGGAGCGCGGCCATGGCGCCGTGGTGCTGGGCAGCGAGATGTCCGGCGAGATCACCGACGTGACCATCTCTTCCTGCAGTTTCGACCGCACCGACCGGGGGCTGCGGATCAAGACCCGGCGCGGCCGGGGCGGCAAGGTGGCGCGGATCACGCTGGACCATGTGGTCATGACCGACGTGCCGACGCCCTTTGCCGGCAATGCCTTCTATTTCTGCGACCCCGACGGGCATGACGACTGGGTGCAGACCCGCACCCCGGCGCCGGTGGACGACACGACCCCGGTGATCGAGGACATCGCCTTCCGCGACGTGACCGCGACAGGGGTGAAGCTGGCGGTGGTCGCATTGCTGGGCCTGCCCGAAAGCCCGATCCGCGGCATCACGCTGGAGCGCGTCCGCGCCAGCTTCGACCCCGATGCCGAACCGGCCGTGCCGCTGATGGCCACGGGCGTCGCACCTGCCTGCCGCGAGACCATCCGCGCCGATTTCGCCGAAGTGACCGGCGCAGTCGAGATATTCGAGACGACGAAGGACCCCGAGCCATGCTGACCGACTATTTCTCCGCCTTCGCCGCGGCCTACACCCCCTACAAGGGCGGACCCTGGTGCTACGAGGATGGCTGCCTCTATCGCGGTCTGGAACTTCTGCACCGCGCCACCGGCGAGCCGCGCTGGCTGGAGGCGATGCAGCGCCGCGTGGATGTCCAGATCGGCGACGGGACCGCGCTGGCGGGCTATGCGCTGTCGGATTACAACATCGACAACGTGCTGTCGGGCCGGGCCCTGCTGTATCTCGACGAGGTGACGGGCGATCCGAAATACATGGCCGCCGCGGCGATCCTGATCGACCAGCTGGCCAGCCATCCGCGCACGAAATCCGGGGTCTACTGGCACAAGCTGCGCTATCCCTGGCAGGTCTGGCTGGACGGTCTCTACATGGGCGCGCCCTTCCAGATCGGCTACGGGCTGCGCACCGGCGATGACGCTCTGGTCGCGGATGCCATCGCCCAGGTGGTCACGGCGCTGGAGATGACGAAGGTCGAGGCGACCGGGCTTTATGCCCATGCCATGGACGAGGCGCGCCGCCAGCCCTGGGCCGATCGCGGCACCGGGCACAACAAGGCGCATTGGTCGCGCGCGCTTGGCTGGCTGGCCATGGCGCTGGTCGATATCGCGGCGCTGGTGGGACCGGAGCGCTTCGCGCCGCTGGAGCCGCAGACCCGCGACCTGCTGGCGCGCATCGCCGCGCTGCGCGTGCCGGGGGGGATCTGGCTGCAGGTGATCGACCGCCCCGATCTCGACGGCAATTACGAGGAAAGCTCGGCCTCGGCGATGTTCGTCTACGCGCTGGAAAAGGGCGCCGCGCTGGGACTGGCGGAGCCGCCGCCCGCCGACCTCTTCGACATCCTCGCCGCCAAGGTGGTGCGCCCGCGCGCGGATGGCGGCCAGGAGATGGCCGAGATCTGCGAGGTCGCGGGCCTGGGCTATTTCGAGAACCGCTTCCGCGACGGGTCTGCCGAATACTACCTGACCGAGGCGCGCGTGGCCGATGACATCAAGGGGGTGGGGCCGCTGATGATGAGCTATGCCGCCCATCTGGAGCGCCGCGGCGCCGCGGCGCGGGCGCGGGTCGCCTGATGCTGGACGAAACCCCGGCGCGGCCGCAGCTGAGCCCCGCCCAGGCGGCGCGCTTCACCCGGGCGCAGGTGCTGGCCCGGGCGGGGATGTTCGGTGCCGAGACCGCCGATCACTGGGACCCCGATGCCGCCGGCTGGCCCGACGCCGATGTCACCATTTCCCCCGGTGCGCCGGGGCAGGTGCAGCGCGCCGTGGAGGCGGCCATCGCCCGGGCCCGGGCCGCCGGGACGCCCGGGCGGGTGGTCCTCGCGCTGGCGCCGGGCCGGCATGAGGGGCTGGTCTATCTGCCGCGGGTGCGGCTGGGGGAGGGCTGGCTCTGCTTCACGCTGCAGGGGGCGGGCGCCGAGTTGCAGGACGATATCGATGCCGAGATGACCGGCGCCGAGTATCGCCGCCGCTTCGCCGCGCAATTCGAGGGATGCAGCCCCGAGACGCGGGCGATCTTCGAACGCATCGCCGCGCGCGACAAGATCACCACCGCCAATGCCTCGGTCCTGCGGGTGGAGGCCGACGAGACCCGCCTGCGCGGCTTTGCCGTGACCAACCGCTATAACTGCGACCGGGCCGAGGCGATGGACAAGCCCACCAGCTTCAACGCGGCGGGCCAGGCCGGCAGCGGCCAGCACCAGGCGGTGGCGCTTCTGTCGGCCTCGGCCGACCGGCTCCATGCCGAGGGGCTGCGCCTGTCGAGTTATCAGGACACGCTCTACCTGCAGGGCCCCAAGGACCGGACGGTGCGCGCCTTCCTCTCGGGCTGCGAGATCGAGGGCGATGTCGATTTCATCTTCGGCCAGGCGACGGCGTGGTTCCAGGGCTGCACCATCCGGTCGCGCGGGACGCGGGCGGAAATGGCCTGGGCCACCGCCCCCGCGACCAGCCTGCGCGCCGCCTATGGCTTCGTCTTCGACGATTGCGATTTCACCCATGATGGCAGCGCCCGCGCGCTGGCGGGCCGGTTCCAGCTGGGGCGCCAGTGGTTCGAGGGGGTGCGCGCGACGCCCTACGGCCAAGCGCCGGTTGCGGATTACGCGTGCCGGCTGGGCGCGGTTTCGGCCTATGATCCGCCCCTGGGCACGATCAGCCGCGAGACGCTGGAATCCGTGGGCAAATGCGTGGTGCTGAATTCCCGCATCGGCGCCCATATCGATCCCGCCGCGCCCTGGGGGGCGTGGAATGCCGGGGACCGCGACCCGCAGGGCCGGTTCCGCCCGGCGCCCTGGCATCCGCGGATGCGGCCGGTCCAGGCGGGGCCGGGCGACTTCCTGCGGCTCCTGGGCCCCTGGCTGGAGCGCGAGGGGCTGGATTACCGCGATCTCGATCCCGAGGACCCCTGGCTGGGCGAGGCGGGCAACCTCTAGACCCGCCCCAGCAGTCGCCACCACAGGAAATCCAGCGGTGCCAGGATCAGGAAGGTGGCCGCCGCCAGCAGCAGAAGCACCCGCACGATGCTGCGCGGCGGCTCCTTCGCCAGCCCCAGCGCGATCAGCAGCGGCGGCGCCTGATAGGGCAGCAGCATGGTGGAGAAGCCCAGCACCTGGGTCATCAGCACCGTCTCCACCGGCAGGCCGGTCTGTTCGGCCAGCTGTCCCGCCAAGGGCGTCAGCACCGCGGGCACGCCGGAAATCGTGGCCACCATCCCGGTCAGCATCGCCAGGAGCGACAGCGACAGGAAATTGACGAAATCCCGCCCCGGCGCCATCGGCAGGACATCCGCGACCAGGTCGGCCAGCAGCCCGCCCAGCCCCGCCTGGCTGACCACCGCGCCGAGGCCCAGAACCGCCGCGACCATCAGCAGCATCGGCAGGTCGGCGCTGTCCCGGAACGCCTTCGCATCGACGAAACCCAGGCCCGGCAGCAGCATCAGCACCGCCGCCGCCAGCCCGACCCAGCCTGCATTCACCCCGTGCAGGCTGTCGGTCATCCACAGCGCCAGCGTCGCGCAAAGCAGGACCGACAGCCGCAGCTCCGCCCCCGAGAGCCTGGCCGGTGGGGCGGGCTCGGGCGGCAGGGCGGGGGTTTCGGCGGGAAAGATCCGCAGGATCAGCACCACCAGAAGCGCGCAGCGCAGGACGCCCAGAACCGGGAAATGCAGCGCCAGATACTCGGCATAGCCGAAATGGATGCCGAGGATGCCATCCGCCGCGCCCGAGAGCACCATGTTGGCCAGGTTGGCCGGCAGGATCGCGTAGCCCGGCACATTCGCGGCAAGCGCGACGGTGACCGCCACGCCGCTGCGCCCGCGGCTGCCGGGTTCCAGCCCCAGCCGGTCGGCCAGCGCCATGGCGATCGGCACCAGGATCATCGCGCGCCCCAGCGAGGAGGGCATGAGGAATCCCAGCACCATGCCCATCGCCATCAGCCCGCCGATCAGCATCGGATAGCTGCGCGACAGATGCGGCGCGACCCAGCCCGCCAGCCTCTGGCCCAGCCCGGTGGCCTGGATCGCCGCGCCGATGACGAAACCCGAGACGATCAGCCAGATCGCCGCGGAGGAAAAGCCCGAGAAGACCAGCTCGGGTGCGGCCAGCCCCGGCACCAGCAGCGCCGCGAAGAAGGCCAGCGCGGTGACGAAGGGCGGGATCAGCGCCGTCGCCCAAAGTCCCAGGGTCATCATCACCACGGCCAGGATGCGGGCCTGGACCGGATCCAGCCCCGCGGGCGGGCGCATCACCAGCGCCGCCGCCCCCAGCGCCAGCGCCGCCACCACGATCTTCTTGCCACGGGCCATTGCCGTCTCCTTGCGCTGCGGGCTGGGCCCTCCATAGCCATGCGCGGCGCGCTGTGCCAGAATGACAGGATGACAAAGGATGTCGCGTTTCTGCCAGAGGCGCAGGCGCATCAGGCGCCGGGGGATGCCGCCGATCCGGCCCGGCCGATCCTGGTGACGACCGGGCGGCTGGCCCCGGGCGAAGGCGTCGCCCCGCACAGCCATGCGCGCGCGCAGCTGGTCCTGTGCTATGCGGGACTGATGCGGCTGCAGGCGGGGCCGGATGCCTGGATCGTGCCGCCCAGGCACGGGGTCTGGATCCCGCCGGGCCTGCCGCACCGGCTTCAGGCCGCGACCGGGATCGAGGTGCATAATTTCTTCATCGCGCCGCGGTTCGCGCTGCGTCCGGGCCTGCCCCGGGGGCCGGTCGTGCTGCGCGGCTCGCCGCTTCTGCGCGGGATCGCGCGGCGGCTGGAAACGGACGGGTCCCTGCCTGCGGCAGAGGCGCGGCGGCTGGCCTGGACGGCGCTGGACGAGATGGCGCGGCTGGACCGGCCGGATCTGCGCCTGCCCGGGGGACGCGATCCCCGCCTGGTGCGCGCGATGGAGCAGATGCTGCGCGCCCCCGGCGCCGCGGCGGGGCTGGAGCAGGTGGCGGCGGCGGCAGGCTGCGGGGCGCGCACGCTGGCGCGGCTGTTCCTGGCCGAGACCGGGCTGGCCTTCCGCGACTGGCGCGCGCGGATGCGCTTCGTGCTGGCGCTGGAATGGCTGGAACAGGGCGAGACCAGCAGCGCGGTTGCCGCCCGGCTGGGCTATTCCACGCCCTCGGCCTTCATCGCCGCCTTCCGCCGCCAGGGCGGGGCGCCGCCCTCGGCCTTCCGTCGCCGGGGCCTTGCCCCCGCGCCCGGCGCGGTGCATCTGGGGCAGGATCCACATGCCGGGGAAGCGCCATGAACTGCCTGATCGTCCAGCCCATCCACGAGGCCGGCCTCGCGCGGCTGCGCGCCGCCGGGATCACGCCCGTCGCCTGCCCGGATGCGCGCATGGCCACGGTGGCGCGGATGCTGCCCGGCATGACGGCCGCGATCACCCGCGATGCGGGCTTCTCGGCCGAGGCCTTCGCCGCGGCAGACGGGCTGCGGGTCGTGGCGGTGCACGGTTCGGGCCATGACGCGGTGGACAAGGCGGCGGCGACCGAAAAGGGCGTGCTGGTGGCCAATGCGCCGGGGCTGAATGCGCGCTCGGTGGCGGAACTGGCCGTGGGGCTGGCGGTGGCGGCGTCGCGCGGGATCGCGGCGGGCGATGCGGCCGAGCGCGCGGGCGCCCCCGGATTCCGCTATTCCCGCAGCTTCGGCGAATTGTTCGGCAAGACCGCGCTGATCGTGGGCTGGGGCCGGATCGGGCGGATGACCGGCGAGATGCTGGTCCGCGGCTTCGGCATGCAGGTGCTGGTCTGGTCGCCGCGCGCGCCGGAAACCGGCGGCTTCGCCCGCCCCGCGACCCTGGCAGAGGGGCTGGCGGCGGCGGACCTGGTGTCGCTGCACACGCCGATGTCGCCCGCCACGCGCCACATGATCGACGCGCGGTCCCTTGCCGGGATGAAGCCCGGCGCGGTGCTGGTGAACACGGCGCGGGCGGGGCTGGTGGACGAGGAGGCCCTCGCCGCCGCGCTGGAGGAGGGCCGGATCGCCGGGGCCGGGCTGGATGTCTATTCCGATGCCGCGCCGGCCGGACGGCTGGGCCGCGCGCCCGGCGCGATCTTCACCCCGCATCTGGGCGCCACCACCGAGGAGGCGCTGATCCGCGTGGCGCTGGCCTCGGCCGAGCATGTGATCACGGCACTGGCAGGCGGCATCCCAGAGACCGCGCTGAATGCCGCCGCGCTGGCCGGGCAGGGGTCACTCGGCGGCTGAGGCCAGCCGCGCCATCAGGAAACGGAACTTCTCGCCCTGCACGGCGACATGGCCGCGCAGCGCCCGGGCGGCGCGTTCGGCATCGGCGGCGCGCAGGGCGGCCACGATCTCCTCGTGTTCGGCCATGGATTGCGGCAGCCGCCCGCGCAGCCGCAGCTGCATCCGTCGGAAGGGTTTCAGCCGCCGGTGCAGGGCCGCGGTTTCCTGTTCGAGGAAACCGTTGCCGGATTCGCGGTAGATGATGTGGTGGAAGCGCTCGTTCTCCAGGTAATAGGCATCGGCGTCGGGCGCCGCCACCGCCTCGCGGCACAGCGCATTCGCCGCGTCCAGTTCCGCCAGCGCCGCATCGCTGATGCGCGCGGCGGCAAGGCGGCCGCAGACCGCCTCCATCTCGGCCATGACCTCGAACATCTCGATCAGCTGCACCGGCCCGGGCTGGCGCACGAAGACGCCGCGGCGGGGGATCTGCGCCACCAGTCCCGACAGCGCCAGCTTCTGCAGCGCCTCGCGCAGCGGCGTGCGCGAGACCCCGAATTCCTCGGCCAGCCGCACCTCGTCCAGCCGCACGCCGTCCGGATAGGTGCCGTCGCAGATCCGTTCCTCCAGCTCTTCGGCGATGATGTCGGCGCGGCGTCGCTCCATGGGCGCTCCTTCGGGCAGGAAGTCAGATGCAATCTTGCATTTTCTGTATACAAGAAGGTTGACGTGAAAAACAAGACTCGGCTAGCCTGTGATCCGAGCGGAGGCACATCCGCCGATCAAGGGAGGAAATCATGAAACTCAAGCTGACCACGGCGCTTGCGCTGCTGGCCGGTCTCGGCGGGCTGTCCGCCGCCGGGGCCACCGAATTGCGCCTGTCGCATCAATGGTCCGACAAGGATGTCCGCCACCAGGTCGCGCAGATCGTCGCCGACGAGGTCGCCGCCGCCGATGTCGACCTGCAGATCAAGATCTTTCCCAGCGAGTCGCTGTTCAAGGCGCGCGAGCAGTACAAGCCCCTGAGCCGCGGGCAGCTGGACATGACGGTGCTGCCGCTGAGCTATGCCGGCGGACAGCAGCCCGCCTATAACCTGACGCTGATGCCGGGGCTGGTGAAGAACCACGACCATGCCGCGCGGCTGACCTCCAGCCCCTTCATGGAGGCGCTGGACAAGTACATGGCCCAGGATGACGTCATGGCGCTGGTCCATGGCTACCTAGCCGGGGGCTTCGTCGGCACCGAGGGCTGCATCACCGCGCCCGACGACGTGCAGGGGCTGCAGACCCGTGCGGCCGGCAAGGCCTTCGAGCAGATGCTGGCGGGGGCGGGGGCCTCGATCGCCTCCATGGCCTCCTCGGAGATCTACAACGCCATGCAGACCGGGGTGCTGGACGCGGCGAACACGTCCTCTTCGTCCTTCGTGAGCTACCGCATCTACGAACAGGCGGCCTGCTACACGCCGCCGGGGGATTACGCGCTGTGGTTCATGTACCAGCCGCTCCTGGTCAACCGCTCCACCTTCGAGGGGCTGGACGAGGCGCAGCAGCAGGCGCTGCTGGATGCCTCGGCCAAGGCGCAGGCCTTCTACCTGGAGGAGGCCAAGAAGGAGGACGCGGAATCGCGCCGGGTCTTCGAGGAACAGGGGGTCGAGATCCGCGACATGACGGCCGAGGAGTTCGAGGCTTGGCGCAAGATCGCCGAGGCGACATCCTACAAGGCCTTCGTCGAGGATATGGACGATGACGGCCAGAGCCTGCTCGACATGGCGCTGGCCGTCGAGTGAGCCCGGGGGGCGGCCGCGGCCGCCCCGATCCTTCCCCAAGCGGAGCCCTTCCATGGCAACCCATTCCCTCGCCGCGGCTGCACGCACCGGCGACAATGCCTTCCTGCGCGCGATCGCGGCGCTGTCCACCCTGGCGGGGTGGTGTTCAGCCGCGATGGTGGTGGCGGCGGTGGTCATCACCTGCCAGATGATCTTCGTGCGCTTCGTGCTGAACGGATCCACCGTCTGGCAGACCGAGGCGGTGATCTACCTGGTGATCGGCTCGACCCTGATCGGGCTGCCCTATGTCCAGCGGCTGCGCGGGCACGTCAATGTCGACCTGATCCCTCTGAGCCTGCGCTTCGGCCCGCGCCGGGTGCTGTGCATCGCGACGCTGGGCCTGTCCATCGCCATCGTGGCGGTGATGTTCTGGCACGGGGTCGAGTACTGGCACATCGCCTGGGATCGCGGCTGGCGGTCCGAAAGCGTCTGGGGCGTCAAGCTGTGGATCCCCTACCTGGCCATCCCGCTGGGCTTCGGCCTGCTTCTGCTGCAGCTGGTTGCCGACATGGTGGCGCTGCTGACCGGGGTTGACCGCCCCTTCAACCTGGAGAGCGACTGATGGATCCGCTGCTTCTTGCCGCCATCGTGGCCATCGCCACCATCCTGGTGCTGTTCTCGGGCGTCTCGGTGGCGCTGGGGCTGCTGATCGTCTCGGCGGGGTTCCTGATCGTCTTCGACGGCATGCGCTCGCTGGAGCTGCTGCCCGAGATCTTCTTCGGCAAGCTCGACAATTTCGCGCTGCTGTCGATCCCGATGTTCATCATCATGGGGGCGGCCATCGCCTCCACCCGCGCGGGCGCGGATCTGTACGAGGCGCTGGAACGCTGGCTGACGCGGGTGCCGGGGGGGCTGGTGATCTCGAACCTGGGCGCCTGCGCGCTGTTTGCCGCGATGTCGGGATCGTCGCCCGCCACCTGCGCGGCGATCGGCAAGATGGGCATCCCCGAGATGCGCAAGCGCGGCTTTCCCGACGGCGTGGCAGCCGGGTCGATCGCCGCGGGCGGCACGCTGGGCATCCTGATCCCGCCCTCGGTGACGATGATTGTCTACGGCATCGCCACGGAAACCTCGATCGGGCGGCTGTTCCTGGCCGGGCTGATGCCCGGGCTGATGCTGGTCGGGCTGTTCATGGCCTGGTCGATCTGGTCGACCTGGAAGACCGGCGATGCGACGGCGCTGTCGGCGGGGCGCTATTCCTGGCGCGAGCGGCTGGAGATCCTGCCCCGCGTGCTGCCCTTCCTGGCGATCATCGCGGGCGTGCTCTACGCGATGTATGGCGGCATCGCCACGCCCTCGGAAACCGCAGCGGTGGGCGCGATCCTGTGCCTGGTGATCGCCATCGTCATCTACTCGATGTGGAGCCCCCGCGCGATCTGGTCGGTGCTGCGCGACAGCACCAAGGAATCGGTGATGATCCTGTTCATCATCGGGGCGGCGGGCGTGTTCTCCTACATGCTCTCCTCGCTCTACATCACCCAGTCCATCGCCGAGTGGATCGCCCAGCTCGACGTGAACCGCTGGGTTCTGATGGGGGTGATCAACGTCTTCCTGCTGGTCGCGGGGTTCTTCCTGCCGCCCGTCGCGGTGATCCTGATGGCGGCGCCGATCCTGATGCCGATCATCGAGACGGCGGGCTTCGACGCGGTCTGGTTCGCGGTGGTGCTGACCATCAACATGGAGATTGGCCTGATCTCGCCGCCGGTGGGGCTGAACCTCTATGTCATCAACGGCATTGCGCCGGACATCAAGCTCAAGACCATCCTCATGGGCTCGCTGCCCTATGTCGGCTGCATGGTGGCGGGGATCGTGCTATTGTGTCTCTTCCCGGGCATTGCAACCTGGCTGCCCGATCTGGTGATGGGGGACATGCCGTGACCATCCTTGCCGATCTTCTCTCGACCGTCTTCGAGCGCCGCGGCCGCGGCCCGGCGGCGAAACCGGACGGGCGCAGCCTGCCGGAGCTGGCCGCGGCGCTGATGGGCGCCTCGGCCGAGACCGAGGGGCTCAGCCTCGCCCGCCAGATCCTCGACCGCTACGAATTCCTCGACGAGGCCGGGCGGGCGGCGTTCTTCGCCCATCTGGCGGGGCAGATGGATATCGATCCGCAGGCGGTGCGGGCCAGCCTGGACGCCTATGAGGACGGGCGCGGCGCGGGGGCCTATCGCGCCTTCCTCGCCGCCGCCGAACCGCCGCGGCAGGAACTGATCCGGCGGCTGAACCAGGTGCCCGGCGCCACGCACCGTCTGGTGGAGATGCGCGCCGACCTGCTGCGGCTGGCCCGCAAGAGGCCCGAGCTGGGGGCGCTGGACCAGGATCTGCGCCATCTCTTCCGGTCGTGGTTCAACCGCGGTTTCCTGGTCTCGCGGCCGATCACCTGGGACAGCCCGGCCAGCGTGCTGGAGAAGATCATCGCCTATGAGGCGGTGCACGCGATCCAGAGCTGGGACGACCTGCGGCTGCGCCTGGCGCCCTCGGACCGGCGCTGTTTCGCCTTCTTCCACCCGGCCATGCCGGAGGAGCCGCTGATCTTCGTGGAGGTGGCGCTGACGCGCGGCATTCCCGGATCCATCCAGGCGCTTCTGGATGACGACCGTGCGGCGCAGTCGGCGGCCGAGGCCGACACGGCGGTCTTCTACTCCATCTCCAACTGCCAGGAGGGGCTGGCGGGGATCAGTTTCGGCAATTTCCTGATCAAGCAGGTGGCGGCCGACCTGGCGGCGGCGCTGCCGGGGCTGAAGACCTTCGTCACGCTCTCGCCGATCCCCGGCCTGATGCGCTGGATCGCCGCCGAGGGGCTGGAGGCCGATCCGGCCGATGCCGAGGCGATGCGGATCCTGGCGGCGCGCTACCTTCTGGGGGCGCGGCGCGAGGATGGCAAACCCGCCGATCCGGTGGCGCGGTTCCACCTGGGAAACGGCGCGCTGGTCCATGCGGTCCATGGCGGGGCCGACATCTCGGCGAACGGGATGGCGCAGTCGGGCGGGGCGATGGTGAACTATCTCTACGACCTCGCGCGCGTCACCCCGAACCACGAAGCCTATGCGCAGCGCGGCGAAATCGCCGCGACCCCGGCCGTGCGCGCGCTTGCCGCCCGTCCGCCGCACCAGGACACGACCTCCAGAGCCAGGGAAAAGACAGATGGCTAATCCGCTTTACGACACGCTTTTCGGCATTCATGCCGGCAGTTCCCGGCCCTTCCTGCACCTGCCGGACGGCACCACGCTGAGCCATTCGGATTTCCTGCGCCGTGCGGCGCGGATGGCCCATGCGCTGACCGCCTGCGGGCTGGGACCGGGCGACCGGCTGGCCGCGCAGGTGGAGAAATCGCCCGAGGCGCTGGCGCTCTATGCCGCCTGCGCCCAGGCGGGGGTCGTCTTCCTGCCGCTGAACACCGGCTATACCCCGGCCGAGCTGGACTATTTCGTTACCAATTCCGGCGCCCGGCTGCTGGTCTGCGATCCCGCGGCAGAGCCCGGCCTGGCCCCGGTCGCGGCCGCGGCGGGCGCACGGCTGGAGACGCTGGATGCCCATGGCGGCGGCACGCTGGCCGAGATCGCCCGCGCCATGCCCGCCGATTTCGCTACCGTGCCGCGCGCGGGCGGCGACCTGGCGGCGTTTCTCTACACATCGGGCACGACCGGGCGGTCCAAGGGCGCGATGCTGACCCAGGACAACCTCTTGTCGAATGCGCGCACGCTGGCGGCGCATTGGCGCTTCGGCCCCGAGGACGTGCTGGTCCATGCGCTGCCGATCTTCCACACCCACGGTCTGTTCGTGGCGACGAACGTGATGCTGGCCTCGGGCGGGGCGATGATCTTCCTGCCGAAATTCGACCTCGACGCGATCCTCGACGCGCTGCCGCGGGCGACCGCGATGATGGGGGTGCCGACCTTCTATACCCGGCTTCTGGGCGATGCGCGCTTCACCCGCGACCGCGTGGCCTCGATGCGGCTCTTCATCTCGGGCTCGGCGCCGCTGCTGGCCGAGACCCATCGCGATTTCGAGGCGCGCACCGGCCACCGCATCCTCGAACGCTACGGCATGACCGAGACAAACATGAACACCTCCAATCCCTATGACGGCGAGCGCCGCGCGGGCACGGTGGGGCTGCCGCTGCCGGGGGTGGAGCTGAAGATCACCGATCCCGAGACCGGCCGCGGCCTGCCCGCGGGCGAGGTCGGCATGATCGAGGTGCGCGGCCCCAACGTGTTCAAGGGCTACTGGCAGATGCCCGACAAGACCGCCGCCGAATTGCGCGCCGACGGGTTCTTCATCACCGGCGATCTCGGCATGGTCGATGCCGAGGGCTATGTGACCATCGTCGGACGCGGCAAGGACCTGATCATCTCGGGGGGCTACAACATCTATCCCAAGGAGGTGGAGCTCCTGCTCGACGACCAGCCCGGCGTGCTGGAAAGCGCGGTGATCGGCGTGCCCCATCCGGATTTCGGCGAGACCGTGCTGGCGGTGCTGGTGCCGCGCCCGGGCGAGACCCCCGACATCGCGGCGATCGAGGCCGCGGTCGCGGAAGAGATGGCGCGGTTCAAGCATCCGCGGCGCTACGAGATCCTTCCCGAATTGCCGCGCAACACGATGGGCAAGGTGCAGAAGGCGCTGCTGCGCGAGCGCTATCGCGACATCTTCGCCGCCGCCTGACCCGGCCTGCCGCCCCGCGATCCGCTGCGGGGGGCAGGATGGCCCGATCGCGGCCGGCCGGTCTGCCGGGCGGCACGGCGGCCGGGTCGGGCCCCGGTCTGCCGCCTTCGCCATCCGCGCGATCCTCGGGCGAAGCCGCCGCGAACCTGCCTGCAATCAAGGCATCTGCCGGTTTTCTCCGCCTGTCCCTGCCGCGCCTCTGGCCGGGGCGCCGGCATGGGTGCAAGGCTTGTGTACCAGTCGGATATGCAAGCCGGAGGCCGATGCGCCATGCCCAGGGGGATCGAGAAGACGCTGCTTTCGGCCATCGTGGAAGGCCGCCTGACGCCCGGCAGCCGTCTGAGCGAGACCCAGCTGGCCGAGGCCTTCGCGGTGTCGCGCACGCTGGTGCGCGAGGCGCTGACCCGACTGGAAAGCCGTCACATCGTCTCGGTCCGGCCCCGCCGCGGCTGGTTCGTCAACCGCCCCTCCGCCGAGGAGGCGGCCGCGGTCTTCGCCGCGCGGCGCGCCGTGGAATACGGGTTCCTCTCCACCGCCGGGCCCTTCGGCGCGGCGCAGATCGACCGGCTGCAGGATCACCTGGCCGAGGAACGCGCCGCGATCGCCGCCGGTGACAAGGCGCAGCTGACCTATCTGATGGGCGATTTCCATTGCCGCATCATCGCGCTCGGCGGCAACGAGCCGCTGGCCGAGATCATGCGCAACCTGACGGCGCGCACCATCCTGATCTCGCTGCGCTACCAGCCCGCATCGCGGGCGCTGGCCTCGCATCGCGACCATTGCGCCATCACCGGCGCGATCGCCGCGGGCGAGATGGCCGAGGCGGCGCGGCTGTCGCTGGCGCATCTCGACACGGTCGCGGCCGGGATCCGCATCCCCGACACGGCCGATCCGCTGGCCGAGCTGCGCAACACCCTCCGCCTCGACCCGGCCACGGGCGGAGCGGCACCATGACCCGCCGGGACCCCATCCGCATGCCATCCAACGACAGGCCCGCCCCGGCGCGGGCCGCTCATTCACAGGGACGACCGATGATCACCAAACGCCGCCTTCTCGCCGCCGCGCTGGCCGCCGCCACCGCGCTTTCCGCCGCCCCCGCGGCCTTTGCCGACGCGCTGGAGGACATCAAGTCCGCGGGCATCATCCGCGTGGCCGTGCCCCAGGACTTCCCGCCCTTCGGTTCGGTCGGCACCGACATGAAGCCGCAGGGCTATGATGTCGACATGGCGCGGCTGATCGCGACGCGGTTGAATGTCGACCTGGCGCTGGTGCCGGTGACCTCGGCCAACCGCATCCCCTTCCTGCAGACCGGCAAGGTCGACCTGGTCATTTCGTCGATGGGCAAGAACCCCGAGCGCGACGCGGTGATCGATTTCTCCGACGCCTATGCACCCTTCTACAACGGCGTCTTCGGGCCAGAGGATCTGGCGATCGCCGATGCCTCGGACCTGTCGGGCCGGACCGTCGGCGTCACCCGCGGCTCGATCGAGGACCTGGAGCTGACCAAGATCGCGCCCGCCGATGCCACGCTGAAGCGCTACGAGGACAATAACGGCACGATCTCGGCCTTCCTCTCGGGCCAGGTCGAGGCGATCGCCACCGGCAATGTCGTCGCCGCCGCGATCATTGCGCAGGACCCGCCGAAGAAACCCGCGATGAAGTTCCTCATCAAGAATTCGCCCTGCTATGTCGGGCTGAACGAGAATGAGCCGGCGCTGCAGGCCGCGGTCAACGAGATCATCGCAGCGGCCAAGGCCGATGGCGCGCTGGAGGAGATCGCCCAGCAATGGCTGGGCATGGGCCTGCCCGAAGGGCTCTGAGCGCATCGCCCGCCCCCGGCGGGGCGGGCCCGTCCCTCAGGAGGGGATCCCCGTGACATACGAGTTCGATTTCGCCTGGCTGGCCGGATACTGGCCGGTCTTCGCCCGGGGCGTGGCGATGACCATCCGGCTGATCCTGGTCGGCGGGGTGCTGGGCATCGCGCTCGGCATCTTCTGCGCCTGGGGCCGCGCGCTGGGGCCCCGCTGGCTGAGGCCCCTCGTCGCGCTCTATGTGGAGCTGATCCGCAACACGCCCTTCCTGATCCAGCTGTTCTTCATCTTCTTCGGCCTGCCCGCCGCGGGATTCCGCCTGAACGAGGTGGAGGCGGCAAGCCTCGCCATGGTCATCAACCTGGGCGCCTACAGCGCCGAGATCATCCGCGCGGGCATCGAGGCGACGCCCAGGGGCCAGTTCGAGGCCGGGGCGAGCCTGGCGCTGTCGCCGCTGCAGACCTTCCGCCATGTCGTGCTGATCCCGGCGCTGCAGAAGATCTGGCCGGCCCTGGCCAGCCAGGTGGTGATCGTCATGCTGGGATCCGCCGTGGTCAGCCAGATCGCCGTCGAGGATCTGACCTTCGCCGCGAATTTCGCGCAGTCCCGCACCTTCCGCGCCTTCGAGGCCTATTTCCTGTCGACCGCGATCTATCTGGCACTCGCCATCCTGCTGCGCTTCCTGCTCCTGCGCCTCGGCGACCTCCTCTTTCCGCATAAAAGGGGCGCGCGATGACCCAGTTCACGCTTCTGGACATCCTGCGCAACCTGGTTTTCGCCACGCAATGGACGGTGATCCTCTCGCTGGTCTCCTTCATCGGCGGCGGGCTTCTGGGGCTGGGCCTCCTGGTGCTGCGCATCGGCGGCGGGCGGATCTTCGCGCCGGTCGTGCGCGTCTATGTCGAGCTGTTCCAGGGCACGCCCCTGCTGATGCAGCTGTTCCTGGCCTTCTTCGGGCTGGGCCTGTTCGGCATCGACGTGCCGCCCTGGCTGGCGGCGGCGGTGGCGCTGATCCTGTGGACGGCCGCTTTCCTGACCGAGATCTGGCGCGGCTGCGTCGAGGCGGTCCCGAAGGGCCAGTGGGAAGCCTCGGCCTCGCTGGGCATGTCCTATGTCGAGCAGATGCGACATGTCGTGCTGCCGCAGGCGCTGAAGATCGCCATTCCGCCGACGGTCGGGTTCTCTGTGCAGGTGGTCAAGGGCACGGCGCTGACCTCGATCATCGGCTTCACCGAATTGTCGAAGGCCGGCACCGTCCTGTCGAATGCCACCTTCCAGCCCTTCACGGTCTACGGGCTGGTCGCGCTGATCTATTTCGCCCTGTGCTTTCCGCTGTCGCAGGCGGCCCGTCATCTGGAAAGGAAAATGAATGTCGCTCATCGCCATTGAGGGCCTGCGCAAGAGCTATGGCGAGCACGAGGTGCTCAAGGGCATCGACCTGGAGGTCGCGAAAGGCGAGGTGGTCGCGGTGATCGGCAAGTCCGGATCGGGCAAGTCGACGCTCCTGCGCTGCGTCAACGGGCTGGAGGCGATCAATGGCGGCAGCATCACCGTCGACGGCGCGCGGCTGGCCGGGGACGAGGCGCATCTGCGCGCGCTCAGGCTGAAGGTCGGGATGATCTTCCAGCAGTTCAACCTGTTTCCGCACAAGACCGCGGGGCAGAACGTGATGCTGGCCCAGCAGGTGGTCAAGAAAACCGGCAAGGCCGCGGCCGAGGCGATGGCGCGGCGGATGCTGGACCGGGTGGGGCTGGGCGAGAAATTCGGCGCCTATCCCGACCAGCTCTCCGGCGGGCAGCAGCAGCGCGTGGCCATCGCCCGGGCGCTGGCGATGGAGCCGATGGCGCTGCTATGCGACGAGATCACCTCGGCGCTGGATCCCGAACTGGTGGGCGAGGTGCTGCAGGTGGTGCGCGGCCTGGCGGCGGAGGGCATGACGCTGATGATGGTGACGCATGAGATGGCCTTTGCCCGCGATGTCTGTTCGCGCGTGGTCTTCATGCACCAAGGCCGGGTGCATGAGGCCGGCCCGCCCGGCGAGGTCTTCGCCAATCCGCGCACGCCGGAATTGCAGAGCTTTCTCGGCCGCGTCGCCTGAGGGGCCGCCGGGGCCCGACCCGGCCGCCCGCGCGCCCGGAGGCCCCGGGGCCGGGGCGGTCGGGCCATCCTGCCTGCCCGGGGGCGAGGCGTCATGGCGGGCCGGGTCCATCGCCCATGATCCGGGACGGGTCAGGCCGGTGAGGCCGCGGCGGCCAGGAAACTGTCCGTGTAGAGGTGATTGACCGAGGCGCCCGCGGCGAGGAACATCCGCCGCGCCGTCGCGATCATCCCGGGATTGCCGCAGAGATAGAGGGCGTGGTCTTCCAGCGACGGGAAATCCGCCAGCACCGCCGCCTGCACATGGCCGCGCCGCCCCGGCCAGTCCGGCCCGCCGCGCGACAGGACGGGGACCAGCGCGAAATCGTCGAGCCCGGCGCCGAGCCGGGCGAGGTCGTCCAGCAGGTAGAGGTCGGCCTCGCTGCGCATCCCCCAGTAGAGCGCGACCGGCGGTGCCTCCTCGGGTGCCGCGGCAAGTTCGGCCAGGATCGCGGCCAGGGGCGCGATGCCGGTCCCGGTCGCAGCGAGCACGAGGGGCCGGAAATCCCCGGGGCGATAGCGGAACACCCCGCGCGGCAGTTCCAGCCGCAGCGCATCGCCCGCCGCAAGGCCGGGCAGGATCCGGTCGGTGAAACGCCCGCCGGGCAGGGCGCGGATCTGCAGCTCGATCCCTTCCGGCGTGATGGCGGCGACCGAGAAGGGGCGTTGCGCGCCGTCTTCGAGAAGGATGTTCACATATTGCCCCGCCGCGATGGCAGGCGCGCCGGAGAGGCCCAGCCACAGCCGGGTGATGCCGGGCACCGGATCGGTGCGGCGCAGCACGCGGGCGGTCATCGTCACCGGCGGGGACAGATCCGGGGAGTGCGGCTCCGCCTCGATGACCAGCGGCCCCAGCGCCCGCGCCTGGCAGGCCAGCGCCGCGCCGCCCGCGATTTCCGCGGGATCAAGCCCCGGCAGATCCTCGGGATGCGCCACCGCCCCCGAGATCACGCGAAGACGGCAGGCGCCGCAGAAGCCGGATTTGCAGTCCGCGGGCAGGTCCAGCCCGGCGCGCAGGGCCGCCGCCAGGAGCGTGTCCTGCGGGCCGGCGGAAAAGCTCCGGCCGCTGCCGCGGAGCGTGACGGCAAAGCCGGGCTCCATCTCGGGTTCGGGGCGGATCGGTGCGTCGAGCCTTCCCATGGCGTCACTTCTTGATGTCGGCAGCGACGATCACCTCGTGGCCGCTGTCTTCCAGCAGGTCGGCCAGCGCCTGCAAGGCGGCAACGCCCGCGGCGATGTCCTGTTCGCCATTGCCCCCCGAAAGGCCGACGCCGCCGATCACCTCGCCATCCACGACGATGGGGAAGCCGCCGACGAAGACGGCAAAGCGGCCCTCGAAGCTCAGCTGGATGCCGAAGGCCTCGTTGCCGGGCAGGGCCGGGCCGTTCGGCGCCTTGTTGAACAGATGGGTGGAGCGTTTATGCGTGGCGGCGGTGAAGGCCTTGTTCCAGGCGATCTGGGGGCCGGTGACGCGGGCGCCCTCCATCCGCTCGATGATCAGCGGAAAGCCCCCCTCATCGGCGATGCAGATCGTCTCGGCGACGCCCATCTCGCCGGATTTCGCGATGGCGGCCTCCACCATGACACGGGCATCGGCGGGCTGGAGTTTGAGGGCGGTCTTCATGGGCAGGTCCTGGTTCTCGCTTTGCGGATCTCTTCATGCATTCTGTATACCGTTTCTGGTCATATCAAGGAAATTCCGGCTAGTAGGGGTGAAGTAATGGTCGAAATCGTAGCTTCAGTATACCGAACCATCGCCATCGCCTGCGATTTCAGCGGAAAATCCTTGCCCCGGCCCCCGTGCTCCCGGCCGCTTTCCGGCGAGGATCCCGGTTTTGCGGCCGGTTCCGGAGGATCCTCTGGTAGAGCCCCGTGGCGACGGTATACAATGTCCGCAAACGCCCCCTCGGCGCGGCATCGGAGCAGGCAGGATGAACAAGGCACTCGGCGCGACCCATGCGCCGCTGACGAAGGTGGTCAAGGATGCGCTGCGCGAACAGATCGTCAGCGGGCATTATGCCTCCGGCGCGCGGCTGGTGGAAAAGCGCATCTCCGAGGATCTGGGCGTGTCGCGGATGCCGGTGCGCGAGGCGCTGCGCGAACTGGCCGCCGAGGGGCTGGTGACGATCGAGCCGCGGCGCGGGGCCTCGGTCTCGCTCCTGTCGGACGGGCAGAAACACGAGCTGATCGAGGTGCGCGCCACGCTGGAGGCGCTGAATGCCAAGCTGGCCGCGCGGCGCCAGGATCCCGAACAGCTGGCCGAACTGCGCGCGGTGCTGGAGCTGGGCGACGACATGATCGCAGCGGGCGACATGGCGGCAATCCATGACCGCAACGACGCCTTCCACGAGGCGCTGGCGCGGGCGGGCGGCAACTCGGTCCTGCAGGAGATCATGCAGTCGCTGCGCGACAAGACCTCCATGCTGTTCGTGGCCGAGGACATGGAGGCGGTGCGGGAAAGCTGGAAGCAGCATGCCGATATCCTGCGCGCGGTGATCGCGGGGGATGGCGAACTGGCGGCCTTGCTGGCGGCGCGCCATGTCTATGCGGCCGGCGGGCTGCCCCCCGGGAGCTGAGGCTCAGCCGGACAGCCGCGCATGGACCGCCGCGGCTACGGCGATATCCTGAAGCCCGGTGCCCACGGATTTGAAGATCGCGATTTCCCCGGCATTGCCGCGACCGGCGGTCAGGCCCGCGGCAAGATCCTTGAGATCCACCTGGCGGGGCCGGGCCAGGGCCGCGGGATCGGCCATCACGATATCGCCTGCCTCGCGGCTGGTCTGGGGGATCCAGTCCATGGCCAGAACCGCCGCGCGCGACAGGGCCGCGTCGTCGAGTTCGCGGGTATGGGGCAGGCTCGACCCCATCGCGGCGATGAACTGGCCGGGGCGCAGGTCGCGCCCGGAAAGGACCGGCACGGCGCTGCGGGTCGCGGTCACCAGGATATCGGCGCGGGCGGCCGCCTCGGCCGCGATGCACATCCGCACCGGCAGCCCGGCCTCTTCCGACAGCGCCGCCGCCAGCGCGGGATCGTCCCGGCGCGACACCACCAGCGCCTCCGTCAGGGGATAGGCGGCGGCGAAATGGGCCAGATG
This sequence comes from Mangrovicoccus algicola, assembly GCF_014903745.1. Lineage (GTDB taxonomy): Bacteria > Pseudomonadota > Alphaproteobacteria > Rhodobacterales > Rhodobacteraceae > Mangrovicoccus > Mangrovicoccus algicola. The sequence goes on along the minus strand of NZ_JACVXA010000019.1, from coordinate 14,322 downwards.
GGCGCGCCCCTGGACGCCTGTGCCGAAGACCGCCAGCACGCGGCTGTCGGGTCGCGCCAGGTGCCGCGCGGCCAGGACCGAGGCGGCAGGCGAGCGGATCGCGGTGATCGCATTGGCCTCCATCGTCGCCAGCGGCCGTCCGGTTTCGGCACAGAAAAGCAGGATGACGAAGCTGAACTGTCCGGCGATCGTGGTATAGACCTTCGCCCCCGCGACCCCCGTCCCCGGCAGCACCGCCCCCATGGTGGAAAGCTTGACGCCGCCCGCCTCGGTCCGGATGCGGTCCTGCACGGCCGCCTCGCCCCGGCCGAAGGCGCGGAAGGCGGCGGCGAGGCAGGTCTCGGCCTCGGCGGGGCTGAGGCAGCCCGCGATCTGGTCATCTGTATAATGGTGCATGTCGCTCACATCAGGGCACGCAGCAGCAGCCCGGCGGCGCTGAGCCCCGAGAGGCCCAGCAGGAAATGGCGGATCGCCGCGCGCGGCACGTGGCGCGCGATGGGGGTGGAGACGCGGAATCCCAGGTACAGCGCCGGAAACAGCATCAGCCCCAGCATCAGCTGCGGCCAGCCGAAGCGCCCGATCGCCGCCAGAAGCGCCAGCGAGGAGAGCGCGCCGAAGAGGAAGGTGGTGTTCAGCGTCGCGCGCAGGATGGCGGGCGGCGCGTTCTGCATGACGATCGCATAGGGCGGCGCGCCGGAGGAGGTGATCGTGCCCATGATCCCCGACAGCACCCCCGCCGCGCCCAGGTTGCGCCAGTTCGCCTCCACCCGCCAGCCGCTATAGCTCAGCGCCACGCCCAGCAGGATCATCACCCCGAAAAGCGCGTTGAACATCGCCACGCTGAGCGAGGCCAGAAGCCCCACCGCCAGCAGGTTGCCGATCAGCCGCCCCGACACCATGGACCCCACGGAGCCGAAATCTATGGCGGATCTTTCGCGCAGCAGGACCATCGTGGCGACGCAGCCCCCCAGCACCAGCAGCACGCCCGGCGCCAGTTCGGGGAAGAACAGCGCCGAGATGGGGGCCGAGAACATGGCGAAGCCCAGCCCGCCCACCCCCTGCAGGATGGCCGCGACGAAGACCATCGCCGCCATGGCCAGGAAATGGGGGCCCAGCAGGCTGCCCCCGGCAAGCGAGACGAGCGCGTCCATTCAGGCCCCGAGATAGACCGTCTTGAGGCTGCTGTAGAATTCCATCACGTTTGCGCCGCCCTGTTCCTTCGCGCTCTGGTTCGAGGAATGCTTGACCCCGCCGAAGGGGGCGTTCAGCGCGACGCCGGTGGTGGGGGCATTCACCTTGACGATGCCGTGCCGGGTCGCCTCGGCGATTTTCAGCACCGAGGGCAGGTGATCCGACACGACCGACAGGGCCAGCCCGTATTCGGTGTCATCGGCGATTTCCAGCGCCTCCTCCAGCGTGTCGAAGGGGCAGAGCGCCACGACCGGGGCGAAGATCTCGTCCTTCAGCAGGAGGCTGCCGCGCTTGACGCCTGCGATCACGGTGGGGCGGATCCAGTGGCCCTCGGGCAGCTCGCCCTGATCCGGGAGGCCGCCGGTGACGATCTCGGCGCCCTCGTCGCGGGCGATGTCGAGATAGCGGCCGACCTTTTCCAGCTGCGCCGCCGTGGCCAGCGGGCCCATGGTGACGCCCGCCCGGTCGCCCGGACCGATCACGACGGCCTCGGCGGCGGCGGCCAGCCTGCCCAGCAGGGCGTCATGCAGCGGTCGCGCGACCAGCACGCGGCTGGTGCCGGTGCAGGCCTGGCCGCTCAGGCCGAACGCCCCCTTGAGGATGATGCCCGCCGCCTTCGCGATATCGGCATCCTCCAGAACCAGCGTCGCGTTCTTGCCGCCCATCTCCAGCTGGCAGCGGGTGTCGGTGCCGAGCGCCGCCTGGATCTGCGCGCCGACCGCATAGGAGCCGGTGAAGGTCAGCGCATCGATGCCCTCTGCGGCGGTGATCGCCCGGCCGACGGTCGGACCCTTGCCATGGACCAGCGCGATCAGCCCTTGCGGCAGCCCGGCCTCCAGCAGCACTTCCACCAGGCGCTGCCCCATCAGCGGCGAGACCTCGGAGGGCTTGAAGACCACCGCATTGCCCGCCGCCAGCGCCGGGGCGATCTTGCGCGCGGCCATCGACAGCGGGAAATTCCAGGGCGTGATCACCGCCACCGTGCCGACGGGCTGGCGCAGCGACAGCACCATCTGCCCGCCGGGCGCCGGGTAGGTCTCGCCCTTCAGCCGCAGCGCCTCCCCGGCATAGAAGCGGAAATTGGCGGCGATCCGGCTGGTCTCGTTCGTGGCCTCGGCAAGCGTCTTGCCTTCCTCGCGGGTCAGCTCGGCGGCGATCCCGGGCGTGCGCGCGGCGATGATCTCGGCAGCGCGGTACAGCATGTCGGCGCGGGCCTCGGGGCTGGCCGCCGCCCAGGCGGGCTGCGCTTCGGCAACGCCTGCGACCGCCGCGGCCACGTCCGCCGCGCCCGAGTCCGGAAAATGCCCGATCAGGTCCGACAGGTCGGCGGGGTTGCGGTTCTCGAACTGCGCGCCGCCTTCGGCGGCGCGCCATTGCCCGGCGATGAAGTTCAGATGCTGCGGCGCGCCGGTCCGGTCGGCCGGGGCGCCCATGCGCTCTGGGGCGGTTGCGATGGTCATGTGCTGGTCCTGTCTCTACTCGCCCCAGACGACCTTGACGTCGCCGGTCAGGAAGGTCTGGCAGGCCATGCGATAGCCCTGGGCGAAGTCGTCCTCCGAAAGATGCTTGCGCTCCTTCGGCTTGATCCTGTCGGTATTCTCGACCCCCTCGGCGATCCGGCAGCGGCAGGTGCCGCACAGCCCGCCGCCGCATTTGAAGGGGATGCCCCCCTTCTCGCGGATCGACATGCGCAACAGGTTGCTGTCGGCGGGGGCGGTCACCTGCTTGTTGTCATTTGTGACGAAGGTGATCGTCAGCGTCGCGTCGCTACCGTCCATGGGGGTCACTCCTTCACGAGGCTGCGCGCAGCTCGATATCCATGCTGCCGTAATGGGTCAGCGTGTTCAGCTCGGCGCGGGCCTCCTCCAGCGTGTCGAAGGCCTCGAACAGCTTGGAGGGCACGCGGTTGACGATCTGCGGCGGCGCATCCTCGACGATGGTGATGCGCGGGGCGCCCTCGATCCGGGCGATGGTGAAATTCGCCCGCTTGCGCCCGTAGAAGATGTAATCCCAGGATTCCACCTGCGTGACGCCTTCGGTCATCTCGGTGCGGAACTCTCCGGGCTTGTTGGTCAGGATGACATACATTTCTGTCCTCGCTCTGGGGCTCAGTGTGGCGGCTCGGGTGGGGGCTCAGGCGTCCTGGGCCAGTTCGATATCCTCGGTGATCCACAGCTGGCAGACGAGGCGATAGCCATCCTCCAGCTTGTCGCCCAGCTGGCGCTTCTCCTTCCAGTTCGGCGCCTCCAGGTGTTCGGCGCCGCCCAGGATGCGGCAGCTGCAGGTCGCGCATTTCCCCATGCCGCATTTGTAGGCGAGGTTGGGATAGGGAAACTTGCGGATCCCGGCGCGGACCACGAGATTGGTATTGGGGTCGACCTCGTCCTCGTAGGTGGTGCCGCCCTTGTGCAGAATGACCTTCGGCATGGGGTCTCCTTCGCGGGGGCGGGCAGGGCGCCCGCCCGGGGATGGATCAGGCGGCCAGGCCCAGATCGGCCAGCGGCACCTCGGCGCCGACATAGTCGTTGTACAGCGCGGTGGTGTAGAGCAGCCGCATCTGCGCGCCGATCTCGCAGATCTTCAGGCATTTCTGCTGCATCTCGACGGTGCGGGCATGTTCCAGCACGATCTGGTAGCCGCGTTCGCCGTGGATTTCGTCCGAGACGATATGCAGGTCGAAGAACTCGACCTCTTCATCGGTGAAGCCGTAGGTGTCGCGCAGCGTCGGGGTCTGCTTGCGGTAGATCGAGGGGACCTGGCTCTCCAGGCCCACGACCAGCCCGGCGATGGCGACGATCGGATCCTCGCGCATGGCCACGCAATAGCACCAGCTCTGCAGCGCGCGGGTGGTGGCGCTCATGTTGTCGGGATCGGTGACGCGTTCGCGCGTGGTGCCGCAGGCCTCGGCAAAGCGGACCAGCAGGTCGGTATGGCGGTCGCCGCCGATTTCCTCTTCATACATGTTCTGCAGCATGAAGTCCTTGGCCTCGGTGTAATGCTCCGGCAGGCGGGCATAGACATAGGCCAGGTAGTCGGCGAAGGGCCCGACATAATGATAGTGGTTCTCGGCCCAGCGGGACAGGTGGTCGCGGCTGAGTTTGCCCGAGGCCCAGGCCAGGCTGAACGGGGACTGGTTGGCGCTCTTGCCCTTGATGGCCTGTTCCAGAGCGGTGCGCAATTCGTCGGGGGTCAGAAGCTCGGTCAAGATCGCGGTCCTTTCATGAGAGGGGCTGTCGGGGCGGTCTGCCTGGAAGGCTGCCTTGCCTGCGATTCACCATATTGTATACCGTCATCACTGTCTACTGGAAATACCTGGTCGAAGATGGCCCATTTTTGCGTGCAAAATAGCCATTATCGGCATGTGTCGCGGATGTACCTTGCCTGATTGCTGCTTGCCGGTATGCAATATACGGAAAAATACGACTCAACCGCCCGGCCGAGGACCCCGCCATGCCCGTTCCCGATCCCCGCCCGCCTGCCGCTCCCGGTGCCGCCGTCGCCACGGGCCATCCCGCCGCGGCGGAGGCCGCGCTGACGATGCTGGCGGCGGGAGGCTCGGCGGTGGATGCCGCCATCGCCGCGGATGCGGTCATGGGGGTGGTGGAGCCGATGGCGACCGGGCTGGGCGGCGATCTTGCCGCGATGCTGCTGCCGCCGGGGGAGGCGCCGCTGACCTATAACGGCACCGGCCGCGCCCCCGCGGCGCTGCGCGCGGCGATGGTCGAGGCGCTGCCCGGCCGCCGCATCCCCGAGCGCCACCCGCTGTCGGTGACGGTGCCCGGGGCGGTGCAGGGCTGGGCCGACCTGCATGCGCGGTTCGGGCGGCTGGATTTCGCCCGGCTGCTGGCCCCGGCGATCCGCTTGGCGCGCGCGGGCTTTGCCGTCGGGCCGGTCTGCGCGCGGGAATGGGCGCTGTTCGCCGATGTGGTTCGCGGCGATCCCGGATCGCATGCCATCTATCGCGGCGACGCCATTCCGGCGGCCGGGGCGCATTTCGCCAATCCCGCGCTCGCGCGGCTGCTGGAGGAGATCGCCGCCGCCGGCCCGTCGGCCTTCTACGAGGGCACAGCCTCTGCCGCCATCGCGCGGGCCGCGCGGCAGGCCGGGGCGCTTCTGGACGAGGGCGACCTGGCGGCGCATCAGGGCAATTTCGACCTGCCGATCCGCCGGGCGTTCCGCGGGCTGAAGATCCTCGAATGCCCGCCGAACAGCCACGGGCTGGGCGTGCTTGACGCGCTGGGGCGGCTTGAGGGCGAGGCGCTGCCCATGGAGGATCCCGAAACCACGGTGAAGATCGTCGAGGCGACCCGCGACGGCATGCGCGAGGCGCGCCGCGTCGTGGCCGATCCGGCGGGCAATACCGTCTGCACCGCGATCATCGACGCGCAGGGCTTTGCCGTGACGCTGATGTCCAGCATCTTCAAGCGCTTCGGTTCGGGGATCGGGGTGCCGGAGCTGGGCATCTGCCTGCAGAATCGCGGCCATGGCTTCTCGGCGCCCGGCCATGTCAACGGAGCCGCCCCGGGCAAGCGGCCCTATCACACCGTCATCCCGGCAGCGGCGCTGAAGGACGGGCGCACCCATGCGGTCTTCGGCGTGGTGGGCGGACCGATGCAGCCGCAGGGCCATGTCCAGCTGATTACCCGCATCGCCGCCTGGGGGCAGGGGGTGCAGGCGGCGATCGATGCGCCGCGCTGGCGGCTGGAGCGCGATGACGCCGTGGCGCTGGAGCCGGGCACCGCCCCCGGCATCGCCCCGGCGCTGGCGCGCGCCGGGTTCCGCGACGGGGCGGGGGCGGGCGACATGGCCGGGCGCAACGATTACGGCGGCGCCCAGATGGTGATGCGGCGCCCCGATGGCGGGCTGGTCGCCGGCAGCGACCGCCGCAAGGACGGCATTGCGCAGCTGGGCTGAGCCCGCCGGGCTCAGGCCTCCCAGCAGGCGACCCACCGGTCCCGGCCCGGCTGCCGCGCCAGGGCCGGGGCCTCCGCATGGCAGCGATCGGCCACTTTGGGACAGGACCGGCAATAGCGGCAGGCCCCGCCCTCCATCACCAGATCGGCCATGCGCGGCGCCGGGGGCGGGGCGGTGGGCGTGCCGCGGCGATGGCGCGGATCGGGTTCGGGCACCGCCTGCAGGAGCGTCGAGGTATAGGGATGGGCCGGGCTGTCATACAGCGTGTCGCAATCGGCCATCTCCACCATGCGGCCGCGATGCAGGATCGCGATCCGGTGCGAGATATGGCGCACGATGCTGAGGTCATGGGCGACGAAGAGATAGCTGATCCCCAGTTCCTGCTGCAGATCCTGCATCAGGTTGACCACCTGCGCGCGCACCGACACGTCCAGCGCCGAGACCGGTTCATCCGCGATGATCAGCTTGGGCCGCAGCGCAAGCGCCCGGGCGATGCCGATCCTCTGGCGCTGCCCGCCCGAGAAACCGTGGGGGAAGCGGTCGATATTCTCGGGGGGCAGGTTGACCAGCCGCAGCAGTTCCGCGACGCGGTCGCGCGCCGCCTCGGGGCCGGGCGCCAGCCCGTGCACGATCAGCGGCTCGGCGATCAGCTCCAGCACGGTCATGCGCGGATTGAGGCTGGTATAGGGGTCCTGGAACACCATCTGGATGTCGCGCGACAGCGCCCGCCTTTCGGCCAGCGGCAGATGGGTGATGTCGCGCCCGTCGAAGACGATGCGTCCGTCGGCCAGCGGCAGGCGGCGCAGCACCGCGCGGCCCAGCGTCGACTTGCCGGATCCGCTTTCGCCCACCAGTCCCAGCGTCTCGCCCGGGGCCAGGTCGAAGGAGATGTCCTCCAGCACGCGGACGCGACTGGGCGGCCCCCATATCCTGGAGCGCGGCCCGTCGAAATCGACGGCCAGGCCGCGCACCGACAGCAGGGGCAGCGGCGCGGGGGCGGGGTCCTGCGCGCGGATCGGTCCGGGAAAGCGGGTCATGCGAAACTGGCCTTCTGCACGGGGCGGGCGGCAGGCTCCCAGGCGGCGGGGCGGGCGTTCCAGCAGGCATGGGCGCCGTGCCCGCCGGGCGCCGCGCGCAGCGGCGGCCGCGCGGCACAGGCGCCGGTGGTCTGCGGACAGCGCGGCGCGAAGGCACAGCCCGAGGGCGGATCCAGAAGCCCCGGAGGCGCCCCGTCGATGGAAACCAGCCGCTCGGACCGGTCGGTCAGCCGCGGCGTCGCCCGCACCAGCCCCTGCGTATAGGGATGGCGCGCCCGGCCGAACAGGTCGTCGGCGGCGCCGGTCTCGACGATCTCGCCGGCATACATCACCGCCACCTCCTCGCACAGCCCGGCGACCACGCCCAGGTCATGGGTGATCAGCAGGATCGACAGGCCCATGTCGCGCTGCAGATCCGCCAGAAGGTCCAGCACCTGCGCCTGGATCGTGACATCCAGCGCGGTGGTCGGCTCGTCGGCGATCAGGAGCTCGGGCTCGCAGGCGATGGCCAGGGCGATCATCACCCTCTGGCGCATTCCGCCGGACAGCTCGTGGGGATGCTGGCCCATGCGGCGGGCAGGATCGGTGATGCCGACCGCGTCCAGCAGCTCCGCCCCCCGTGCCGCCGCCGCGCGCCGCGACAGGCCCAGGTGCCGCCGCTGCACCTCGACCAGATGGGCGCCGATCGACATCAGCGGGTCGAGCGAGGTCATCGGGTCTTGGAAGACCATCGACATCTGCTTGCCGCGCAGCCGGGCCGCGCGGCGCGCCCCCGCCCGGCCCAGCAGGCTTTCGCCCTTCCACAGGATGTCGCCGCCGGTGATCGCCCCGGGCAGCTGGATCAGCCCCATGACGGCCGAGGCGGTGACGCTCTTGCCCGATCCGCTTTCGCCGACCAGCGCTAAGGTCTTGCCGGGCTCCAGCGCGAAGCTGACGCCGCGCAGCCCGCGGACGATGCCCGCGCGGGTGTCGAAGCAGACCTCCAGGTTGCGGAGTTCCAGGATCGGGGTCGGATCGGGTCTGGTCATGGCGATAGGGCTACCCATTCTCGGAAGAGGTCCTGCGCAGGGCCCGCGCACGGCCGCGGGCATGACGCTTCTCGCGCTCGGCGGGGTCGGTGGTGACCCGCAGCCAGCTGGCGAAGAGATTGACGGAAAGGACGGTGGCGGCGATGGCGAGGCCGGGAAAGGTGATCGGCCACCAGGCGATCAGCATGTAGTTCTTGCCATTGGCGATATCGAGGCCCCAGCTGGTATCGGGGGGCTGCACCCCCAGCCCGAGAAAGCTCAGCGCCGCCTCGGCCAGCAGGATGTTGGTGAATTCCAGGATCGCCAGCGTCAGCAGCGGCGGGATCAGGTTGGGCAGGATATGCAGCCGCAGGATCCGCCCCGGCCCGCAGCCCAGCACCTCGGCCGCCTCGATGAAGGGCGTGGCGCGCATCGACAGGACGATGCCGCGCACCAGCCGCGTGTAGATCATCCAGTTGGAGAAGGCGAGCACCACGATCATGGTGGAGGTGGAGGGCCCGATCATCGCCACCAGCAGAAGCGTCAGCAGAAGCCCCGGAAAGGCCACGAAGACATCGACGACGCGCATGATGACGGTGTCGGTGCGCCCGCCGCGATAGCCCGCGACCAGCCCCAGCGCGACGCCCGCGCTGCCTGCCAGCAGCACGACCGAGACGCCCACCATCAGCGAGGCGCGTGCCCCGTGAAGCAGCCGCGAGAACACGTCGCGGCCCAGCATGTCGGTGCCCAGCAGATGCGCGGCGCTGCCGCGTTCGGTCCAGGCGGGGGGCGTCAGGCGCGACAGCACCGATTGCGCGGCCGGATCATGCGGGGCGAGCACCGGGGCGAAGATCGCCACCAGCACGACGAGGATGAGAAAGGCGAAGCCTGCGAAGGCCGCCTTGTCCTTCCACAATTCGGCAAGGAAGCCCGCGGGCGCGGCCAGCATGGCGGGACGGGGACGCAGGGCGGCGGGGCGGGGGAAATCGGTTGCGCTCATGGGTCAGGCCAGGTCGATGCGCGGATCGATGAGCTTGTAGAGCAGGTCGAGCAGCAGGCTGACCAGCACGATGCCGAGCGCCACGACGAAGACGATCGCCTGCAGCAGGAACATGTCGGAATGGTTGATCGCCCCCATGGCGGTCATGCCGAGCCCGGGCCAGGCAAAGACGGTCTCCACCACGACGGTATAGCCGGCCCAGGCGCTGATCACCTCCCAGCCGGCCAGGGTCAGCACCGGCACCAGCGCATTGCGCATCGCATGGCCGAAGAGGATATGGGCGAAGGGCAAGCCGCGGGCGCGGGCGGTGCGGACATATTGCTGGTTCAGCTCGGCGATCACCGAGGACCGCGTCAGCATCATGATCCGCGCCATGGACGGGATGCCCAGCGTCAGCGCGGGCAGGACCAGATGCGAAAGGCTGCCGCTGCCCGAGGTCGGAAACAGGCCCAGCCCGACGGCGAAGACCATGACCAGGATCAGGCCCAGCCAGAATTGTGGCACCGACAGGCCGATCAGGCTGAGGCTGACGATGATGCGGTCCCACAGCCCGTCGGGGCGCATCGCCGCCAGCGCCCCCAGCGGCACGCCCAGGATCACGGCGAACCCGAAGCCGGCGGCGATCAGCTCCAGCGTGCGGGGCAGCTTGGTCAGCACGATCTCGATCGCGGGGCGGCGCTGCCACAGGCTGTCGCCGAAATCGAAGCGCAGCAGGTCGCCGACGAAGGCCAGGAACTGGGTGCCCAGAGGCTGGTCCAGTCCCAGCTGCTGGGAGAAGGCGGCGCGCTGTTCGGCCGATGCGGAAAGCGGCAGCATCATCTGCACCGGATCGCCGACCATGCGGGTCGCGACGAAGACCACCAGCGTCACCCCGAGGATGACGAGCATCCCCTGCAGGGCGCGGCGGATCAGGAATTGTGCCATCGGGCCTGGTCCTTCGAACTGGGATGTCGCACAGCCGCGCCGGGCGGCTGCGCGTCTTGGCTGGAAGAGGCGCTCATTCGGAGACGGACATTTCCTTGACCAGCAGCTTGGCATCGATGCGCGGCGTCCAGGACAGCCGGTCGCTCATCGCGTAGATGTCCTCCTGGTTCAGCAGCGGCACCAGGTAGGACTGCTCGTACCCCTTCATCGTGATCTCGCCATAAAGCGCCTTGCGCGCCTCCACGTCGGTCTCGGCGCGGGCGGCCCGGATCTGCGCGGCCATCTCCTCGTCGGCATTGGAGGCATAGGAGGCGCCGTATTCCATCGCCGCGGTCAGCGGCCGGTCGGCATCCAGCAGCTCGTCGGAATTGACCACGAAGATCGCGTCGGGGCGGTGATCCTTGTCGAAGAGCTGGTTCAGGTATTCGCCGAATTCCTCGATATGGATGTCGACGGTCAGCCCGGCCTCGGCCCAGTAGGCGCCGACCGCCTCGATCAGCTCGCGGTCCTTCAGCCAGCGCCCGGCCTCGCCCACCAGCGTCACGGTCTGGCCGGTGGCGCCCGCCTCCTCGACCAGGGCGCGGGCGCGGTCGGGATCGTAGTCATAGGCGCGGATCTCGGGGTTGAAGCCGAAGGATTTCGGGTTGACCAGCTGGCCCTTCGCCGGTTGCGCCCTTCCGGCGAACAGCGCCTGGGCCAGCGCCTCGCGGTCGATGGCGATGTTCATCGCCTCGCGCACCTTCGGGTCGGAAACCACCGGGTTCTCCGTCGACAGCACGATGACCGAGGTTTCCAGCCCCGGCACGGCGGTGGAATTCGGCACGGCGCCCAGGAATTCGGGATAGAGGTTGCGCACCAGGTCCAGTTCCCCCGCCATCAGCCCGGCGACGCGCGATCCGCCCTCGGCGATGAAGCGGTAGGTCACGCCGTCGATCTCCGGCGCGCCGCCCCAGTAATCGGGATTGGCCTCCAGCGCGATGCTCTCGCCGCGATTCCAGGCCGCGATCCTGTAGGGGCCGGTGCCTGCCGGGCTTTCGGCGAAGGCGGGATCGGCGGAATAGGTCGCCGGGACCATCTTCATCCAGTACATGCGGGCGGGCAGGACCGGGTCGGGATCGCCGGTCATGATCCGCACGGTCAGGTCGTCGACCTTCTCGGCGCCCGCGATGGTCGACAGATAGGCCATCTGCTCGGAGGCGTAGTCCGGGTCGATGATCCGCGCCACCGAGGCCACGACCGCATCCGCATCGAAGGGCTCGCCATTATGGAAGCTGACGCCGTCGCGCAGCTTGAATTCCCAGGTCAGCGGGTCGATCTGTTCGGGCATCGCCGCGGCCAGCCCCGGCTCCAGCGTGCCGTCCGGCGCCCGGGCCAGGAGCGTTTCGTATATGTTGTCGGTGACCGCGCGTTCGTCGCCGTCGTCGCGCTGCTGCGGATCCAGCGTCGAGGGCTCCGAACCGATGGCGATGGCGATATCCGCGGCGAATGCCGGCTGCGCGGCGGCGAGGACCGCACCCAGCAGGGCCGCCCTGATCATGTGTTCTGGTTTCATCATCCGTCCCGTTGGCTGTTTGGCGCCGGGCAGGCGCGTCTTCCGACGGATTTCCGCATTCCCTGACCGAAGCCTGCAGAGCGCCCGGCCGGCCTGTCAACACCGGGCCGCGGCGGCAGGGCCCGGTCGCAATGGGATATCAGGGATGCCTGTTTTTTGACCGGCATTTCGCGGCTGCGGCCGGGCTCTGCCCTGTTTCGCGGCGCGCTGACGGTCATCACGGGTCTCTCATGCGGGGGGATTGTATGCAATAAGCGTGCAGCGCTAGGATTGCGGGGCGCCAGCCGAATCCGTCCCCGTCGTCGCCCGGTCCCGGGATTCGGCCCGGGGGATGCCCTATGATGGGACCGGATCGACCCTGAAGCGCCGGAGCGCGCAGCAGGGCAGCGGCGGCAAAAAGATCTTGCCCGATAAAATAGTATACCGTATACCGATTGCAGGACGGACGCATTCCCTGCCTCCTTTCACCCGATGCATCGCGGGACGGGCACGACCCGCCGCGGCCCGCGCAACGGAAAGCACTGAATGACTTCACCTTCTACGCGAACCGTGTTGATCACGGGCGCGGCCAGCGGCATCGGCGCCGCCCTGGCCCGCAAGCTGGCCGGACCAGGCATCTCTCTGTTCCTGCATACCGGCCGCAATGGCGATGCGCTGGAAGCCGTGGCCGCCGAATGCCGCGCGCTTGGCGCACGGACCGGAACCTGCACCGGCGACCTGTCGCAGGAGGAGACCTGCCTGCAGCTGGTCGCCGCCGCGCGCGCGCGGTTCGGCACCATCGACCAGATCGTCGCCAATGCCGGGAAGGCGCGCAAGGCGACGTTTTCCGGCATGACCCGCGCCGCGCTGATGGCGGATTTCGCGCTGATGCCCGCGGCGCTGGCCTCGCTTGTCACTGCCGCCCTGCCGGACCTGTGCGCCTCGCCGCGCGGGCGGGTGGTGGCGGTCTCGTCCTTCGTCGCGCATGTCCACGGGAAAGGCGGGCATGTCTTCGCCAGCACCTCCGCCGCCAAGGCGGCGCTGGAGGCGCTGATCGACGTGCTGGCGCTGGAACTGGCCCCGCATGGCGCCACCGCCAATTGCGTCGTGCCGGGCTTCACCCGCAAGGAGGGCGGCGGCCATGCGGCAATCGCCGGGGACAGCCATGCCGCGGTGCAGGCGGCCACGCCCACCGGACGGATGAGCGAACCCGCCGAGATCGCCGCCGCGATCGCCTTCCTGCTGGGGGACGAGGCGGGCCAGATCACCGGCGCGCGGCTGCAGGTCGATGGCGGGCTGCGCCTGGGCTGAGCTGCGGGGCGGGGACTGGATTCCCCGGCGGCGTTGCATATCTGTTAACGGATATGAACACTCCCGGCCCGAGGATCCGCCCATGACGGCACAGACCGATGCGCCCGCCCCGACCGATCCCGGCGGCGAGCGGCGCGACCTGCGCGAAGCCCGCGCGCTGGAGGCGCATCTGCGCTGGCTCGACAGTTTCACCCCAGGCGCGCTCGGCGTTCTGGCCCTGGCCTCGGGGATCTACACCTATCTGGGGGTCAGCCAGCTGCTGGATGGCGACGGCGCGCTGAACATGCTGGCCGCGCTGGCCTATTCCATCGCCGTCTCCGTCGGCATCTTCGTCTTCTGGTCCTACCTGCTGCGGCTGCTGCCGGCGATGCGCGCGCCCTCGGGCATTGCGGGGCTGATGGCGGCGGGCGCGCTTGGCTGCGCGGCGATCATCGCCATGTCCTCCTGGCTGAATGCCACCGCCCTGGCCGGCAGCGCCGCGGTGGAGCAGCACCTGGCGCGCACCGTGCAGGATTACCAGTCCTCGCTGGAACGCGCCCATGAAAACGCCGTGCTGGCCCAGGGGCTAGGCCGCGATGTCGAACGCGCGCGCCAGCTGTTCGAGGATCTGGGGGCGCAGGAACAGGCGGGCAACCTGTCGGGCACGGCCGGGCGCGGCGCGGTGTTCCGCCTGCTGACCCAGAAATCGGCCGAGCTCAACGCGCTGGAGGACCAGATCGCCGCGCAGGAGGCGCCCATCGCCGCCGCTTTCGAGGAGGGCAATGCCATCCTGGGGCGGATGCGCACGCTGCTGGTCGAACAGGGGCCGGTCCAGGCCCGTTCGGTCACCTTCTCCGAGGAATCCGTGCGCCTGGCAGGCGTGATCACATCGCTGCGGCAGCTTTCGGTCGCGCCGCTGGTCGAGCGTGCGGCGCAGGATCTGGCGGCCTCTGTCGTCCTGCCCGAGCTGGACGGGCGCACCGAGGATATCCGCGCGGGGCAGCAAAGCACGCTGGGGCAGATCACCGGGGCGCTCGATGCGCGGGCGCAGTCGCTGCAGGCCGCCGCAGGCGAGGTTCTGGCCCGGCCCGAGCCCGCCGAGACGACCTATACGCCGATCAGCGCCGCCGATGCGGTGATCCGCTATGCCGGGAATTTCGTGCCCTCCTGGGCCGGGGCCATCGCCATCGACCTTCTGCCCGCCGTCCTAGTCTTCATCCTTGCCGTGACCCAGGCGGCGATCCGGCGCGGCCGCGACGGGGCGGGGCAGGAGGATGCGATGACCATCGGCGACCTGCGTGCCGCCATGCGCGCCCTGCAGGAGATCGAGACGGGCCGCCCCGCATCCCCTGCCGCGACCCCGCCGGAGCTCCGCCCGGCCGCGCCGCCTCCGCCGCGGCCGGAAGCCGAGGCCGCGCCGACGCCGCC
>NZ_JACVXA010000018.1 GCF_014903745.1 Mangrovicoccus algicola | reverse complement strand
CATTCAGATTAGCAGCCTAACCTGAGCAGATTCCGCTGGGTCGATACAAGCCTGCTGGATTTGTCCGGGCTGGGTTGGTCAGTGCCGGATTTCAGCACCCTGTCCCGGCGCCAAAAGACCCTGGACATGACCATCCCGTATCGCGGATCCAAGGGGCCGCTGCACCTGCTCGTGGATAGCACCGGCATCAAGGTGGAAGGCGAAGGCGACTGGCACAGTCGCAAGCATGGCGCCTCCAAGCGCCGTGTCTGGCGCAAGATCCACATCGGGATCGACGAACAAACATTGGAGATCCGGGCGATCGAAGTCACCTCCAGCAATGTCGGCGACGCGCCGATGCTGCCGGACCTGCTTGCCCAGGTCCCGGCGGACGAGGAAATCGCCACCGTCACGGCCGATGGTGCCTATGACACCCGCGCCTGCCATGACGCCATCGCGGCCCGCGGCGCGGCGGCGGTCATTCCGCCCCGCCGAAACGCCAGGCCCTGGAAACCGGACACGGCAGGGGCCCGGGCGCGCAACGAGATCCTGCGGGCGTCAAAGCACCTGGGCCGGGCGCTCTGGCGGAACTGGAGCGGGTACCACCGCCGCAGCAGGGTGGAGACGAAAATGAACTGCGTGAAGCTGCTCGGGCAGCGGCTGATGTCACGGGATTTCGACCGCCAGGTGGCCGAGGTCCAGATCCGGATGGCGGTCCTCAACCGCTTCACGGCACTCGGCATCCCGGTCACAGTGGCACTGGGATAAGTGTTTTCGGAGAAAGGGGAAATTCGGTCGTCAGCTGATTTGCGCAACAGCGCCGGTCGAATAGCCCAACAAGGACCAGTGAATCCCTCGTGCGATTTGTGCAACAAGGCCGGTCGTTCAAGGCCGCTCCAAATCCGGGAGCTTAAACCCGCCATTCGCTGCGCCTTGCCGCAGCGCCGCCGATGCGGACGAAGCTGCCCTGACCTCGGATCAAGTGCGTGCCTTCGATGCGTCGATTTCACTGGCCAATTGCCGGCATTTCGCACCGGCCCATTCATGGGCGTCCGCACCGAACAGCAGCCGCCGGGCTGGCGCGTCGGACGACGCCTCCTTGACGATCAGCGCAGCAAGCTCTTCAGGGTCGTTGTCCTGCGCGCCGTTTGCCTGCGAAATAAATGTCCGGAACGCCGAAACTGCCTCGGCATAATCCTCGATCTCCAGGTCGCCCTGCCGCGCGGTGGAGGGATCGAGGAAGTTCGTGCGCATCATGCCCGGATCGACGACCAAGGATCGAATGCCGAGCGGCGCGATCTCTTCGGCAAGGCCCTCCATCCAGCCCTCAAGGGCAAACTTGGAGGCGGAGTAGATTGACCCGCCCGGGTTGGCCACCAGGCCGTTCACGGACGAAATCGTCACCACCAGGCCCGACCGCTGGCGGCGCATCGTCGGCAGCACGGCGCGGGCCACGTTCATCGCCCCGAAGACGTTGATCTCGAACTGCCGGCGCACGTCATCGCCGCGGATCGTCTCGAAAAAGCCAAGTTGCGCGCGACCGGCATTGTTGACCAGCACGTCGATCTGTCCAAAGGTCTCGATGGTCGCGTCGCGGGCCTTTGCGACGGCATCCGCATCTGTCACGTCGAGGGGCAAGACGAGCAGCCGGTCGTCGGGCGCGGCGAGGCGGTCGCCCAGCCCATCGACGGTCCGGCTGGTCGCCACGACCTTGTCGCCTGCGCGCAGCGCGTCCCGCGCGAGAAGATACCCCAGCCCCTTGGCGGCGCCGGTGATGAACCACACCTTGTCGGTCATCCTGTCAGTCCTTTCGTTTGTCGCCTCTCATATTAAGGGCTCTTCGTGTTTGCCGATTAGGTCCTTGATAATTGTCGCGATCAGTAGCTTGTCTAATGAATGGACCCACGCAGATTCTCCGACCTGATCACCTTCAGCCGCGTGGCAGAGACGCAAAGCTTCACCGCGGCGGCGCATAGTCTCGGGGTGACCCAGTCCGCCGTCAGCCAGACGGTAAAGCGGCTTGAAGCGGACCTGGGAATAAGGCTGCTGTCACGCTCCACGCGCAGCCTGACACCGACAGCAGCGGGCGAGCAGCTGCTGGCCACCCTCGCGCCGAATGTTGCGGAGCTTGATGCGAAGCTCGCCGATCTCGAACGGCTGCGCGAGGAGCCGGGCGGGCAGCTCAGGGTGACTTGCGGCAAACACGCGGCGGACACCCTTGTCTGGCCGGCCTTCTCCAGGTTGCTGGCCGCACATCCCGATATCGAAGGCGAGCTGAGCGTCGAGGACAGATACGTCGATATTGTCGCAGAGCGGTTCGATGTCGGGATCCGGATGCGTGACAATCTGGAACTCGACATGATTTCTGTCCCGGTTGGGCCGCCCTTGCGCTCTGTCGTTGTCGGCGCGCCTGAGTATCTTGACGCCTGCGGAGCTCCGGACACGCCCCGCGACCTGTATCGGCATCGCTGCATCGGGTTCCGGAATGCGGGTGGTATCTTGTCGCCCTGGTCGTTCGAAAGGGATGGCCGGGCCGAGACGGTGAAGGTCACATCGTCGATTATCGTCAATGATGGCGACGCGCTTGTCGCAGCGGCCTGTGCGGGGATGGGACTGGCCTACATGCTGGAGGATCTGGCAGCTCCGTTTCTGCAGGACGGCCAGCTGATCGAGGTTCTCGGAAACTGGTCGCCACCCTTCTCCGGCTATCACGCCTACTACTCGAGCCGACGCCATCCGCCCCCGGCAGTTACGCTTTTCCTCGACCTTTTTCGGCAGGAGATCTGAGCATCACCAGCGTTTAGGTTGTGAGGTCCTTTACGGGCTCGGTCCGGACCCTCGGTGCGCGGCAGGGCCAAGCGCCTGGTCGCCTCTGGTGCGGCGTCGCTCACGGCCCAGAGCGGATAAGGTGGATGGCGCCTGCTCCACGCGGCCCTTTATGAGGTCGAACTGCAGTTGTTTGCTGCTGCTGATGGGCTCCGAACCGGGTGAACCTTCGAGCGCGGCCACTTACACGGGCCGCGCTTTGGATGCCCGCCGGTATTGTCGCGGCGTCTGGCCTGCTACACGCTTGAAGGCGGCGGCGAAGGCGCTCTCAGATGCGTAGCCGACTTCCCGGCCGATCCGAGCAACCGGCTGAGATCCCCGGGCAAGCTGCTCCGCAGCAAGGCACATGCGCCATTCGGTAAGATAGGCCATCGGCGTCACGCCCACCGTCTGCGCAAAACGCGTGGCGAAGGCGGTGCGCGACAGGCCGGCGCGGGTGCCAAGCTCGGCAACGCTCCAGTCCCGCGCCGGATCGTCGTGCAGTGCACCAATTGCGATGCATAACTGACCATCGGCAAGGGCGGCGAGCCAACCTGTTCCCGGCACGGCGGGCCCGGCGAGGTGGTGCCGCAAAGCCTGGACAAGGACCAGGTGCGACAGGTGTGCAATCGACACGGCCCCGCCGATCCGCGCGTTCCGCAGTTCTGACGCGATCCCGTTCAGCACCCATTTCAGGGACGCCTGTTCGGCTCCGGCGCGGATATGCATCACCGACGGAAGAGTTCGAAGCAGCCTGTCGGCGGGCAGCCCCGAGACGAGAAAGCGGCTGCCCATCATGAAGAAATCGCCACCGCCGCCCAGCATCGCGGTGCCGCCGTGGGAAACCGGAGCATAAACCGTCTCCGCGTCCCGGCCGTCCCGGGGGCGCTTTGCCGACATGACGAAAGATCGCCCGTGAGGGAGGATGACGCAATCACCCTCTTCCAGACTGATCGGGTCGCGCCCCTCCATAGCCAGCCAGCACCGCCCCTTCAGGATTGCATTGCACTTCAGGCCGGCGTGACGCTCGAAGCGAATTGACCATGCACCGCCTGCGTCGAGGCCGGCCGCTACGCAATCGTGCGGCCGGAGATGCGAGATCACCTGGGAAAGCGGATCCATTTACGGCCCTTTTGAACGGAGGCGATAGTAATCGGGACGGTATACCATAGGAGGTTCGTCATCACTCCACAAATAGGGGGATACATAAATCAGAAAGGCCCAGACCATGATCCTTGTCACGACCCCCACCGGGGATATCGGTGCCCGCGTTCTGTCCCGCCTCGCGCAGAGCGATCGGCCGCTGCGCGTCGTCGTTCGCGATCCGGCAAAGATACCGCGCGATTTGATAGGCCGCGTCGATGTGGTTGAAGGTTCCCACGGCGATCCGTCCGTCATCGCGCAAGCCCTCGCGCAGATCGAGAGCGTCTTCTGGCTGCCACCCGGGTCTCCTGCAAGCGCGAGCGCGCAGGAAGCCTACGTCGACTTCACCCGCCCCTTCTGTGCGGCGCTGGCAGGCTCGCAGGTGCGCCACGTGGTCGGCATCTCGGCCCTTGGCCGGGGTTGGCCGAAACCCGCAGGCCATGTCACCGCAAGCCTGCACATGGACGACATGATTGCCGAAACCGGGGTTGCCTATCGCGCGCTCGCCTGCGCGTCCCTGATGGATAACCTCAAGCGCCAGGCAGACGTGATCCGCGAGGGCGATGTCTTCTATCAGCCCACGCCCGGAGGCCTCAAGCTTCCGCACGTCGCGAAGGCGGACATCGCCGACGTCGCTGCGCGCCTCCTGATCGAGGCGGATTGGTCCGGCGTCGATGCAATTCCGCTGCTCGGGCCGGAGAACCTGTCGTTTATCGAGATGGCCAGCATCATGGCCTCCGTTCTGGACCGTCCCATCCGGTTCCAGGAGATGGGCACGGATGATTTCGGCGGGATGATGCAGGCGGCTGGCGCGTCCGAAGGGATGGCGGCGGCAATGGTAGAGATGTTTACGGCCAAGAATGAGGGGATGGACAGCATGGTGGAGCCGCCTTCGCGCGCCATTACGCCGACGACATTTCGGCAATGGTGCGAAGAAGAACTGCGTCCTGTCCTTTCCGGTAGTTTACCGTAAAAGGTTCAAAGCGCGGGGCATCACTCGAAATGCCTGGTGCAGGACCGACCAGCCCTCCGCTGCATGGTCCAGCGCCTTCTGTTCGGAATTGCTCCGCGCTTCTGCAACATCGGTCGAAACCTGCGCTTGAGTCTGGCAGCGTTGGCGCCAGACATGTGATCGTGTCAGGTGGAAATCTGTACGATCATTTCAATTTCGATTTTCAGATCGGGTCCGGCCAGCGCGGCGACACCGATCCCCGTCAAGCTGGGCGCTGCCCCGTCAAGAAACGCCATGATGGGAGGCATCGCGATGGCCATGGCGTCCTCGTCCAGATCTGTGACGTAGATGCGCATCTGAACAATGTCGTAGGTGCTTGCGCCCACGGACTTCAATGCTTCCGTGAGGTTTGCAACGACTTGCCTCGTCTGTGCCTCCAGCCCGTCCGGAACGGCGGATCCGTCTGCGGTCTGGGCCACCTGACCGGACACGAAGGCCAGCGTGCCAGGATTCGTGATGACGATCTGCGAGTAGCCCATGCTGCCCGCGTTCGGTAGCGTTGCTGGATTCATTCTTTTCAGTGAGGTCTGCATCGTGCCTGTCCCATGATTGCACTTGAATATCCGCCGGATATGGCAAAACACTGGCGAATGGATTGCGCATCTGAGGCGAACAGCATTCGACGATTGGCCTGGCATGGGTGACTCAAAGGTCAACGACATCCTTCTGTTCATGTCCGTCGCCGCAACGGGAAACTTCGCGGCGGCGGGTCGGGCCTTCGGTCTCTCACGCTCGACCGCAGGAAAGGCCGTGACGCGGCTGGAAGACAGGTACGGTGTCCGCCTTTTGAACCGCACGACCCGTGCTGTCAGCCTGACCGAGGCGGGCCAAAGGCTGTTTGCGCAGGGCGAAGCTATTCAGGCAGCCATTGCCGAGGCTGATGCCTGCCTTGATACCGTCGACGCTATCCCCAGGGGCACGCTGCGGATTACCGCGCCAGATGCGCTTGGCCGACGTATTATTCTGCCTGTCGTTGCGAAGTTTCAGAAGTCCTGGCCCGACGTCCGCTTTGAAATCAGTTTCTCCGACACCGTCAGCCGCCTCATCGAGGATGGTTTCGATCTGGCAATTCGGGTCGGCGTCACGACCCCGGATGCTTCGCTGATCTCGCGAACGGTGACGCTTGAGAAAACCGTGCTGTGCGCGTCGCCCGCCTATCTGACGGACCGCGATGCGCCCCGGAATGTCGATCAGCTCAGCACCCATGACCTGCTGCAGTTTTCAAGTCTCGCGAAGCGTCAGGTCTGGTCCCTGCAGGATCCCGGCAGCTTTCTGGGCAATGTGTCGGGTCGCGTGCCCCTGCGCATGGACAGCGCGGAAGGTCTGCGCGCGGCGGCGCTGGCGGGGATGGGGATCGCCCTGCTGCCCATGGCCCTGGTGAAGGATGACCTGCATGCGGGACGCCTTGTGCGGGTGTTGCCGGATGTCGACTCTGGAGAGGTGCCGATCTTCGCACTTTACCCGCACAAGAGATTTCTCGAACCGCGCGTTCGGCGGTTCATCGACGCCTTGGTGTCAGAGCTCTCGCCCCCCCGGGGCTGACGTTGCGCCTGATCGATACGGTCATGCGGGCCCTGAGATCGTCATGCCGCAGGTATTGCTGCATGGTGATGCAGGTACCCCGCGGCCTGCCAAGGATGGCGCTTTTCAGTTCCGGATCACCGACATCACGGCGCTGCCGATCTGCCGGAGTGCAGCGTTGCGTGTTTCGAAATCCGCATCGACGTCCGAGATGAAGATGGTGGCGATCCATGGTGCTCCCCCTTCGGGAATGACCACCGCGATGATGTTGCGCGTGTGACTCCCGCTGCCCGACTTGTCCAGGACAAGCCAGCCGTCCGGTGCGTCGGCGCGCAGCAGGTTGCCTGTCACGCCACCGATGCTCATCCAGTCCTCAAGTTGCGCGCGCGCGCCGGGCGAGAGCGCATCCCCCAGCAGAAGCCGACGCAGAGTCTCGGTCATCGCAGCCGGTGTCGTCGTATCACGCGGATCACCGGGCACGAATGTGTTCAGCTCTGGCTCGCGCCGGTCGAGCCGGCTGGTTTCGTCGCCGATCTCGCGGAAGAACGCTGTCACGGCCTGCGGACCGCCGATGTGATCAAGCAGCATGTTCGCCGCCGTGTTGTCGCTCATGTCCACGGCAGCAAGGCAAAGATCCCCAAGGGTCATTTCCGCGCCGACCTGCTGCTCGGTGACCGGAGCGTAGGACAGGATGTCATCCTCGCGCACAGGCAGGGTGTCGGTTAGCGACAAAGCGCCCGCGTCCATACGGGCGAGCACGGCACCGCAGATCGGGACCTTGACTGCGCTGTTCATCAGGAAACGTTCGTCTTCGCGGTGGAGCCACGACATCTGAGAGGCGGTGTCGACGAGCGACACGCCGATGCGGGCGCGAAGTCGCGTCTCTATCTGTTCGACGGTGCCAGCCAACGTCTCGATGGGCGTTTGGGCGGACGAACCGGAGGCCAGAAAGAGGCCAAGAGAGAGCCCCGCCGCAAGGCGCGGCAGGAGGGAGGCGGTGAACCGCATTTTCATATCCTTCAAGGTGAAGTTGTCGGGTGGAACCACACGTGGATTTGTGCTGTCGCAGGTTTCGTATATTCCATCTTGTCTGCCCGCCTCAGACGACAAATCTTATACCCTCGCATAAGCTGAGGTATTGAAATGGATCGCCCGGACCTTCCGCTCAACGCTCTACGCGTTTTCGAAGTCGCCATGCGGCAGGGCAGCTTCACCAAGGCGGCGATCGAGCTGCGCGTCACGCAGGCTGCCGTGAGCCATCAGGTTTCACGGCTCGAGGATTTGCTTGGTACCGTCCTCTTCCTGCGCACCTCGCAAGGTCTCGTACCGACTGACGAGGGTAGGCTCCTTTTTCCGGTGCTTGAGCGCGGGTTTGATGCAATGGCCAGCGCGCTGGATCAGCTTGGCGGGCGTCGGGACATCGACGTGCTCAACATCGGCGTGAACACGACCTTTGCACTGGGGTGGCTGCTGCCGAGGATCGCGCTTTTCCGGAATGAGCACCGCGAAATCGACCTGCGCATTTCGACGAACAACAACCGTGTGGAAATCCTGCGCGAGGGCCTCGACATGGCGATCCGTTTTGGCACCGGCGGCTGGACGGGGCATGAGGCAATCCCCCTGATCGAAGCCCCGCTGGCTCCGCTCTGCGCACCGGCGCTGACCGAGCGGCTGCCGCACCCGGCAGATTTGGCACGGGTGACGTTGCTGCGCAGTTATCGCAGCGCAGAGTGGACGCAGTGGTTCGACGCGGCGGGCATCGACTGCCCGCCGCTGACCGGCCCGGTCTTCGACAGCTCGGTGGCGCTTGCGGAACTTGCCGCCTCGGGTGCAGGGGCCGCGCTGTTGCCTGTGATCATGTTCGAAAGCTGGATCGCCCAAGGTAGGCTCGCGCAGCCCTTCGGGGTCACGGTATCGGTGGGGCGATACTACCTCGCATGGCCGTCGGACCGGCGGGTCAGCCCCGCGATGGCTGCTTTCTCGAACTGGTTGTCAGACGCATGCGCGTGTTGATGCGCCGCGCCGTCCCCATGGATGGCATCCCGATCGCGCGGGGCCGTCGTCGGGGAGACCTTCGCCATCTTGCCGTAGGGACCGGCCGAGAGCCCCTGCCCCACCCGGTCCTCGCCCGCCGCGAAGAGGCGGCGCAGGACGGACATCGGGCGCTCCGGCAGGCCGGCATGGGCCGAGAGGAAGGCGTTGCGGCGGACGAGGAAGCGCGCCTCGCGCCCGGCGCCGTCGATCCCGGCCTCCAGCCGGTTCAGAAGCCACCGCACGAAGGGCGTGGCCTCGATGGCGTCTCCGGCAATGCGGCGCCCGGCCTGCAGCGCGGCATAGTAGCCGCGCTTGTCGGCCTCGATCTGCCGCGACAGGGAAAACGGCAGCGCCGCCTCCGTGGCGAAGACATGTTCGATGATCGCGCGGCCGATGCGGCCGTTGACCGCGCCAGCATCTGCCAGATCGGCACCACCCGCGTCCGCCATGACGGCGCGATCGACACCTGGCCGACCCATGTCGATCCCGGCCCGTCGAGCTGGACCTGCACGCGGATCCACGGCATCACCGCCGCGGCTGTCCGCGGCGCGCCGCGCTTCGCCGATTTGCTCGGCCGGATCAGACCGCTGCTCGACGGGCACAGGGTCTACCAGCACAGCGGCTTCGACCGCAGCGCCATCCGCGCGGCCTGCGACGCTGCCGGGCTGGAGGAGCCCGGCTCGGACTGGCGGGACAGCGTCCAGGTCGCCCACCGCGCCTGGCCGGAGCTGAAGGGCAATGACGGCTACGGGCTGGCCTCGCTGAAGTCACATTTCCGCCTCTCCTTCCGCCACCACGATGCCGAAGAGGATGCCCGCGCCGCCGCCGAGATCATGCTGCTGGCCGAGGCCGGAGCCCGTCCGGAAGAGCAGGCAGCGGCCGGTGGTCACGGCCTTCGAGGCACCTGCCTCCATTCCACCCTCACGGCCGGCCGGGCCCGCAGGAATGATGGTGCCCGTCGCAGCTGACGGGTCCTGGTTCCATCCGGGGCTTGCCCGCGGCGGAGTCTTCACCATCGGGGCAAAGGGCGCCGAGAGCCGTGTCAGCTCCTTCAGCGAGGCATTGAGCCTGCTCCACGGAATGGACAAGCCGCGCTGGCGCCGCCCGAACACGTCGCGCAACGGGGGGGGATCGTCACGGGATGCGGGTGGAAGACGCTCGAGCGAGGCTGAGTGGTGCGCGATCGCCTGAACACCTCCCATGATCGCGCAGCCGCCATTCTTCCGATCCCGCCACGGAGAGTTCCGGGCACTGGTTTGTCGGAACCAGGCCGGCCTCTCTGGATACCCCGCCAGCGAGATGCTTACCTTCTGTTAATTTGTATTGAGAAAGACCCCTGTCCATGTCCTATTCCCTCGGCACAGTTGCCGGCGTCCTGAACCGCCTGAACCGCGACATCTTCATTCCCGCCATCCAGCGCGACTATGTCTGGGGCCAGGAAAAGATCCTCGATCTCGCCGACTCCCTACTCAGGGGCTACCATCCCCGAAACCGGGTGGAGACGAAAATGAACTGCGTGAAGCTGCTCGGGCAGCGGCTGATGTCACGGGACTTCAACCGCTAGGTGGCCGAGGTCCAGATCCGGGTGGCGGTCCTGAACCATTTCACGGCCCTCGGCATCCCGACCACCGTAGTCATGGGATAAGTGTCTATTAAAAAAGAGAAATTCGGTCGTCAACTGATTTTCGCAATAGTGCCCCGAGCGGTTTTCTTGACATTTTCAAGACAAAACTCAACGCTAATTTTCCGACCAAACCAGTCATGTTACGTTGGCTGACGACCGTCGAGCGCATTCATCCGATGAGAGCCGCCAGCTTCGGCGACCGGCCTTCACCGAAAGCATTGGGGCGACGCCCACAAGATTCACATCGTCGAGGGCGGATTTACATCACGCTCACCTCTTGGCGGTGACAAACTCGGCAGCGCAGGCCAGCCCGCCTTCAGCTGTATCGAGCTATGACGCCGTGATGAGCTCATACGGGTCATACCTGGACCGATCCCGGCCGCCCCTCGCTCTTATCCACAGGAACCCAGAGGTTTGGTCATCAGGAGCATGTCAACCCATTCAGAACAGGAAGTCCGACCGGTCGAGCAAAGCAATCTCGATACCGCGCAGGGTCAGAGTATGTCCCGCATCGTCGTGAATGACAATGTCGCGCCCCGATTGATCCATATGGTTGCGCGACAGGTCTTTCCAGCCGCCGATGCCGCTGGCTCGGCTGATATCGATCCGTTCGGCATCCCCTGTCACGTCGAAGTCCAGAATCACATCTTGCCCGGGCGAGAAGACGAAAAGATCCGAACCAAGCCCGCCCATCAGCGTATCCGCGCCGAACCCGCCCTCCAGCCTGTCATCACCCAGCCCGCCGCGCAAGAAATCGGCTCCGAACCCTCCGCGCACTAGGTCGGACCCTGTCCCGCCGTTCAACATGTCCCTGCCCAGTCCGCCATCCAGCAGATCGTGACCCGTGCCGCCCTGGAACATGTCGCTGCCCAGGCCGCCGGTCAGCGTATCGTCGCCGACGCCGCCATGCAGCTGATCGGCCCCGCTGCCACCTTCCAAGAGGTCGTCTCCATTTCCTCCATCGAGCAGATCCCTGCCGTCATCCCCGTTCAGCGTGTCGGATCCGTCGCCGCCCTCCAGCGTATCGTTTCCCTTGCCGCCGGACAGCAGGTCCGATCCGCGCTCGCCGAGCAGCAGGTCATTGCCTGCATGGCCGGACAGAGTGTCGGCACCCCGTCCGCCATCCACGAGATTCGGGCGCTCGTCGCCGACAAGGCGGTCGTTGCCACCGAGCCCGGCCATCGTGCCGGTTGCATCGACGCGGGCATGATCCGCGCCGTCCGTGCCTCGGCCGAAAATCCGTGCGGCGACCCCCTCGTCGTCGTTATCAATATACTCCGACATGAAGGTCACGACGAAGCCGCCGCCCGGCAGCGCGGCGATCTCGGGGTCGATCTGGTCGAAATAGCTGGGAACCGCGGCCCCAATGTCGAACCGCCCGGTCACCGGCTGGCCGGTGGCAGAAAACACGCGGCCGTAGATCGTATCGCCGATGAAGCCTTCGGTATCGTCGTCCTGGTCCCAGATCACGACGATCTGACCGGTCTCCAGTTGCGTCACCCCGGTGGCCCCGGGCAGGTCGTCACTAGCATCGACCACGACCGGGCCGCCCTGCTGGGTCCCGGCCGCGTCGAAGAAGCGCATCATCGTGTAATAGGACGCCTCCTCGGTATCGAGACCCAGCTCCCAGTCGTAATTCTTGTTGGTGACGACGAAGCCGCCGGATTGCAGAGCGGCGACGTCGTAGCCGCTGCCGCTCGCGCCCCAGACATGGCCCACGGTGCCCCAATTGAGCAGGAGATGGAAATCGTCCCGCGCCACCGTCCCGTCGGGGTTGGTGATCATGCCGCGAATCTCGTTGCTGTCGAGATCGCCCTCCGTCGGCAATGAGCCCTCACTGTTCCAGACGGTGATCGTCTGCCCGTTGGCCAGCGTCGCGGACCGGGCATAGACCTGGTCGAACTCGCGTTCCTCGGTGTTGACCAGCTGGTTGCCGCCGATTGCAGTGCCCTCTCGGTCGAACTGCTGGCTGAAGATCTCGTCGAAACTCCCGGTCGAGCGAGCAACCCCGAAAACGACCTTGAACCCGCCGTTCGCCGTCGCGAACACCTCAGGGGCGATGGCATCATTGGCCGTCACGGTATCGACCCGGATCGCGCTGGTTCGTGGTGAACCATCGGCGTTGAAGGCGCGGACATATACCTTCTCGCGATCCGAGAAAATGTCGTGGTAACTATCGAAGAGCCAGGTGATCGCATAGCCGCCATCAGACAGAAGCGTGGCACGCGCGTCGGTCGATCGCGCACCATTGACGCCGTCGATCAGCGTCTCACCACCGATCGGCCGCCCACCCGCGTCGTAGCGTTGTGCCAACACCACCGTCGCAGCGACGTTGCTGTCGTCATAATTGTTCAGGTAGCTTTCGTAGACCACCAGGAAACCGCCATCTTCCATCACGATAACGTCCGGGTTGCGTTGCCAATTCTTCTGGTAGCTGTTGACGCGGAATGCCTGTCCCATGCCTGGTCCTTTGCCGTGGGGTCGTTTCCGTATAAGTTGGTGACCTAGCTGACCATCGCCTCGTGACGGTGACGTGACGGTGTCGCGATAGCTGCGACAGGCGGCGCTTGGGCGCTCAAGGCAGACCTGTTGCATCGGTCGAACGGTATAAGCGGGCCCTGCAGCAGGCGGTGCGCCGTGCGAACGTGGGCCGGGAACGCGGACCGGGATTGTCCCCGTTGCAGTCGGCACAATCCCGCGGCAAGTCACTATCGCCTCGCGCTGACGATCATCGGCCTTGTCGTCATCTTGGCGCAATGGCTGCCCCGC
>NZ_JACVXA010000017.1 GCF_014903745.1 Mangrovicoccus algicola | reverse complement strand
CGGCACGGCATTGATGCCTGATCCGCGCCAGACCCCGCTGCCCTGGGAGCTGATGAGCGAGATGACCGTGATCGTCGCGCTTTTCGGCGCGGGCATGCGCATCGACAGGCTCGGTCCCTGGCGGCGCTGGCGCCCCACCTGGCGGCTCCTGGGCATTGCGATGCCGTTGACGATTGCAGCGGCAGCCTGGCTCGGCAGCGGGCTTGTCGGATTTACGCTCGCAGGCGCGATCCTGCTGGGCGCGGTGCTGGCGCCGACCGACCCGGTCCTGGCCTCGGATGTTCAGGTCGGCCCCCCGCAGCAGGGCCGGGAGCACCCCGTGCGCTTCGCCCTGACCACCGAGGCCGGCCTGAATGACGGGCTGGCCTTTCCCTTCGTCTATCTTGGCTTGCTGGTTGCCGCCGAGGGGCTGTCACCCGTGGCCCGGGAAACCGGATGGCTGGTGCAGGACGTGCTTTACCGAACCGTGGTCGTCTCCGATGCGGTTGGCCGACCCGGGCAAGGTCGCACGGCCGAACTGGACACCGGAGGGTTCGCCTGTTTCCCATCCTCGACCCCCCGGCCCATTCCCATGCAAGCGCCGGATCCCTCTAGGACGTCGGTCGTCGCCACACCGGACGTGGGCTCCGAATGCACGGTCCGCTGATCCCTCTGATGTCCCGCGGTGCCGTGTGGGTCGATACCTTGGTGAGGTTCGTCCATTTACCGGAGCTTAGCTTGCCCTCGAACCCGTCGAGAAGGCGGCTGACGGTCTCGATCGGCCTGGCTCGCGCGCCCGGCGAAGCGCCTGCATCTCGCATATCAAGATCGTAAGAAATATTTTGCATTAAATTTGTTTTTATGCACAAAGTAGCAAGGGAGAGGAGAGAACCATGACCGACCCGGAGGAGCAGGCGGAGGGCGAGACGCTGGCCGAACGAGCCGCGGCGCTTCTGCAGAACGACATCATATCCGGCGCGCTGAAGCCCGGCGCGCGGCTGGCGGTGGCCGACTTGGCAGCGCGCTACGGCGTGAGCTCCAGCCCGGTGCGCGAGGCGCTGTCGCGGCTGGCCGCACGCAACATGGTCGCCGCCGTCGGGCGACGCGGCTTCCGCGTCCGCGAACTGAGCCACGAGGACTTGGCCGACATCACCCGGGTACGCATCCTTGTCGAGCGCGAGGCGTTGCGCCTGTCGATGCGCCAGGGCGGCGATGCCTGGGAGACAGAAGTGATCGCCGCGCTCCACCGCCTGCGGCTGAACGTGCAGCGCGCGGGCGCGGCCTTCGGACAGGGCGGGGCGGAATTCGACCGGCTGCATCACGGCTTCCATGCTGCGCTGATCGGCGGCTGCGGCTCGCCGCGGCTGATCGAGCTGGCGGGCGACCTCTACAACCAAGCCTTCCGCTACCGCCAGATCAACATGCGCGGCATGGCCGATGCCGAGAGTTTCATCGGCATGCACGAGGTGCTGGCAAGGGCCGCGACCGGCCGCGAGGAGGACCGGGCCTTCGCGCTGCTGCGCAGCCATCTGAACTCGACCCTTGCCAATGTCTACCCGGAGCACGGGACGGTCTAGCGCCGCGCCCTGCCGGACCCGGCCGGACATCCAGGAATTGCAACCGGCCGCCGCCACGCGGCCGGGCAGGAGAGATCATGCCATATCCACGGGAGGACCCATGACAAGCATCGGCACCATCACGGTCATCGGCGCAGGCACGATGGGCCATGGCATCGCGGAAACCTTCGCAATCCACGGCCACGAGGTCCGCCTCTACGACCCGTTCCCGGACATGCGCGGCAAGGCGCGCGCGGCCATCGAGGCGGAACTCGGGCTGCTGGCGGAAACCGGCCGGATCGATGCCGCGGACATTCCGGCCATCCTCGGCCGCATCACCTGTCCCGGAGACCTGGCAGCCGCGGTTGCGGAGGCGGAGTTCATCATCGAGGCGATCCCGGAGGACATCGCGCTGAAACGCGCGCTCTTCGCCGATCTCGACCGGCTCTGCACGCCGGGCACGATCCTTGCGAGCAACACTTCGAGCCTCGGGCTCGACGACATGATCGCGGAGCTGCCCGAGGGCCGCCGCGCCTGCTGCATGGTCTGCCACTGGTACAATCCCGCACATCTGGTGCCGCTGGTCGAGCTGTCGGATTTCGGCAACATGGCGGAGACCGACCTCGCCCGGGTCGAGGCGCTGCTCAGGGGCGCCGGCAAGAAGACCATCCGGGTCCTGAAGGACATCCCCGGGCTGATCGCCAACCGCATCCAGCAGGGCATCGCGCGCGAGGTCTTTGCGCTGATCGAAGCGGGCGCAGCTTCGGCGGAGGACATCGACGCCGCGCTGAAATACGGGCCGGCCTTCCGCTATGCCACGACGGGCCAGCTCGAGATCGCGGATTTCGGCGGCATCGACATCTGGTGCGCCGTCGGCGACAACCTGCTGCCCGAGATCAGCGCCGCCCAAGCCGCCAGCGACCTGCTGCGCCGCAAAATCGCCGAGAACAAGCTGGGCCTGAAGACCGGAGAGGGGTTCTTCAGCTACGGCGAGGGCCGCAGTGCGGAAATCACCCGCGACTTCCACCGGCGGCTGATCCGCCAGCTCGCGGCCATCGACGACAACTGACATCACCCCAGGGAGGACACCATGAGCCTGATGGACATGGACAATGCAGGCTCGCCGCTTTGGCGCCTGTCCAAGAAATTCGACTTCGCCGCCGAGCGGATCATCCCCGACCCGCTGGTTTTCTGCATGATCTTCACGGTCATCATCTTCGTCGCAGGGGTGCTGGCCACCGGCAACGCGCCGCTGGCGATGGCGCAGTTCTGGTATGACGGGATCTGGTCGCAGGCGGCCTTCGCCTTCCAGATGGCCTTCATGGTGGTCTGCTGCGCCGTGACGGCGCGTTCGGAGCAAGTCAGCCGCGGGCTCGACCGGCTGGCCCGCGCGGTCGCGCGCCCGGCCACGGCGGTGCTGCTCCTGATGGTCTTCGGCTATCTGGCGAGCTTCCTGAACTGGGCCTTCGCGCTGATCGTCACGCCGGTCCTTGCCATGGCGCTGAGCCAGCGGATCCGCGGGCTGCATTTTCCGATGCTGATCGCAGCCGGGTATTCGACCATGATCCTCGGCCAGTGCCTTAGCCCGACCGGAACGATCTATGCCCTGCTGGCAGGCGATCATCCGCTGGCGGAGAAGATCGGCGTCATGCCGCAGACCATGACCACCTACAATCCGGCGAATATCGTCCTCTGGGTCCTGCTGGCAGGGCTGACGACGCTTGTCGCGATGCGGACCAGGCCCTCCGGGGACGAGATCGTCGAGTTCCGCCAGGAGCGTGCGCCCGTGGCCGAGCCCGAGCCCGAGCCGGAGCCGGACGGGTTCGCTGGCTCCATCGCCGACCGGCTGAACGGCAGCCGGGCGCTGATGTGGGCGATCGGCCTGCTGGGCGCGGTGATGATCGCCTTCACCGTGGCCAGGAACGGGCTTTTCGCCTCGCTGTCGCTGAGCTTCGTGATCTTCGTCTTCCTGATCGCGAATTTCTTCCTCTACAACACCCCCGCCCGGTTCATCGCCGCCTATCGCGACAACCTCAAGCTCGCCACCGACGTGATGATCCAGTTCCCCTTCTATGGCGGCATCGCCGGGATGATGGCGAAATCCGGTCTCGCCACGGTGATCGTCGGCTTCTTCACCTCGATCTCGACAGCGAACACGCTGCCTTTCTTCACCTATCTCTCCAGTTCGCTGGTCAACCTCTTCATCCCCTCCCAGGGCGGCCAGTGGATCGTGCAGGGCGAGATCACCGTCGATGCCGCGCTGCAGATCGGGGCAAGCCTGCCGCTGATCGTCAATGCCTTCGTCTATGGCGACCAGGCGACGAACCTGCTGCAGCCGCTCTACGTGATCCCTGCGCTCGCCGTGGTCGGCATGCGGCTGCGCGATGTCTGGGGCTACATGGCTTTCCTGTGGTGCATCTGGTTCGCCGTGACCTCGGTGCTGCTGCTGGCCATCCCCGTCTTCTTCTGACGCTTCCGGCCCCTGCGGCGAGTGCTGCCGGGGCCTTCTCTCCCGAATTTCCCGTAAAGGACGCGCCCCATGACCGGATACCCCGCCCCTGATCACACGAATGACCCGGCCGCCCGCTCCTGGGTTGCTTCCGCGAACGATCCCGGCACCGACTTCCCGGTGCAAAACCTGCCGCTGGGAATTTTCTCCGCCGGGGATGCCGCGCCGCGGGCCGGGATGGCGATCGGCGACAAGGTGCTCGACCTCGTGGCGGCGCTGGATCTGGGGCTCCTGGGCGATGCAGTCCCGCGCGAGGCACTTGCCAGCGACGGGCTGAACGGGCTCTTCGCACTGGGGCAGGAGGCCGGGCTGAGGCTGCGCCATGCCGCTTTCGCGCTGCTGGCGGCGCCGGAGCCCTCCGCCCATGCCGGGGCGATCCTGCAGGACATGGCGGCGGTGACGATGCACCGCCCGGTGCGTGTGGGAAACTACACCGATTTCTACGCGGGCATCCATCACGCGGTGCGCGCGGGCGGGCTGCTGCAACCGGAAAACCCGCTGCCCGACAATTACAAATGGGTCCCGATCGGCTATCACGGCCGCGCCTCGACCACCCGCGTTTCCGGCACGGATGTCCGCCGCCCGCTGGGCCAGCGCCAGCTGGCGCCCGGCGGGGCGCCCGAGTTCGGCCCCTGCCGCGAGCTCGACCTGGAGCTGGAGATGGCGATCTATGTCGGCCGTCCGACCGCGTGGGGTCAGCCAGTCGCCATCGGCCGCGCGGCAGAGCATGTGGCGGGATACGGGCTCCTGAACGACTGGTCGGCGCGCGACATTCAGCGCTGGGAAATGAAGCCGCTCGGTCCGTTCCTGTCGAAGAACCTTGGCACGACCCTGTCGCCGTGGGTGGTCAGCCCCCAAGCCCTAGCGCCGTTCCGCGTGGCAATGGCGCCGCGCGACCCGGCCGATCCGCAGCCGCTGCCCTACCTGATGGACAATGCGGACCAGGCCGGGGGCACCTTCGACGTGGCGCTGAGCGTCTGGCTCCGGACTGCGCGGATGCGCGCCGCGGGCGAGGGCCCGGTGACGATCATCCATTCCAACATGCGCGACCTTTACTGGACGCCGGCGCAGCTCTTGGCGCATCACACCTCGTCAGGCTGCGAGATGGAGGCTGGCGACCTGATCGGCACCGGCACGATCTCGGGCCCGCGCGAAGACGAGCTCGGCAGCCTACTGGAACTGGCCATGAACGGGGCGCGCCCGGTGACGCTGCCCAATGGCGAGACGCGCAGCTTCCTCGAGGATGGCGACGAGATCACGCTGAAGGGCCGATGCGTGCGCGAGGGCTTCGTCCCGATCGGCTTCGGCACCTGCACCGGCACCGTGCTGCCCGCCCCCGACATGGCAGTTTCCGCCCGTGAGCTGAGAGGTGGTCCCGGTTTTTCGACCAGTTTGCCGCCGGGCTAAGCTATAGCATGGGCTTCATGTCAGGCGGCGGCTTTCAGATTGATGGGCCGGCTATCACAAACTTCGGCCGGGGTCAGCAGCCCGTGCGATGAGTGCGGGCGCTTTTCGTTGCAATAGCTGATGGCGCCCACAATGTCGTCCTGATCGGCGGGCCCGGCACGGGAAAGACGCATGTGGCGGCCACACTGGGCGTCCAAGCGGTA
>NZ_JACVXA010000016.1 GCF_014903745.1 Mangrovicoccus algicola | reverse complement strand
ATCATCACGACCAACCTCAGCTTCAGCGAATGGGCGGCGGTGTTCGGCCCCTCTCGGGACATTTCCTGCGGAAATGCCCTGCCCGGCAGCGGATGCCAAGGTGACCACCGCGCTCCTCGACCGGCTCACCCACCGCTGCCACATTCTCGAGACCGGCAATGACAGCTACCGCTTCAAGGCCAGCTCCGAGGCGGCAGGAACCAGGAAGGAGAAATGACCGGCATTGACCGCCGCATGAACCGGGCACCATGGTCTGCAGACGGGTCAATTCTCGATGGAAAACCCGGGGCAGTTCTCAACGGAAATCAACACACTCAATGGCTCGATCGTCGGACCAATTTGTCGTGCATTAGCGGGCGGACTTCGGCTTGCTCATGCCACCCATCTAACCGCATGGATTCACGTTGTGAATCCCGTTCGTCCGGAATTTTTCGACAATGCCCGCGCGGGATGTCAACAGAGCGTCGCAGAAGCGTCGCAATTATTACGCATTGTGGGTAGTATTGGGGCGGGCAGAAACTCACCCTGTCTCGAAGGCCTCTGCCCATGCCAAAATCCAATGTGCTCTTCATCGTCGTCGACCAGTGGCGCGGGGACATGCTGGCCCGTCTGGGCACCGAGGGTCTGCGCACGCCGAACATCGACAAGTTGTGTGCCGAGGGCGTGACCTTCGCCAACCACTACACCGTCACCGTGCCCTGCGGCCCGGCCCGTGCCAGCCTGATGACCGGCCTATACGCGATGAACCACCGGGCGGTGCAGAATACCATTCCGCTCGACAGTCGGCACACCAATCTCGGCCGCGAACTGGCGAAATTCGGCTATGATCCCGCGTTGATCGGCTACACGACCACCGTGCCGGATCCGCAGGTCACCGCCGCAACCGATCCGCGGTTCAAGTGGCTGGGCGATGTGATGGACGGCTTCCGGCCGATCCGCACCTTCGAACCCGAAAAGGAGGCGTATTTCGGCTGGCTGGCTCAGAACGGCTTCGACCTGCCGGATAACCGCGATGATGTCTGGCTGCCCGAAGGCGACGATGCGGTGCCGGGCGCCACCGACCGTCCCGCGAGGATGCCCGCGCATCTCAGCGATACCGCGTTCTTCTCCGAGGGTGCCCTGCAGTACCTCAAGGGCGTGACGCCGGGCCGGCCGTTCTTCCTGCACCTTGGCTTCTGGCGGCCGCATCCGCCCTTCGTCGCCTCTGCGCCCTATCACGACATGTACGACCCGGCGGACATGCCGGGACCGGTGCGCGCAGACAGCGCCGAGGCCGAGGGCGCACAGCATCCGCTGCTGGATTACTACCTGCGCCACACGGGGCGGGGCAGCTTTTTCCAGGGAGCGGACGGGCGCGCCTCGGACATGTCCGAGGCCGAGATTCGGCAAATGCGCGCCACCTACTGGGGCCTCATGACCGAGATCGACGACCA
This sequence comes from Mangrovicoccus algicola, assembly GCF_014903745.1. GTDB lineage: Bacteria > Pseudomonadota > Alphaproteobacteria > Rhodobacterales > Rhodobacteraceae > Mangrovicoccus > Mangrovicoccus algicola. The sequence continues at coordinate 62,092 of NZ_JACVXA010000016.1, read as the reverse complement.
GCTGGGGCGCATCTTCGCGGTCCTCGAGGAGGCGGGCAGGATGGACGACACGCTGATCGTCTTCACCTCCGATCACGGCGAGCAACTGGGCGATCACCATTTGCTGGGCAAGATCGCCTATCACGACGAAAGCTATCACATCCCTCTGATCATCCGGGACCCGCGCCGGGGTCACCGTGCCGGCGAGGTCGAGCAGGCCTTCACCGAGAGCGTCGACGTGATGCCGACGATCCTGGACTGGCTGGGCGCCGCCCCGCCCCGGCATATAGACGGCCGGTCGCTGCTGCCTTTCCTCGAGGGGGGCATGCCCGCCGACTGGCGGCAGGAGGTCCATTTCGAATACGACTTCCGCAACGTCTTCTATTCCAGCCCGGAAGAGGAGCTCGGCGTCGACATGGACGAGGCCTCGCTCTGCGTGATCCGCGACGGGAAATGGAAGTACGTCCACTTTGCCGCGCTTCCGCCGCTGCTCTTCGATCTCGAGAGCGACCCCCACCAGTTCACGAATTTGGCCGAGGACCCCGCCTACGCACCCGTCCTGGCCGAATATGCCGGCAAGATGCTGAGCTGGCGCATGCGCCATGCGGATCGCAGCCTGACCGGATATCGCAGCAGCCCCGACGGCCTCGTCGACCGCCGGGCGTCGGCGTCCTCCCCTCTTTCCGTCTCCTGAAAAGGACCCCTCCCATGCTTCACCTCCCCCGTCGCGGCTTCCTCGCAATGGCCGGCGCCTCTGCTCTGGCCGCACCCCGCCTGTCCTTCGCCCAGGGCGCACGCCCGCGGCTCACCATCGCGGTGCAGAAACTGGCGACGTCCAACGCGCTCGATCCGCTGATCGAACAGTCGAATGTCGGCGCCCGGATCATGAATTCCTACCTGGAATGCCTGATCGGACAGGATTACCAGGGCACGCTGTCGCCCATCCCGCGCCTCGCCACGGCATGGCGCCGCATCGATGACAGCACCGTCGAGCTGGATCTGCGTCAGGGTGTCAAGTTCCACAACGGAGACGAGCTGACCGCCGAAGACGTGGCCTTCTCCTTCTCGTCCGCCCGCATGTTCGGCGACACGACCCCGGAAGGCTCTGACACGACGATCCGCTTCAACGAAGAGCGCGTCACGCAGCGCACCAAGGAATTGCCGCCGCAGGTGCCCGCCGTGGCGCGCCGCCTCTGGCCGTCGCTGGTGACGGTCGAGGCCGTCGATCGCCACACCGTCCGCTTCGTCAACGCGACGCCGGATGTGACGATTGAAGGCCGGATCATGGCCATGGGCAGCCAGATTATCAGCCGCCGCGCCTTCGAGGAAGCCGAAAGCTGGCTCGACTTCGCGCGGCAGCCGATCGGCACCGGCCCCTACAAGGTGGCATCCTTCACGCCGGATGTCGAGCTGGTCCTGGTCCCCCACGAAGACTACCATGGCGGCCGTCCGCCGCTGGAAGAGCTGCGCTTCGTGCAGGTGCCCGAAGCGGCACAGCGGGTGAACGGTGTCCGCGCGGGACAGTACGACATGGCCTGCGACCTGACACCGGACCAGTTTGCGACCGTCACCGCGGATCCCAAGCTGGAGATCGCGGGCGGCATCATCAACAATATCCGCGTCACCAATTTCGACAAGAACGATACGGCGCTGGCGGACCCGCGCGTGCGCCAGGCCATGCTGCACGCCGTCGATCGCCAGCTGATCGTCGACCAGCTCTGGATGGGGGAGACCGTCGTGCCCAAGGGCAACCAGTTCCTGTGGTATGGCGACATGTACCTGGACGACTGGACCGCGCCGAGCTTCGACCCGAAGAAATCGCGCGAGCTGCTGCAGGCCGCAGGCTACAAGGGCGAACCGATCCCCTACCGTCTTCTCAACGACTACTACACGCTGCAGGTCAATACCGCACAGGTCATGGTCGAGATGTGGCGCCAGGTCGGGCTCAACGTCGAGATCGAGATGAAGGAGAACTGGGCCCAAATCTGGGATCCGGCGGGCACCCGGGGCGTCCATGACTGGTCCACGGGCGGCAGCTTTCCCGATCCGGTCGCGACGCAGCCGAACCAGTGGGGGCCGCAGGGCCAGGCGGTCCAGACGGGCGAATATCACAACGACGAAGTCACCAGGCTCTGTGGCGTCCTGCAGACCTCGACCGATTTCGCCGAGCGCAAGACGGCGTTCCGCCGCCTGGTCACCGTTCTCGAATACGAAGATCCGGCCTATGGCGTGATCAACCAGAACGCCACCTTCACGGCCAAGGCGAAGTCCACGCCTTGGACAGCCGCACCGTCCTTCGCCATGGACTTCCGCCCGACCAACTGGGGCGCGTAGCCATGTCCGCGGATATCGGCGGACAGGAGGGGGCGGCAATGCCCCTTCTTTCCTTCTCGGACTTCCGCGTCGACTTTCCGCGCGGTCCGGCCGTTCGCGGGATCGACCTGAGCGTCGCGCATGGCGAGGCGCTGGGGATCGTCGGCGAAAGCGGCTCCGGCAAATCCGTGACCTGGCTGGCGGCGCTTGGCCTGCTGGGCGGTACGGCGCGGATCGGCGGCCGGGTCATGTTCGAGGAGCACTCCCTGACCGAGATGCCTCCCAACCGCCTGGCGCGCCTCCGCGGCGGGCGGATTGCCATGATCTTCCAGGATCCGATGAGCACGCTGAACCCGGTGAAGCGGATCGGCCGACAGGTCGCGGAGGTGCTGGCCCTGCACCGCGGCATCAAAGGGCAGGCCGCGCGCGCAGAAACCGTGCGCCTGCTTGATCAGGTCGGCATCCCCAATCCGGCCCGGCGGATCGACCTCTTTCCGCATGAATTGTCCGGTGGCCAGAATCAGCGGGTGGCCATCGCCATGGCGCTGGCCGGTCAGCCCGATCTGCTGGTCGCGGACGAGCCGACGACGGCGCTCGACGTCACGATCCAAGCCCAGGTCCTCACCCTGCTCGACACGTTGCGCCGCGATCTGGGCATGGCGCTTGTGCTGATCAGCCACGACCTTTCGGTCGTCGGCGAACTCTGCGACCGCATAGCCGTCTGCTATGCGGGCAAGATCGTCGAGAGCGCTCCGGTCGCGCGCATCCTGCGCCAGCCCGCGCATCCCTATACCCGGGGGCTGATCGCTGCCGCGCCCCGCCTTGGGGCCGGTGCGGGCGCGCTGGTGCCGATCCATGGTCAGGTGCCCGACCCCTGGAACATGCCCGAGGGCTGCGCCTTTGCGCCGCGCTGCCTGCATGCGCGGACGGATTGCGCGCGCCAGCCGGCGCTGGCCCCGACCGGGGGCGCCGATCACCTGTCGGCCTGCGTCCTGTCGGATGCGCGCTCGGCCACAGCTGCGCACAGGGAGACGCGCCATGTCTCTGCTTGAACTCAGGAACATAGTCCGCCGTTACGGGTCCGCGGGGGGCGTGTTCCGCCCGGCCCGCACCGTCAGCGTCCTGGAGGAGGTGAGCCTCACGGTCGAACGGGGCCGGATCCTCGGCGTCGTAGGAGAGTCCGGCTGCGGAAAATCCACGACCGGCCGCGTCGCTCTGGGCCTCGAGGTGCCGGATGCAGGCGAGGTCCTGTTCGACGGGCAGCCGATGCCGAAACCGGATACCCGGGAATGGCGCCAGATGCGCGCCCGGGCCCAGATGGTGTTCCAGGATCCGCTGGGAGCGCTCGATAGGCGCATGACCATTGCCGAGCAGATCGCCGAGCCCATGGTGATCCACCGCATCGGCACGCCCGGCACGCGCAAGGAGCGCGTGGCGGAGCTGCTGACCGCCGTGGGCCTTCGCCCCGACCAGGGACGGAGCCATCCGCTCCAGCTGTCGGGCGGTCAACGTCAGCGCGCCGTTCTCGCCCGCGCCCTGGCCACGACGCCGGAGTTGCTGGTCTGCGATGAACCGGTCTCGGCACTGGACGTCTCGATCCAGGCGCAGGTGGTGAACATCCTGCTTCGACTGCAGCGCGAGTTCGGGCTGGGCATGATGTTCATTTCTCACGACCTTAAACTGGTGGGCAACATCGCCGACGAGGTCGCGGTGATGTACCTGGGCCGGGTTGTCGAGAAGGGCAGCCCCGAACAGCTTTTCTCAGATCCGCAGCATCCCTACACGCAGGTTCTCGTGGCCTCCATCCCGGATCCGTTCCGCCGGAGGCCACGGCCCGCGCTGAAGGGCGAACCGCCGGATCCGTCCCATCGTCCGGCGGGATGTCCGTTCCATCCCCGTTGCACCATCGCAACGGATCTGTGCTCCACCGAATTGCCGGTCCTGCGCCGCGTGTCCGGCCGCCAGATGGCCGCCTGTCATTTCGTCGGTGCAGCGACGACCGACCCATTGGAGGTGCCCGCATGACCGGCTTCCTGCTGCGCCGCGTCCTGCGCGCGCTTCTGACCATTTTCATCGTGGTGCTCGCGGCCTTCCTCGCCCTGCGCACGACATCGGACCCCGCCATCGTGATCCTGGGGCCCGATGCCCCGCCGGCGGCTGTCGCCGCCTTCCACGAGGCCTGGGGCCTCGACCGTCCGCTATGGGTTCAGTTCGGCAGCTACATGAGTGATCTGCTGCAGGGCCAGTTCGGCAAGTCGATGCTGGATGGCCAGGACGCGCTGAGCAAGGTGACGGCCCGGGTTGCCGTGACCCTGCAGATCATGATGCCGGCCCTTCTGCTGGGGGTCGTCACGGGTGTCGGTGCAGGGATCGTCGCCGCGCTGCATCGGGGCAGACCGCTTGACCGGATCGTGATGCTGGGCGCCGTCTCCGGCTTCGCCGTGCCGGGCTTCGTCTTCGGGCTGGTCATGGTGTTGATCTTCGCGGTGAACCTGCAGTGGCTGCCCTCGGGCGGCAATGACAGCTGGCAGGCGATGATCATGCCGATCCTCACGCTCGCCACCGGATGGGCCGCGATCCTGGCGCGGTTCACCCGCTCGGCCATGATCGAGGTGCTTGACCAGCCCTACATCCGCACCGGCAGCGCCAAGGGCCTGATCTGGCGCGAGGTCGTCATGCGGCATGCCCTGCCGAATGCTGCGATCCCCGTCATCACGATGATCGGTTTCATGGTCGGCGGACTTCTGGCCGGGGCCGTGGTGATCGAAAGCGTGTTCTCCTGGCCAGGGATCGGGCAGCTGATCGTCAGTTCCGTCAGTTCGCGCGACGTGGCAGTGGTGCAATGCGTACTGGTTCTGGTGGCGACCACGATGGTGGTTTCCAACATGATCGTCGACCTGCTCTATGGCTGGCTCGACCCGAGAATGCGGGAGGCGGGATGATGCCTGCTGATGTATCGATGCAGACGGCCGCGGCGCGTCCGGGTCTGCGGGCGAGGCTTCCGGATGTGCCGGTCACGGTCCTTCTGTCGATGGTCTGGATGGTCCTGATGATCCTCGTGGCGCTGCTCGCGCATTGGCTGAAACCCTACACGATCACCGAGATGGACCTGATGGCGCGGCTTCAGCCCCCTGTCCTGATGGGGGGCAGCTGGGCCCATCCGCTGGGCACCGACCAGCTGGGGCGGGACGTGTTGGCGCGGCTGATCGTGTCCATCCGGGTCAGCCTGTCTCTGGCTGTGTCAGCGACCATCCTGGGCGTGCTCTTCGGCGGGATCATGGGGCTTCTCGCGGCGCATTTCCGTGGCTTTGTCGAGCAGCTGGTTCTGATCCTGATCGACGTGCAGGCGGCACTGCCCTTCATCATCCTGGCGCTGTCGGCGCTGGCGTTCTTCGGAAATTCCTTCCTTCTGCTGGTCTTCCTGCTGGCCTTCTACGGCTGGGAGCGTCACGCAAGGGTGGTGCGAGGCCTGGCGCTGGCCGCCTATGGGCAGGGCTACATGCGCGCGGTCGAGCAGCTGGGCGCCGGGCCGGGGCGGCTCTACCTGCGTCACATGGTGCCGAACATGGGCGCGACGCTGGTGGTCTCCGCGACGCTGGCCTTTCCCGAGGTGATCCTGGCCGGAGCCGGGCTCAGCTTTCTGGGCCTGGGGATCCAGCCGCCGGATACAGACCTCGGCAACATGGTGGGCTATGGGCGGACCTACCTGCAGACAGCGCCCTGGGTGTTGCTGTGTCCGGCCGCCGTGATCGTGCTCACGACGCTTGCCATCAGCATGCTGGGCGACTGGATGCGCGACCAGCTTGACCCCGGCCAGCGCGCATGAGCGGTTGCATGACGGCCGACCCCGCCGCGAGCGCCTCCTGCTGCGGGCCCGCCGGCGCGGCCTCTGCCGACGAGGACGCGCATCTGCGGCGGGCCCTCGATGTCCTCCCGGCGCCGCCGGAGGTGCAGGCGGAGCTGCGCCAGATGCTGCGGCCCGTTCCCGGGGGCTTCTTCGAGATGGGAGCCCGCATGTCGCGCTACGCCGGTGACCTGGATGCGCCCCGGCGCAAGGTGAAGGTCGCGCCGTTCCGGATCGCGCCCACCTCGGTGACCAACGCACAGTTCGGACGCTTCGTCGCGGCGACGGGCTACCGGACGGTGGCCGAAACCGAAGGCTGGAGCTTCGTGTTTCACCTGCTGGTGGCCCGGCCGCAGGCCCATCCCCGCGCGCCGCTGGGGATGCCCTGGTGGCACGCGGTTGAGGGCGCATGCTGGGCGGCGCCCGAGGGCCCTGGCTCGGGCACCGACGGACGGGCGGATCATCCGGCGGTTCACATCGCCTGGTTCGACGCCTTGGCCTATTGCCGGTGGTCCGGGCTGCGCCTGCCCTCCGAGGTGGAGTGGGAACGCGCCGCCCGCGGCGGCCTGGCGCGCCGGAAGTTTCCCTGGGGCAACGCGTTCCGGCCGGGCGGGCAACAGGCGATGAATACCTTCGAGGGCACCTTTCCCGATGCGCCCGCCACCGGGCAGGATTGGCGCGGTACCGTCGCGGCGGACAGCTTCGCTCCGAACGGCTACGGGCTGTTCAACATGACGGGAAATGTCTGGGAATGGGCCGCGGACCGTTTCGGGCCCTTGCCGGGCGGCGCCCAGGTGCCGCGGGCGGGGACGGAGCGTGTGCAGCGCGGGGGGTCCTACCTGTGCCACGCCAGCTATTGCGACCGGTATCACGTCCATTCCCGCACCCGGAACACGCCCGACAGCACCACCGGCCATGCCGGTTTCCGCGTGGCCTGCGGGGCCTAGTTCGCGGAGACGTCCAGATGGGCGCTTGCCCCGGGCAAGACGTTCCGCCATCAGCTCCGGAAATCCGAATGGACTGTTTCGTATGTCGATGCCGCAGAATTGCTTTCCCGTTGCACCAGAGACGCTTCTTCCGGAGCGCTTTCGCCGGCACGAGGGCGGCCTGGTCCGGCCCAGCGAACGGCGCCTTCTGTCTATCGTCCGGCGCAGGCCCGACGTGACACGGGCGGAAATCGGCGCTGACATGGATCTCGCCCAGCAATCGGTGCATCGGCTGCTCGGCGGCTTGCTGGATGACGGGCTGATCGTCTTCGGTCGCGCGGCGGCCGGCCGACGCGGCCAGCCAAGCCCGAGCGTTCGCCTCAACCCGCGCTTCGCCTGTTCCCTCGGCGTCGCCCTGAGTACCAGCAGGGTCGGGATCTCCTGCAGCGATTTCGCGGGTGGCCAAAAGATGCGCTCATTCGAGATCGACGGAGACCCGGTGGATGACGTCCTCGACCGGATCGACGCCTGTTTCACGGAGCTTCTGGAGGAGATGGAGTTTTCCCGGGACGACGTCCTGGGGATAGGCTTCGCGATTGCGGGCTACGTGATCGCGGACTGGCGCTACAGCCCCCCCCATACCCTGTCGCACTGGTCGAAGGTCGAGATCGCGCCCCGCGTGTCGCGGCGATTCGGTGTGCCGTGCTGGTCCGAGAACACGTCCAGCGCCGCCGCCCTGGGCGAAGCCATGTTCGGCGCGGGCAAGCAGCACGACAGCCTCGTCTACGTGGACATGAGTTACGGGTTGGGCTCGGGAATCTATTCGGACGGACGGCTGATGACAGGTGCCTACGGGAATGCAGGTGAAATTGGGGGGATCTTTCCCGATGCCGTCTATCATCTCCGCCCCGCACCCGGCCTTCTGATTGAAAAGCTGCGGCGGTCCGGGCGCCATGTCGCAGGCCTGCCCGATCTCGGCCGGGCGGTGGCCGAGGAATGGCCGGAGGTCGAAGACTGGCTTCGGCGCGTGCAGCCTCAGTTCGACAGCATGATCAGCGCCATTTCCGGTCTGATCGATCCTGATTGCATCGTCCTGGGGGGGGATGCCCCGGTGAACCTGGCAAGCAAGTTGGCCGAAAGGTCCACCTACTTCCGGCGCAAGCGCTACGGATTTGCCCGGCGCCTGCCGGACCTGATCCTGTCGCAGGTCGGGGACGACGCCTCTTGCATCGGCGCCGCGTGGCTGCCGTTGCAGGATTTTGCGTTCTGACCTGGTTCGTTTCCGCGGAGGCACCAACGGGCCGGTGGTCCAGGACCCGGCCCGGTGCTCCGCGCGACAGCGTCGCGCCTGAGCCCGGCGCAGCCCCCGGCCGTCGCTCGTCGGGGCGCGTCCGCCCCGAAAGCGGCAGCAAACCCATCCGGGACATCGGCGACCCTTCCGGCAATCTGCACATTTCATTCGCAAACCCGTCACGCTTCCGTTTTCGACCCAGCCTAGCAACGCCGCTGAACAAAGGATGACGCGTGCTTCAGGTCGAGACACTCACTCGGCACTTCGGCGCAAGAACGGCCGTGAACCGGGCCAGCTTCGAGATGCGGGAACCGGCAATGATCGGCGTCATCGGCCGCATGGTAATCGCCAACCTCCACATGCTGGACACCGCGAGGCGCTACTGCGACCGGATCATCGGCATGCTCGACGGGCGGATCGTCTTCGACGGGACGCCCGAGCAGCTGGCCACAGGCGTCGCCCTCGACATCTACGGAGCCGACGCGGATTTCTCCGAAACCGCCACCTCCACCGCCATCGTCACGCCGAACCGCGCGCGGTTCGAGGCTGAGGCGCATCTCTGACACCAATTCAAGATCATATCCACTTCCGCAAAACCGTCTTAACTACACTTAACGTATTGATATGAAGTCGTTCATGGCGAAAGGGCGGAGCGCGGCTCAGAACTTGCTGCGCCGCGGTGACGGAATTCCCGCCCCCGCGGATCGCTGATGCCCTGCTATTGCATCGCCTCCTCCCGCACCCGGATTGCCACGACGACGAGGAACGTGGCCAGGCGGATGGTCGACATATGTCCATCGCCTGTCGCGTTCGAGCGGCAGCAGAAACTGAGACAAGAAGGCGTCTAAGAAACACGGGGCTATTCAAGGTCTTTCCCGTCGCGGAGACCGCTGACTACCTTGAAGGCGCTTCATCAGGCACCTGCGGCTATTGCGAAGTGGCCAGGTCGGCCAGCCGGCGCATGAAGGCGAACTGCTTGGAGTCGACATTCAGGAGCTGCGTGAGACGAGGATAACCATAGGCGTTGCTTGCCACGACCTGACTCTCGGGAATGTCCCCGATCGGAAAAACAAGATCCGCGTAACTTTTGACCAAATAGCCGCGAGCTGAACGAAGTTTAATCGGCGCGACTGATCCGGCCAATCAGGTCCTCAGGGCAATTGACAGACGTGTGACCGCTTCATAGCGTCTCTACGTGGCGGAGAGCAAATGCGCTCGTACAACGTCATTCCCAAATCCCAGATATGTCAGCAAATGCGCTCCAAAAGCAGAAATGCTTCTGGGGCTTCTCGTCGTTGGAAACGAAGATGGTCCGTACAGAAATTCAGATCGGCATTTTGTTTTCCCGCACCGGGCCCTATGGCACGATCGCCCATTCGCAGCTCAATGGCGCGATGCTTGCCTGCAGCGAGATCAACGCAGACCCGAAAGGTGCCGTGTCTCTGATCCCCGAGATCCGCGACCCCGGGGGGCGGCTCGAAAATTACGCGAGCGATGTGAAGTCCATGCTGGGCAAAGGTATCCGGCATGTCTGCGGCTGCTATACCTCGTCCTCGCGCAAGGAAGTCATTCCGCTATTCGAAAAGCATGATGCCCTTTTGTGGTATCCAACCCATTACGAAGGTTTCGAAAGCGCGACCAACGTCATCTATACGGGTGCGGCGCCCAATCATCACATGTCGCCGCTGATCGATTATCTTTGCGGCCGGTTCGGCCAGCGTGCCTATTGCGTCGGCTCGAATTACATTTGGGGCTGGGAAAGCAATCGCGTGATGCGCGACGGCTTGCAGCGGCGCGGCGGCACTGTTCTGGCCGAGCGCTACATGGCGGTGGGGGATACCGATCTTGACGCGATCGTCGACGAGATCCTCGAGCTGAGGCCCGATTTCGTGTTCAACGCGCTGATCGGCGTGTCGTCCTACACCTTGTTTCGCACGCTGCGCGCCGCCTGTCAGGCGCGCGGAATAGATCAGCCGCGTGAGGTACCGGTAGCAAGCTGCAACCTGTCCGAACCTGAGCTGGAAGAGATCGGCGCCGACAGCGCCGACGGGCAGATCAGCTCCAGCGTCTATTTCTCGTCCCTTCAGAGCAGCTGCAATGCCGCGTTCGTGGCGGCCTATCACGCCGCCTATCCCGAAGGGCCGCGCGTTTCCGCCGAAGCCGAGGCCGCCTATATCGCCATTCACCTGATGGCACTGGCCATCGCGGAGGCGGGCAGCGATGAGGCCGATGCCGTGCGCGAGGCCGTGGCGGGACGTTCGTTCGAGGCGCCCCAGGGCTGCGTCACCATCGACCCCCTGTCCTTCCATGCCAGCCTGACACCGCGGATCGCCGTGTCACGCAAGGACTTCGAGTTCGACATCCTTCTCGACACGGGCGCCCCCGTCGAGCCGGACCCCTATCTGGTCGGGTCCATGACCTGCGCGCCGCGCCCGGCAAGAGCCAATGTGAGGATCGTGAAATGAAGACAGCCCGCATTGTCCAGAATTTCCGCGGACGTCAGGCCCATGTCATCACCCATGATCGCAGGGCGGGCGAGCTTCTGGCACGTGTCCTGCCGCGGCTCGGACTGCTGCCCGCCATCCTCCCCGTGTCGGAGCGTGACGTTGTGACATTGCCGCCGATCGCAGCCTGCGAGGATGCGGTGCTGTTCCTCGACGGTGACCTGTCGCTGCCCGAGGACTGGGCGCGGGAGGACCTTGCCGCGGGGCTGCCGCCTTGCCCGGTCGTGGGACTGGTCGGCAGCGAAGCTCCGAGCCGCCTGCGCGGCCTCGTGCAATTGGGGGTCGGCAGCCTTCTGACCAAGCCGCTGCAGGGCGGCGCGGTCTATTCCTCGCTGTATCTGGCCGTCAATTCCCATGCCGCAGCCCTGCAGAGCAGCGCGGTCCTTGAGGACATGCGCGAACGCAGACGCAAACGCATCTGGGTCCTGCGCGCGGTCAACGCAGTGATGCGGATGCAGGGGCTCGACGAAGATGCCGCCTACGAGATCCTGCGCAAGCAGGCGATGCGCGCACGCACCAGCATCGAGGATCACTGCGAGAGCTTCATGCAGGTGACAGACGACCCGGAGCCAATCCGGGCATCCATTGCAAACGGTGCGGGGCACCCCCTGAAATAGCACCTGAAATCCCAACAAGGAGTTGAAAAATGAAGAAAAATCTGAAAAGCACCGCTTCGGTGCTCGCTACCCTATTGTCTGTTGCAGGCGGCGCGATGGCGCAGGATGCCGAGCCGATCAAGCTGGGCGTCCTGGAAGACCAGTCGGGAGATTTTGCACTGGCGACCATCGGCAAGGTCCACGGGATCGAGCTGGCCGTCTCCGAGATCAACGCGGCCGGCGGCATTGCCGGGCGTCCGATCGAGATGGTCACCTATGACACCCAGTCCGACAACACGCGGTATCAGGAATTCATGCGCCGCGCGCTGCAGCGGGACAAGGTGGACGTGGTCTTCGCGGGCTTCTCCTCGGCCTCTCGCGAGGCCTATCGCCCGATCGTCAACCAGTTCGACGGGCTTGCCTTCTACAACAACCAGTATGAGGGCGGCGTCTGCGATGCCAACATGATCGTCACCGGGGCGGTGCCGGAGCAGCAGTTCTCGACGCTGCTGCCCTACATGATGGAAACCTACGGACCCAATGTCTACACGATCGCGGCCGACTACAATTTCGGCCAGATCTCGGCGGAATGGGTGCGCAACATCGTCGCCGAGAATGGTGGCGAGATGGTCGGCGAAGAGTTCATTCCGCTGGGCGTGTCGCAATTCTCGCAGACCATCCAGAACATTCAGGCGGCCAAGCCCGATTTCGTGGTGACGCTGCTGGTGGGCACCGCGCAGTCTTCCTACTACGAACAGGCAGGCGCCGCGAATGTCGATCTGCCGATGGCATCCTCGGTCAATGTCGGACAGGGCTACGAGCACAAGCGCTTCACCGCGCCCAGCCTCAAGGACATGTATGCAACGGTGAACTATGTCGAGGAAATCGACACGCCGGAAAGCCAGGCCTTCGTCGAGCGGTTCCGCGCGATGTTCCCCGACGAGCCCTATATCAACCAGGAAGCCGAGAATTCCTATGCCGCGGTCTATCTCTACAAGGAGATGGTGGAACGCGCCGATGGGTCGACCGAGCTGGAAGACGTGCGCGCGACCCTGGCCGATGGCACGCTGTGCTATGACGCGCCCGAGGGCGAAATGTGCATCGACCCCAAAAGCCAGCACGCGTCGCACACGATCTATCTTGCACATGTGACCGAGGATCACTCGATCGAATTCCCGAAGAAATGGGATGCGATCCAGCCCTATTGGCTGGGCGATATCGGCTGCGACCTGACCCAGGAAGACCCGAGCGCGCAATACACCCCCTCGAGCAATCCCAGCAACTGAGCCGAACCGCAGGGGCGGGCCGGGTGCCCGCCTCTGCATCTCTGCCGCAAGGCGCCCGGACGCGCCCGCTCTCTGCCTGTGTCCGCGTTGTCCCACCGAAAATTCCCGAAAGGACAAGGTCGTGGAGTTCCTCTACGCGATATTCAGTTTCCTGTACCAGTTCGGCGATGCCTTCGCCTTCCTGGTCCTGAGTGCCTGCGGCCTTGCCGTGATTTTCGGCATGATGGGCGTCATCAACCTGGCGCATGGCGAGTTCATCCTCTGCGGGGCCTATGTCTCGACTTCGGTGGCGCATATGGGCCTGCCGCTGCCCGTCGCCATCGCGGCCGGTTCGCTCGCCGCGGGCATCGCCGGCATGATCGTCGAGCTGGTGGTGATCCGTCCGCTCTACAAGCGCCCGCTGGACACGATCGTGGCCACCTGGGGGATCTCCATGATCGTCACCCAGGGCACGCTGATCGTGCTGGGCACGACCATGGCGGGCAGCGGAACGCCGCTCGGCAGCTTCGTCGTGGGGGATTACTCCTATTCCACCTACCGCGTCGTGCTGATGGGGATGGCGCTGGCGACGCTGGCGGCCCTGTGGCTGATGTTCACGAAGACCCGGTTCGGGATCCTGGCACGCGCCACGATCCAGGTGCCGCATGTGGCCGAGGCCCTCGGCGTGAACACCAACCTCGTCTACAGCCTGACCTTCGGCCTGGGCGCGGCCCTCGCGGGGCTTGCCGGGGGGCTTTACGCCCCGACGATGACCCTGGTGCCGACCATGGGAGCGGCATTCATGGTCGAGGCCTTCGTGACCGTTGTCGTGGGCGGCGCCGACATCTTCCTGGGCACCGCGCCCGCGGCGGTCGTGCTGGGCCTGATCAAGGCCACGCTGACCTCGTGGCAGGGGCAGCTTGCAGGCCAGATCGGCATGCTCATCGCCGTCATCATCGTGATCCGCATCCTGCCGCGCGGCATCAGCGGCAAGATCCTGAAAGAAAGGGCCTGACATGCTCGACTCTTCGCGTCGTGCCTCCATACTGCGCCTCGTCGAGGGGCCGCAGACCATGGGCCGCGGGCCCGGCTTCTGGACAGGCTTCGGGTTGGTGCTGCTGGGGGCCATCGCCTACCCGTTCTTCGCCGACAGCTATGATGTCGGCAACAATGTCTACTTCTTCAACTGGCTCTTCATGGCGATGGGGCTGAGCTTGATCTGGGGCTATGGCGGGGCGCTGAGCTTTGGTCAGACGGCCTTCTTCGGGGTGGCGGGCTATTCCTATGGCGTGCTGACGATCAATCTCGGCGATGCCTACGGGCTGACGCTCCTGTCCCTGGTTCTGGCCGTGGGGATCAGCGCGCTGTTTGCCGCGATCCTGGGATATTTCCTGTTCTTCGGACGGATCAGCGGCGTCTTCCTGGGGATCGTCACCCTGTCGGTGACACTGGTGCTGGAGCGGTTCATGGCGCAGACGGCCGGGCCGCAATGGGCAATCGGGGCCGCGCGCCTGAACGGGTTCAACGGCATGGGGGCGATGCCCTCGCTGACCATCCCGTGGTTCGGCGGCGATATCACCCTCTATCCGGATGTTGCGCTCTACTATGTCACGCTCGCGCTTCTGGTGGTGGTGTATCTGGGCCTCAGGATCCTGGTGAATTCGCGTTTCGGCAACGTGATCGTGGCGATCCGCGAGAACCCGATGCGCGCCGAGATGCTGGGCTACGACATCCGCAAGTACCAGCTTGCGACATTCGTCATAGGCTCGGCCCTGGCCGGCCTGTCGGGGGTCCTCTACACCTCGTGGGGCAATTACATCACGCCCGCCTCCATGGGGATGACGGCGGCATCGCTGCCCATCGTCTGGGTGGCCGTCGGGGGGCGCACCGACCTGACGACGACGATGATCGGCACGCTGGCCGTGCTGGTCATCTTCCAGTCGCTGACCATCCATGGCAGCCAGTACGCGCTGATCGTGATGGGGGCATTGCTGGTGATCACGGTGCTGGTCGCGCCGAAGGGCATCGTCATCGCGCTGGTCGACCTGTTCCGGCGCAGGCGCTCCCGCCAGGAAGGAGGTGCATGATGGCCATCCTCGAGACACGCCAGCTCAACAAGCGTTTCGGTGGTCTGCACGTGACCGGCAATGTCGATTTCGCGCTGCAGCCGGGCGAGATGCACTGCCTGATCGGCCCGAACGGGGCGGGCAAGAGCACATTCTTCAAGCTGATCCTGGGCGAGCATCTCAGCGACAGCGGGCAGATCCTGTATGACGGTGCCGATATCACGCGCGCCAAGCCCTTCGAGCGGATCCGGCGCGGGATCAGTGTCAAGTTCCAGGTGCCGGGGATCTTCCGCGAGCTGAGCACGCGGCAGAACCTGACCATCGCGCTGCAGCATCACGTCAGCCCGCAGGTCCTGTCCGAAGAGATCGACCGCCTGCTCGAATTCCTCAAGCTGGCCGATGACCGCGACAAGCAGGCCGGCAACCTGAGCCATGGTCAGAAACAGTGGCTAGAGATCGGCATGGCGGTCGCGCTGAAGCCGCAGCTTCTGCTGCTTGACGAACCGACGGCCGGCATGACCCCGGACGAGACCTACGCCACCGGCGCCATGCTGCAGGACCTGAACCGCGCAGGCATGACCGTCCTGGCCGTGGAGCACGACATGGCCTTCGTGCGCCAGATCGCGCACCAGGTCACCGTGCTGCATCTGGGCAAGATCTTTGCCCAGGGCACGATCGACGAAATCGTCGCGGACGAACGCGTGGCCGCCATCTATCTGGGAGAATCCGATGCATAGGGATGTGCTTCTCGACGTGATCGGCCTGCATGGCGGCTATGGCGGCAAGCCCGTGCTGCAGGGGGTCGATTTCCGGGTCCGCGAGGGCGAGATCGCCGCGGTGATCGGGCGCAACGGAGTGGGCAAGTCCACGCTCATGCGCACGCTGATCGGCCTGCTGCCCACCGCGCGCGGCTCGATCAACCTGCGAGGCCGCCCCCTGGATGCGATCAGCGCCCACAAGCGGGCCCGCCACGGCATAGGCTACGTGCCCCAGGGCCGCGATGTCTTTCCGCGCATGACCGTTGTCGAGAACCTTCTGGTCGGCGAGAGCATCGCGGGACGGTCCATTCCGGGCAGGCTGGAGGAGGTCTTCGGCTATTTCCCGATCTTGCGCGAACGCGCCGATCAGCGCGCCGGAACCATGTCCGGCGGACAGCAGCAGCAGCTGGCGATCGGGCGCGTGCTGATGGGCGATCCCTCGGTCATCCTGCTCGACGAACCCTCCGAGGGGATCCAGCCCAATATCGTGCAGGATATCGCGCGCATCATGGTGGAGCTGAACCGCAAAACAGGCGTCACGGTGATCTTCGTCGAGCAGAATATCGACATGATCCGCGCGATGGCGCAGCGCTGCTACGTGATGGACAAGGGCCGCATCGTCGCAGAGCTGGATCGTGACGCCCTGAGCGACCGCGCCCGGATACGGCAATACCTGTCGGTCTGAGGGCCGCCCCGCGTGGCGCCTGCGCGGTGCCACGCCCCCTCATGTTTCATGCAAGATGGAGATCCAGATGAGCTGGTTTGATGAATCCCTGATGGCCCGCAAGGGCGTTGCCGGCGGCAAGGCGCTTGACCATCGCACCCTGACCGAGGCCGAGCAAGGCGAATATCCCTATATCTACACCGCAGGCATCGCCCCGGTCATGACCATCGACCCCGGCACCGTGATCGCGGCGGAAACCCATGATGCCTTCGAGGGCGCGATCACCTCGGAAAGCGATGTCCCGACCGAGATTCTGAACTTTCCGTTCCTCAATCCGCAGAACGGCCCGATCTGCATCAACGGCGCCGAGCGCGGGGACACGGTGGCGGTCTATATCGAAAGCATCGTGCCGCGGGGGCCGCAGCCTCGCGGCACCACCGTGATCATGCCCGAATTCGGCGGGCTGGTGCCCACGGCCGATACCGCGCTTCTGACCCAGGCCCTGCCGGAGGTGGTGCGCAAACTCGAGGTGACCGCCGAAGAGGGCACCAAATGGAATGATCGCATCACGCTGCCCTACGAGCCCTTCATCGGCACCATCGGTGTCGCTCCGATGGCAGAGGCGATCTCGTCGCTGGTCCCCGACTACTACGGGGGCAACATGGATCTGCCCGATGTCGCGCCGGGCGCGGTTGTCTATCTGCCGGTGCAGACCGATGGCGCCTTCCTGTTCCTTGGCGATTGTCATGCGGCGCAGGGCGATGGCGAGCTGTGCGGCGTGGCGATCGAGCATCCCACGGTGACCACCGTGCGCGTCGACCTGATCAAGAACTGGACGATCCGCACGCCGCGCCTCGAAAACGAGAAATTCTACATGACCGTCGGCTCGTCGCGCCCGATGGAGGATGCCGCGCGGGGCGCCTATCGCGAACTGATCCGATGGATGGTCGCCGACATGGGCTTCGATGAAATCGACGCCTACATGCTGCTGACCCAATGCGGACGGGTAAGGCTGGGCAACATGGTCGACCCCAAATACTCGGTCGGGGCTTCGGTGCTCAAATCCATTGTCGGCATCGCCCGGTGACGCGGCGCCCGCGGCCGGGGGCATGCGTGCCGATCGGTTGCGGGCACAGGGCGGGGCACCGAACGCCCCGCAGCGCCCATCCCCCGGTTTCAGATTCAGGAGCTTTTCATGACCTCAGTCACCACCCATGCCGCGACTTCCCAAGGCGACCGCGCAGGCATTCCCGATCTCGGCTCGCTCGATGTCGAGACGATCCGCGAGGGGCTCCTGGCGGGGCGCTTTACCGCCGAGGAGCTGACGCTTGCCTCGATCGCGCAGATGAAGGCGCTTAACCCGCGCTACAATGCGATCATCTTCGAGAACGATGCCGCCCTGGCCACGGCGCGCGAGATTGACCGCAAACTGGCCGCGAAGGAGCCTGTCGGTCCGTTGGCCGGGGTGCCGGTCGTGGTCAAGGACCCCATGGACATGGTTGGCTTTCCGTCCACGGCAGGCTGGCGTCTTCTGTATTCCGGCACGGGCGGCGTGGATCTGATGCCGGAACGCGACAGCCCCGTCGTTGCCCGGATCAAAGCGTCTGATGCGGTGATCATCGGCAAGACGAATGTGCCGATCCTCAGCTGGACGGGCACGCATGCCGATGACAGCTGGGCAGGCCCGACGCTGAACCCTGCGATCGAGGATCGGGTGCCGGGCGGCTCAAGCGCGGGAACCGCCGCCGCGGTTGCAAGCCATATGTGCGTTCTCGGCCTGGCAGAGGAAACCGGTGGCTCGATCCAGAACCCTGCCTCGGCGCAGGGACTGGTGGGGATCAAGCCGACCATCGGTCTGGTGCCGAATGCCGGCGTCATCCCCTTGTCGGGAAATCGCGATGTCGTCGGCCCGATCGCACGCAACGTGCGCGATGCCGCGTTGGCGCTCGATGTGCTGGCGGGATTCACGACCGAGGACCCCAAGACCCTTGCCTCGGTCGACAAGATCCCTGATGGCGGCTATGCGCATGGTCTGTCGGCCGAGGGACTGCAAGGCAAGCGGCTTGGCTTGTATGGCCCCGGCTGGCGCGGCGATGCCCTGTCTCGCGAAACGGCGGAGTTGTATGCCCGTGCGCAAGACGAGCTGGAGAAACTTGGCGCGACGCTCATCGAGGACCCGTTTGCCGGCACCGATTTCGCCTCCCATAGGCAGATAACCCCCGGCACGCCATTCTTTGATGGCCGCGGGCTGGAATCAATTCCCTATGACATGACGCAATATCTGCGGCGCCTGGGCCCGGATGCGGCGCTGCAGAGCTGGGAAGCGTTCTGTCAGGCCACCGCAGCAGAGGATGTTTTCGCGCCCGGCGCAATCCTGGGCTACCTGCACGAACTGCCCGATTTCGTCGAGGCGGTGAAGACGCCCGAAACGCCGCCAAGCCTGCCGCAATTCCTCGCGCTCAAGCGCATCTACCTGAAACTGATCGAGCAGGTCTTTGCCGAGCATCGGCTGGACGGGCTGGTCTATCCTCAGATGCTCGAAGAGGTTCCGCAGCGGGGCTCTGGCGATGCGATCCGCGAAACGACCGTGGGCGAGCTGAACATTGCCGGTCTTCCCGGTGTGACCGTTCCGGCGGGCTATTATGCTTCGGGTGCGCCCTTCGAGCTGATTTTCCTCGGCCGTCAATGGTCCGAAAAGGGACTGATCGAATGCGCGCATGCTTATGAGCAGGGGACGCTGCATCGCATGGCAGCCGTCTGAAGCGCCGGTTTCGGCTGCTCGGGCAACGGGGGCCGCGCCACGGCACGGTCCACATGCCAGGGAAAGCACCATGCAAATGCGGTGCGGGGAGGCCCCCTTGAGATCGTGTCCCGCATGGTAATGATCTTGGGCTTGAGTGGACTGCTGGCCGTATCCGATGGACGAGCGGCACCAGCGCCAAGGGTTCACGCCGCCGCAGGGCCGGTGAGAGCCCAAACTGACCGCGTTTGTTGCTGGAGGCTTAGCACTTGCAGCATGGGCGCTCCTGTCGCGCCACGGCCCTGAGCTGCCGTTCGCCAGACTGGTCTCCGCTGCAGCGCGGCTTCTCCATACCGGACCTCCACAGCACCGCGCTGACCTGCCGCGCCATCGTCTCCTCCCCCAGGGCCGCCGGAATGAGCTTCTTCTGGACCCGCTGGACGATTGCCTCTATGCCCTGCAACCGTCGATCCCGCATCTGACGCGATCGGCGCTGCATCGGTGCCTGCAACGGCACGGCATCTCGCGTCTGCCGGATGTCGAGGGTGACAAACCCAAGCGCCAGAAGTTCAAGCGCTACCCGATCGGCCCTCGCCAGCGGTTCTCGGACCGATGGCGAACACGCTGGCTCGATCCACATCGACATTGCCGAGGTGCAGACCGCCGAGGGCAAGTTCTACCTGTTCGTCGGCATCGACCGGACGTCCAAGTTCGCAGTTGCTCAACTCGTTGCAACAGCTGACAGAAAGACGGCCTGGGAGGTCTTGCAGCACATGCTCGAAGCCGTGCCCTATCAGGTTCACACGATCCTAGCCGACAACGGGATCCAGTTCGCAGAGCAGCCCCGCAATCGGAACACCATCTACTCCCGGCCGATGCGCTTCGACATGATCTGCGAGGCCAACGGCATCGAGCACCGGCTGACCAAGCCCAATCACCCATGGAGTTCCGAGGGCCAGAAAACGATCCGGGGGATCGTTTTCCCGAGGGACGGCCAGGTCGAACGGATGAACCGCACGATCAAGGACGCGACGGTCAAACGGTTCCATTGCGACAGCCACGATCAGCTCCGAACCCATCTCGCCGACCTCTTGGCAGCCTACGATTTTGCACGCAGGCCGAAGACGCTCAGTGGCCTCGCGCCCTGCGAATACATCTGCAAAATCCGGACTTCAGAGCCGGATCGTTTCATCCTTGATCCCCTCCACCAGATGCCGGGACTGAACACCTAGCCCGGCAGCGAACTGGTCCAAACACCGGGACCATCTTCCTCGTACGTGTTGGCGGCAAGCTCAACAGAGTGTCCGGATTTCGGGGACTACCTCACTTGACATGAGGCGACGCGGCTTTATGCCTGCACAGTGACCTTCAGCCAGCGCATCGTTGACGTCTATGACGACCTGACCCGCAGCGAGCGGCGTCTGGCCGATCTATTGCTCGAGTCTCCCGAGCGTATCATTGCCGATCCGATGCCCAAGCTGGCCGAGAGCGCTGCCGTGTCCAAGGCGACGGTCGCGCGCTTTCTGCGGCGGCTCGGCTTCAAGGGCTTGCGCGACGCTCAAGCCAGTCTCGGCTCCGATGTGGCAGCCGGTCCTGAATGGCGGGGCCGTTTTCGACCGCAAAGCGGCCCCGGCGCGCATCTGACCAGCGAGCTGCAGAATCTCAGCCGCTCGATCGAACAGATCCGCACTGACGAGCTGGACCGGGCGATCCGCTCCATGGCGCGCTGCGAAAAGCTCTGGGTCGTCGGCTTCGGCGACAACTACCCGCTCGCGCATTTTGCGCGGGCGCTCCTCATCCGCGTGAAGCCTGACATCCGCATGATCCCCATCGGCGGCTTTTCCCTGCCCGAGGAGTTTGCCTCGATCAGCGGCGAGGATGCGATGCTGGCCCTTGGCGTCGGACGGCGGACACGCCTGCTGCGTTCGGTGATGCGCTCGGCCCGTCAGGCCGGGGCGCAGGTCACACTGATCACCGATCAGGCCGCCCCCGTCTCGAGGGATGTCGCAGATGTCGCGCTGCGGTGCCGCACCCGAGGCGCCGGCGTTTTCGACAGTGTCGTCGCCCCGGTATCGGTGCTGACATACCTTTGCTCTGCCATGGCCTTGCGCATCGGCGAACCGGCATTGTCCCGCCTTGATGATATCTCAAAGATTCACGAGGACTGGCAAGATCTGCTCGATGGCGATCTCTAGATCTCAGGATTGATGCTCCGCGCTCCATCCTGACTGCAAGGCAGAGTCAGTCTTGATGTCTTCGAGCACATTTTTGCAGTTTTTCTTGTCGGCGCCGGCACCCGCAGGCCATCTGTCGATCGAGGCCGCAACGACGGCCAGATTGCAGAAAACGGGCCGTCTGGTCCACCGACAGGAGAGTTGCCATGACCACCTTACCGAGGCTCCGCCTCTGTCTCGCCGGGGCTCTGGCCCTGGGCACTGCCCTGCCCGCCGCCGCGCAAGACAACGAAATCGTCTGGGCAAGATATGGCGATATCGACACTCTCGACCCGCACCGCGCAACCTCGACGCTTTCGCTGCAGGTCTGGTCGCTGATCTACGATACGCTGATGGCAACGGATGAAAGCGGTGCCCCGGTGCCCAACCTTGCCACCAGCTACGAGGTCAGCGAGGACGGGACCGAGTATACGTTCACCCTGGCCGAAGGCGTCACCTGCCACGATGGCACGCCGCTGGACGCGCAGGACGTGAAATACACGGTAGACCGCGCCTTCGACGATGCCGAACCGTCGGTCACGCAGTCCTCGTGGGGGCCGGTGACCAGCGCCGAGGTCATCGATCCGCTGACGGTGAAATTGACGCTCGGGTCGCCCTTCGTGGCGCTGATCCCCTTCTTGGCCGACAGTTTCAGCTCCATCATCTGCGACAGCAACGCGGAAGCCGAAGGGTTTGGCAGCAGCGTTGCGATCGGTTCTGGCCCATGGAAACTCGAAAGCTGGACCCGGGGCGACCGCATCTCGCTTGCCGCGTTTGACGACTACGTCAACCATGGCAAGCTTTCCGCCAATCCCGGCCGCCCGTACATGGACCGCCTCACGATTGTCACGGTGCCCGAGGCGCAGGCGCGTCTCGCAGGTCTGCGCACCGGCGAAATCCACGTGGCCGAGCCGCCGCTCGACGATGTGAGCGCCCTGCAATCCGGCGACGAGATCGATATCGTCGTGGCCGAAAACACCGGCCAGAACGTATTCTGGGAATTCGCCAATCGGGCGCCCTTCGATGATGTGCGCCTGCGTCAGGCAGTGGCCCACGCGACCGATGTGGACACCGCGCTGATGCTGATCTACGGCGACCTTTCGATCCCGGAGCAATGCCCCATCAGCCGCGGCGTCTTTGGCAATGACCAGGAATTCTGCGCGCAGCACCGGCCGCAATACGATCCGGAGCGCGCGCGCGAGCTGCTGGCCGAGGCCGGTTACGGCCCGTCCAACCCGCTCGAGACCAACCTGCTGGTCTGGACCGGCGGCAAGCGGGACCGTCTGGCCGAAGTGTTCCAGGCGCAGCTCGCGGAAGTCGGCATCAACGCACAAATCGAGATGATGGACATCGGCACCATGAACGCCCGCGTCCGTCAGGAGAACGAGCGCGAGGATGGCAAGGCCAGCATGGATATGATGACCTGGTCCTGGTACGACCCGGATATCCTCTATGCGCTCTGGCACACCCCCGGCGCCTATCGCGGCTTCACCTCGCCCGAGCTTGACGCGATGCTGGAGAAGACCCGCGTGACCAGTGGCGACGCGCGCGATGCAGCGGTTCGCGACGTGATGGCCTATCTGCTGGAAAACGCGATCCATGTCCCGCTGTATACGCCCGGCTGGGAATGGGTCTTCGCGATCCGCAGCGAGGTCGAGGGGTTCAAGGTGGCGCCCTTCGTCTATCCGATCTTCTCGGATGTGCGCATCGGCGACTGAGTGCCCGTTCCGACACTTTCACCTGCTCGGCTCCGGGATACATGCCCGGGGCCGGATTTCGCCAGTTCCGGATGCCGCAAAGACGCATCCCAGCATGAGAAGACATGATGGCGCGCTATCTGATCCGACGCCTGCTGATGGGCGTTACGACGATCTTCGTCACCACCATCGCGGTTACGCTGCTCATCCATCTCGTGCCGGGGGACCCGGTGCAGATCATGTATGCGCAGAGCCAGGGCACCACACCCGAACAACTCGAGGCAATCCGCGACAGGCTGGGCCTGAATGATCCGCTGCCGCTGCAATATCTGTCCTTTCTCGGTCGTCTGCTCGAAGGCGATCTCGGCCAGACCATCCGCGGGCAGCAGCCGGTCCTCGAGCTTCTGCTTGAACGCCTGCCGAACACGCTTGCTCTTGCCGGGGCGGCGATGGTCCTCGCGGTTGCCATCGGCCTTCCCATCGGGTTCCTGGCAGCCTATCGCCGGGGCAGCTGGGTCGATTCCACCCTGATGATCGCCGCCATCGCCGGTGTCTCGGTTCCGCATTTCTGGCTTGGCCTCGTCCTGATGTTCGTCTTCGCGGTCAATCTCGGCTGGCTTCCGGTCGCCGGCACCGGACCGGCAAACCTGATCCTGCCCGCGATCACGCTCGGACTGTCGAATGCCGCCATCGTCGCGCGCATGACACGCTCGAGCATGATTGACGTCATGAGCCAGGATTTCGTCCGGACGGCGCATGCCAAGGGCCTGCCCAAGGCCATGATCCTGAACGCCCATGTGATGCGCGCGGGACTCGTTCCGATCGTCACGATGATGGGCCTGCAATTCACCTACATGATGGGCGGCGCCATCGTGGTCGAGAACATCTTTGCATGGAACGGCATCGGCCGCCTCGCGATCGATGCCATCTTCCAGCGCGACTACCCGCTGATCCAGGGCTTCATCCTCGTCTTCGCCACGACCGTGGTAATCGTCTCTCTGCTGATCGACCTGGCCTATGCGCTGCTCGATCCACGTATCCGGAGAAGTGCATGACCGCCTTCGCCCCCTCTGATGCACCGCGCCGGACCAGATCGTTCTGGTGGCGTGTCCTCATGCAGCCTGCCGGCGCCATCGCCTGCGCCATCATCGTGCTGCTGCTCGCCGCTGCTGGCCTCGCCGACCTTCTGGCGCCGCATGATCCGACGCGAATGGCCGCCGGCCGCCCGTTGACGCCGCCTTCCCTGGCCTATCCCATGGGTACCGACGAGCTTGGCCGCGACGTTCTCAGCCGCATCATGTACGGCGCCCGGTTGACGCTCCGGATCGGAGCCATAGCCGTCGGCATCTCTCTCGTCCTCGGGCTGACGGTCGGCCTGCTGGCCGCGTATCTGCGCGGCTGGCTCGAAGCCCTGCTGATGCGCTCGGTCGACGTGCTTTTCAGCTTCACCGAAACCTTGATCGCGCTGGCCTTCGTCGCGGTGCTCGGGCCGTCACTGACCAACGCGATGATCGCGGTCGGCGTCGCCGGCATACCTTTCTATGCGCGCACGGCCTATGCCAGCGCTCTGTCCGAACGCTCCAAGCCATGGTTCGAAGGCGCCGTGGCAGCGGGAGCCGGCCCCGGTCGGCTGCTGTTCCTGCACCTTCTGCCCAATGTCATGCCGACGATGATCGTCGTGGCAACTCTGGGGTTGTCGAATGCCATCCTGGCGGCCGCGGCCCTGTCATTTCTCGGTCTCGGCGCCCAGCCGCCGCAGCCGGAATGGGGCTTCATGCTCTCGGCCGGGCGGGACTTCTTCAGCCGTGCGCCCTGGCTCATGCTGTTCCCGGGCCTTGCCATCGCATTGACCGTTCTGGCCTTCAATCTCGCGGGGGATGCGCTGCGCGAGGCGATGGATCCGCGCTCGCTGCTCAGGGAGGATGCCCGATGACCGTTCTCGACATCCGCAATCTTGCCGTCGCCTTCGGTGCAACGCCCGTGGTGCATGGCGTGGACCTCTCGATTGCGCGCGGTGAAGCCTTGGCTCTCGTCGGCGAAAGCGGCTCGGGAAAATCGATCACCGCAATGGCGCTGATGGGCCTTCTGCCCGCGCGTGCCAGCATGACCGCCGACGCGATGGAGCTGGAGGGGCAGGACCTCCGGGGGCTATCCGACGCGGCGCTGCGCCGGCTGCGCGGACCGCAGATGGGGATGATTTTCCAGGAGCCGATGACGTCCCTTACCCCGGTGCTGACCATCGGCCGCCAGATGACCGAAGCTCTGCGGGTTCATTTCGGGCTTTCCGGAGAGGCGGCGCGGGCCCGTGCCATCGACATGCTGGACCGGGTCGAAATTTCTCGGCCCGCTGATCGGCTCCGGCAATATCCGCACGAGTTTTCCGGCGGCATGCGCCAGCGCGTGATGATCGCGATGACCATGGCGCTAGAGCCGCGCCTGCTGATCGCGGATGAACCGACCACGGCGCTCGATGTGACCGTGCAGGCGCAGATCCTCGACTTGATGCGTACGCTTGTCCGAGAGACGGGGACGAGCCTTCTGCTGATCACGCACGACATGGGCGTCGTCGCGCAAATGGCCGATCGGGTGACGGTGATGCGGCACGGTCGGTTGGTGGAAACAGAGGCGGCCGCGCCGCTTTTCGCCGCGCCAAGGCAGGATTACACGCGCATTCTGCTCAATTCGGTTCCCAGGCTTGACGCCCCCCTTCGCCCGGCGCCGCAGCCGACCCCGCCAGTGCTCGGCTTTCGCGACATTTCGCGCAGCTTCGCCGGACGCGGGCTGCTCCGGCGCTCGGAGCCCGTGCGAGCGCTTGACGGGGTGACGCTCGACATCGCCCGGGGAGAAACGCTGGCGCTTGTCGGAGAAAGCGGCTCGGGGAAATCCACTCTCGGACGGATCGGGACCCGGCTGGACCTGGAGCATGACGGACGGGTCGAGATCGACGGCATCGACATCACGGGACTCCGCGGCAGGGCCCTTCGCAAACTGAGATCGCGTGTCCAGGTCGTGTTCCAGGATCCCCTGGCCAGCCTCGATCCGCGCTTCACTGTGGGGCGCACGCTCGGCGAGCCGCTGCGCATCCATCAAGGTCTTGCCGGCGAATGTCTGCGGACCCGCGCCGCCGACTTGCTGGCCCAGGTCGGCCTGCCCTCCTCGGCCCTCGGCCGCCTGCCGCACGAGTTTTCTGGGGGCCAGCGGCAGCGCATTGCGATCGCCCGCGCCCTTGCCGTCGATCCGGCCGTCATCGTCGCCGACGAGCCGACCTCCGCCCTCGATGTGTCGGTTCAGTCCAAGGTGCTTGACCTGATGGAGGATCTGCAGCGCGAGCGCGGCCTCGCCTACCTTTTCGTCACGCACGATCTCGCGGTGGTCAGGCGGATCGCGCATCGCGTTGCGGTGATGCGGCGCGGGCGGATCGTCGAAATGGGGCCGGTATCCGCGGTGCTCGACGACGCCCGCCATCCCTATACCCAAGCTTTGCTGGCAGCCGCACCGGTGGCTGATCCGACCCGCGCGCGCCGTCCGCCCGCCCCCATGCCGCATACGCCGGACAAGCCGCTTTCGCTGGTGTCCGACGGACATTGGGTGGCGGCATGACCATAGGAATCGCGGCGGCCGGGCATTGCGCGGGAACGGCGATCCTCGAGACCTTGGCCCGGATCGAAGCTGTTGCTCACGGTGCGGTCGGAGGCTTCATCAGCGTCGCCGCCATGACGGCCGAGGAGGAGATTTTCCGCGCCGAAGGCCAGCGCGGCGGGGCCCGGGCGCTTTTGCGCAGCGGGGTGCCAAGGCAACTTCTGGCCGCCCCTCTCGCGGTGCTGATGTCCTCCGGCCCGGACCGCCCCGCCCCCCTGTCGCAATTCACCCCGGCCCGGGCCGGGGTCGGTTTGGTGACCGGTCACCGTTTTCCCAACACCCGCGGGGTCGACGGTCCGCCGCTGTCCCACACCGCCCTCCAGGCGCTTGAAAACGGTCAAGCGCCGCAGGACGCGGTGGACAAGGTGCTGCAGCACAATCCGCGTGCTGATGCCGGGCTGATCGCCCTTTCGCGGTCCGGCGAGATCGGCATCGGCAATGCCGCTCTCGTGCGACGCCATGGCGATCTGGGACAGATTGTCGAGCGGGGATCAGGGTACAGCCTGGCCGTTCTTCACAACTCCATCCATCCGCATGCCGTTCTGGGGCAGCTCGCCCGCGACCTTCTTGTGCCGCGGCTGGCGGCCCCCAGGGCGCGCGCGCCCCGGAGCATCGAGATCGTCGCCGGTCTGCCGGTAACCGAAACCGCGTCCCGGTCCGTCGTGGAGGTGCAGGATGGCAAGGCAACCGCAATCCGCCTGGCGACCGCGTTTCATGGCGACGCCTGCTGGTCCGCAGGCCTCGGCCCGGATGCCGAAATTCTCTCCGGCGGAAGGCTCATCGGCCATGCGCGCTGCGACCCGTTTCTGTTGATCGAGGATGGCAAGCTTGCGTCCATTGACGGAAAATCGGCATTTGCGTTGCTCTACGACGGCGCAAGCCGGCAGCCCGCCCCGTGTGGCGCCGCGTAGAACTCCCCGCGCGCCACCTCATCCACCAAGCAATGACACCACAACCTTCCCCGCTCCTGCAGGGCTGCTGTCATAGGCCTTGAATCCGTCCGGAAGCCGATCCTTCAACGGACAGGGGCGAGCGCTCCATGCGGGTCATGACAGGCTGGCCGGAACGTGTATCAATGGACTGGTACGATGTCTTTCTCGGTAGAGAGGCCTCATGCGTCACACA
This sequence comes from Mangrovicoccus algicola, assembly GCF_014903745.1. Classification (GTDB taxonomy): domain Bacteria; phylum Pseudomonadota; class Alphaproteobacteria; order Rhodobacterales; family Rhodobacteraceae; genus Mangrovicoccus; species Mangrovicoccus algicola. The sequence goes on along the minus strand of NZ_JACVXA010000016.1, from coordinate 34,472 downwards.
TCTGCGGCCCGTCTCAGGATCGGCTATGCGCGCTGCTCGACGGACCGCCAGGATCTTGCGGCGCAGCGTGCGGCGCTCCTGGCGCTCGGCGTCGTCGCGGAGCGGATTTACACCGATCACGGGTTGACCGGGCGGGACCGCCACCGGCCCGGGCTGGCCGAAGCCCTGGCGGCGCTGCGCGAGGGCGACACCCTCGTCGTGCCGAAGCTCGACCGGCTGGCCCGATCGGTGCCGGATGCCCGCGACATCGCCGACGGGCTGGCGGCGCGCGGCATCAGGCTGGCCCTGGGGCAGGCGGTCTACGACCCGGCCGATCCGATGGGCAAGATGTTCTTCAACATCCTGGCGACCTTCGCGGAGTTCGAATCCGACCTGATCCGGATGCGCACGCGGGAGGGCATGGCCATTGCCCGCGCCAGGGGCAAGCTGCGCGGCAAGACACCGAAGCTGTCGGACCGGCAGGCGGCGGAACTGGCGCGGATGCATGACACGGGAGATTATTCGGTGTCGGACCTGACCGAGCTGTTCTCGGTCCCGCGCCCGACCGTCTATCGCACGCTGGCGCGAACCGGCAGCAAAGGCTGACAGGACCGATGGTGTCCCGCAGCGCCGTGTCGGTCGGGACACTGGCAAGCGTCGCCCCTTTGCCGGAGGTCAGATTGCCCTCGACCCTGTCGAGAAAGCGTTTGATCGCCGCGCACTGCCGCACACGGTCGGGGACCCTGGCCCGGCTTGTCGGAGATCTCGGCGGCCCGACCAGGCAAATCCAGGCCAGTCCTCCTGCCGCTGGATATCGATCATCGAACCCCGCATGTTTTGCGGCGATCACGGCTGCATGCCCCGCGGAGGCCGGGAGCGTTTCGAGCACGTGCCGTTCCAGCGCCAGGCTCAGCGGCGGTAAAGGATCATGCCGCCGTGATGGAGCACCCCGTCGACGAAATCGCCATCGGCAGTGAAGCCGGTGTCGTCCCGGTCGTCGATATGATCGCCCGTCACCTCGTAGCGGCCGAGATAGGCGCGCTCGCGCGGGCCGCGCGCCTCGACATAGCGCCCGTTCGGCAGCAGCTCGTGGCGGACACGGCCATCCTGCGTGACCCGGAGTCCGACATAGGGATGGGCGGGCCTGTGACCGGGCATCGGAGCCTCCTGCGCGGATAGGGGGAGCGCCGCGGCGAGGATCGCCGCGGCAAGGGCCCTGCGCCTCATGCGGCACCGGCCGGGATGCGGGTCGGGCGCAGGACGATCTCGTTCACGTCGACATCCCCGGGCTGCTCCAGCGCGAAGCGCACGGCGCGGCCGATCGCGTCCGGGGTCAGGGCGATGGCGCGGTAGCGCTTCATCGCCTCGGACGCCACCGGATCGGTGATCGTGTCGGCAAGCTCGCTTTCGACCACGCCGGGATGGATGCAGGTGACGCGCAGGTCAGCATGTTCCTGGCGCAGCCCGTCCGAGATCGCCCGCACCGCGTATTTCGTGGCGCAATAGACCGCCGCCGTCGGCACCACCGACAGCGCGCCCACCGATCCGATGTTGATGACATGGCCCGATCCGCGCGCCGCCATCTGCGGCAGCACGGCAGCGATGCCGTTCAGCACGCCCTTGATGTTGACATCGACCATGCGCTCCCATTCCTCGGTCCTCATTGCCGCCATCGGCGAGAGCGGCATGACGCCGGCATTGTTGACGATCGCATCGACATGGCCCCATGCGGCGCGGGCCGCCTCGGCGAAGGCCATGACCTCACCGGCGCTGGTGACATCCAGCGCGCGGAACCGCACGTTGCCGCCCATCTCGCGCGTCAGCCGCTCCAGCCGGTCGGTGCGGCGGGCGCCCAGCATCAGTTTCGCCCCCGTGCGGGCCAGTTCGCGGGCGATGCCTTCGCCGATGCCGCTCGAGGCGCCGGTGATCAGGATGACCTTGTCCATCTGTCTCTCCTTGATTGACGGAGCAAATCTAGACAGCGGGCATTGGCGACGGTATCCGTCGGATGATGACGGGGCTGTCAAGCATGGCTAACCAATGGAAGACCTGAACCTCCTGCGGATGTTCGTGGCCGTGGCCGAAACCGGAAGCTTCCGCGCCGCCGCCGACCGGCTGGGCGTGACGCGCTCGGCCGTGAGCCAGGGGATCCGGCGGCTGGAGGATGCGCAAGGCGCGGCGCTGTTCCTGCGCACCACGCGCAGCGTGCGTCCGACCGAGGCGGGCCAGGCGCTGCATGCGGCCGTGACCGGACCGCTGGCCGAGATCGCGGCGGCGCTGGAGACGCTGTCCGACCAGCCGAAGGGCCGGCTGCGGCTGGCCGTGACCTCGATCGCCGAGCGGTTCCTGTCGGGCCCGCTTGTCGCCGAGTTCATCGCCGCCCATCCGGGGATCTCGCTCGACGTGACGGTGACCGATGACGAGGCCGACATCGTGGCGGGCGGGTTCGACGCGGGGGTGCGGCTGGGCGAGGTCATCGCGCAGGACATGATCGCGCTGCCTCTGACCGGGCCGCAGCGGCAGGTCTGCGTGGCCAGCCCGGCCTATCTGGCGCAGGCCGGGCGGCCCGGGCATCCTCGCGACCTGATCGCGCATCGCTGCATCGGCTGGCGGGCCGATCCCGGGGTCGCGCCCTATCGCTGGGAGTTCGAGGAGAAGGGCCGTGCCTTCGATGTCGAGGTGCCGACGCATCTGACCACCAATGACATGCAGCTGATGGTGCGCACGGCACTGGCGGGAGGCGGGATCACCTTCGGGATCGAGGACACGTTCCGCCCCTGGCTCGAGACCGGCGCGCTCGTGTCGCTCCTGGACGCCTACCTGCCGCCATTCACCGGCTTCTACCTCTTCTACCCGGGGCGGCGGAACCAGCCGCCGAAACTGCGCGCCATGATCGACCATGTGCGCGCCTGGCGCGAAACCGCCCGATAGGGCCCTCGGCGCCTGCCAGGGCATCGCGGTTGTCGACACGGACGCTACGGGACCTTAGCCGATCTCAGGGCCAGATCCTCGGCCTCAATAGCCCGCCCCAACCCCGCCTCCCGCGCGGCCTCTCCGCTGATCCTCTGAGTGGCGCTGATCCCCATGCGGCAGTGCAGAAGTTTGGGCGAGGCGGCGATCATTCACAGGGCGACACCCTGTCGTCTGCGGCACGGAAGCTGACGGCCGCTCAGCCCTGCCGGACGGGTGCAGAACAGCATCGGCCCACAGGCGACATTCGCCGGGTGATCATCGCTGCAACGCAGCTACCCCGGACCAGCCTTTCGGCACATTGCGCTGCACAACCGGATGCGCGAAGGTCAGCGGTGGAGGCCACTCAATCGTTCGCTGCGCTGATGTAGGACTCCCACTGCATGCTTTTGCGACGGGATGAGCACGACGCCTTCAACCCGGCCTCGAGGATCGCGCGAGTTCCCGTGCGAGATCGATGAAGACCTTGACGGCTGCCGGCGGATTGCGCCGGCTGGGATAGTATAGGCAAAGCGGCGCCAGCGGCGGCGTCCAGGCGTCGAGAACACGCACCAGCCGCCCCGCATCGATATCCTCTCGCACGTCCGCCTCCATGAAGAAGCCGATACCGAGACCATCAAGCACGGCAATGCGCGCGAGGCTGGCTTCGTCCAGCGTGATCGGGCCCTCGACATTGACGTGAATCGGCTGCCCCTCGGCTTCGAACTGCCAGCGAAAAAGCGCGCCATTCGGCAGGCGCGTGCGAATGCAGGCATGCGCCATCAGGTCGGAAGGCACCTTGGGCGGCTCCCGGCTTTCGAAATAGGCGGGGTTCGCGACGACCGCGTAGCGCCGTGCGGGCCCGAGCGGGATGGCGATCATGTCGCTCGGCACAAGGGTCTGGCTGCGCACCCCGAAATCGAAACCATCCGCCACGATGTCGACGAGGTTGCCTTCGGTCACCAGGTCGATCTGCACCCCCGGGAAGCGCCGCAGGCATTCGAGGACGAGCGGCGCCAGGATCTCGCGGCCCGCCGTGGCGAAGGTGTTGATGCGCAGAATGCCGGTGGGGGTCTCCTGCTGTGACCGGACCGTGTCGATCGCGCCATGAATGTCCTTGAGCGCCGGGCTGACCTGCTCGACGAAGCGATGTCCGGCAGCGGTCAGCGACACGCTGCGGGTCGTGCGATTGAAGAGCCGCACGCCAAGTTGCTCCTCGAGCTTCGCGACCGCGCTGCTGAGCGCGCTTGTCGACATCCCAACGTCCAGCGCGGCCGCCCGGAACGATCCCCTGCGGGCAATCGCCAGAACCGCGTCGAAATCGGCCAGCTTGTAGGTCGCCATTATCCCGAAAATCCAAATTCAACATCCGGATTAATCCCGCTTATCCGCAGAGTGTCAAAGCCCTAACTTCATGCACAGGGCGCCGGACCCGATGCGGACCAAGAGGTCGAGCGTCGAGATCGGCAGCGCCCCTTGCCCCCTATTCAGACAGGAGACCCGCCATGAGTATCGAACTGCCAGACGCAATCGAGGCCTATTTCTCGGCCGACAAGCAGGGCGACGTGCAGGCGATCGCCGAGGGCTTCACGCAGGACGCCACCGTCATCGATGAAGGCAATACCTACACGGGGCGCGACGCGATCCGGCGGTGGATGGACAATGCCTCCACGCAATACACCTACACGGTAGAGCCGTTCGACGTCACGGGAGACGGCCAGCGCATCATCGTCACCAGCCATCTTGTCGGCAATTTCCCAGGAAGCCCGGTCGACCTGCGCTATTTCTTCGTCCTTCGCGGGGACAAGGTCGCCGAATTGGAAATCGTGCCATGAGCCCCTTTCTGACCCTTAAGGGAAAACGGGCCCTCGTCACCTCCGGCACGCGCGGTGCCGGAGGCGCGACCGTGGCCCTGTTCAAAGAGCTTGGCGCCGATGTTCTGACAACTGCGCGCACAAGGCCGCCGGAGATGCCGGAAGACCGGTTCGTGGCGGCGGACCTGACCCGGGCCGAGGGCTGCGCCCAGGTGGCCCAGGCCGTGCGCGAGAGGCTGGGTGGCGTCGACATCATCGTTCACATGCTAGGCGGCTCCTCGGCGCCCGCGGGCGGCTACAGGGCGCTCGGCGACGACGAATGGCGGCATGAGCTTGACCTGAACCTGATGCCGGCGGTCCGTCTCGACCGCGCACTGGTTCCCGAGATGGAGGCGCGGGGCAGCGGCGTCGTGATCCATGTCACATCCATCCAGCGCGAATTGCCTCTGCCAGAGGCGACAACTGCCTATGCCGCCGCCAAGGCGGCCCTGTCCACCTACAGCAAGAGCCTGTCGAAGCAGGTCTCGCCAAAGGGTGTGCGGGTTGTCCGCGTCTCTCCGGGCTGGATCGAGACGGAGTCCTCGGTCGAGCTGGCCAAACGCCTCGCGGCGGAACACAGGGTCGACGTAGAGGCGGGCAAGCGCATGATCATGAACTCGCTGGGCGGGGTGCCGATCGGGCGTCCGTCAAAACCTGGCGAAATCGCGAACCTGGTCGCCTTCCTCGCGTCGGACCGCGCGGGGACCATAACAGGCACCGAATACGTGATCGATGGCGGAACCGTGCCGACAGCTTGATCACCCTTATCGCCCCCCCCCCCCCCGGCTCCTGCACCTTTCCAAAGGCCGTTCTAGTAGATCAAGGATGCCGGGGTCAGCGGTGCTCGACTACACGAAGATGGAGGGGATTGTGCGCCACCTTGAGGTCCAGCATCAAAGATCCGCTCGCCATCTCGGAAGAGCTCGAACTCTAGGAAGTCGGGCCGGCCGGTAACGGTCGGCCCTCCGGGGACATTCAGGACGCTTGCAGCCAGGGTCGGCTTCGAGCCCAACCTGGCGAATGCTGTGCCGCGAGCGAACGGCGGCTTCGATGGCCCGAGGGACGATGATCTTTTGCCGTTTCATGCCAATCAGAGCCGGATCGGGAGGCTTGTGGTGTGCTTGGTCGTCTGCCGGGCATCACCTTGCTTTTTTTCTTGGTTCCCCCGATCCTGAGGGCTGGATGCAGTGACTCCACAAATGGATCGCCAATGTCTCATCGTTTTGAACTTGTCGGCTTGGCTGCGCTGGCCGCTCTTCTGGTTTCACCGGTCTTTGCTCAAGGTCACGAGGGCCCGCCGCCCGGTGACGGCGGTCCACCGCCGATGTCGGAGGAGGATCAGGCGCTGAGCGAAGCGCTTCAGGCGCGCATGGGCGACACCAGCACCTTGATGGAGACAGTGCCGATCCCCGACAGCGCTGCCGAATGCGGAGACACGCCGGACTATGACCGGATGCTTTGCCTGATTGATCTGCTGAAGGCCGACGTGCCGGAGGATGTCCTCGAACAGCTGCAAATGGAGTATTCCCGCACCGAGGCGGAATACTGGAGCAACCTGCCTGCGGGAGCCTTCCCCAGGCGTCCGGGTGTTCTGCTGGGCGAGCTGAACACCAAACAGCGCGGGCTCGTCAAGGCGATCATGATGGAAGCGACGAGCGGTGAAATCGATGAGGGCTGGGACGAGATGATCCAGACACTCAACGCCGATGATTACATCAACACCGTCAGCACCGACTACAAGGCCGGGTACTCCTCCTACAACACCAAGTTCGCCTTCCTGGGCACGCCCGGGCCGACCGGCGTATGGGAGCTCTATTATGGCGGGCACCACATGGCCTTTGCCAATACCTATGTCGATGGAAAACTGGCAGGGGCCACGCCGTCCTTCCGGGGCGTCGAACCTTTCCCCTATTTCGAAATGAACGGCCGGGTGAACCAGCCCCTGACGCAGGAACGTGACGCCTTTGCCACGCTGCTCAGCGCACTGTCGGAGGATCAACGCGCAGTCGCCGAACTGGACGGAACCTATCGCGACATCCTCGCCGGGCCGCAGGCCGATGACGCGATCCCGGACAGCTTCGAGGGCCTGCCGGTCTCCGAATTGGGCGAGGATCAGACCGCCCTGCTCCTGGCCGCGATCGAGACCTATGTCGGTGACATTTCCGACACCGAGGCCGCTGCCTACATGGAAAGATACACATCCGAATTGCCCGAGACTTACCTCGGTTATTCCGGCACGCCGCAACTGAGCGCGGAGGATGATTACGTCCGGGTGCATGGGCCGTCGCTCTGGATCGAGTTCTCGCTTCAATCGAACAAGTCCACCGACAAGGTGGGGAACCACCCGCATTCGGTCTGGCGCGATCTGATCGACGACTACGGCGGGCAGACGGAATGATCTGGCGGTCTGGCCTTCTTGCGTTAGGGGCCCTTGTCGGCTGTGCAGCTTCTGTTCTTGCACATGCCTTGCCCGGCAGCGTCCTTCTGCTGCGTGAGCAGGGATCCTCTTTGGAGCTGACGGTCCAGTTCCCGGCGGAAGACCTGATCATCGCGGCCCCCGAGCTTTCTGCTTTGGAGGCGCTGCCGCCAAGCCAGCCGTTGCCGCAAGAGCTGGCGGCGGCGTTGGCGCGCTATCTCGAGCGCCATCTTTCCGTGACGCGCGATGCTGCGCCGCTAGCCCTGACAATGACCGAAGCGCGCATTCAGTCCGCATACCATGACCATCTGGGTCAATTTTCCTTGGTGGTCAGCCAGTGGCACGTGACGGGCACCGTGGATCGCTCATCCCGTCTGGTGCTGACCTATGACGCTGTGATGCACGAGGTGCGCAATCATCGTGCCACGGTTCTATGGGGTGAACAGAACGGAGAATTGCGCCCGATTTCAGAGTTCGGCTACCTCGGCGCAGCCGATGGCGTTCCGCTCGATCCGACCGCGGCCGATCCGGAGTGAGCGGGACCCAGGACCAGCTCCGATATCCATCGTCTTCGCAGTGACATGAGCTCAGGCAAACGCCAGGTAGAGACCCGGCATTTACATGTTTATGCGGTCCAAACGGACCTCGGTGTGAGATTTAGCGAATGTCTGCAAAGTCCGCGGTGCGGTCGCTCAGGCTTGGCGCAGCGAATGCCTGCTCTCCGCCGATTCCGTGGAAAAACACCCGTTCGCTGGCGCAGAATGTTGCCCCCAGAATGGGACGCGCGGGCCTTTTCTGTCAGGCTTTTCGCGGTTGCTGCGGCGCAGGAAAGATCTTGGCCAGTTTCCGGAGGTTCTGGGCGGCTGCGGCGAGGAGGAATTCGTCATTCGCACCGCAGGGTCCTCGCAATCGGAGCCGGTTCAGGCCAAGGATCCGTTTGAGGTGGGCGAAGAGCATCTCGACCTTCTTCCTCAGCCTCATCGAGATGACGTATTGCTCGGTCTTCGCGATATCCCGCGCGACCTGGCGGGCATCTTCATGTTCCTCCCGGGTGATCTTGCGGGCATCCGCGTTCGGGCAGCACTTTGCCTTGGATGGACAGGCTTGGCAGACCTCTTTCAGCGCCCGATAGCGCGCTGTTCCCTTGCCTGTCGGCCCCCGGTTCGGGTCGGAATAGTTCCGGCGGAATTGCTTCAGCTCGTGCCCCTCGGGGCAGATGTATTGGTCGTTCTCCGCACCCCACTCGAAGTCGGTCCGGGTCCAGGTCCCGTCATTGCGCCCTGACTTGTCGAATACTGGAATGTGGGGCGCGATCTTGCGGTCGACCAGCCAACCCAGCATCGGCGCAGTGCCGTAGGCTGTGTCTGCGATGAGCCGCTCTGGGTGGAGGTCAAACCTGGCCTTCACACGCTTGAGCATGGTTCTGGTCGAGCCCACTTCAGCCTGCCGGATGGACCGCGTCGCTTCCACGTCCACGATGACGCCATGGTCCGTATCGATCAGGTAGTTGTCGGAATAGCTGAAGAATGCCGGACCCTTGCGCGCCGCCGTCCACTGGCTGGCAGGGTCGGAATGCGAGGTGAACTTGGGCTGAACCTCGCTGGCCGCACCAAACGCGGCCTCATCCAGGGCATCCAGATACTCGCGAACGGCGCGGGGCGCGTCGGCAGGATCGATCTGCATCGCGTCCCATTCCTCCTTTGGCGTCGAATTCTGCTTGTTGGCATCCGCCTTGATCAGACTGGCATCGACGGCCATCCTTTGGCCGCTTACCAAGCCCTCCTCGATGCACCGCGCGACGGTCGTCTCAAACAGGTGGCGCAGCAGTTCGCTGTCGCGGAATCGTCCATGCCGGTTCTTGGAAAAGGTCGAGTGGTCCGGGACGCGGTCGCTCAGATCGAGGCGGCAGAACCAGCGATACGCCAGGTTCAAATGCACCTCCTCGCAGAGCCGACGCTCCGACCGGATGACGAAGCAATATCCCACAAGAAGCATCCGAATGAGGAGCTCGGGATCGACCGACGGACGCCCTGTGTGGCTGTAGAACTCTGCAAGGTTGGCGCGGATCCCGGTCAGGTCGACGAACCGGTCGATGGAGCACAACAGGTGGTTCTGCGGGACATGATCCTCGAGCGAAAACTCGTAGAACAGCGCCGGTTGCGCCTCTTGCCGCGGTCCCATCATCGCCAATCCTCCCATCCATTGCAGGAATTGAATCAGCCGAGGCGCCTTCAATCAAGCACGAGTTTTTCAACGAAATAAGCCCTCCTCGACCAATGCTGCAAGTCGCACGAACGCCCGGGAAGGGGCTCTCAGCAGCCTTGCGGCAGCGCGGAACCTTGGCGCTTCCGCCGATAGCTCATCGAATGAGACCGTGCGACGCCAGGGACGGAACCTGCCGTTCGCCCTTAGCATCCCAAGCGCCTCCACCCAGCTCATTCCGGCCCACTGGGGCGGCGGCCTGTCGCCGCGCGGAGGCTGGCTGGCGCCGCACGGAGGCGGACGCGCGCACTGCCAACGCGGGCGCGCAACGCGGAGGCGTCATGGCGCGCACCGGCGAGCCGTGTTCGCCGCCACCTGTGCCACACGAGCCTCGACGGGCTCACCCCGTGGGAGTACCACCAACGGTCAGTAGAGGACCAAACCCTGAACGGAGCGAACTAATAACCGCAGACTCTATGGGGAGCTGGTCACGCTCAATGTTCGCACCTGTTACCAAATGTTCGCACTTGCGCACTTTTGGTAACAGGTGCGAACACTTGGTAACAGGTGAACCAGAACGGCGCCGCGAACTTTCCGAGGGTAATTTCCGGAAACGGATCGATGCATGCGATCGCGGAATTGCCCTGAGGCTCTGTAAGCGCGTTCTGGGCAGCAAAGCGCGTGTCTAAGCATGGGGGGTAGCCGAGGCATGCCGTAACGCACTGTGGACCGCCCCCCAGGGCCTCCCCGGGGCCTCAGGAAGGGCGGCGGCCGTGAGATTTCCAGCTTGGATTGCTTGCCTTCGGTTCAAGAGCGCAAAAGGCGCTGAAAATATCGGGACAGGTTAAGAACGTCTGTAGGGCCCCCGTCGACCCCAGCCAACCAACAGAAATAGCAGTATTTTTTCAACGCGGTAGAAGCATGAAAACGCGTTTTTTTTCCACGCGATATCTGCACTGCATGCATTGCAGATTTCAGCTCGAAAATAGAAATGGGGTTCTTTCCGGGATGCGCAGTCGAAAATATGAAGCTAGACACTGCGGTGGGAGTGCAGGACACCTGAAGCGCATCCTCGGCCTGACCCGGCTGCGCCTGCGTGGCCCCGACGGGGCAAAGGACGAATTCCTTCTCGCCGCCATCGCCCAGAACCTCAGGAAACTCGCGAAGCTCCGTCCTCAGTGCGCCATCTCGGAGGCCGCGGCATGAGTTGAGAAGCCAGTTCGCCGCATTCAGGCGACATCTCGGGCAATGGCCCGAGCCAATCGGCGCAACCCGCAACCGGCGGCATGGAAAACCGTGCTTTCCGCGCGACTTCTTCAACAATATCCGCCCTTGTCGACGGATGCCGCGTCTCACACGACCGGCAGGAATGAAGTGGTCCCCGAAAATCGGACACTTTGCTAATCTTGCCGCCAACGATGACGAGGAAGAACGGCGTGGCTGGCAAACGAAAGAATTACGGCGCCGAGTTCAAGGCGAAGGTGGCGCTTGAGGCTATCCGAGGTGAGCTGACGGTCGCCGAACTGGTGGCAAAGCACGGCGTTCATCAGACCCTCATCAACACCTGGAAGCGGCAGGCGCTCGAGGGCATGTCCGGGATCTTCTCCGGCAAGGCCGAGGCGAAGTCGGCCGAGAAGGAGGGCGAAATCGAGAGTGAGCCTGCCCGCGCCACCGGTCCGAGCGGAGCAGGCGAACGCACGCGAAGATCGGCCAGCTCGTGGTGGAACGGGATTTTTTAGCGATAGGTGAGCGGGCGAACGCGATCCGTCCGAGAGAGCCCGCGAACGGCCGGTGAGCGTGTCGCGGAGGCGAGAGATGATCGAGCCGAGGCAGCCGGTGCTGTCGATCACGAGGCAATGCGCGTTGATCGGGATCAGCCGATCGGCGTGGTACGGGCCAGCCAGGACCGAGACACCGCTGAACCTGGCGCTCATGAAGCTGATCCATTGCCCGGCAGGGTCATGCGCAGCATGATCCCGAGAGGGACGCGCAGTTCATGGAGACACCGTTCTACGGCAGCCGGCAGATGGCGCGGCACCTGCGCAACCAGGGCTACTGCGCCGGGCGCAAGCGTGTCCGGCGGCTGATGGCGAGGATGGGCCTGCGCGCTGTCTATCAGCGCCCACGCACGACGGCGCCCCATCCGGAGAACCGCAAGTATCCATATCTACTCAGGGACTTGGTGATCGAGCGCCCGAACCAGGTCTGGTGCGCGGACATCACCTACATCCCAATGCGGCGCATTCGCCATCGGGCTCGGACCGGTGGCGCCTCGATGGCTCATTCCTCTACCTCGTGGCGATCATGGACTGGGCGACGCGCCGGGTGCTGTCTTGGCGGCTCTCAAACACGATGGACACCGAATTCTGCATCGAAGTGCTGGAGGATGCCTTTCGGCTTCACGGACGGCCCGAGATCTTCAATGCGGACCAGGGCAGCCAGTTCACCAGCCCGCGCTTCACGCAGCCCTTGCTGGATGCGAAGGTGAAGGTCTCCATGGACGATCGAGGGCGCTGGATGGACAACGTCATGATCGAGCGGCTATGGCGCTCTCTGAAATACGAGCGTCTACCTCCGGGCCTGCGAGTCCGGGTCAGCAGCCCGGGCAGGCATCGGCAGGTGGATCGTTCGGCATCTCTCTCGGACGGATCGCGTTCGATGCCTCACTCTACAACACCGAGCGCCCGCATTCGGCGCTCGGAGGCAGAACACCGGTCGAGGCCCATCAGGGCCCTGACCTTCAGGCGGCAGCATGATCACAAGGCAAGCTTGGCAGCGCCGCAAACCTGTCCGGGAAATGGGGACCAGCTCACTACATCGCGCCGGGAAAGCCCATGCAGAATGGCTTCGCCGAAAGCTTCAACGGACGCCTCCGGGACGAGCTTCTCAACGAGTCGCTGTTCTCGTCTCTGGCCGATGCCCGCGAGCAGATCCGGGCATCGGCCAGAGACGACAACCACCATCGCCCTCTCGCAGGCCCGGGAAACATTCCGCCCGTCGAGTTCGTGGCAAAGAAGGGCTGGCCATGCGCGCCGCGTAGGCCCGGAAATCAACCTGCGGACTCTCCGAAAATCCCGAGGAGAAGCGGGCCTCAGGTCGCAAGGCTTTCCTGCTTTCGGAAACAGAGCATCGCGAACGGCTGATCTGGCTGCTTCCGCGCTGGAGCGGCGGCTGGTTCATCGGCATCGATGATCCGAAGGCGGCGCCGATCGGCAGGGCAGGTCCGGAACTCAGGGAGCTGAATTCAGCCGGAGCGTTCGCCCCCGTTGATGATCTGTGGATAGGGCAAGGCGAGGCGCAGGCCGACGTTCAGGAGGCGAGACGCGACGAACCGGCTCGTGTTGAGCGAGGGTTCCCGGCACGGCGCGGCGCCGTGCGCGATGCCTCCGAGCATGCGGGCCGCGTGCGGATGCCCATTTGCGATCCCTTTGTCCTGAGCGTACTGCAACTCCCGGTCCGGGATCCGGCGGCAAGGTCAGGCGACCGCATCGCGGATGAAGCTGCCGGCTCAATCTCGCGTCAGGCTGGCAAGCCGAGGTCGCGCCGCGCCACCGTGAGGATGGACCGGGACAATTCATGCAGCTGGTCGGCGGCGAGCCGGTTGATTTGCCAGAACAGGGGCCGCTCCAGAAATCTCCCGGGGACAAGCTCGACCAGGTCTCCGCATTCGAGGTGGCGCCTGGCGAGCTGCACCGGATTGAGCGCCCATCCCATGCCGGCGATGCTCGCTTCGAGAAAGCTCTGCGTGGAAGGAAGCCAGTGGGTGGGGAAGGACATGGCCTGTCCGAAAACCTCGCGCGCCCAGATGGTCTGGAGCTGGTCCTTCTGGTCGAAGGTGAGAGCGGGCGCGCGCCGGAACGCCTCCTCCGTGAGGCCGTCGGGGAAGTAGCGCGCCACGAAACCGGGACTCGCCGTTGCCTGATAGCGCATGGAGCCGAGCGGCGTGACACGGCATCCCTGCACCGGGCGCTCCAGCGCGGTGACGGCCGCGAGCACCCGGCCCCGGCGAAGCCAGTCGGCCGTATGATTTTCGTCATCTATCGCCACGTTCACGAGATAGTCGGTGGCCCTGGTGAAGGACGCGATGGCCTCGAGAAACCAGGTCCCGAGGCTGTCGGCATTCGTGGCCAGGTTGAGGGTCACCCGTTGCCCGGCGCCTTCAAGTCCGGAGAATTCCGGCAGCTGCGCCATGAGGTCCTTCTCGAGCATCCCCACGCGGTCCATGTGCCGACAGAGCGCAAGCCCCTTGTCCGTGGCGGTGCAGGGCGTCCCCCGCTCGATCAGCACCGCGCCCAGACGCTCCTCGAGATGCTTGACGCGCTGCGAGATGGCCGAGGGCGTCACGTGGAGCGATGCGGCGGCCCTTTCGAAGCTGCCGGTCCTGACGACCGCGGCAACCGCCCGGAGCGCGGCATAATCCACCGGCATTCAGCTATCCTTCATTCGCATCAGCTGCTTTAATTTGTCTAAGCCTCCGCGGCCGGATAGTCCAATGGCAGTTGCCTGGAGCCGCGCATATGGATCTCGCTGTCTTTTTCACCGGCATGATGATGAGCCTCAGCCTCATCGTGGCGATCGGCGCCCAGAACGCCTTCGTTCTGCGCCAGGGATTGCGGGGCGAGCATGTCCTGGCCGTCTGTCTTGCTTGCGCCATCTCGGACGCCATCCTGATCACCGTGGGCGTGACCAGCTTCCGGACCGTCTCCGACTGGCTGCCCTGGCTCGCGCCCGTCATGCGCTACGGCGGCGCGGCCTTCCTGATCTTCTACGGCGCGAGGAGCCTTCTGTCGGCGCTGCGATCGCGCGAGGCCCTGTCGGCGGAAGCCTCCCTGCCGGTGGCCGATCTGTTCCGCACGCTGGCGGCCTGCCTCGCCATCACCTGGCTGAACCCGCATGTGTATCTCGACACGGTCGTCTTGCTGGGAACGCTCTCCACGCAATTCGCCAGCAGCCGGGGATCCTTCGCCATCGGCGCAATCCTCGGATCGTTCGTGTTCTTCTTCGCGCTCGGATACGGTGCCATCAAGCTGCGCCCGGTATTCGCGCGACCGGCGGCCTGGCGCATCCTCGAGACCCTCATCGCGCTGGTGATGTGGACCATCGCCTTCAAGCTGCTGGCCCCACCCTGAGAGGATACGCAATGGAGAACGTCAATCACCTGCTCATGGTCTTCGCCGCCTATGCGATCGCGGCCGGCAGCCCTGGCCCCAGCACCCTGCGGATCATGGGCGTGGCGATGAACCACGGTCGGCAGGCCGGGCTGGCCCTGGCGGCGGGCGTCATTTCCGGGTCGCTGTTCTGGGGGCTGTCCGCGGCCACCGGCGTGTCCGCCTTGCTCGCACGCTACGCCGAGGCCTTGATCGCCCTGAAGATCCTCGGCGGGATGTACCTGATCTACCTCGCAGCGCGCGCCGCCCGCAGCGCGACGACTCCGGACACCGCCACCGCAACCGGCCCCGCGGCACCTTATGCGCCCCCGTCCCCTGCCGCGCTCTACCGCCAGGGATTGATCATGCATCTGGCCAATCCCAAGGCCGTGCTGGGCTGGATCGCCCTCGTGACGCTCGGCCTCGGCGCCGAGGCGTCGCGGCATGACGTGGCCGTCATTCTGGCAGGATGCGCGGCTCCGAGCGTGACGATCTTCGGCGGCTATGCGCTCGTGTTCTCGACCGCGCCGATGATCCGCCTCTACCGCCGCGTCCGGCGCGGAATCGAAGGCGTCCTGGCCGTCTTCTTCGGGTTCGCCGGCCTCCGCCTCCTCCTATCCCGCATCTGAAGGACATGCGCCCATGACCCTGTTTACCGGCCTGTCGGCCTTCCCCCTTACGCCCGCCGATGACGAGGGGCAGCTGAAGCCCGAGCTGCTGCAGCACTTCCTCGAGCGGATCGTGGCGGCGGGGGCGGATTCCATCGGACTGCTCGGCAGCACCGGCGGATACGCCTACCTGACGCCGGAGGCGCGCAAGCGCACGCTGCAGGCCGCCGTGGAGAGCGTGGCGAGACGGACGCCGCTCATCGTCGGTGTCGGTGCCCTCACAACCGAAGCCGCCGAGGACCTTGCCCGCGATGCCGGGAAGGCCGGTGCAGACGGCCTGCTTCTCGCGCCGATGTCCTATCAGCCGCTGACCGACGAGGAGGTGTTCCGCCATTTCGAGGCCGTCGCTGCGGCCGGCGGGCTTCCCCTGTGCATCTACAACAACCCGGGCACGACGAGATTCACCTTCAGCCCGGAGCTGATCGCGCGACTGGCCGGACTGCCGAACGTGGTCGCGGTGAAGATGCCCCTGGCCGCGGACGGCGACCATGCGGGCGAGATGCAGCGCCTGCGGGCCATGACGCCGGAGGGCTTCGCCATCGGCTACAGCGGGGACTGGGGCGCGAAGGACGCGCTGCTTGCCGGTGGCGCCTGCTGGTACAGCGTGGCGGCCGGGCTCCTGCCGGACCCCGCCCTTGCGCTGACCCGTGCCGCGCGGAACGGAGATGCGGCCGAAGCCGCGCGCATCGATGCCGCTTTCGCCCCCCTCTGGGCGCTGTTCCGGGAGGTCGGCAGTTTCCGGGTGATGTTCGCCATCGCGGAAAGTCTCGGCTTCGGGGGCATCACGCCGCCGCGTCCGATCCTGCCGCTTGAACCGGCATTGCGCGAAAGGGTGGAGGCGGCGCTGTCTCGACTGCCCTAGGGTGCGACCGGCACCGCGTCCCGTGTCGCGCTGTCCGACGGGCTCCCAGCCGCCCGTCGACGCCGACGGTGTCGTTGGCAAAGCCGGGATGATGGTGCGCCTGCGCCGGACCGGAAATCCTGGGGACCGCCTGCGCGTGCGGCGCCGGGCCGCAAACAGCCCTGCGCAGAAAGGACGCGCATGCCTTCCTTCCGCCAGCCGACGGATCGGCCAGCGGCTTGTTCGGCAAGTATGGCATTCTCGCCCGGCTGACCAAGGCGCTGGCAGAGCGCGCCCCGAGCGCCGATCCGGATGACCTCCCACACCCATCGGCATCCTCATTCCGCCCAGGGCGGCAAGCCTCCGGCGCTGGTCTGCTGGCAGAGAAATGATATCAACCAACCCGACCAGCAGGGGCGAGGCGAGGCTTGGATCGCGCCGGATCCTGTCCGACAGGCGGGGCGCCGCGCACCTGCCGGGACCGGACGCCCGCGCCCGCCGCCTGTGTCCGGCGCGCTGCCGGCCGGGGACCGCGCTTTCGATCACGCACGCGCCCCGCAAGGTTTCACCGGTCGATCCGCGCGGCGGCGCGCGCCTACATGGATGCGCCGACGCGGAACCCGACATTGGACGTCGCGCTGTCAGGGTCGTTTCTGGTGCGGGAGTGCACGTGGTAACGGTCGCAATAGCTGTCATGGCACAGGAAAGAGCCGCCGCGCTGAATGCGGGCATGGCCCTGCCCCGGCCCCGTGGGGTCCAGTTCGGGCATCCTGCCCGGAGCCGGGCGCGGCCCGTACCGGTCCGCGACCCATTCCCAGACATTGCCGGTGCAGTTGTACAGCCCGTAGCCATTCGGGGCATAGCTGCGCGCCGGAGCGGTGCCGGCAAAGCCATCCTCGGCCGTGTCGTGATCGGGGAAATCGCCCTGCCAGGTGTTCATCCGATGCCCGTCCACAGGCACCAGGGCATTGCCCCAGGGGAATTTCAGCCGCGCCTTGCCGCCCCGCGCCGCGCGCTCCCATTCGGCTTCGCGCGGCAGGCGCAGCCCGGCCCAGGTGACATAGGCCAGCGCATCGTACCAGCAGACCTGGACCACCGGATGATCGGCGCGCGCCGTTTGCCAATCGCTGCCCGGGCCTTCGGGCATGTGCCAGCAGGCGCCTTCAACCTTGCGCCACCAGCGCAGGCCGGGCGCGCTGATGGTCCCCTTGCCGCCGCCTGGCAGCAGAAGATGGAACACGAAGCTCCAGCCCTCCTGTTCGGCGACGGTGCGATAGCCCGTCGCGGCGACGAAGCGGGCATATTGCGCATTGGTGACCGTGGTCTGGCCTATCAGGAAGGGCGCAACCTTCACCTTGCGGCGCGGGCTGTCCAGGTCTCCTGAATAGGTGGAATGGCGGGTGCCCATCTCGTAGATGCCCGGGGGTATTGCCAGCAGTTGCGCGCGCAACGCTGCCTGCTCGTCGGCCGGGGCGCTTGGCACGGAAAGCGCGGATCGCGTAAATGCGGTCTCTCGCGCCTTCGCGCCGGTTCCCGGCGCGCCGCAGCAGCCACCCTCGCCCAATCCCGTCCACTCCCATCGAAACATCATCCGGGCCGGTCGAAGGCCTCGACCATCAGCGCGGCGCCCGGCAAGCCCGACTTTGGAAGCACAGGCATGCGCCGTCAAGAAGTTTGTCACTTATTGATTTTTTATGTTAGAAGTTGTCTTATAAAGTCCGAAATTGAGAGAATCCCGGGGAGCCGTCGCATCATGACAGATACAGTTTTCATCACCGGCGCGGCCAGCGGCATCGGCCTGGCCTCGGCCCGGGCCTTCGCAGCCGCTGGCTACAACCTGGTCCTGTCCGACCTTGATCCGGACCGCTGCACCGACGCCACGAAGGATATCGATGCGCCGAAAAGCGTCCACAGGGTCGACGTCCGGGACAAGGCCTCCATCGAGGCCGCGTTCGCCGCGGGGGCCGCAAGTTTCGGCCCGATCACGCATTGCCATGCCAATGCGGGCGTGTCGAACATGAAGCCCGCGCTGGAATTGAGCGAGGACGACTGGGACTTCAATTTCAGCGTCAATGCAAAGGGCGTGTTTTTCACCAACCAGGTTGCGGTGGCGCATTTCCTGGCCCACGGATGCAAGGGCGCAATCGTCAATACCGCGTCGCTCGCCGCCAAGGTCGGCGCGCCGCTTCTGGCGCATTATTCGGCGTCGAAATTCGCCGTGCTGGGCTGGACGCAGGCGCTGGCAAGGGAACATGCAAGGGATGGCATCCGGGTGAACGCGGTCTGCCCGGGCTTCGTGCGCACCGCGATGCAGGACCGCGAAATCGCCTGGGAGGCGGAATTGCGCGACATGACCCCGGAGCAGGTCTTGCAGGACTACATCGACCAGACGCCGCTTGGCCGGATCGAAACGGCCGAAGACGTGGCGGATGTCGTGGTTTTCCTGGCCTCGGACGGCGCACGCTTCATGACCGGGCAAGGCGTCAACGTCACCGGCGGCGTCTACATGACCTGACCGCCCAAGGCCCCGGCGGCGCAGCTTTGCAAGACCTGCGCCGTCAGTAGTTTCCCGTGCGCTCGATCCCCGCATCCGACGTGCCCATCACGGCATCGAGATGCTGTTTCAGCAACCGGATCTGCTCTCGCTCGAAACCCGGCCTGTCCCAGAGCGACTCGAATTCGCCGGGGTCGTTTTCCAGATCGAAGATCTCGGCCTTGCCCGCGTCATGATACATGCAGGTCTTGTAGCGGCCGTCAAAAACCATGGTCCCGTGGCTTTGATGAGGCATCCCGGCCAGCGCCCCGTTGAATTCGCAGACAACATGGGGCTTGTGCGTGGTGACCTGGCCGCTCAGCAGGCCGCGCAGGGACCGGCCTTGCATGTTTGCCGGGACCGGCACCCCCGCGATATCCAGAATCGTGGGCGCAAGGTCGACCAGTTCGACCAGGGCATCGCTTTGCGAACCCGGTTCGGTCACGCCAGGCCAGCGGATGATCAGCGGCACATGAACCAGCCCTTCGAAGAACCGGCAGCCTTTGTAGAGCATTCCGTGGTCGCCCATGGTCTCGCCATGGTCGGAGGTGAAGATGACGATCGTGTCCTCCGCCTGCCCCGAGGCGTCCAGCGCCTCCAGAACCGCGCCGACACGATCATCGACCATCTCGATCATCGCATAGTAGCAGGCCTTGACCATGCGCGCGTCGTAGGTGTCGGGCGGGAAATCGAACAGGTTGCGCTCTTCCAGCGCGATTTCCGTCTGGTCCACGTCCTCGGCAGGGTCGTAGCGCCGCACGTCCTGAATTTTTTTCCATTGCTGGTCGATGTTCCGGAACCCCTCCTGCCGCACGATGTCGCTTTCGCGAAACAGCGGCAAGGGCATGTCGGCAGGATCATAGCGATCAAGAAATTCCCGCGGCGGAAAAAACGGCGGGTGCGGGTCGACAGCGTTCAGGTTCAGGATCCACGGCGCGCCCCTGTTGTTGCGGATGAAGGCCGAAGCGCGCTCGGCCCACCATGTCGATTGCTGCAGCGCCATCGGCAGGCCGGGGCCGTAATCGCGCGGTGACCTGGCCAGCAGCTCGGGATAGAGCCCGCGCGGATCCTCGATGCCATGCTCGCGCTTCAGCCAGTCGTCATAGGCGCGCCCGATCGGCCAGCAATCGGCAAGTTCGGCGACATCGTAGCCGTCCTCGGGGATCAGTTCGATCCGGTCCTCCGAGCGGGACAGGTGGTGCTTGCCCACCAGCCCGGTGGTGTAGCGGGTGGTCTGCTTCAGGATCGCGGGCAGGATGGTCTCGGTCGCCGGCCAGTGGTCGTTGCCGTTGCGATGCACGTGATGCGATGCCGGATAGCGACCCGTCATGAAGGACGCGCGGCTGGGCGTGCAGATCGGCGACTGGCAATAGGCGCGCATGAACGACATGCCCTCGGCCGCAAGCCTGTCCAGGTTGGGCGTATTGATCGCCGTGTTGCCATGCGCCGCGATGGTGTCAAAGCGTTGCTGGTCGGTGGTGATCCACAGGATGTTCGGGTTACGTGTCATGCGGGACTGCCATCTCGTCGCTATTTTCGAAATCCGTCATCTGCCGGCGGCCCGTTTCAGGCAGTCGTGCGATGTCTCCGGTTTGCCCGCCAGTTCCGCGATCAGATCCGGAAGCCGCGACAGGGCGCGAACGGTGAATTCCGCCTCCGAGCGCGCGCCGCCATGGGCATCGAGGAACGCGACCCGCAGCCCGGCCGCGCGGGCACTGGCGACGCCGGTGGCGCTGTCTTCGACGGCCAGGACCTCGCTCGGGTGAAGACCCAGCCTGTAGGCCGCCATCCGGTAGGGAAACGGATCCGGCTTGCCTTCGCAGACATCGTCCAGGCTGATGCTGAACTCCAGCGTCCCGGTCACGCCGATGGCGTCGAGATTGGCATCCACCACCGCCCGGTTGGAGTTGGAGACCGCGATCTGGCGCAGGTCCATCGCCGCGAGCTGCTGGATCACCGCCGCGGCACCGGCGATTTCGCGCAGCTGGTCGCCGTTCGCCGCGAAGGCCAGATTGATCTCGCGCGCCCAGCCATCGAAGGACAGCCCGGCGGGAAAGCGTGGTTTCAGCGCCTGCCAGACATTGCCGATGTGAACGCCGACGAAATGCGTGTCGGCGAGGTCGGATATGTCCACGCCATGGGCGCGGCAGACCTGCCGAAGCGCGAACAGGTGCAGCGGCTCGCTGTCCACCAGCGTGCCGTCTATGTCCCATGCAACCGCCTTGATCATGTGCGCTGATCCCTCTGCCTGAGATAGGTTTCGCGGAAGAACCGGTACCCGTCGTCGTACAGGGCCTGCCGCGCCGGGTCCGGTCCGACCTGCGGGCCGTAGCTGACGCAGTCGGCCACCCCGGCCCAGTCCTCGGTCGCCCCGGTTCCGATCCCCGCCAGCCAGGCCGCGCCGAGGCAGGAGCCAGGGTGCCCGGTCAGCAGCTGGATGGGGGCCTTCAGGACATCGGCGCAGATCTGCATCCAAAGCCCGGATTTCGATCCGCCATCCGAGGCAAGGAACCGCGTCGACGGAAAGCCCATCTCGTTGAAGACTTCGATGTGATGGCGGAAGGCATAGGCGTAGCCTTCGAGCAAGGCGCGCCAAAGGTGACGGATATCATGGTTCAGGCTGAGGCCCAGAATGGTGCCGCGCGCCTCGGGGTCGTGGATCGGGGTCTTTTCGCCCAGCAAGTAGGGAATGAACGTCACGCCATCCGCACCCGGACCTGTCCCGGCGGCCAGCTGATCGAGGTATTGATGCGGGCTGAGTCCGAGGCTTTCCGCCGTCGCCGCCTCGGATCTGGCAAAATTCGCGATGAACCAGTTCAGCGCCGATCCGCCGGTCGACATGCAGCCGTTCGGCATGAAAAGACCCGGGATGATGTGGTAATCCAGAAACATGCGCGGGTCCGGGCGCAGCCTGTCCGTGGCGATCATGATGTCGGCCGCACCGCCGAATTTCAGCAGCACGTCGCCCGGGCCCTGGACGCCGGCGGCATAGGCCGACGCGATGTGGTCCGCCGCGCCGGCGATCACCGGCGTCCCTTCGGCCAGGCCCGATTGCGCCGCTGCCACGGGCGAAACCTGCCCGACGATGTCGGATGACCTGGCCTTGGGGGGGATCGCTTCAGGCGCGAGATGGGCAAGCGCGATCAGGTCATCGGCCAGCTCATCCGTGGCAAGATCGACGAACCCCGCCTCCAGCGCCCAGTTCTGTTCGACCGCCCGAATGCCGGTGAGGCGCCAGTTTATGTAGTCATAGGAACCGAAGACCGTCGCGATCCGGGCAAAGACATCGGGCTCGTGCCGCTCGATCCAGCGGATGCGGCTGGCCACCAGCTGCTGGTTGATGCCATTGCCCGCGCGCCGGATGAACTGCGCCTCGGGGATCTCGGCGGCGATGTCGCGCACTTCCTGCCCCGTACGCCCGTCGCTCTGCTGGATGGAAGGACGCAGGATCTTTCCGCCGTCATCCAGCAGGACCGTTGCGGGCAACATGCCTGTCGTTCCGACAGCGGCAATGTCGCGCGCGTCAAGGCCTGCCTCGCGAAGGATTTCGGGGACGATATCGCAGACGTTGGACCACCACTGGTCCGGGTCTTCCTCGGCCCAGCCTTGCTGCGGCGAGGAAAGGGTGACCGGTCGGCTGGCAGAGGCGAGGATCCTGGGGGCCGCCACATCCAGCACGATGCCGATGGTCGAGGTTGTCCCGATGTCGAGACCGATGACGTAGCTCATGACGCCTTCCCGTGTTTGCCGAAACGTGATGTTGGATTTCGGCTATCATGTTCTTTTTTATGCGGCGCCGCCGCGGCGCGGGCGGGCCAATGGGAAAATCTGCCCGAACGACCGCCCCGAAGCGCATGATCGCGGCGCTCTGCCGTTCATGCCACCTTCCGAGGCGATCGTTCCGCGAGGTTAGCGAAGGGAATTGACCTTATCCATGAAACGCTTGACGCGATCGCCGTCCACCGCGTTCCATGTGTTCCCATCCACCTTGAAGTGCGAGCCGATGATGCAGCCCGACGCAACGGACATGACGTCGGTGACGTTGTCTACATTCACGCCGGTATTGGCGAAGACGGGCACCATGTGGCCGACCGCTTCGGCCACCTTGCGCAGGTCAGATGCGTCGGCCGGCTGGCCGGTGATCGGGCCCGACACCAGTATCGCGTCGGCGAGGGAGGAAAAGATCGCCGACTTGGCCCGCAGGTCGATCGGGCGCTGATCCAGGGAATGCGCGAACTCGGCATTGATGTTGAAGAACAGCTTCAGATCGCGGCGATCAAGGTCACGCTTTAGACGTGCCGGGCGCGCCGCGTCGGGGGCCCAGATGCCCATGTCGGAGGCGAAGACCCCGGTGAAGATCTCGCGCACCCACTTGGCCTGGGTGGCCACGGCGATGGCAATCGACGCGGTGGGATCCCAAAGGTAGTTGACGCCGAAAGGCACGGTGAGTTCGGGTTTGCAGGCCTGCACGACCGCCGTGTAGGCGGCAATCGATTCCGGCGTGGCTTCCAGCAGGTACGGGCGGTCATTCTCGTTGCCGAACATGATCGCGTCGACACCGCCGTCCTGCAACTTGCGAATGTCGGACACCGCGTCGTCAATCAGCTTGTCGATGCCGCCATCCGAATCGTACAGCGGCGAGCCGGGAAGGGCGCCCATGTGGCACATGGATACCACCGCGCGTTTCTTATCCCCCAAAAAATCGAAAATCATGGGCTGACACTCCTTGAGCATGTTTTCTATTGCACAATATCTAACATAAAAGGACATTTACACAACTAATTTGTTTATTTGTGTCTTTTTCTGTGCTACTTGATACTTGTACAGAACAGATCGCGCCCACGGGACGCGGCTTGAACAGGGAAAACTGAAGAGATGACGAAGGTTAAAACATCACTGGAAGACGTGCTGATCGCGCGGCGGAATTTCCTGAAGGCGCTGGCTGCGGTCGGAGCTGCGGGCGGCGGCGTGCTGCCGGGCATCTCATTCGCCGAGGGCGCCTATTCAGCGCGCCCCGATTCTGACGTCGATCAGATCAATCTGGTCGTCTGGCAATACGGCAACATCTACGACGAGATCGCCGCCAAGTTCGAGGCCGACTGGGGCATCCCGGTGGAGAAGGTGATCGAGCCGAACATCGAGCCGCAGATCGCCAAGCTGACCACGATGTTCGCCGCCGGCGAGGACATCGACACCTTCGTCTCCATACTCTCGACCATGGCCAGTTACATCGACCAAGGCATTGCTGCCCCGCTGGACGACCTGCCCGGCGTCCAGGACTATATCGACGACATGACCTCGCTGGCGCGCTCCACCGCCACCGTTGACGGCAAGCTCTGGGGGCTGCCCTACCTGTCGATCGCCTGGGCCTTTGCCTATAACGACGAGCTTCTGGGCAAGGCCGGTTTCGCGGGCAAGCCTTTCGGAAGCTGGGAAGAACTGACCGAGCAATGCCTCAAGGCCAAGGCTGACGGCATCTCGACCTACCCGCTGCTCTGGGTGGGCGGACCGGCGCTGGAAACCCTGCCGGGCACCTGGTTCAGCCAGGTCTGCAACCGGGGCGGCCGGATCTTCGACGAAGACATGAACCCTGAAATGGGCCCCGGGTCGATCGCGCGCGAAGCGCTGCAATACTTCCGGGACAGCTTCATCAAGCACGAGATCGCGGATCCCGATTCGCTGAACCTGAAATTCCTTCCCGCCGTGAAGGTCTTCAACACCGGCAAGCACCTCTACCTTGGCACCTTTCACAACTATTTCATGAACCAGATGAACGACCCGGCGCAGTCCCCGATTGCCGGAAAGGGCAGGATCCACGGCCTGCCGGGCGACGGCGCGACGCTGGTCGCGACATGGTACTACATGCTGTCGGACGCGACGCGAAATCGCGAATGGGCTTGGAAAATGCTCCAGTACCTCGGCGGAAAGACCAAGGACGGCGTCTACACCCAAGCGCTGAGCCTGGCCAAAAGCTCGATGCTCTACCCCGGCTACACGTCGGTGGCGCAAAGCGCCGAGGTCCGCGAAGCCTGGTCGGACCGGGTGGATGTCGACGTGCTGAACCAGATCTTCGCCAGCGGCGTGAACTATGAACGCGTCGTCCCCGCCGTGACCGAGCCCTGGTACAGCAAGTGGAACGAACAGCTGAACCTCGAACTGACCGCCTGCCTCAAGGGCCAGATCTCGGTCGACGTTGCATGTGACAATATCGCCGCGGCAGCCATCGCGGCCAAGCGCTGAGGCCGAATGCGAGAAACCCGGTGCCGGCCCGGCGCCGGGACCAGGAGAAGGGTGCCCGACCACGGCCGCTTCAATCCGGGAAACCTCAGAAATATTGGACATTTTTCATGACAGGACAGTCGAAGACTGCAATCGGCAAGACCAACAGCGCCAGGCGACGCCGCAAGGAACTGGCGCCCTCCTGGTTGGCATTGGGGATGAACGTCCCGACCCTGATCTGCTTTGTTCTCATCCTCGCATATCCCATATTTTTCGCCGGCTACCTGTCCTTCCACGAGGTTGGCGTGCGTGAACTTCGCTCGGGCGACTATGCCTTCAGCGGGCTTGCCAATTACATCGAGCTGTTCGGAGACCCGGTGTTCTGGAAGTCGCTGCGCAACACCATTCTCTTCGTCGTCGTTTCCGTTCTGCTGGAGGTGGTGATCGGGCTGGCGATCGCATTGGTCATCAACGAGAACCGGATCCAGCTGTCCAGGGTCACCAAGTTCCTGATCCTCGTGCCATGGGCGGTGCCCCCCATCGTGAACGGCTTTCTCTGGGCCTTCATCTTCAACACCCAGTTCGGCTATCTCAACCGTCTACTTTACCAACTGGGCCTGATCGACCAACAGGTGATCTGGCTGGGCAATTCCTCGACCGCGTTCATGGCGATCGTCATCGCCTATGTCTGGCGGACGGTGCCCTTCAACATCCTGCTCTATCATGCCGCGCTTCAGGGCATCCCCGATCACCTCTACGAGGCGGCCGAGCTTGACCGCGCCACGCGCTGGGAGAAGTTCCGCTACATCACCCTGCCCCTGCTGCGGCCCATCCTCGCGGTCACGCTGATCCTGCGGACGACCTTCGCCTTCATGGTCTTCGACGAGATCTTCGCGATCACCCAGGGCGGTCCCGGAAACGATACCTGGGTCGCGGCCTGGTACACCTACAAGACCTCCTTCAACCCGCCCTTCGACATCGGCGTCGGCGCC
This sequence comes from Mangrovicoccus algicola, assembly GCF_014903745.1. Lineage (GTDB taxonomy): Bacteria > Pseudomonadota > Alphaproteobacteria > Rhodobacterales > Rhodobacteraceae > Mangrovicoccus > Mangrovicoccus algicola. The sequence goes on along the minus strand of NZ_JACVXA010000016.1, from coordinate 8,673 downwards.
GCCTCTGCCTATGTGCTGGCGCTGATCGTCGGCGTCGTCGCGATCGCATACGTCCGCTACGTCTACAAGAAAGTGGAGTACTGATCATGAACCGGATGTCATGGCGCTACCGCCTCGGCATGAACCTTGCCAACGTTCTGGCGATCTGTTTCCTGATCCTGCCGCTGGTTCCCGTGGTCCTCGGCTCTCTGCAATCCGAACGCACGCTGCAGGAGGATGTATGGGCCCTGCTGCCTGCGGAATACACGCTGGACAACTTCCGCCTGATCCTGTCGGGCGGCACGAACAAGGGCCAGGCGTTCCAGGGCATCGACTATCTGCCGAACTCCGTGACCTGGTTCCGCAACGCCTTTCTGAACTCGGTTCTGGTGGCGTCCAGCGTGACCGTCCTGACCCTGGTCCTGGCGACGCTCACGGCGCTGACCGTCACGCGGCTGAAGCTGCGCTGGACCGGCTACCTGATGAACGCGACGGTGATCAGCCGCATGGTGCCGCTGATCGTGCTCATGCTGCCGCTGTTCGTGGTGATGCGGCAGATCGGGCTGCTCAACACCCTGCCCGGCATCATCATGGCCGAGGTCGGGTTGCTTCTGCCCTACGCGATCATCATCCTGGTGCCCTATTTCCAGGCCTTTCCGAAGGAGCTTGAGGAATCCGCGCGCCTTGACGGCTGCACCCGCCTGGCATCCTACCTGCGCATCGTGGTTCCGCTGTCCACCCCTGCCCTGGCCGCCTGCGGCGTGATCATCTTCATCATCTCCTGGCACGAACTCATGATCCCCCTGATCATCGCCTCCAAACCGGAATTCATGACCTTGCCGGTCGTCCTGGCGGGCCTGGTCTCGGATCAGTTCGTCTTCTTCACGGTCATGATGGCGATCTGCCTCATCGGCCTCGCCCCGACCATGCTGCTGGTGCTCCTGCTGCAGAAATACCTTGTCAAAGGCCTCACGGCCGGCGCCGTCAAAGGATAGTTGAATGGCCAACGTTTCGGTAGAAAACCTCAAGAAGAACTATGGCTTGCACGAGGTGATCCATGGCATCGACATCGATATCGGGGACCGTGAATTCGTGGCGCTGGTCGGTCCCTCCGGATGCGGCAAGTCGACCCTTCTGCGCATGATCGCCGGTCTCGAGGATGTCTCGGGCGGGACCGTCAGCATCGACGAGGAGGTGATCAACGATATCGCGCCGCGCGACCGCGACATCGCCATGGTGTTCCAAAGCTACGCGCTCTATCCGCACATGACGGTGGCGCAGAATATGGGCTTCGCGCTCAAGCTGGCGAAGGTTCCGGCCGATGAAATCGACGCCCGCGTCCGGCAGGCCGCGGCCACGCTGAACCTGACGGACTACCTGGAACGCTTTCCGCGCGAACTGTCCGGCGGCCAGCGGCAGCGCGTCGCGATGGGCCGCGCCATCGTGCGCCGCCCCAAGGTGTTCCTGTTCGACGAACCCCTGTCCAACCTCGACGCCAAGCTGCGCGTCCGGATGCGGACCGAGATCAAGTCGCTGCATCAGCGTCTGGGGGCGACCTCGATCTATGTCACCCATGACCAGATCGAGGCGATGACCATGGCCGACCGGATCGTCGTGATGCGCGGCGGCAATATCGAACAGATCGGCGCCCCGCTCGAACTCTACGACGCGCCGGTCAATGAATTCGTGGCAACCTTCATCGGCTCTCCGGCCATCAACCTTCTGGAAGGGGTGATCGACGGGGCCGACTTCCGGCTTCCCGACGGCAGCACCCTGCCCCTGCCCGCCGCGAAGCCGGGCGACAACGGCCGGGCCGCGAAATACGGGATCCGGCCAGAGCATTTCGCGATCGTCGAAACCGGCGCGATGACGATGATGAAGATCGACGTGGTCGAGCCGACCGGGAACGAAACGATCCTGAGCGGGACGATCGGCGGACAGGAGGTGCAGATCACCCAGCAGCAGCGGCTGTCCCTCGCCCCCGGCCAGGAAATCGGCGTGTCCCTGCGGCTGGACGCGGTGCATCTGTTCGACGCGCAATCCGGCCAGAGGCTCTGAGCCATGAGCGGGACCGAGCTTCACTGGATGAGCGCCACGGAAATCGCCTCGCGGGTGAGGGACAGGACGCTGTCGCCCGTCGAGGTGACCGAAGCCTGCATTTCGCGGATCGAACAGCTGGATGGCGCGCTGAACGCCTTCTGCCTGCCGATGTTCGATATCGCCCGCCAAAAGGCCAGGAAGGCCGAAGAGGCCCAGATGCGCGGCGAATTCTGGGGCCCCCTCCACGGCGTGCCCTACGCGATCAAGGATTCCGACGACTACAAGGGACAGGTCACCACGGTCGGCTCCCTGACCAGCGCGGGGCATGTCGCGACGGGCTTCTCCCCGATCATCGAGCGGATGGAAAAGGCCGGGGCGATCCCGCTGGGCAAGACCACGACGCCGGACATGGCCTGGATGGGGCTGACCTGGTCCCGCCTGCACGGCATGACCCACAACCCCTGGGACAGGACCCGCAATCCCGGCGGAAGTTCGGGCGGGTCGGCCGTCGCGGTGGCGACGGGCATGGCACCCCTGGCGACGGGCACGGATGGTGCCGGCTCGATCCGCATTCCCGCGTCCTTCTGCGGCATCTTCGGCCTGAAACCGTCGCACGGGCGCATCCCGCTGATGCTGCCCAACACCAATCAGCACACCCATTACGGCCCCCTGACCCGCAGCGTCGCCGATGCCGCGCTGATGATGGAAACCTGTTCCGGCCCCGATGACCGCGACCTCTATTCCCTGGAGGCGCCGGCGCCGGGATATCTCGGCGATCTCGACAAGCCGCTGACGGGGCTGCGCGTCGGCTGGAGCGCGGACCTGGGCTTCGTGACGAAGATCGACCCGCAGGTGCGGGACACCTGCGAAAGGGCGGCACAGCGGTTCCGCGATCTCGGCGCCGAGGTCGTGCCGGCCGATCTCGACCTCTCCGGCTCCATGGAGATTGCCAAGCGCAACTGGCAGGCGATCATGTCCGCCATCGTGTTCCACCGCCTCGGCGACCAGCTGGATGCGCTTGATGCGGCGCTTGTCGCCTGCGCACGCGGCGCGCTGACGCAGACCTCCGGCGAATTCCTGTTCGACAAGGTGAGGGCCTTTCCGATCTACCAGCGCCTTGTCGCGTGGTTCGCTCGGCACGATCTGCTGCTGACGCCGGCGGTGGCCTGTCTGCCGGTCACCAACGGGCGGCTGCTGCCCGAAGACTATCCCGATCACGCCTGGGACTGGATGGAATGGGCGCCCTTCAGCTCTCCGTTCAACCTGTTCCACAATCCGGCCGCAAGCGTTCCTGCGGGGGTCTCGCAGGAGGGATTGCCGATCGGCTTGCAAATCGTCGGGCCGCGCCACGCCGATGCCCTGGTCCTGCAGGCCGCGCGCGCCTATGAACGCCTGGCGCCCTGGGCGCAGCACCGCCCCCCGGAATGAGAAAGCCCGAAAACCAGCCTGATTTCATCAAGGTTTCTTGTTCGATTTTGATAGAATGCGTATATACTCGGCAAGAAAGTAACTCTGGGTTGTCTCAATGACCACGAAACGCATACCTGCCACTGTCCGGCTGGAAACCATCCTTGCAGAGGTCGAGGCGAAAGGCCACGCGTCGGTCAGCGACATCGCCGAACGGCTGGGCGTGTCCGAAATGACGATCCGGCGAGACATGGACAAACTGGGCGCCGACGGCCAGGTCGTGCGCACCCATGGCGGGGCGCATGCCAACGACGATCTGCGCAGCCGCGTGGTCGAGATGGTCGAGCCGAGCGTCGAGAACCGCGCGACCCGCAACCGCGCCGAGAAAAAGCGCGTCGTGGCCGCCGCCGCGCGACGTATCGAGCCGCACTCGACCATCGCCATCGACGTCGGCACCACCTGTTTCGAACTGGCCTCGCTCATCTCCGACACATCGGTCCACATCGTCTGCGCCTCCTTGCCGATCCAGCGCCTGCTTGCGAAGAACCAGTTGCAGATCTACGCCCCCTGCGGGCGCATCGCCGGGGCCGATCCTTCGACCGTGGGCGCCCAGACGATCGGATATCTGCGCAAGTTCCGCTTCGACACGGTCTTTCTGGCGGTTGCCGGGATTACCGAAAGCGGCCTGTTCGATTATTCCTTCGAGGACGCGGAGATCAAGAAGACCCTCGCCGAACAGTCCAGGACGCGCGTGCTCATGCTCGACAGTTCGAAGGTCGGAAAATCCTCCGCCGTCCGGGTCATGGGCTACGACGACATAGACGTTCTGATCACCGATGCCCCGCTGCCCCAGGACATGGCGGCGCTTCTGGCCGGTTTCGGGGTGGAGGTCGTGATCGCCACCTGACACCGGGACGAACCCCGGCAGGGAAAGCCGAAAAGCAACAAAAATAGTTTGATTTTGGTGTTTTTTGGAAGTATTTGTGACTACCGGCGCCATCGCCGGGCCGGAACAAGAGGTACAAATGCGCATCATCTACATCGACGTCGATTCCCTCCGGCCTGATCACACCTCGCCTTACGGCTATGCGCGGAAGCTGACACCGAACATCCAGTCCATCGCCGACAAGGGCGTTCGCTTCGATGAATACCACAGCTCCGATACACCTTGCGTGCCCTCGCGCGCCGGCATGACGACCCAACGGTTCGGCATCGCCACCGGTGCGATCGGACACCAGGACAATGACGGCGATCTCTACCTGACGGAATCGCGCAGCCAGCACGCCGATGCGCCGTTCCTGGGCTTTCACCTGGCCAGTACCGGCGGCTATCACACGGTGGGCATGACCTGCTTTGCCGAGCGGCACCAGGCCTACTGGTTCCATGGCAACTTCATGGAGTTCCTGCGCCCCAGCCTGTCCCTGGGCATCGACGAGGATGCGGCCGATGTCGCCGATGCCGCGATTGGCTGGCTGGACCGGCGCGGCAAGGACGACAAGTGGTTCCTGATGCTGAACTTCTGGGACGCGCATCGCGACTACCAGATCGACAGGGCGCTTTCGGACCGCGCCGCCGCCAGCGGACCGGCGCCCGAATGGCCCGACGAGGCGGCAATCGCCGGGCATCAGGACCTGTACGGCGCGGCCACGGCCAGGGATCTGCACGGCGCCTATGGCGACCCCTCCCCCACCCCCGAGATCACCCCCGACGCGATCACCAGCCGCGCCGACTTCGAGAAGTTGATCAACGGCTATGACGGTGCGATCTCCTATCTCGATCACCACATCGGGCGCATCCTGGCGAAAGTGAAGGAGCTGGGGATCGAGCAGGACACCGCCATCGTCTTCACCGCCGACCATGGCGAGGCCTTCGGCGAACATGGCATCTACGGAGAGCACGCCTATGCCCATCCGGCCACCACCCGGGTGCCGCTGATCGTGCACTGGCCGGGCATCACCGACAGGCTGCCCGAGGCGAAGCGCGCCCATGACGGCCTGTTCTATCACCTCGATCTCGGCCCGACCCTCTGCGACCTGCTCGGCCTGCCCACGCCCGAGGGATGGCACGGAAGATCCTTCGCGCCCGTGCTGCGCGGCGAGGCGTTCGACGGGCGCGATCACCTGATCCTCAGCCAGGGGGTTCACACCTTTCAGCGGGCCGTTCGCAAGGGCGATCTGCTCTACATCCGCACGCTGCATCCGGGCACCTACAAGGCCGACCCGGAGGCGCTGTACGACCTTGCGGAGGATCCCCACATGACCCGGGACCTCATGGCCGCGCAACCCGAGCGCGCGGCACCGCTGAAGGCCGCCCTCGCCGACTGGTGGTTCCGCTATGCCGGTCAGCCGACCTCCCGGCCTGACAAGATGCAGCAGAACCTGACACGCGGCCCGGTTCTCTATTCGGATCCTCAGCGCTACCTCGAAAGGCTGGAATCCTCCGGCAGGGGCGATCTTGCCGCCGATTACCGCAAGCGGCTGGGCGGTTTCCTGAAAGATCCGCACGCCACCCCCGCCCACGAGAAGGGCAAGCCGACACCCATGTGACACGGGCCGCCCGACGGAACCGCAGGGGTGCAGACACCCCCCGGCCGAGATGCGCGAGCCACTTCTGGTTCGGCCCCCCCGCCCGGAAGTCGCGATGAAAGGCATCGCCTGCAATGACGGATCGCCGCCATCGTCCTTCGGCCTGCCATGAGGCCCGGAACGGGCGCGCATGGCATCCTGCCGCATGAGCCGCCCGGGCCGGCGGACGGCGCCAGCCCGGCCGTCTTCCGGCGCGTCGTGCCGGACCCCTTCCTTTCCGAGACCACTTCAGATGTCCCATGGGCGCTGATGCCGGACACGCTTGCGCCACGGCGCGACCGCCTTCAGGGCGATCCCCGGATTCCGGCCCGGCCCCGCGGTCGCAGCCTGCGATCGCCGCATTGCCGCGCGCATGGCATGAGGGGGCGTGGCGCTGCCGCGACGACCCTGTCCCGCAGGGAGTCCTTCCGTTCCGGCGTGCGGACGGCGCCATCAAGCCGCGGGATCGACCCGCTGGCGCGGCGCCCGGTGCAGCAGGTAGATATCCATGATCCAGCCATGGCGCGCCCGCGCCGCCTGACGGGTGGCCAGGATATCGGGCCCCGCCTCCGCCAGCGGTCCGGCGAGCAGGATCTGTTCCTTCATCCCCAGGAAGGCGCCCCACCAGATTTCCACCCCGTCGGGGTCCAGACCGGCAAAGGCGCAATCGCCATCCAGCATCACGACCAGCCGGTCGCTGCCCGCGGGCCAGCCCCCCGCGCGCAGCCGCCGCCCCGTGGTGATCGTCACCGGCGCGCCGATCTCGTTGAGCGGGATGGCATGGGCGGCGCAGAGCGCCTGGATCGCGGTGATCCCCGGCACGACGCGGGTGGCAACCGGCAGAACCCGGCCCAGCCGTTCGGCGATGCGCAGCGTGGAATCGTAAAGCGACGGATCCCCCCAGACCAGCAGCGCGACCCGCCCCGCCCCGTCCAGATGCGCGCGGATCTCGGCCAGCCAGGCGGCAGCGATGGCATCATGCCACTCCTCGACCCCGGCGCGGTAATCCGGCGCCGCGGCATCGCGCACCGGCAGAAGGAACTCGGCGATGCGCGGCCCCGGCGCGGCGATCACCGCATCGCAAAGCTGGCGGCGCAGCCCGGCCAGGTCGGATTTCTCGGCCCCCTTCAGCGGGATCAGGATCAGGTCGGCGTCATTCATCGCCGCCACCGCCGCCTGCGTCAGGTGGCCCGGATCGCCGGTGCCGATGCCGATCAGCGTCAGCTCGATCATTGCCCGCCGGTCTCCGGGAAACGCGGGCTGGCCCCGACGGGGCGATAGCGGCGGTCGTAATCCCCGGCATAGAGGCGGCTGTCGTCGAACTCCTCCGCGCCCAGCGTGCGGCCCACGAGGATCAGCGCGGTGCGCCCGCGCTCGGCCCCGACCTCGGCCTCCACCGTTCCCAGCGTGGCGCGCACCACCCGCTCATCCGGCCAGCTCGCGCGCCAGACCACCGCCACCGGGCAGTCGGCGCCGTAATGCGGCAGAAGCTCCGCAACCACGCGGTCGAGCGCATGGACCGACAGGTGGATCGCCAGGACCGCGCCGGTGCGGGCGAAATTCTCCAGGCTCTCTCCTTTCGGCATGGCGCTGGCGCGGCCCGACAGCCGGGTCAGGACCACCGACTGCGCCAGGCCCGGCAGGGTCAGCTCGGCCTCCAGGCGGGCGGCGGCGGCGGCGAAGGCGGGCACGCCCGGCGTCACCTGCACGGGGATGTCCAGCGCCCTGAGCCGCCGCATCTGTTCGCCCATCGCCGACCAGACCGACAGGTCCCCCGAATGCAGCCGCGCCACGTCCTGCCCGGCGGCATGGGCCTGCGCGATCTCCTCGATGATCCCGTCCAGGCTCATCGGCGCGGTATTGACGATCCGCGCGCCCGGCGGGCAATGGGCCAGCACCGCCTCGGGCACCAGGCTGCCGGCATAGAGGCAGACCGGGCAGGCGGCGATCAGGTCGCGCCCGCGCAGCGTCAGCAGATCCGCGGCCCCGGGGCCTGCGCCAATGAAATGCACCGTCATGTGTCGTCCTTCCTTGCACGCGGGCTCATCGCACCACGCTCCATTGCAGCACCGGACGCGCCGCCTGCCAGCCGCGGAACCCGCCCAGCGGCCCCGCCTGCGCGATCTCGGCGCGCATCAGGGTCCCGCCCCGCGCGCCCTGCAGCGCGATCAGCAGGGCCTCGGTCTCCAGCGTCACGGCATTGGCCACGATCCGCGTCCCCGGCGCCAGCATCGCCCAGAGCGCGTCATGGCACGCCGCCGTGCCGCCGCCGCCGACAAAGACCGCATCCGGGGCGGGCAGACCGGCCAGCGCCTCCGGCGCGCGCCCCGCCACCGCCTGCATCCGCCCGGCGAGGCCGAACCCCTCGATATTGGCGCGGATGGTCTCCAGCCGGTCGGCGCGCGGCTCGATCGTCACGGCGCGCCCGCCCGCCAGGCAGAACTCGACCGAGACCGAGCCCGAGCCGCCGCCGATATCCCACAGAAGCTCGCCCCGCCGCGGCGCCAGCGCCGCCAGGGTCAGCGCGCGGATCGGCGCCTTGGTGATCTGTCCGTCATGGGCGAATTCCGCCTCCGGCAGGCCCGGCACCGCGGGCAGCCCCGCCCCCGGCGGCAGGCCCGTCCCCTCCAGCGCGACGGCCAGCGGCGCGGCCGCATCGGCGGGCGGGAGGGCCGCCCAATCG
>NZ_JACVXA010000015.1 GCF_014903745.1 Mangrovicoccus algicola | reverse complement strand
GGGCAGCGGCGGCTCCCGCCCGGGCGCCGGAAGGCCCGCGGCGGCGGAGGGCGCGCCCGCGGCCGGACGCGCCGACAGATCGGGCAGCCAGAGCTGGAACCAGTTGTGACCGCAGGCCGAACACTGCACGTCCCGCCCGCCGGCGGCGATGGCGGATTCGGGCACGTCATAGGCGGCCTGACAGGCTGGACAGATGATCCGGATCACCTTTGCGTGCACTCCTTCCCGCATGAGCCGACCTCTAGCAATTTCGCGCCGCGGCGCCAAGCGTTGCCCGTTGCCATGCCCCGGCGCCTGAGGCAAGAAGGGGGCCGCAACCAAAGGGGCAGTACGAGTGATCGACCTCTCACAGGTGACGGTGGGCTTCGGCGGGCGGATGGTGCTTGCCGATGTCACCTTCTCCCTGCAGCCCGGAGACTTCTTTTTCCTTACAGGACCTTCCGGCGCAGGCAAGACAACGCTACTGAGACTGTGCGCGGGGGCGATGACCCCGGCGGAAGGCGAGGTGCGGCTGTTCGGCCGCCCGCTTTCCGAGATGACCAGTGATGCCCGGGCCGGCGCCCGGCGCCGCATGGGGATCGTCTACCAGGACACGCAGTTTCTCGACCATCTGCCGCTGGAGGAGAACATCCTTCTGCCCTTCACCGTGCGCGGGCCGGTCGATGCCGAGATGCGCGCCCAGGCGCAGGACCTGATGACTTGGGTCGGGCTGGGCGGGCACCGCGCCGCGCTGCCCCCGACCCTGTCGGGCGGCGAACGCCAGCGCGCGGCCCTGGCGCGGGCGCTTCTGCCGGCGCCGGAACTGGTGCTGGCCGACGAGCCCACGGGCAATCTGGACTGGGAGATGTCGCTGAAACTGCTGACGCTGCTGATCGAGCTGAACCGCCTCGGCACCCCGGTGCTGATGGCGACCCATGACCTGGCGCTGATCCGCGCCGCCAAGCCCATGGTCAATGCCAGGGTGCTGCGGCTGAAGGACGGCAAGCTGACCCAGGCGGGGGCCGCGCTGTGAGCCTTGCCGATTTCCTGCGCGGCGCCCCGGGCGCGGGCCGCGTCGTGCCTTCCGCGGGCCTGACCACGCGGCTGGTGGCCTTCGGCACCGCCGCCATGGCCTTCCTGGCCGTCTTCGCCATCGCGCTGGCGGTCATGCTGATCCGGCTGGGCGACAGCTGGCAGGTGGACCTGGCCGGCACCGCGACGCTGCGCATCACCTCGGCGGGCGAGGCGCGCGAGGCCGATACCGAAACCGCGATGGAGGTGCTGCGCACCACGCCCGGCATCGAGACCGCGCGCGTCGTGCCGCCGCTGGAACAGCAGGCCCTGCTGGAGCCCTGGTTCGGCAAGGACATGCCCTTCGACACGCTGCCCCTGCCCCGGCTGATCGAGATCGAGACCACGCCGGAGGGGTTCGACGCAAGGGCGCTGGGGCTGCGGCTGGCCGGCGAGGTTCCGGCCGCGCGGCTGGACGACCATGACCGCTGGCGCGCGCCGCTGGCGCGGGCGCAGGCGCGGATGACCGGGCTGACCCTGGCGGCGCTGGCGCTGATCGCGGGCACGCTGGCGGCGGTCAAGGCGCTGGCGGCGCGCGCGGCCCTGGCCGAGAATGCCCAGGTGATCGACGTGCTGCGCCTGGTGGGCGCGCGGGACACCTGGATCGCGCGGGCCTTCGTTCGGCGGATCACCCTGCAGGCCGCCGCCGGGGCGGTCCTGGGCGTGGCGGCGGCGGCGGCGCTGCTGGCGCTGATCCCCGGGACCGGGGCGGCGGGGCTTCCCGCGCTGCGTCCGCAGGGCCTCGCCTGGGCGATGGTCCTGCCGGTGCCGGTGCTGGCCGCGGCCGTCGCCTGGTTCACCACCCGCCGGAGCGCGCTCCGCCTGCTGAAAGGACGTCCCTGACATGGCCCATGCCTGGCGCTGGATCCGCTCGCTGCTGTTCATCCTGCAGATGTACCTGGTCATGGCGCTGATGGGGCTGGCCTTCGCCCCCTGGGCGCTGGTCGACCGGCAGGGGGCATCGGCGGGGATCCGCACCTATTGCCGCTGGGTGCGCTTCTCCGCGCGCTGGATGGTCGGGCTGCGCTCGGAAATCCGCGGGCCCGTCCCCGAGGGCGGCGTGCTGATCGCGTCCAAGCACCAGAGCTTCCTCGACATCATCCTGCTCTGCTCGGTCCTGCGCCAGCCGCGCTTCATCATGAAGCGCGAGCTGATCCGGGCCCCCGTCCTGGGCTGGTTCGCGCTGAGGATCGGCTGCGTGCCGGTGGATCGCGGCCGCCGCGGCGCCGCCATCTCGAAGATGCTGAAGGATGTCGCCGAGGGCAGCACCCGGCCCGGGCAGCTGATCATCTATCCGCAGGGCACGCGCGTCGCGCCGGGGGCGGTCGTGCCCTACAAGATCGGCTCCGGCGCGCTCTATCGCCAGATGGATCAGACCTGCGTGCCCGCCGCAACCAATGTCGGGCTGTTCTGGCCGCGTGCCGGCATCCTGCGCAAGCCCGGCCTGGCCGTGGTCGAGTTCCTGGACCCGATCCCGCCCGGCCTGGAGACCGAGGCCTTCATGGCGCTGCTGCAGAGCCGGGTGGAGACGGCCAGCGACGCGCTGATGGCCGAGGCCGGGTTCGCGAAGGAGGAATGAGCATGGACTGGATCGACAGCGAAGCGGAGCTGGAGGCGCTCTACGGGGCGGCGGTCCCGGCCGCGCTGGTGAAGGTGGCCGATCGCATCACCCCGGAATACCGCCCCTGGATCGAGGCGGCGCGGTTCTGCGTGCTGGCCACGGTCGGCCCCGAGGGCACCGATGCCTCGCCGCGCGGCGATGACGGCCCCGTGCTGCGGATCCTCGACGCGCATAACCTGGCCCTGCCCGACTGGCATGGCAACAACCGCATCGACAGCCTGCGCAACATCGTCCGCGACGGGCGGGTGTCGCTGATGCTGATGATCCCGGGCGAAACCAATGTCGTGCGGATCAACGGCCGCGCCCGGCTGACCGCCGATGCCGCCCTTCTCGCGGAATTCGAGACCCGCGGCAGGCAGCCGCGCACCGTCACGGTGATCGCTGTCGACGAGATCTACATCCAATGCGCCCGGGCGCTGATGCGCGCCGGGCTCTGGACGCTGCCCGAAACCCGGCCCGAGCTGCCCAGTGCCGGCGAGATCCTGGCCGCGCGCAGCAGGGGCGATATCGACGGCGAGGATTATGACCGCAGCTGGCCAAAGCGGGCGGCGAAAACCCTGTGGTGACCCCCCGGGTTCCGGCGCTCACGGCGTTGTGACACCCGCAGGCGGGAACCCGCGTTAACCTTTCCGGGTTGACGGCGACGAGACAGGCCGTCCCCGGCCCGGCATTTCACCGACCCGGCGGGTCCAGGTGGTCTGTCTTTCCTGATCCGTCAGGCAAGACCCACCAGGTAAAAGTGAAATGTGACGATGTGGCAGAAACTCCTTGATAGGCTCCTGAAGGGGCTGATCGTCGAGGGCGCGCTCGAAGTGACGCTTCCCGGCGGAACCACCACCCTCTATGGCCAGCCGGACCGCCCCCCGATCCGCATCCGCCTGAGCGACCCCGCGCGGATCCGGCAATTCGTGACCGATCCCGAGATGGCGCTTGGCGATGCCTATACCGAGGGCACGCTGACGGTGGAGAACGACGATATCGGCGGGCTCATCGCGCTGGCGCTGCGCAACATGAATGGCGGCGGACGCAGGCCCCATGCGCTGCGCCCCGAGAAACTCATGAGCCGGCTGAACCAGATCACCTCCGTCGCCCGCGCGAAAAGCAATGTCGCGCATCACTACGACCTGTCGAACGATTTCTACCGGCTCTTCCTCGACGCGGACATGCAGTATTCCTGCGCCTATTTCGAGCATCCGGAGGCGACGCTGGAAGAGGCGCAGATCGCCAAGAAGCGCCATATCGCGCGCAAGCTGCGGCTGGAACCGGGCATGTCGGTGCTGGATATCGGCTGCGGCTGGGGCGGGATGGCGATGACGCTGGCGCAGGAATTCGGCGCGCGCGTCACCGGCGTCACCCTGTCGGAGGACCAGCACCGGCTGGCCAGCGAACGCGTCGCGGCGGCGGGGCTGCAGGACCGGGTGCGGATCCTGCTGCGCGATTACCGCGAGGTGGAGGACCGCTTCGACCGGATCGTCTCGGTGGGCATGTTCGAACATGTCGGCATGCCGCAATACGGCGAGTATTTCGCGCAGGTCCATGACAAGCTGGCCCCGGACGGCGTGGCGCTGATCCACACGATCGGCCGTACCGGCACGCCGGTCGCGGTCAGCCCCTGGATCATCAAGCGGATCTTCCCCGGCGGCCATGTCCCCACCCTGTCGGAGACGATGCCGCATATCGAACGCTCGGGCCTCTACCCGTGCGACATCGAGATCCTGCGGCTTCACTATGCCGAGACGCTGCATCACTGGGAAAGGCGCGTGCAGGCGAAGCGCGCCGAGATCGAGGCGATGTTCGACGCGCGCTTCTGGCGGATGTGGCGGTTCTACCTGCTGGCCTGCGAAATGACCTTCCGCCACGGCCGCCAGGCGGTGTTCCAGTTCCAGCTGGCGAAGGACCAGGGCGCGGTGCCGCTGACGCGGGACTATCTCTATGGCCCCGAAAAGGACGCGATGCAGGGCCTGCGCGAAGCCGGCTGATCCGCCGCAAGCCCTGCCGCACCCTGCCGGACAGAAAAACCCCGGCCGCTGGCCGGGGTTTCCGTTTGCTCCGCTGCCGCGACGGCGGCCGAAGGCTCACGCCTCCTGAAGCGCCTTCACCCCGATATCGTGGGTCAGGCGGGCCTTCATCGCCAGCGCGGCGGCGTGGGAGGCGGCGAGCGTGGTGAAATAGGGGATGCGGTTCATCAGGGCGACGTTGCGCATCTCGCGGCTGTCCTCGACCGACTGGCTGCTGTCGGTGGTGTTCATCAGGATGGCGATGGCGCCGTCCTTCAGCAGGTCCACCACATGCGGCCGGCCCTCATAGACCTTGTTGACCACATCCGCCGCCACGCCATGCCCGGCCAGGAACTGCGCCGTGCCGCGGGTCGCGACGATGGAGAAGCCGGTCTCCACCAGCACCTTCGCCGTCTCCACCAGGACCGGCGTCTTGTCGTCTTCCTTGATCGACAGGAACACCGTCCCCGAGGCAGGCAGCGTCGTGCCCGCGCCCAGCAGCGCCTTGAGATAGGCCATCGGGAAATCCTCGTCGGAGCCCATCACCTCGCCGGTGGAGCGCATCTCCGGGCCCAGGAGCGTGTCGACGCCTTGGAAGCGCGCGAAGGGCAGCACCGCCTCCTTCACCGCGAAACGGCCGGTGCGCCAGGAGGCCAGGCCACCCTCGACGCCCTCGAAGGATTTCAGCGACTCGCCCGCCATCACCCGCGCCGCGATCGCCGCGATGGGCGAGGTCACCGCCTTGGCGACGAAGGGCACGGTGCGCGAGGCGCGCGGGTTGACCTCGATCAGGTAGACCTCGTTATCCTTGATCGCGAACTGGATGTTCATCAGCCCGCGAACATTCAGCGCCAGCGCCAGCGCGCGGGCCTGTTCTTCCATCACGGCGATGATCTCGGGGCTCAGCGAATGCGGCGGCAGCGAGCAGGCGCTGTCGCCCGAATGGACGCCCGCCTCCTCGATATGCTGCATGATCCCGGCGATATGGACATCCGTGCCGTCGGAGATCGCGTCGACATCGACCTCCTGCGCGCCGGAAAGATAGCTGTCCAGCAGGACCGGGCTGTCGCCCGACACGACCACCGCCTCGGCGATATAGCGTTCCAGCTGCGCCTGGTCGCGGACGATCTCCATCGCGCGCCCGCCCAGCACATAGGAGGGACGGATCACCAGCGGGAAGCCGATATTGACCGCCGCGGCGAAGGCCTGGGCATCGGTGGAGGCGATGGCGTTCTTCGGCTGCTTCAGCCCCAGGCGGTTGACCAGCGCCTGGAACCGCTCGCGGTCCTCGGCCAGGTCGATCGCGTCGGGGGTGGTGCCCAGGATCGGGATGCCCGCAGCCTCCAGCGCATTGGCCAGCTTCAGCGGGGTCTGCCCGCCGAATTGCACGATCACGCCGTGCAGCGTGCCGTTCTGCTGTTCCTTGGCAAGGATCTCCATCACGTGCTCGAAGGTCAGCGGCTCGAAATACAGCCGGTCCGAAGTGTCGTAATCGGTCGAGACGGTCTCGGGGTTGCAGTTGATCATGATCGTCTCGTAGCCCTGTTCGGACAGCGAGAAGCAGGCATGACAGCAGCAATAGTCGAACTCGATCCCCTGGCCGATCCGGTTCGGACCGCCGCCGAGGATGACGACCTTCTTGCGGTCCGAGGGACGCGCCTCGCATTCCACCTCGCCCATCACCGGGTATTCGTAGGTGGAATACATGTAGGGGGTCTGCGCCTCGAACTCGGCGGCGCAGGTATCGATGCGCTTGAACACCGCGGTCACGCCCAGGTTCAGGCGCGCGCGGCGGATATTGTCCTCGTCGCGGCCGGTCAGCCTGGCCAGGCGCGCATCGGTGAAGCCCATCATCTTGAGGTGGCGCAGGCCTTCTTCGGTGACCGGCAGCCCGTCGCGGCGGACCTGCTCCTCGGTCTCGACGATCTCGCGGATCCGCGCCAGGAACCACGGATCGAAGGCGGTGACCGCCTGGATCTCGTCATCGGACAGACCGTGGCGCATCGCCTGGGCGATCACCCGCATCCGGTCGGGGGTCTTGTCGTTCAGCGCCTTGGTCACGGCCACCTTGTCGGGCGCGCCGGGGATGGCGATCTCGTCGAAGCCGGTCAGCCCGGTCTCCAGCGAGGCCAGCGCCTTCTGCACGGATTCGTGGAAGGTCCGGCCGATCGCCATCGCCTCGCCCACGGATTTCATCGCGGTGGTCAGCTCGGGCTTCGATCCGGGGAACTTCTCGAAGGCGAAGCGCGGGATCTTGGTGACGACATAGTCGATGGTCGGCTCGAAGGAGGCGGGCGTGACCTTGGTGATGTCGTTGTCCAGCTCGTCCAGCGTGTAGCCCACGGCCAGCTTGGCCGCGATCTTGGCGATCGGGAAGCCGGTGGCCTTGGAGGCCAGCGCGGAGGAGCGCGACACGCGCGGGTTCATCTCGATGACGACCATGCGGCCATCCTCGGGGTTCACCGCCCATTGCACGTTCGAGCCGCCGGTCTCCACGCCGATCTCGCGCAGCACCGCGATCGAGGCGGCGCGCATCTGCTGGTATTCCTTGTCGGTCAGGGTCAGCGCCGGGGCGACGGTGATCGAGTCGCCGGTATGGACGCCCATCGGGTCGATATTCTCGATGGAACAGACGATGATGGCATTGTCCGCGCGGTCGCGGACCACCTCCATCTCGTATTCCTTCCAGCCCAGCAGGGATTCGTCGACGAGGATCTGCCCGACCGGCGAGGCCTCCATGCCGCTGCGGCAGTAATATTCGTAATCGTCGCGGTTATAGGCCACGCCGCCGCCGGTGCCGCCCAGGGTGAAGGCCGGGCGGATGATCGCGGGCAGGCCGATATGCTCCAGCGACTCCATCGCGATCTTGAGGCCCGCCGCGATGTCGCGGCTGCCATCCTCGCGCTTGGGCGCGGTGACGATGTCGGCCTTGGGATTCTCCAGCCCGATGCGGTCCATCGCCTCGCGGAACAGGGCGCGGTCCTCGGCCATCTCGATGGCCTCGCGCTTGGCGCCGATCATTTCCACGCCGAATTTCTCCAGGACGCCCATTTCCTCGAGCTTCAGCGACGTGTTCAGACCGGTCTGCCCGCCCATCGTCGGCAACAGCGCGTCGGGGCGTTCCTTCTCGATGATCTTGGCGACGACTTCCGGGGTGATCGGCTCGATATAGGTGGCATCGGCCAGGCCCGGATCGGTCATGATGGTGGCCGGGTTGGAGTTGACCAGGATGACCCGGTAGCCTTCCTCGCGCAGCGCCTTGCAGGCCTGGGCACCGGAATAGTCGAACTCGCAGGCCTGGCCGATGACGATGGGACCGGCACCGATGATCAGGATGGAGGAGATGTCGGTGCGTTTGGGCATGGGGGTTCCGCCTCTGGCTCGGGAGTGGGCAAATCGCCTGCGTTATAGTCAAGGCGCGACAGGGCGCAAGGCCCGGCCGCGCCCCTTTCAAAGGAAAACGGCCGGGCATGGCACCCGGCCGTTTCCTGCATGGCTTGCGCCCGGCTCAGGCGGCGCGGCGGCGCCGCGCGACCAGACCCAGCGCGCCCAGCCCGGCAAGCGCCAGCGGCAGCGCCGCCGGCAGCGGAACCGGCGTCGTGGGGGCGGCGGCGGGCAGCGTGCCGGTCCAGACGGTGGTGTCGCCATAGGGACGCACTTCGCCTTTCAGCATCAGCTCGCCGGCCACGATCGTGCCGTTGGTCCCGCCCGGCGCCGTGGTCACCAGCGCATCCGGCGCCAGGACGGAGGCGTTCCAGGTCGAGGTGAAGGTCACGCCCTCGGCCTCGTAGAAGTTGAACAGCACGTTGGAGACGTTGCTGTTGACCTGCATCCCCACCTGGGTCGACCAGTCGGACGCGAAATCCGTGCCCGCCACGTTGATGATGAAGGACGTCACCGAGGCGTCGATATTGAAGCTGATCTGGCCCGCGCCGGTGAACATCGACAGCGCATCGGCATAGCTGAGATTGAGGATCGCGATCCCCTCGCTATTGCCGCTGCCCGAGGTAAAGGACTTGAAGTTCATCGCGGTGTTGTAGGTGACGCCGCTGGTGTCGCCCAGCGTCGACAGACCGGCCGCCAGCGAGGTGAAGGTGTCCACCATGTCGGCGACCGGAATGCCGGAGACGCCGCTGTTATAGGACACGTCCGAGGTGCCATTGAGGCTGCCGCCGATCTGGATCGCCCCGTTGGTGCCCGAATTCAGATGGGTGTTGACGTCGCCGCCGACGATGACCGCGCCGGTCACGCCGCCCACGGTCGCCTCGGCCAGGCCGTCGGTATTGGCGTTGAACGTGCCGGAGGTCAGGTTGCCGCCGACATAGACGGGGCCCTCGACATGGTTCACGCTCGAGGTGTCCGCATCGCCCAGGGCAATCACGTTCAGCGATTTCATCAGCGCCTCGGCATCCAGCGAGGCGGCAGAGGCCCCCAGCGGGGCGAGAACGGCAAAGGCAGTGCCGATAAGGCAGGTCTTGAAATTCATTTTGGTCAGCGTCCCTCGGTTCCTGGTCATCCCGGACGGCACCGGCAGCATCGCCCTGCCCGCCCGGTCGTCGATCACCCTGCGGAAATGCCCCAAACGGCCGCCGGAAGGCAGCCCGAACTCGGGATAGGGTTACTTTCGCGAACGGATGGACGCCTACCCGATCGGATAGGGGCCCATCCCATCGCCCCCCGCGGGCCGCGAGTCCGGCATGGCCGCAGGGGCCCTGTGCGGGGCTGCCGGATGGATTGCGCGGCAAGGCGCGTTATCTGACAGGGCGAAAGAGATCCCAGGAGGGCATCATGAAGGACCAGATCAAGGGGCTGCATCACGTCACCGCCATCTCCGGCGACCCGCAGGAGAATGTCGATTTCTTCACCCGCGTCATGGACCAGCGGCTGGTCAAGCGCACGGTGAATTTCGACGCGCCCGACACCTATCACCTGTATTACGGCACGCAGGCGGCCGATCCCGGCTCGATCCTGACCTTCTTCCCCTTCGCGGATGCCGGGCCGGGACGGGCGGGGCCGGGCATGGCCTCGGCCTATGCCTATGCGCTGAACCCGCGGGCCTTCGACGACTGGATGATCCGCTGGGCGGAGCGGGCGATCGATTTCGACGGCCCCGCGGAACGCTTCGGCACGCGGGTGGTCACGCTGCGCGATCCCGACGGGGCCCCGGTGGAAGTGGTCGAGCAGGACGGCGCGCCGGACCATCCGGGGCTGTTTCACGGCGTGACGCTGTGGCTGGAGGATATCGGGCCGACGCGCGACCTTCTGGTCGACGTGATGGGCTATGAGGAAGCCGGCCACCAGACCCGCGCCGGAGAGGAGCGGCTGCGGCTGCGCACGCAGGGCGACGCGCCTTTCGTCGAACTGATGCGCCGTGCCCCGGACCATATCGCGCGGCCCGGAAAAGGGACGATCCACCATGTCGCCTTCCGCGCCTCCGACGATGCCGATCAGCTGGCCTGGCGCGACCGGCTGCTGGCGGCGGGCATGGAGGTGACGCCCGTGATCGACCGGCAGTATTTCAACGCGATCTACTTCCGCTCGCCCGGCGGCGTCCTCTTCGAGATCGCCACGGATCCGCCCGGCTTCACCCGCGACGAATCCCCCGCGGATCTCGGCACCGCGCTGAAGCTGCCGCCGCAATACGAGGCGCGGCGCGCGCAGATCGAGCGGATCCTGCCGCCGCTGAAGGTGGAGGCATGAAGCCGCCGGTCCTCGGCGGCGCAGGCCCGGCCCGTGCGCGGCACGGGCTGGTGCTGATCCATGGCCGCTGGGCCTCGGCGGCCTCGATCCTGCCCCTGGGCGAGGGGCTGGGCCTGCCCGACCTGGCGCTTGCCGCGCCCGAGGCGGAGGGAAATTCCTGGTGGCCCACCTCCTTCCTGGCCCCCCAGGCGAACATGGAGCCCTGCCTGCCCGCCGCGCTGGCGGCGGTGGAGGCCGCCATCGCGGCCTTGGAGGAGGGCGGACTGCCGCGGCACCGCATCGCGCTGGCCGGGTTCAGCCAGGGCGCCTGCCTGGCGCTGGAATATGTCGCGCGCCGGGGCGGCGCGCTGGCCGCGGTCTTCGCCTGTTCCGGCGGTCTGGTGGGCACCGGCGATGCGGGCGGCCCGCCCCTGCCCGAGCTCTACGGCAACCCGGACAAGCTATTCGCCTACCAGACCGATCTCGGCGGTCTGCCGGTGCGGATCTCGAACCATCTCGAGGACCCGCATATCCCGATGGCGCGGGTCCGCCGCTCGGCCGAGGTGCTCGCCGCGCTCGGCGCCGATGTGACGGTGGAGACCGAGCCGGGCAGCCATCACGGCGTGCTGGCAGGCGACGTGACGGCAATGCGCCGGGCCTTCAACAACGCCTGAAGGCGGGACGGCGGCAGGGGCAGGCAATCGCGAAGCCCCGCCCGCGGGCGGAGCCCGGCCGTCTCAGCCGAAAAGCGCGCGGGCGACATGACCCCGCGCGAAGGCGATCCGCCCGGCGGCGATCGTCGCCTCCACCAGTCCCGACGGCCCCAGGATCGCAAGGTCCGCCCGCGCTCCCGGGGTCAACCCGCCGCGATCCTTCCAGCCCATGACCCGGGCAGGACCCGAGGACAGCAGGTGCCACGCCCCTGCCCCGCCATCCGGCGCCAGTGCCGCCGCCGCCGCCGCCGGGGCGGGATAGTGATAATCGGAGACCAGCGCGTCGCACAGCCCCTCGGCCACTGCGGCGCGGGCCTGCATCTTGCCGGCATGACTGCCGCCGCGCACCACGTTTGGGGCGCCCAGGATCACCGCATCCCCGGCCGCGCGGGCGGCGCGGGCGGCCTCCATCGTCTCGGGGAATTCCGAGATCGCGACGCCCAGATCGCGCATCATCGCCCGGCGCGCCGGATCCGGGTCGTCATGGCTGCCCAGCCGGACCCCCATGTCCCGCAGCCGCGCCGACAGCGCCGCCAGCGCCCCGGGCACCTCCGGATCGCGGGCGGCAAGCGCGCGGATCAGCTCCAGATGCGCCGCGGGGCTGCGCCCGCTCTTCAGCGCCTGCCCGGTCAGCCGCGGCGGGGTGCGCCCCTTGCGCAATGCCTCATGCGGCAGGTGATCGTTATAGACGACATAGCCGATGCCGTGGCGCGCGACGAACTCCGCCACCTCGCCGAACTGGTCGGTCAGATGCGTCTCCAGCCGCAGCTGGATCACCATGTCGGTCAGCAGATGCGGCCGCGCCTCCTCCAGCGCGGCGGCCAGGCGGCGGGCGAAATCGGGGCTGCGCATCCCGCCTTCCCAGGACCAGAATTGCGCCAGCACCGCGGTGGTGATGCCCGACGCCGCCAGTTCCGCATCCAGCGCCGCGAGCCCCCGCGTCAGGTCCGAGACCAGCCCGCGCCGCGGCGCCAGGTGGCGTTCGAACCCGTCGCCATGCAGGTCGATGATCCCGGGAAGGACGGTGCAGCCGGGCAGCGCGACCTCGCGTCCGGCAGGCCGCGCGGCGATGCGCCCGCCTGCCAGCGCCAGCGGCGCATCCGACAGGCCCGCGGGCCCGAGGACCCGCGCCCCGGCGATTGTCACGTCCAGCGGGGTCATGGGCGGGCGGTCAGGCGCGGCCCGCATCCGCCGAAAGCGTCAGCGGATCCACCCCCAGCCGCGCCAGAGCGGCCTGCCACTTGGCCGCGTGGTCGGTGCCGAAGACCAGCGCGTCATCGGCATCGCAGACCAGCCAGCCATTCTCCGCGATCTCGTCCTCCAGCTGCCCCGGCCCCCAGCCGGAATATCCCAGCGCCAGGAGCGCGGAATTGGGGCCGAAGCCGCGGGCGATATCCTCCAGCACATCGACCGTGGCGGTCATGCCGAAACGGTCATCCACCTGCAGCGTGGTGTTGTCGGAACTGTAATCCGCCGAATGCAGCACGAATCCGCGCGCATGCTCCACCGGCCCGCCGACATAGATCGCGGGCGCCGCGGCCCCGGCGACCGGCGTGATCTCCAGCCGCTCCAGCAGGTCGGAGAAGCTGACATCCAGCGCGGGCCTGTTGAAGATCAGCCCCATGGCGCCATCGGAGGAATGCGCGCAGAGGAAGATCACCGTCTTCTCGAAACGGGGATCGCCCATGCCGGGCATGGCAATCAGTATCTTGCCGCTGAGATCGAAGTCTTCGGTGTCATCCATGCACCCAAGGTGGCAGCAAGCCGCGCGATCATCAAGTGCGACCAAGCCACAGCCCCGGGGGGGCTAACCGCAATGTGACTTTTTCCGCCCCCCGATTCTGCTAGAACCGGTCGCCATGAAAGCCGTCCTCGCCCGCCTTTGCCTCGCGCTCTGCGCCGCCCTCGCCCTGCAGCCCGCCGCCGCCGATCCCGGCGACCTGGTCGATGTGGACATGGTCGATGGCTGGACCGCGCCGGACGGCACGGTGATGGCGGGCATCCGCATCCGCGTGGCCGAGGGCTGGAAGACCTACTGGCGCAGCCCCGGCGATGTCGGCGTGCCGCCGCGCTTCGACTGGCGCGGGTCGCAGAACCTGAAATCCGTGCGCATCCACTGGCCCCGCCCCGAGATCTTCGAAACCTTCGGGCAGCGCACGCTGGGCTATTCCGGCGAGGTGGTCCTGCCGGTGGAACTGGTCCCGGCCGATCCCTCGCGTCCGGTGAAGGCCCGCGGCAAGGCCGAGCTGGGCCTGTGCCGCGACATCTGCGTCGCCGTCAGCGAAAGCTATGCCGATTCGGACCTGGCCGCGCCGGAGGCGATCCGCCGCGCCATGGCCGCGCAACCCGACCGTACCCGCATCCGCAGCGCCAGCTGCGCGGTTGCACCGATAAAGGACGGGATGCGCGTGACGGCCGATCTGGGCCTGCCTTCGCAGGGCGGCGCCGAAATCGCGGTGATGGAGCTTGATGGCGGCGATGTATGGGTCTCCGAGCCGCAGGTCTCGCGGCGCGGCGACAGCCTGCGGGCGACCGCCGACCTGGTGCCGCCGGAGGCCGCCCCCTTCCTTCTGGACCGTTCGCGTCTGCGCATCACCGTGCTGGGGCGCGACGGCGCGGCGGAAACCCTGGGCTGCCCCGCCGGCTGAGCCCCGCCGCCTGCACCGCCTGCGCCTTGACCTCCCGCCGGTCCTGGCACAGGGTCCGCCGCAAACCGCCCGGAGCCCCGAGACAGCATGACCTTCCCGTTTTCCGCCCATGAGCGGATGATCGCCTGGCGCTACCTGCGCGCCAAACGTGCCGAAGGCGGGGTCAGCGTGATGACCTGGATCAGCCTTCTGGGCATCACCCTGGCGGTCTTCGCGCTGATCGCCACCCTGTCGGTGCGCGCCGGGTTCCGCGCCGAATTCGTCGACACGATCCTCGGCGCCAATCCGCATCTGTCGGTCTATGGCGTCACCCAGTATGACGAGGCCGGCAATGGCGACGACACGCTGCGGGACTACGAGGCGCTGGCCGGAAAGATCCGCGCCCTGCCCGGCGTGACCTCGGCCGCCCCGGTCGTCACCGGGCAGGTCATGGCCAGTCACGGCGGGCGCAATGCCGGGGTGCAGGTGACGGGCATAACGCGCGCCGACCTGGACAGCCTGCCGCGGGTGATCGACCCCGCGACCGGGCATGGCGACCTGGACCGGTTCGCCGAGGGCGTGGCCATCGGATCGGGCGTGGCCCAGAGCCTGGGCGCGACGGTGGGCGACCGCATCAAGCTGATCTCGCCGGACGGGGCGAAGACCCCCTTCGGCACCTCGCCGCGGGTGGGCACGTTCGAGGTGGTCTACATCTTCTCCGCAGGGCGCTACGACATCGACCAGGTGCGCGTCTACATGCCCTTCGCCGAGGCCCAGTCCTATTTCAACCTCGAGGGCCGCGCCGGTCTGATCGAGGTGATGGTGGAGGACCCCGAGCATGTCGAACGCCTCATCCCCGATGTCTGGAACGTGCTGGGCAATGACGCGGTCCTGTACAGCTGGCGCGACGCCTCCGGCGCCTTCCTGCGCGCGCTGACCGTCGAGGACAACGTGATGTTCGTCATCCTCTCGGTGCTGGTGCTGATCGCCACGATGAATATCGTCTCGGGGCTGATCATGCTGGTCAAGAACAAGGGCCGCGACATCGGCATCCTGCGCACGCTGGGGCTGAGCGAGGGGGCGGTGCTGCGCATCTTCTTCCTCTGCGGCGCCTTCACCGGCATCGCGGGCACGCTGGCGGGGGTGATCCTGGGCTGTCTCTTCGCGATCTATATCGACCCGATCTTCGCCGCGGTGAACGCGCTTTCGGGCGGCGGCGTCTGGGACCCGTCGATCCGCGGCATCTATTACCTGCCCGCGAAACTGCAGGCCTCGGACGTGCTCTCCGCGGTCGCGCTGTCCCTGGGCATGTCCTTCGTCGTCACGATCTTTCCCGCCCGCCGCGCGGCGCGGATGAACCCGGTGGATGCGCTGCGCTATGAATGACCAGGTCCTCAAGCTCGAGAATGTCTCGCGCATCTACGCCCCCGGCACCGCGCGGGAACTGCAGGTGCTGGACCAGGCCTCGCTGAGCGTGAATGCCGGCGAGATGGTGGCGCTGATGGCGCCGTCGGGGGCGGGGAAATCGACGCTCCTGCACATCGCGGGGCTGCTCGACCGGCCCGATGACGGCGAGGTCTGGCTGGGATGGGTGGCGATGAACGGGCGCAGCGAAAGGCAGCGCACCGCCGCGCGCCGCTCCGAGATCGGCTTCGTCTACCAGTTCCACCACCTGCTGCCGGAATTCACCGCCGCCGAGAATGTCGCCCTGCCGCAGATGGCCGAGGGACGGTCGCGCAGCGAGGCGCTGACCCGGGCCGAGGCGCTCCTGGCCGAGGTCGGGCTGGCCGCGCGCGGCGATCACCGCCCGGCGCAGATGTCGGGCGGCGAGCAGCAGCGCGTCGCGCTGGCCCGCGCGCTGGCCAACCGCCCCAGCCTGCTGCTGGCGGACGAGCCCACCGGCAATCTCGATCCGGCCACCGCCGACCAGGTCTTCGAGGTGATGATGCGCGTGGTGCGCGACAGCGACAGCGCCGCGCTGATCGCCACCCACAATCCCGAACTCGCGGCGCGGATGGACCGCATCATCCGGCTGGATCAGGGCCGCATCACCGAGGCGCCGCGGCTGGTCTGACCCCCCGCGGCGCGCTCAGGCGCGCAGCGCCATGACCAGCCCCGCCCCCATCACCGCCAGCCCGGCGGCGCGCTGCAGGCTCAAGGGCCGCGCCACCGCGCCGAACAACGCGAAATGGTCGATCGCCGCGGCCGAGAGGATCTGGCCGAACAGCACGCAGAGGATCGCGTTGCCCAGCCCGAAGGCCGGGGCGATATAGGTCACCGACAGGATGTAGAAGGCCACCAGCGTGCCGCCGAGGAACAGGTAGCGCGGCTGGCTGCCCAGCCGTGCCAGCGCCCCCGGCCCGGTGATCAGCGTGACCGCGGCGGCAACCACGAATCCCACCACGAACAGCACCGCGCAGGCGGCGGCAGGCGATCCCAGCCGCTGGCCCAGCTGGGCATTCAGCGCCGCCAGGACCGGCACGCCGATCCCGGCCGCCAGCATGATGAGCACATAGGGGAGGTTGGGCATGGCGTGGCTCTCCGGCTGCGGCCGGATCGGCCCGGCCCGCCGTCCTTGTCGCGCGCCGCGCCGCGGCATGCAAGCGCCTCACTCCCCGGCGAAGCGCGCCCCGCCATGGGTCCCGCCGATCTCCAGCACCAGCTTGCGGCGGACCGCGGCGGCGAAGGTGTCGCGGCTTTCGGCGGTGACGACGAAGGCCCCCGGCCCGCCGATGATCCGGTCGCGATACTGCTGTTCCAGGTTGCCGCCCCCGGGCCGCCCGCTGCAGTCGCGGCACAGGATCGCCAGCCCGTTGATGGTGATCCCCGCGGCCAGCACCTCGGCGCGCGCCGCCTCCACCGGCGGCCCGTTCCAGCTATTGGCGCTGTCGCCCGAGAAATCGATCACCTTGCGCCAGCCTTCATAGGCGTTCCCCTCTATCAGGTCGCGCCCGGTCAGCAGGGCCGAGCCGATGGCGTTGCGCCCGAAGGCGCGGCGCGGGGCATCGAGGATCGCGCCCGCGAAGGCGGCCGCGCTTTCGGGCCCGTCGATGCGCATCCAGGGAACGACGACATCCTCCTCCCCGGCGCTGGCCCATTCGACATAGGTGACGGCGATCACGCCATAGGCGGTCTGCCGGATCGCGCCCAGCACCTCCGGCGAGGTCATCGCCGTCGCATAGCCCTCGCGCTGGAACTGCGTCTCGGCACGGTCGATCGATCCGGAGGCATCGGCCAGCAGCACCAGCTCCAGCTCCACCTCCTCGGCCAGGGCCGGGGCGCAGACCCCCAGGAGCCCGGAAAGACACGCCAGGCGCAGCAAGGCGGACGGAAACGGCATCGGGGGCATCGGCAGGCTCCTTCGCGACATATCTGCCGAACATGATCCGATGCGCCGGCCCATGCGCCAAGCCCCGCGCGCCGCCACACGCAGAAGTGAGCCCGCTTGCCGCGCATCTGCCCGCGCGCGCGGCACGACGCGACCGGCCCGCCCCGCGCGATCCGGTCTTTCCCCGCGCCGCGCCTGCCCCTATGCGGGAGCGTGAAAGGAGACACCGCCATGCAGACCGATCCCTGGGCCGGGCTTCTCGATCCCGGCGAACGCATCCTCTGGCAGGGGCAGCCCGATGCCGGGATCGACTGGCGGCGCCTGCGCCCCGTGCCGCTGCTGGTCGGCGCGATCTTCGCCGCCACCGGCACCGCGATCTGCGGCATGGGGCTGCGCCAGCTGGCGGGCGGCGACCCGATGGGGGCCATCCCCGCGCTGTTCGGCCTCGCCTTCGTCGCGGTCGGGCTGCGCGCGGCGGTCGGCGATGTCCTGATCGATGCCTGGCGGCGGTCCCGCAGCTGGTACACGCTGACCAGCGCGCGCATGCTCGTGGCCACCGACACGTTCGGACGCAGACGGCTGCGGGGCTGGCCGATCGATGCGGACACGGTCTTCGTCTTCGAGGAAGGCCCGCCCGGCTCGGTCCTGCTCTCGGGTCGCGGCCGGGCCGGGTTCCGCCGCATCGACGATGCCCGCCACGTCTATGCGCTCGCCCGGCAGGTCCAGCGCGATGCGATGCGGCAGGCGGGACCTTGACGCGGGGCGCCTTGTGACGGATCAGGGGGCAGCCCTCCGAGACCCGAGCGACCGAGCCCCGTGACCCAGACCGCCCCCCCCCGCCCGACGCTTCTGCACAATGCCCGCCTGATCGACCCCGAGACCGGGCATGACGGTCCCGGCGCGGTCCTGATCGAGGGCGGCACCATCGCCGCCTGCCTGCCCGGGCCCCTGCCCGAGGGCGAGTTCGGCGGCGCCGAACGCGTCGATTGCCGCGGCGCCTGCCTGGCGCCCGGCATCGTCGATATCGGGGTCAAGGTCGGCGAACCGGGCGAGCGGCACAAGGAAAGCTTCCGCTCCGCCGGGCTGGCGGCCGCGGCGGGCGGCGTCACGACCATGGTCACCCGCGCCGATACCCGCCCGGCCATCGACACGCCCGAGGTGCTGAGCTTCGCCCTGCGCCGCGCCGCCGAGGTCTCGCCCGTGCGCATCGCCCCGATGGCGGCCCTGACCAAGGGCCGCGAGGGCCGCGAGATGACCGAGATCGGGTTTCTCCGCGATGCCGGGGCGGTGGCCTTTTCCGACGGCGACCAGGTCGTCGCCGATACCAAGGTCCTCTCCCGCGCGCTGAGCTACGCCCGGAGCCTCGGCGCGCTGGTCATGGGCCATGTGCAGGAGCCGGTCCTCAGCCGCGGCGCGGCGGCGACCTCGGGCAAGTTCTCGTCGCTCTACGGCATCCCGGCAGTTTCGCCGATGGCCGAACGCATGGGGCTGGAGCGCGACCTGGCGCTGGTGGAGATGACCCGCGCCGCCTATCACGTCGACCAGATCACCACCCGCGCCGCGCTGCCGGCGCTGCTGCGCGCGCGCGAGGCCGGGCTGGACGTGACGGCGGGCATCTCGATCCACCACCTGACGCTGAACGAATTCGACATCGCGGGCTACCGGACCTTCTTCAAGGTCAAGCCGCCGCTGCGGGCCGAGGAAGATCGCGCCGCGATGGTCGAGGCGCTGGCCGCGGGCCATATCGACGTGATCGGCTCCATGCACACCCCCCAGGACGAGGAAAGCAAGCGCCTGCCCTTCGAGGCGGCCGCCTCCGGCGCGGTCGGGCTGGAGACGCTGCTGCCGGCGTCGCTCCGGCTCTACCATGCGGGCCATATCGGGCTGCCGCGGCTCTTCGCGGCGCTGTCGCTCAATCCCGCGCGGCGCCTGGGCCTGGAGGGCGGGAGGCTCTCGCAAGGGGCGCCCGCCGATCTGGTGCTGTTCGATCCCGACGCGCCCTATGTGCTGGACCGCGAGACGCTTCAGTCGAAATCCAAGAACACCCCCTTTGACGGCCAGCGGATGCAGGGCCGCGTGCTGGGCACGTTCGTCAACGGGATCCGGGTCTTCTCCCGATGATCCCGGCGCTGGTCACGCCGCTTCCCTGGCTGCTGCTCGCGGCGGTCTGCGGCTATCTGCTGGGGGCCGTGCCCTTCGGCATGGTGATGGCGCGGCTCTTCGGGCTGGGCGACCTCCGGCGGATCGGATCGGGCAATATCGGCGCGACCAACGTGCTGCGCACCGGCAACAAGCCCGCCGCCGCGCTGACCCTGATCCTCGATGCCGGGAAGGCCGCGGCCGCGGCCTTGATCGCGGGCATGCTCTGGGGGCCGGACGCGGCACAGCTGGCCGGGGCGGCGGCCTTTCTCGGCCATTGCTACCCGGTCTATCTGGGTTTCCGCGGCGGCAAGGGCGTGGCGACCTTCCTCGGCACGCTGCTGGCGCTGGCATGGCCGGTCGGGCTGGCGGCCTGCGCCACCTGGCTGGCCGTTGCCGCGGTGCTGCGCATCTCGTCGCTGGCGGCGCTGGTGGCGGCGGCCCTGGCCGCGCCCTGGGCCTGGGCCCTCGGGCGGCCCGAGATGATCCTGCTCTGCCTGGCGCTGGCGCTGCTGGTCTTCCTGCGCCACCGCGAGAACATCGCCCGGCTCATCGCCGGGACCGAACCGCGGATCGGCCGCAAGTAGCCCCGCCCCCGCTGCGGTGACCGCATCGGCGCCGCAGGGCCGATGCGGTCAACGCAGGACCCCGTCACGGATCCCGCCGGGGTCCGCCGACGAAACCGGCGCATCCGGACCGGCGCGGCGCGCGGCGCGCGTGCCTTCCGTCCAGGCGCCCGGGGACCATCACGGCAGGGGGACGGCAGGATCGGCGGCTCGCGCCAGCGTCCCCGCCATGCCCGCGCGCCGCCACCGGGCATGTTGCCTATCCTGCCGGATGCTGCCCCGGGCCGCGGGCGCATGACGGGCCGGGCCCGCCCCGGCAAAGCCCGGTCCCCGGCAAAGCCCGCGCGCGGCGTGGGCGCCTGCGCGCGCGCCCGTCGCCATGACCCCTGCTGCCTGCCTCATGCGCGCATCGCGACCGGCCGTCCCGGCGCCCCGGCCCGGGCCCGCGACCGGCCGGGGATCATCCTGCCTGCCCCGTGATGCCGCTGCCGGTCTGCCTGCAGCTGCTCAGCTGAACTGATCCACCGCCTTGACCGTCAGCGGACAGGGCGCCCCGCGGAAGAAGGCCTTCAGCACCGTGCGGAACATCTGCTCCTCGGGCCGGGCCAGGTGGAACAGCGTCGCGCAGGAGCGCAGTTTCGCGGCATCCACGGAGCCCAGGATCTCCGCGGCGGGGCGGTCGCGATGGAACATCATCGCATCCATCGCCGCCAGCAGACGCAATTCCAGGACCGGGTTGTGCAGATAGTCGCGGGCTTCCTCCAAATTCTCGATGCCGTAATAGATCGAGTTCTCGGAATGGCCGTTTCCCCGCAACTGCGGAAAGATGTACCAGATCCAGTGGGTCTGCTTCCGCCCTGCCAGGATCTCCTGCATGGCATGGCGATAATCCCGTTCCTGGGCCTCAAGGAACCTCTCGAGCTTTGACATCTGACCTCCTGCGCAGCGCCGCCGGGACAGTGTTGGCAGAGGAGGGGTTAAGAAACCCCCCTGCCCCTGCCGTCAGCCGCGCATATTCTGCGCCTCGATATAGGCGCGCAGTTCCGCGGCCTCGTCCCGGGCCACGCGCAGCGCCTCGCGGGTCATGGCCAGGTCGCTGCGCAATTCGCCCGTCCCCGCCTGCATCTCGTGGCGCAGCCGGTGATGCTCGGCACGGGCATGGTCGCGTTCCTCCTCGGCACGATGCAGTTCTTCGGCCATGGAATCCAGCTGTCCCAGTTCCGCGTCGGACACATGCGACAGGCGCGTCACCACCCAGTGGGTCAGGAACCCCATCAGGAACGCGCCGAACAGCAGCAGTGCGACCGCGACAAGCGCCTCAGTTCGATCCATTTGCCCCGCCCTCCTCCGGCTGTGCTGCATCGGCTCCGGCCGAATCGTCCTCCGTCACCAGCCGGAAAGCGATGCGGCGGTTCGCCTCGCGCCCCGCCTCGGTGCCGTTATCGGCGATCGGGCGGGTTTCGCCATAGCCCCGGGCGGTCAGCTGCCCGGTCAGCACGCGGCGCGCCGCAAGCGCATCCAGCACCGCCTCCGCCCGCGCCTGGCTGAGCAGCTCGTTCATCTCCTCGCGGCCCTGGCTGTCGGTATGACCGCCGATCTCCATGGCGACATCCGGACAGTCGCGCAGCACGGCGGCGATGCGGTCGACGGTTTCCAGCCCCGCCGCGCCCAGTTCCACCGAACCGGGGTCGAAATCGATCCGGTCCTCGAGAAGGATGCCGTTGACCGCCTCGACACAGGCCTCCGGCGAGGGGCCCGCCTCTGCCTCGGGGGGCGGCGCGACATAGGCGACGTCGACCGAGAACGGCAGGCTGTCGCCCAGCGTGCGCGACAGCTCGGCCGTGATCCGCGGCACGGCATCCTCGACCTGCGACCGGCCGGTGACGGTCAGCGCCTCGGCGGTCATCTCCACCCGGCCCTCCGACAGCAGGGCCAGCGCCTCGGTCGCGGCCAGCGCATGCACGTCCCAGCCGCGCGGCAGGTCTGCGGCCAGGCTGATGACCCGGGTCAGGCTGTCCGCCCCGAACCGCGCCGCCGCCAGGCTGGCCAGCACCGCCTCGTCCTGCGCCGAGGAGAGCGGGCCGCGCAGCGTCACCGGCCCCTCGGCGCTGCGGGTCAGGCTCAGCCGCGCGACATCGCGGTCCTCGTCCTCCACCGGAACGGGCATCAGCGACAGGCGGTAGCCCGCAGGAAGCGCCTGGCGCAGCCCGTCGCCCGCCCGCGACAGCGCCTCGGGCGCGACCCCGGCCCCGGGCAGCACCGTGACCATGCTGTCGGAAAGCGTCACCGCGCCTTCCTCAAGACCCGCCAGCGCCGCGATCGCCGCCTCGGCGGCGGCAGGCCACTGCCGGTCCGGCGCCCCCAGCGCGACCTGGCAGACCCCCGGATCGCTGCCACCGGCCCCGGCAAGAGCTGCCAGGATGCGGTCCAGGTCGGGACCCGATTCCGCCGCGCAGCTTTCCAGGAGCAGGCCCTCGGCATCCTTGGAGACCCGCAGCAGGAAAGGGCTGAGCCGCTCGCGCGGCTGGCGCAGCTTGACCGTCACCTCCACGCCCTCGGGCGCGCCGTCGAGGAACCGCGCCGTCCAGCCCGCCCCGGCCGGCCCCTCGGGGGCGACGCCTTCGACGGTCAGCGCCCCGGGCGTGATCTCGACCCGCACATCGGGCAGCTCCGTCAGGGCCTTCACCCCCAGCGCCGCGGCGTCGCGCCAGCCCTCGGAGGACCGGGCCAGGGATTCGGTGACGATGTCGGAAATCTCGGCCTCCGGCAGCAGCGCGCGCAGCGTGCCGACGATGTCGTCGCCGCCCTCGCGCCCGGCCGGGATCAGCCCGTGCATCAGCACGCTGTCGCCGTTGCGCAGCACCTCCAGCACATAGGACAGCTCGGGCATGTCCTGGGGCGCGGCCACGGCCATGCGGTCGCGGATATGGGCGGGATTGGCGGTGCGCCCGGCAACGGTCAGCGCGCGGAACCGCGCCGCCTCGTCGGGGGCGGTGCCGCTGAGCACGATCTTCAGCCCGTCCGGCGCCACCACCGCCCAGTCGAGCCCCTCGGCGGCCAGGGCGGTGCGCACCTCGGTACCGTTGCGGGATTCCAGATGATCGACGCCCAGCAGCGCCAGGCCGCAGGCCCCTGCCGCCGCCACGCCGAGGATCGCGAATTTCGCCCAAGTCAAACCGTTCACGCCTGTTGCTCCCGAGACACGGAGGATTGTGGTTCGCGGAAGTACTGTGTTTTTGCCCTTGCCGCAATCAGAAGGCTGCGCCTGCGCACAGGAAAGCAGCGAAAATCAGCCCAGCGTCCCTGTTTGCACGGAAAAGGGCCAGGCACAGGTCGGTATCGTCGATATCCAGCCGCCACCACTGCCAGGCCAGGTGCAGCCCCATCGCCGCCGCCCCGCCCCGCGCCAGCCACAGCGCCGCGGGCCGTCCGGCGCCTCCCAGCGCCATCTCCACCGCCGCGAGCAGCAACAGAAGGACCAGCGCGCCGAACAGCGCCAGCCAGGCCCGGGTCTGCCGGCCGAAGAGCCGCGCGGTCGATTTCACCCCGATCAGCGCGTCATCCTCGCGGTCCTGATGGGCATAGATCGTGTCGTAGAAGATCGTCCAGGCGATGCCGCCCAGATAAAGGCAGACGGCCGGCCAGCCTAGGCTGCCCTGATGCGCCGTCCAGGCCAGCAGGGCGCCCCAGTTGAAGGCGAGGCCCAGGAACACCTGCGGCCACCATGTGAACCGCTTGGCGAAGGGATAGACGCAGACCGGTGCCAGCGACAGCAGTCCCAGCAGGATGGCGTTGAGGTTGAAGGTCAGCAGGATGGCGAAGGCGACCAGCGCCTGCAGCGCCATCCAGATCGCGGCCCCCCTGACCGTCACCTGCCCCGAGGGGATCGGCCGCGACCGCGTGCGCGCCACTGAGCCGTCGATATGGCGGTCGGTGATGTCGTTCCAGGTGCAGCCCGCGCCGCGCATCAGGAAGGCCCCGATGCCGCAGCCGAGCGCGATCCAGGCGCCGTCCCAGCCCAACCGCCCCTGCGCCGCCGCCGACAAGAGCAGCCCCCACAGGCAGGGGATGAACAGCAGCCAGGTCCCCGCCGGGCGGTCGGCGCGCGCCATGCGCAGCCAGGGCCGTGCCCGCGGCGGCGCCAGCCGGTCCACCCAGTTGCCGCGCACCGCATCGGCAACCACGCCGTCGGCGGACGACGCGGGCTCTGGTCTCGGGATGGTCTCGGACATAGAAAGGCCCCATGGCTTTGGCAAAGATCAGGCTCTTCCTAGAGCATCCGATGGCGGCGGGGCAAACCCTGCCTCTGGCGAAGGAACAGGCGCATTACCTTTTCGGGGTGATGCGGCTTGCCGCGGGCGACCGCCTGCCGGTGTTCAACGGGCAGGACGGCGAATGGATCGCCGAGGTGGCAGAGGCCGGGAAGCGCGGCGGCAGCCTGACCTGCCTGGAACAGAGCGCGCCGCTGCGCCTGCCGCCCGACCTGTGGCTGGCCTTCGCGCCGATCAAGAAGGAACGCACCGATTTCATCACCGAGAAGGCGACGGAGCTGGGCGCGGCGCGGATCATTCCGGTGCAGACCGACTTCACCAATTCCGCCCGGGTGAACCGCGACAGGCTGCAGGCCCATGCCGTCGAGGCGGCCGAGCAATGCGGCGGCACCTTCGTGCCCGAGGTGGCCGGGATGACCCGGCTGGGCGAATTTCTGGACGCTTGCGGGGCGCAGCGGCAGATCATGTTCTGCGACGAAACGCTGACCGGCGAGACCGTGCCCGCACGGCAGGTGCTGGCAGAGGCCGGGCGCGGCCCCTGGGCGGTGCTGATCGGCCCCGAGGGCGGGTTCTCGCAGGAGGAGCGCGACAAGCTGCACGCCCTGCCCTTCGCCCATCCCGTCAGCCTCGGCCCCCGCATCCTGCGCGCCGACACCGCCGCCGTCGCGGCGCTGACCCTGTGGCAGGATGTGCTGGGGGACTGGAATGGCTGAAAGAGAGGGGGCCGCCACCATGGATCAGGCTGGATTTCGCCAATGGCTGGAAACGAGCTACGAGCATCTGGCGAAGCGAACCATCGACACGTACATCTCCGATCTGCGCCGCGTCGTGAAGGAATACGGCCCCATTGAAGGGATCGTGTCGGACGGGGGGCTGGAGAATCTGCGCCGCGAATTGAGCTATTCGGCGGCGGACGAACGCGCAAACCGCCCCAATCCGTCGCGCCTCGCGATCAACGGGAGCTTAAGCAAGACCCTACCCGCCTATCGCAAGGCAGTCGATCTCTTTGCGAAATATATTAACGAAACCGCAGGTTCTACGGAAATCGCCGCAGCAGCCATGTCTGAGCGGCTAGACGATGGCCCTTGGCCTGAGCCGTCTGCGACCGTGGACAAGAAACAGCGACTTGCGCTGGAACGGGATCTGCAGAAGGCGCTGCGCAGACAGATCGGCGCGCTCGAAAGCGGTCTTGCGATCGCGGATGACGGGACCGAGCATTCCGTGCCATCCGGTTTCATCGACATCCTCTGCCGCGACAATGCCGGAACGCTTGTCGTCGTCGAACTGAAAGCAGGCACCACCGATCCGCGCGTGGTCGCGCAAACCCTAGGCTATATGGGCGATCTGATGGACGACAATCCCGACACGCCGGTCCGCGGCATCATCGTGGCGCATGACTTCGACAAGCGCACACGTTCTGCGGCCAAGGCGGTGCCGAATCTGAGGCTCGTGCGCTACGCCATCTCTTTTGATTTCGAGCCTGCCTGATGTCGCTGATCCGGCCCGAGATCCGTGCGGGGCTGTGGCGCGGGCGCGAGATGGTGGCGGGGGCCGGCGCGGGCCTCGCGGGGCTGTGGATCGTTCTGGCGACCTTCGGCGTCACGCGCTGGCTGGGCGCGGCGATCCTGCTGGCCGGGCTGGCGCTGATCCTGGCGGGATGGCAGCGGATGCGCCTGCGCCCGAAGGAGCGGGGGCTGGGCGTGATCGAGACCGACGAGGGGCGCATCACCTACTGGGGCCCGCTCGATGGCGGCAGCGTGGAGCGCGACCTGCTGCAGGCGGTCTCCCTCGACCTGGACAGCCGCCCGCCGGTCTGGGTGCTGACGCGGCGCGACGGACCGGATCTGCACATTCCCGTGACCGCGACCGGACAGGACGGGCTGGTCGACACGCTCAACAGCCTGCCGGGGCTGAGCGCGGCGCGGCTGGCGCGGGCGCGCGCCCGCCAGGGCGGCGGGCGGCACCTGCTGTGGACCGCCAAGCGGATCGGTTGACAGCGCCGCCGCTTCGCAGCAGGTGTCGGGGAACATATGCACGACAGTCAGGAAACTAGCCGATGTCCATTCCCCAAAGCGGTGGCGGTCCGATCGAGAGCATGGATCAGCTGGCCGGCTATCTCGAATCCGGCTGCAAGCCCAAATCCGACTGGCGCATCGGCACCGAGCACGAGAAGTTCGGCTATTGCCGCGACACGCTGAAACCCCTGCCCTATGACGGGCCGCGATCGATCCGGGCGATCCTGGAGGGGCTGCGCGACCGCTATGGCTGGGCCCCGCTGGAGGAAGGCGGCAAGATCATCGGCCTGACCAAGGACGGCGCCAATGTCAGCCTGGAACCGGGCGGACAGCTGGAACTGTCGGGCGCGCCGCTGATGTCGATCCACGAGACCTGCGACGAGGTGAACCAGCACCTGCGCGAAGTGCAGTCGGTGGCCGACGAGATGGGCGCGGGTTTCATCGGGCTCGGCGCCGCGCCGGTCTGGACGCATGAGCAGATGCCGATGATGCCCAAGGGCCGGTATCGCCTGATGACCGACTACATGCAGACGGTCGGCAATCTCGGTCTGCAGATGATGTACCGCACCTGCACCGTGCAGGTGAACCTGGATTTCGGCTCCGAGGCGGACATGGTGCAGAAGCTGCGCGTGGCGCTGGCGCTGCAGCCGGTGGCGACCGCCCTGTTTGCCAATTCCCCCTTCCTGGAGGGGCAGAAGAACGGCCACAAGTCCTGGCGCGCGCGGATCTGGCGCGACCTGGACCCCGACCGCACCGGCATGCTGCCCTTCGTCTTCGACGAGGGCTTCGGCTTCGAGGCCTGGGTGGAGTACGCGCTCGATGTGCCGATGTATTTCGTCTATCGCGACGGGAAATACATCAACGCGCTGGGACAGTCCTTCCGCGACTTCCTGAAGGGCGAATTGCCGGCCCTGCCCGGCGAGGTGCCGACCCTGTCGGACTGGGCGGACCACCTGACCACGATCTTCCCCGAGGCGCGGATCAAGAAGTTCATCGAGATGCGCGGCGCCGATGGCGGCCCGTGGCGCAGGCTCTGCGCGCTGCCGGCGCTGTGGGTCGGGCTGCTATACGACCAGTCCGCGCTGGATGCCGCCTGGGATCTGGCCAAGGGCTTCACCGCCGAGGAGCGCGACGCCTGGCGCGTGGCGGCCTCGGTCGAGGGGCTGCAGGCCGAGGTCGGCGGGCGGAAGATGCGGGATCTCGCGCGCGAGGTCGTGGCGATCGCCGAATCGGGCCTGAAGGCGCGGGCCATGCCCGGCGCGGGCGGGCTGGTCCCCGATGAAACCCATTTCCTCAGCGCGCTGAAGGAAAGCCTGGAAAGCGGCGAGACCCCGGCCGACGAACTGCTGCGCCGCTACGATACCGACTGGCAGGGCGACCTGAGCCGGATCTACGCGGATTATTCCTACTGATCCGGGCAAACGGTCCCTGGCGCCCCTGCCAGTGGCGGGGGCGCTATTGCTCGCGCGCGGCCCAGCGGCCGAGCGCCGCCTCGTCCCCGTCCTTCGCCGCGACCCAGGCGGCGTCCCGGGGGCCGATCTCCTTCTTCCAGAAGGGCGCGCGGGACTTGAGGTAGTCCATCAGGAACTCCGCCGCCTCGAAGGCGGCCAGGCGATGGCGCGCTGCGGTGGCCACCATCATGATCGGCTCTGCCGGGACCAGCCGCCCGTGGCGATGGATGACCAGCGCATCCGCCAGGTCCCAGCGGCGCCGCGCCTCCTCGACGATCCCCGCGATGGCGCGTTCGGTCATGCCGGGATAATGCTCGATCTCCATCGCGACCATGCCGCCCGCCTCGCGGTCGCGGACCACGCCGGTGAAGCTGACCACCGCGCCGGCATTCTCCAGCCCCGCCGAAAAGGCGTTGAGCTCTGCCCCGGCATCGAAGCGCGCGCTCTGGACGCGCACGCTCATCCGCCGGTCATCGGCGGGAAGAAGGCGACTTCCCGCACCCCCGCCAACGGCGCGTCGAACCCGCTCAGCTCCTGGTCGACGGCAACCCGCAGCGCCGAGAGATCCGCGAAGGCGGCCCCGTAGCGGGGATCGCGGCCGCGCAGTTCCTCCACCAGCTCCATCACCGTGGCGGCAGAGGTCTCCACCCGCTCGCGCGGGGCCCCGATCCGTTCGCGGACCCAGGCGAAATAAAGGCAGTCGATCATGGCCGCGGCTCCTCCTTCAGATAAGGCAGCGCCTTCCACAGGTAGTCCCAGCCGGTGACCAGCGTCAGCAGCCCCGCCAGCCACAACAGCAGCGCGCCGGTCAGGTCCACCGCCCGGAGATGCATGCCCCCCGCCGCCAGCAGGATGGCGATCGCCACCATCTGCACCGTGGTCTTCCACTTGGCCAGTTTCGTGACCGACAGCTTGGACGCGTCCTTGCCGAGGAATTCGCGCAGCCCCGAGACGAAGACCTCGCGCAGGAAGATCGCGGTGGCGGGCACGATCAGCCAGGGGTCCATGCCCGATGTGCCGAGGATCACCGCCAGCGCGATCACCACCATCGCCTTGTCGGCGATCGGGTCCAGCATCGCGCCGAAGCGGCTCTGCTGTCCCCAGGCGCGGGCGATCCAGCCATCCAGGAAATCCGTCAGCGACGCGCCGACGAACAGGCCGAAGGCGATCCAGTCCGCCAGGGGCCGCGGCAGGAAGGCGAAGGCCAGCGCCGCGCCGGGGGCCGCGACGAGCCGCAGCACGGTCAGGATATTGGGAAGGGTCCATCTCATGGCTCTCTCCTACCGCGCGGCGCAGGACAGGGAAAGGGCGCATCGGTTCACCGGGGCTTAGACCTTTGCCGCTATGTCCTCGCGGCGGAGAAAGAGGCAGGACATGGCAGCGGAGACAGTCGAAAGCGTGCTGCGGCGCGCAAGGAGCCTGGACCGGGCGGGCGCGCCCGGCCGCGCGGCGGAACTTTACCTCGGCGTGCTGGCGCGCCATCCCGGAAACCGCCGCGCGCGCGCCGCGCTGCAACGGCTGACCACACGCACCGCGCCGGAGGACAGGCGGCGCATCGGGGCGACCGTTGCCGCCTGCCGGGCGCTCTTGCGGGCGAACAGGGCGGAGGCGGCGCGGGAGATGGCCTGCGCGGCGCTGTCGGACGGTCCGCATCTGCAGGATCTGCACACGCTCATGGCGGAACTTCTGGCCGCCGCCGGCCAGCACGACGCCGCCCTGGCGCATCTGATGACCGCCCGGCAGCTGGCACCGCGCGATCCCGGCACGGCGCTCAACCTGGCACGGCTGCTGTCCGGGATGGGCCGCTTTGCCGAGACGGCGGAACTCTGTGCCGCGATCCTGGTGGCGCGGCCGGACGACCTGCCCGCCCTCGCGCTGTCGGGGGCGGCCCATGTCCAGCTGGGACAACCGGCCCGGGCCCGGGCCTGTCTCGACCGGGCGATCGCCCTGCGCCCCGGGGATGCGGGATTGCATCTGCAGCGCGCCGAACTGCACCTGGCCGCGGGCGACGGCGCCCGGGCCGAGGCCGATATCGCCGCCGGCCTGCGCGCCGATCCCGGCCGGGCCGAGCTGATCCACCTGGCCTGCCGGAGCGCGACACGCCCGCCGGGGGACCCGCTGTGCCGGCGCGCCGCGCAGCGGCTGCGCGAGCCCGGCCTGCCCCGGCGGGACGAGGCCTTCCTGTGCTTCGCCCTCGCGCGGCAGATGCATGCCGCCGGGGATCGCGCCGGGGCCTTTGCCCACTGGGCGCGGGGCAATGCCGCCTGGCGCGCCGAAACCGGGTATGACCCACGGGAGGACATCGCGGAATTCACCCGCATGCGCCGGATCGCGGCGGCGGGATTCGGGGCGATCCGGCCCGCGCCGCCGAGCGTGCGGATCCCGGTCTTCGTCATCGGCCTGCCGCGCTCCGGCACCACCCTGGCCGAGCAGATCCTGGCAAGCCATCCGCAGGTCCATGGCGCCGGGGAGCGTGACGCCCTGCCCGCGGCGATCCACATGGACGGCCCGCCGGAGGCGCCGCCCGACGCCGCGCGGCTGAACCGCATCCGCACCGCCTATCTGGAGGCGCTGGCCGCCACGACCCCGCCCGCGCGCTATGTGGTGGACAAGATGCCCAGCAATTTCCTCTACCTGCCCTGGATCCTCGCCGCCTTTCCCGAGGCCCGGGTGATCCGGATGCGCCGCGATCCGGTGGCGGTGTGCTGGTCGAATTTCCGCAATTTCTTCCCGCAGGGCGGACGGGGCACGGGATTTGCCCAGGACCTGCGGGACCTGGCCCTGTATCACGGCCTCTATGCGGAGATGATCGGCGACTGGGATACCCGGTTTCCCGGCCGCATGCGGGTTCTGGACTACGAGGCGCTCTGCGCCGACCAGCGGGGCGAAACCGCGCGGCTGCTGTCGGATCTGGACCTTCCCTGGGATCCGGCCTGCCTGGAGTTTCACCGGACGCGGCGCCTGGTGACCACCTGTTCGGCCGAACAGGTGCGGCGCCCGATCTATCCGGGGGCCTCGCAGGAATGGCGGGATTATGCGCCCTGGCTCGGCCCGCTTCTCTCGGGGCTAGCAGCGGCGGAGGGCGCGCGATAGCGCGTCAGCCTTCCGCGGCCCGGGCGGCGCGCAACCCTGCAGCCCTGCACCGGCGCGGTTGCGGGCAGGACGGCGGGCGCGGCCGGTCCCGCGACCGGGCGCCTTCCGGCGACCGCAGGGACAGCCGGGCCCCTGCCCCGCGGCACGCGCAGCGGCCCTTGGAGCAAGGCCTTTGCTCAGCCTGCGGCGTGGAAGAAATCGTAGATCTTCTGCGCCATGCTTTCGGAAATCCCGTCGACCGCGCGCAGATCGGCCAGGTTGGCGCGGCTGACCGCCTTGGCCGACCCGAAATGCGCCAGAAGCGCCCGCTTGCGCGCCGCGCCCACGCCCGGGACCTCGTCCAGCGGTGTCGCCCCGACCGCCTTGGCGCGTTTCGCCCGGTGGGTGCCGATGGCGAAGCGATGGGCCTCGTCGCGCAGGCGCTGGATGAAATACAGGACCGGGTCGTTGCGGCGCAGGGCCATGGGGCGCTGGCCGATGCGGTGGAATTCCTCCTTGCCCGCATCGCGGTCGATGCCCTTGGCGACACCGACCATCGGGATGTCCTCGACGCCGTATTCCTGCATGATCTCGTGCACGGCGCTGACCTGCCCGGCGCCGCCATCGATCAGCAGAAGATCCGGCCACAGGCCCAGCGTCCGGTCCGGGTCCTCCTTCAGCAGGCGCTTGAAACGGCGGGTCAGCACCTCCTTCATCATGCCGAAATCGTCGCCCGGCACCAGGTCGTCGCCGCGGATGTTGAACTTGCGGTACTGGTTCTTCAGGAACCCCTCGGCCCCCGCCACGATCATGCCGCCGACCGCGTTCGTGCCCTGGATGTGGGAGTTGTCGTAGACCTCGATCCGCTGGGGCGGGCCATCCAGTCCGAAGGCCTCGGCCAGCCCGCGCAGGAGCCGCCCCTGCGTGGCGCTTTCGGACATGCGGCGCGCCAGGCTCTCGCGGGCATTGCGCAGCGCCCCGGCCACGAGCTCGGATTTCTCGCCGCGCTGGGGCATGGCGATCTCCACCTTCCGCCCGGCCTTCTGCGACAGCGCCTCGAGCATCAGGTCCTCGTCCTCGATCCCGTGAGACAGAAGGATCAGCCGCGGCGGTTCGCGATCGGCGTAGAACTGGCCCAGGAAGGCCTCCATGATCTCGGTTTCGCCCGCCCCCTCGCCGACGCGCGGGTAATAGTCGCGATTGCCCCAGTTCTGGTTGGCCCGGATGAAGAACACCTGCACGCAGGCCTGCCCGTTCTCGGCGTGAAGCGCGATGATGTCGGCCTCGGCCACGCCGCGGGGATTGATGCCCTGGGCTGTCTGCACCTGGGTCATCGCGCGGATGCGGTCGCGCAGGGCCGCCGCGCGCTCGAACTCCATCGCCTCTGCCGCCTTGGCCATCTCCTCGGCCAGCTGGGCCTGGACGCGGGTGGACTTGCCCGCCAGGAAATCCTCGGCATCGCGGACCAGCCCGCGATATTCAGCTTCCGAGACATGGCCCACGCAGGGCGCGCTGCAGCGCTTGATCTGGTAGAGCAGGCAGGGCCGGGTACGGCCCTCGAACTGGCTGTCGCTGCAGCTGCGCAGCAGGAACACCTTCTGAAGCTGGTTGAGCGTGCGGTTCACCGCCCCCGCCGAGGCAAAGGGCCCGTAATAGCGCCCCGGCGCCGATTTCTTGCCCCGATGCTTGGCGATCTGCGGGAAGGCATGGCTGCTGACATGGATGTTGGGAAAGCTCTTGTCGTCGCGCAGCAGCACGTTGTAGCGCGGCTTCAGCTGCTTGATCAGGTTCTGCTCCAGCAGCAGCGCCTCCGTCTCGGTGCGCGTCGTGAGGAACATCATCGACGCTGTTTCCGAGATCATCCGCGCAATCCGCGGGGAATGGCCCTGCGGCCGGGCATAGCTGGAGACCCGCGCGCGCAGGTTGCGCGCCTTGCCGACATAGAGGACGCGCTGCTGGTCGTCGAGCATGCGGTACACGCCCGGCGCCGTTTCCAGGTTGCGCAGGTAATCCGCGATCCGGGCATGGCCCGTCAGCGGCGCGGCCTCGGTGCGATCGGTTTCGGGCGTCATGGCAGCTTTCCGTGATTCCCCGAGCCCTGCCTGCTTTCAGCCGCGATCTCAAGGGCGAACATACCCACGGAACCTGTGGATAAGTCTGTCGAAAACTTATGGGCAGATGGGATTTTCCGTTGTTTCACGGGTCCTTCCCCGAATTGCCCAAAACTTGGGCCAAAATTCAAGGCATTGAAAGAAAACAAAACTTTTTCGGCAGCGCCGTAAGAAGCTGAGTTTTCTAACAATTCCTTAAACATTCCGTGAAGACATTGCGACCGGTGCACAACTGGGACGGGCGGGGTTACTCGACGCCAAGCACGTCGGGCGTGCGCCAGGCCAGATGCTGACCGCCATCGGTGCAGATCAGCTGCCCCGTGACGCTGCGCGCCTCGACCAGATAGCGCAGCGCGGCGCAGATATCGCCCGGATCGGCCCCCCGTTCCAGCACGGTCGCGGCCCGCTGCGCCGCGAAATGCTCGGCGCTCTGCCGGGCCCCCTGCATGGTCGGCCCGGGCCCGATCGCGTTGACCCTGACCCGGGGCGCCAGCCCCTGCGCCGCCGTCTGCGTCAGGGTCCACAGCGCCGCCTTGGCCAGGGTGTAGGTGGTGAATTCCGGCGTCAGCTTGCGCACCCGCTGGTCGATCATGTTGACCACGACCCCCTGCGCCACCGGCTCGCCCGCGGCATCCGTCACCGGGTCGGGCACCTGGGCGGCAAAGGCCTGGATCAGCACGAAGGGCGCGCGCAGGTTGCTTTCGAAATGGCGGTCCCAGCTGTCCCGCGTGGCACTGGCGATACTGTCGTATTCGAAAATCGAGGCATTGTTCACCAGCACCGTCAGCGGCCGCCCGAAGGCGGCACGCACCGCGGGGACCAGGCCCTGGATATCGGCCTCCACCGTCAGGTCGGCCCGGAAGGCCCGCGCCTCGCGGCCCATGGCGCGCAGCTCCGCGCAGAGGCTTTCCGCCTCGGTGGCGGAGCTGGCGTAATGCACGGCGATGTCATGCCCCTGCTCCGCCAAGCTCAGCGCCATGGCCCGGCCCAGCCGCTTTCCCGCCCCGGTGATCAGCGCGATGCCCATGTCCGTCCTCCTCAGCCCAGCACGATCGCCAGGTAGCCCGCATAAAGCGCAAGCAGCCCCGCCCCGGCAAGACGGGTCAGGTTGCGACCCATCAGCACGAAGGGGATCAGCAGGAGCGACGCGCCCAGCATCACCCACAGGTCGGTGGTCAGGAACTGGGCCTCCACCGGCACCGGCCGAATCAGGCCGGTCACCCCCATGATGCCCAGCAGGTTGAACATGTTCGATCCGATGACATTGCCGAGCGCCACCTCGGCATGGCGGCGCATGGCGGCCACGACGGTGGTGGCAAGTTCCGGAAGCGATGTGCCCACCGCCACCAGCGTGAGCCCGATCGCCGTTTCGGAAATTCCGAAGTCGCGGGCGATATTGACCGCCCCTTCAACCAGCAGGTTGGCCCCCAGGGGCAGGCCGATCAGGCCCAGCACCAGCCAGACCCCGACCTTCCAGCCCGGCATGGCGGGATCGGCGCCCTCCAGATCCTCGGCTTCGTCAACGGCCGCCTCGCCCTGGGCACGGTGGGCCCGCGCATCGCGCGCCTGGTCCCACAGCAGAAGCGCCAGCCCGGCCAGAAGGACCAGCCCGTGGATCCAGGTGATCGGCCCCAAGAAGCAGATCACGAT
Source organism: Mangrovicoccus algicola (assembly GCF_014903745.1). Classification (GTDB taxonomy): domain Bacteria; phylum Pseudomonadota; class Alphaproteobacteria; order Rhodobacterales; family Rhodobacteraceae; genus Mangrovicoccus; species Mangrovicoccus algicola. The sequence goes on along the minus strand of NZ_JACVXA010000015.1, from coordinate 50,386 downwards.
GAACAGAACGCTGGCTGCCAGCATCCCCAGATAGGTCTTGCGCGTGTCGCACTGGCTGGTGAGGATCGGCGCGATCAGGGCGGGAATGCCCAGCACCAGCAGGATATTCGCGGTGTTCGACCCGACGACGTTGCCCAGGGCGATGCCCGGCGCGCCATCCAGCACCGCCCGGATGCTGATCAGCAGTTCCGGCGCCGAGGTGCCGAAGGCGACGATGGTCAGCCCCACGATCAGCGCCGGGATGCCCAGCCGCAGGGCGAGGTTCACCGCCCCCTTCACCAGCGCATCGCCCGCCAGCAGCAGGATCACCAGACCCAGCCCGGTATAGACCCAATCCATCATCACTTTTCACCTTGATCGCAGTTGCAGCCAGAGCGGCCGATCAGAAAACTGTTGCAATGCGGGCACCGGCGCGGCGCCCCCAGGCTTTTCGGGCGGCGCGGCAGGCGCAGCTTGCCGAACATGGCAAGCACCGCCATGCCGATCAGGAAAAGAGTGACGATCTTGATCACGCCGTCACAGCCCGTAGCGGGCATAGAGCGCCCGTTCCTCGATCGCCAGTCCCAGATCCCCCGCGATCCGTGCCCCGAGACCCGGGATCAGCCCGCGGCGGCGGGAGAAGACGGAGAACCGCACCTTCTCTCCGAACAGCTCCTGCATCTTCGGTTTCAGATGCGCGATGCCGTCGGCCAGCCCCAGATCGACCGCGCTCTGCCCGATCCAGACCTCGCCGGTGAACAGGTCCCGGTCCTGCGCCAGGCTCGGTCCGCGCCGGTCGCGGATCTGCGCGATGAAGGCCTCGTGGATCTGCGACAGGATCCCGTCGAGCCGCGCCACGTCCTCCTCCGCCTCGGGGCGGAACGGATCCAGCATGCTCTTGGACTGGCCGGCGGTATGCACCCGCCGTTCGATCCCGTGACGGGCGATCAGCTCATGCGCCCCGAAGGAGGAGGAGATGACCCCGATCGACCCCAGCACGGAACAGGGATCGGCCCAGATCCGGTCCGCAGCCGAGGCCAGCCAATAGCCGCCCGAGGCCGCCACGTCCTCGACAAAGGCGTGGACGGGGACCTTCTCTTCCTCGGACAGGCGGCGGATGCGCGCGCCGATCAGCGAGGATTGCACCGGGCTGCCGCCGGGCGAGTTCACGACGAGCGCGACTGCCGAGGGGCGCCCGCGCGCAAAGGCCTTCTCGATCAGCGGGGCAAGGGCACGGTCGCTGAGCGCATTGCCCCTCGACCTGGCGGCGATGACCCCCTGCAGGTGGATCACGTTCACGCGCGGCGCGCGGCGGAAAAAAGGGAAAACCGGCTTCATGGGATGCACATAGAGGCTGCATCCCGGCCCAGCAAGAAGCGGCGCGGCGGAAGGCCGCGGCCCGGGCGGCCGGAACCGCCCTGCCCGGCTCAATAGGTGCCGTAACCGTAGCCGTATTCGTAGCCGTAGCCGCTGGGCGCATAGCGCGTCTTGTTCAGCACCACGCCCATCACCTCGGTCATCTCGCTGATCTCGCTTTCGGCGACATCGAGTTCGTCGATCGTGGTCTGCTCGGCCGCCGCGATCAGAAGCGCGGCATCGACATGTTCGAGGAACCCGATCGTGTCATCGCTGGCCAGCAGCGGCGCGGTGTCGAAAATGGTCAGGTCGGGCCGGTAGGTTTCCTCCAGCGCGGTCAGCACCTCGCGCGTGCGGGCGCTCTGGAGCAGCTCGGAGGAATTGGCCTCGGCCGCCAGGTTCGTGCCGAAGGCCAGGTTTCCGCCATAGCAGGCCAGGTGCTGCTCGGCCGGTTCGAGCCCGGCGAGGACCTTGGCGAAGTAATGCGGCTCCTTCAGTCCCAGCACGCGGGCAAGGCTGGGGCGGCGCAGGTCCAGCTCGATGACCATCACCCTCAGATCGGACTGCCGCGCCAGGCTGAAGGAGAGGTTGGCCGTGATGGTGGTCTTGCCGCATTTCGGCGTGGCCGAGGTCACGACGAGCCGTTTCCACCCCTTGGCCTTCGCCTGCTGCAGCACCTTGGTGCGCATCATGTCGAAAGGCCCGGCCTGCTGCTTGCCGAAGAAGGACACCACGCGGCTGTGCTGCAGGTCGCGCGGATTGGGCACGAAGGGCTTGAGCGCCGCCCAGCGGGCGGCCACCGCCGCGTCATCGGCCGCGGCGCGGGGGCTCCTGGCGGGGGCGGCCTCCCGGCCGGACAGCCCGCCGCGCTTCTCGCGGGCACGCTGGAGGGCATTCTGAAGTCTTTCCATTGATCTACCTCCTGGCTCCGGACACGCGACTGGTCAGCGGGCCGAAACGCTCATCCCGAACTTGTTGGCGATCCGTTCGACAAGACTGTCGAGCGGGACGACATAGACATGCAGCGCCCAGATGATGACCGGGATCGCGATCAGCACCATCAGCAGCGTTCCGAAGATCACCACCCGGCGCAGGCGCGTTTCGGTCTCGGTGCGGATCAGCGGAATGACGGCGAAGGTCGCGATGCCCAGCTTGTCGCTGATCTCTGCGGGCCGGCGGATCGACCGGTTCAGAAGCTCCAGCAGAACGACGAAGCCCAGCCCCAGGGACAGGCCCAGGCCGACCCCGGCCGCCGCGATCAGCGGACGGTTGGGCTTGGAGGGGCTGGCGGGCCGGGTGGCCTGTTCGACCACGCTGATGCGCTGGGACTTGCCGCCCAGCTCGATCCGCTCGCCCGTTTCCGCCGCCGAAAGTCGCGACACCGCTTCCTGATACTGGCCCTGCGTGCTTTCGAAATCGCGTTGGAGCGCGTCCAGCGTCACGGTGGTGGCGGGGATCTTCTTCAGGTTCTCCTCGATCCGGCCCAGTTCCGCGCGCAGCGAGTCGCGGGCGGCCTCCAGGTCGGCGATGCTGCGATCGTATTGCGCCAGCTGGACGTCGAGGACCGATTGGGGCGTGCCCCCCGCCGCCCCGGCACTGGTGGCCACCCGCGACTCCAGCTGCCGCACCCGCGCCTCGAGGACCTTCAGGCGAGGATTGTCGGGCGCGAAGACCGCCAGGGCATTGTCGAGATCGCGCCGCGCCTCTGCCAGCGCCGCCTCGTCCGGCGAAAGCTGCCGTCCCGCGCCGGTCGCGCCGGTGGCATCGAACAGGTCCTGGGCGTTCTGCTTCTGCTGGCGCAGCGACTCGATCTGGCTGTCGAGATCGCGCACCTGTCCCAGCATCGCCTCCTGCCGCGAGAACAGGAACTCCCGCTGCTCCGGCAGCCAGTCGGCATTGGCGGACTTGAACTGCAGGATCTTGGCGCTCTGGTCATCCAGCTCGACGCCCAGGCGATCGACCTCGTTCTGGAAGAACTCCATCGTATCCCCGGCGGCGACGGTGCGCATGCGCACATTCTCGTCGAGGATCTGCGTCACCAGCGCATTCGCCACCCGCGCCACGACATCCGGGTCGCCGCCCCGGAAGGAGACGTCGACGAAGGTCGCCTCGTTGCGCCCGCCATGGATGGTGAAGGCTATCCTGTCCCGCATCTGCTCGACGATCGCGCCGGAGGGCAGCCCGGGCTCGTCGGCGAAGACATCCATCCGGTTGGCCAGGTCGATCAGGTTGGCGCGGGCCATCACCCGCTGCTGGATCACCTGCAGCTGTTCGTTGGCGACGACATTCACGGTGGAGGCGGCCAGTTTGTCGGAAATCTGCGGCGACTCGACCAGCATGCGCGCCGAAGCCGAATATTCCGCAGGCATGACCATCGCCACGGCGACACCGATCACCGAGAAGAACACCGCAATCACGAAGAAATAGTGAAAACGCCGCCAGAAGATTGAAATATAATAAGAAAAGTCGATTTTCATTGCGTGGGGTTCCTCTCGGACGCAAAGCCGCCAAGATACACGCCGTCATCCAGAACCGAGCGCACGGTCTGCTCGGTGACGGCAGGCTGGTCGGCGGAGAAGGCATAGACCAGGGCGAGATCGCAGATCTGGTTGACCAGCCGGGGCACGCCGCCGGTGACCTCGTGGATCAGCGGAATGGCGGCAGGGTCGATCTCCGCGCCCGTCCCTCCCGCGACGCCGAGACGGTGCGCCACGTATTCGGCGACGGTCTGCGGCGACATCGGACCCAGATGGAAACTGGCCCCCACGCGCTGCAGGAACTGGCGGAGGCCGGGCTGGCGGATCATGTCGCGGAATTCGGGCTGGCCGACCAGCACCAGCTGAAGCAATTCGTCCTTGTTGCTGTTGATATTGGTCAGCATGCGCAGTTCCTCGACGGTTTCCGGCGTCAGGTTCTGAGCCTCGTCGATGATCAGAACCATGCGTCGTCCCCGGGCATAGACATCCAGCATATGCTCCTGAAGCTGCTGGAACAGCTGCACGTAGCTGAAATTCGGATCAAATTGTACGGAGAACGCGTGAAGCACCCATTGCAGAAGCTCTCCGCGCCCCCCCTGGGCATTCGAGATCAGGCCGATATCGGCTTCTTCGCCCAGGGTGCGCAGCATGTACTGCAGCAGCGTCGTCTTCCCCGCCCCGACCTCGCCGGTTATGACCGTGATCGGCGCGCGGGTCATCATTCCGTATTCCAGCATCGTGAAGGCCAGCCGGTGATCGCGGGACCAGAACAGGAATTCCGGATCGGGCAGCAGGGTGAACGGCCGCTCGGAAAACCCGAAATGGGTATTGTAGATGTCTGTAGGAGCCGTCTTGTTCATGGAGCCGTCTTGTTCATGATGTCCCAGCTTATACGACCGCCGGGCCGGTGTCGCCTGTGCCCGGCGCCACACCCGCCTGCGTCCCGGCGCGCGCCCGGACAGTGAATGCCTTGCATAAACTCACCTGCGGGTCTCTTTGAATGTTCGCCGTCGCAGCAAAAGGTCGCAATTTCGCGACTCGCCCGGGCGCGCGTCGAGAAAGTAGTTGCACGGCGGAAATAATATCTTAAGATTGTGCAGTATTATCTTCAAAAAAGCTCAACAATCGCTTCAAAAAATACGCAGCTTTTGAACACGCTGCGATGACATGATAGGGAGGAGAACGGACGCACTGCTCGAAAATCTAATATTATCAATCAAGAACAGTGCCTTAACATCTTAACTATATTTTCGGTTCGACTGGCAACTCCGTTGATTTACGGGGTTTTATGGCTAATATTGAATTAACCATGCGGCAGGCGCGCCTGCCAACGCCCGTCATCCTGAGTAGAAGTTTTTCTTTTAGAAAGGTGTCAAAGCGTGACAATCCATATTCAGACATCCGCCCGCGATGTCACCGACATTATAGAGCATACCCCTTCCGTATCCCCGTACCGCACCGTCCTGAAACGGGTATTCGACTTGGCCTTTGTCCTGTGCATCCTGCCCGTCATCCTGCCGGTGATCCTGCTCTTCGCGGGCCTCGTCGCGCTGGACGGGTCGAACCCGTTCTTCATCCAGCGCCGCGTGGGCAAGGACGGACGGGTCTTCTCGATGATCAAGCTGCGCTCGATGGTGGTGGATGCAGAAAGCAGGCTGCTGGAGCATCTTGCCGCCGACCCCGAGGCGCGCCGCGAATGGGAACGCTGCCAGAAGCTGACCAGCGATCCGCGCATCACCCCCGTCGGACGCCTGATCCGCAAGACCTCCGCGGATGAGCTGCCGCAATTCCTCAACGTGCTTTTCGGCCAGATGAGCGTGGTCGGTCCGCGCCCGATGCTGCCCAGCCAGCGCGAGATGTATCCCGGCCAGGCCTATTACGCGCTGAAGCCCGGGATCACGGGCTTCTGGCAGATCGGCGACCGCCACGCGACAAGCTTCGCCGATCGCGCACGCTACGACGCGGCCTATTACGACCGCATGTCCCTGCGCACCGACCTGGGCGTGATCCTGCGGACCGTCCAGGTGGTCCTGCGCGGCACCGGCGCATAGGCCAAGCCTCTCAAAAGCTCCTCAATTTCGGGAGAGCTTCCTCTGGCTGCACCGACGGTGCGGCCATTTTATTTTACAAAGCTTGCTACACCTTGCACCGGTTCCGGTGCTACTGTGGCACTGCCGCATTGCATTGAAGACGAGGCCCTGCATGTCATTGACCAGCAAGTTCGCGACCGCGCTGCTGTCCTCCGCCGTCATTTTCACCCTGGCCGCCTGCGAGGATTCCGAGCAGAAGGCGCAGCGGAAGTTCGAGACCGCGCAGGAGCTGATCGCCGCAGGGGACCTCAAGCGCGCCGATGTCGAGATGCGCGGCATCTTCGACCTGACCCCGAACTTCCTCGAAGCCCGGCTGGCCTATGCCAACCTGCGGAAGCAGATGGGCGATTCCAAGGACGCCTATGGCCAGTTCCTGCTGGCCGCGGAACAGCACCCCCGGGATTTCGAGGCGCGGATGCAGGCGGCGGAGATGGCCGCGACCCTGGTCGATTTCGACCGCATGCACGACAACCTCCTGGTCGCGGCCGAGCTGCAGCCCGACAATCCCCGCGTCGAGGCGCTGGAGCTTCTCGAAGAACTGCAGACCGCGCGGCGCGACCGCGACACGCCGGCCATCGAATCCGTGCGCGACCGGGCCCGGGCGCTTCTGGACGACAATCCCGAACTGGTGCATGGCCGCAACGTGCTGATCGATGCCTACGCGGCGCTGAATGACCCCTATGCCACGCTGGAGGTGCTGGACGAGGCGATCGAGCGGTTCCCCGAGGACAAGAGATACTACACCTTCAAGCTGCAGATCCTCGCCCAGCTGGATGACCGCGAGGGGCTGGGAGAGGTCCTCAAGCGCGCGGCCGACGTCTTTCCCGACGACCGCAACTTCAAGCTGTCGCTGGTGCGGTGGTACCTGGGCAACGGCGATGTCGACGGGGCCGATGCCTATCTGCGCGAGGATGTGGCGCGCCATGGCGCGGATACGACGCCGCGGGTCGACTATATCCAGTTCCTGCTGCAGGCGCGCGACGCCGATGCCGCCCTGTCGCAGCTCGATGCCTATCTGGCCGAGGACGGGGCCGACGAACTGCTGTTCCAGACGCTCAGGGCGACGACCCTGTTCGACAGCGGCCGCCGCGACGAAGGCATCGCGGCGCTGCGCCAGACGATCGACGGGCGCGAAGCCGATGACGCGCTGCGCGACGCCCAGGTGACCCTGGCGCGCATGCTGGAGATGAGCGGCCAGCCCGAGGAGTCCCGCAGCATCGTCGAGACGGTGCTGGAGGCGGATCCGCAGCAGGTCGAGGCGCTGAAGCTGCAGGCGGCCTGGCTGGTCTCCCAGGACCGCATCAGCGACGCCATCCTGTCGCTGCGCACCGCCATGGACCAGGCGCCGCGCGATCCGGGGCTGAACACGCTGATGGCGGATGCGCATGAACGCGAGGGCAATCGCGACCTGATGCGCGAGAACCTGCAGCTCGCGGTGGAGAAGTCCTCCTACGGCGCTTCGGAAAGCCTGCGCTATGCGCAGCTCCTCGTCGCCGAGGACAAGTATCCGGTGGCGCGCGACGTGCTGACCCAGGCGCTGCGCCGCGCCCCGGCCGACCTCGTGCTGCTGCAGAAGCTGGCCGAGGTCTATCTGGGCATGGCCGACTGGACCGGGGCCGAACAGGTGGTGCGGGCGATCCGCGGCATCGGCACGCCGCAGGCACAGACCATGGCCAACGGGCTGGAGGCGACCATGCTGGGCCGGATGCAGCGCACCGACGAGAGCATGGAACTGCTGCGCGGGATGCTGGACGACGATTCGACCGCGCTGATGGCCCAGGCCGCCATCATCCGCGCCCATCTATCCAAGGGCGACGGGGCGGCCGCGCGCAAGTTCATGGACGAGGTGCTGGCACGCACGCCCGACGCTGCCGGGGCACGGTTCCTCAACGCCGCCCTCCTCAGCGTCGAGGGCCGCCTGGAGGAGGCCACCGCCGTCTATCGCGCCCTTCTAGACGAGGATCCGGCGCAGGAAATCGTCTGGCGGGCCTATGTCTCGGCGCTGATGCGGGCGGGCGACCAGGAGGCGGCGGATGCCGCGCTGGAGGAAGGCATCGCGGCGCTGCCGGAGTCGATGAACCTGCTGTGGCAGAAGGCCGGGATCGAGGAACGCGCGGGCGATACCGAGGCGGCGATCGAGATCTACCAGACGCTCTATGACCGCAACAGCGCCTCGACCATCGTCGCCAACAACCTGGCCAGCCTCATCACCACCTATCGCGACACGCCGGAGGACCTGAACCGGGCCTATACCATCGCCCGGCGGCTGCGGGGGACCGACGTGCCCGCCTTCCAGGACACCTATGGCTGGATCGCGTTCCGCATGGGCAATGTAGACGAGGCCCTGCCCTATCTGCGCGATGCCGCCGCGGCGCTCACCGGCGACACGATGGTGCAGGAACACTATGCCCGTGCGCTGGTCGGCGCCGGGCGCGAGGCCGACGCGATCCCGCTTTTCGAGCGGGCGATCGAGCTGACCCCGCCGGAGAATGCCGAACGGCTGCAGATGCTGGAAGCCGCCCGGAGCGACGCCGAGGCGCGCGCCGCCGAGACCCCCAACTGACCCCCTGCCCGGCCCCCGCGACGGGGCCGGACCGCCCCGGGTGTGGCGGCGCCACTACGCCGCCGCGCTTTCCTGTCCCTTCCCTTGCGCGGCGGTTGGGTTCGGCCCGGGGGCGGTCTAAGCTTCCCCCGGGGTCCGCGGGGACTTTCGCCTAGGCACGGAGACACGGCATGTTCAGATCGATTATCGCAGTCATTTTCCTGTTCCTGACCGCTTTTGCGGCGGTTGCCCAGCAATACGCCCTGCAGCCGGGGGACACGCTGTCGGTGGAGGTGCTGGAGGATCCGGCGCTGAACCGCAATGTCCTCGTCCTTCCGGATGGCCGCATTTCCTTCCCCTTCGCCGGCAGCGTCCAGGCCCAGGGCCGCACGCTTGCGCAGGTGCAGGCAAATCTGACGGCCGCGCTGGCCCCGAATTTCGCGGCCCCCCCCACGGTCTTCGTCAACCTTGCCCAGCAGAACCCGGCGGCGGCCGCGGCCGCGGCTGCAGGGACCGATGCGGATGACCTGATCGCGGTGTATTTCCTGGGCGAGGTCAATTCGCCCGGCCGCCTGGAAATCCCCGAGGGCACCACGCTGCTGCAGGCGCTGGCCATGGGCGGCGGGCTGACCAATTTTGCCGCGACCAAGCGGATCCAGCTGCGCCGCACCGATACGACCGGCCGCGAGATCATCTACCGCTTCGACTACCGCGCCATCTCGCGCGGGGCGCAGATCACCGGTGCCACCACGATGATCGACGGGGATGTCCTCCTCGTGCCGCAGCGCCGCCTCTTCGAGTGACGGGGTCCGCGACGTGATCGACCGGTTCCTGATCGCCGGCGCCATGGTCGGCGGCGCCGCCATGTTCCCGCCTCCCGCCGCCGCCCAGCAGGACACCCGGGGCGGCACGATCCTCACCGCGCGCATCAGCAGCAGCGCGGAAGCCGACGACAACTATTCGCTCTCCGAGAAGTCCCCGGGCGAGGCCTATCTGTGGACCAACACGCTGAGCTTCGGCATGTTCAGCGAGACCCGCACCGACACCTTCTCGGGCAGCGCCTCGGGCGATCTGCGGGTGGCGGACCTGCCCGTGACCGGGACCGAGGGCAAGCTGGACAATGGCGAGGTCTCCGTCGACTACCAGCGCGAGATCGACGACAACCGGATCTGGCTGAACGCCCTGGCCAACGATGTCGACCTGGAGTTCCTGGATCCGCTGCGCTATTTCGACGATGACGGCAGCTTCGACGATACCCGCGGCGGCGGCCGGCGGACCCTGCTCACGGGCCGGTTCGGCATGGAGCTCAACGGCGACGGTCCGGCCCGGCTGAGTTTCAGCGGCCATGTCTACCGCAACAATTACCACGACACGACCGACGACTCGCTGGTGGATCGCGACTACCAGCGGCTGACCGCGCTTGTCGGCGCCGACGTGACCGAGACGGCCGAGATCTACCTGCAGGGCGAGGCCTATAACAGCACGCGCAGCAACGGCAACGACTCCCAGTCCGGGGAATTGCGCATCGGCACCAAGGCCGATCTCAGCCCGATCACGACGCTGGATGCCAATATCGGCTACCAGGTGGTCGATCTGGACTATGACGACGGCGCGGGCGACAGCCGCACCGAGGAAGGCGCCGTGGCCGCGCTGTCGCTGTCGCGCGCGACACCCGACGGATCGGTCTTCCTCACCGCGGCCAACAGCATCTACGAGGGCGGACAGCAGACCGATGTCTTCCTCGGCCGCGAATTCATCCGCCCCAATGGCAGCTTCACCGGCCGCGCGGGGATCAGCACGACCGACGCCTCCGAGGTGAACCCGGTCTTCGGGCTGGATTACCTGCGGCGCGGGCCGACCTCGCAATTCCGGATCTCGGCCAACCAGTCGCTGACCGTGGATGACGACTTCAACGACCGGCTGAACCTCGCGCTGAACACGTCCTACACCCAGCAGATAAACCCGGTCTCCTCCTTCACCCTGTCGGCGCTGGCCGGGCGGCGCGAGGACCTGGAGGACGAGTTCGACGACCAGAGCGTCACCCGCGTCACCCTCTCCGCGCAATACGATCATGCGGTCTCCCGGGACTGGTCCGTCTCCACCGGCTACCGCCACCGCACCCGCGACGAGGATGACAGCGGCACCGCCAGTTCCAACGCCGTCTACCTGACCCTCACGCGCAGCTTTGCCGCAAGACGCTAGTTTTTGCCAAGCTCGCGTGAATATCAGGTGATCGGAAGGAGACCGGCCCCTATATTGCGCTGAATTAGCGTTTAAAGGAGTTGCCATGTCCGTGGATTCGACCGAGCTGGGCGTCGGGCCGGAAAACAGCACGATCACCGCGAACTGGCGCGGCTTCGCGTGGCTGGTTCTGGCCGTGGCCGCCTCCCTTCCGGTGTTCTGGTACGGGTTCTCCGCGCTTGGCCGGGCCTGGCTCACGCCGGAATACAGCCACGGACCGCTGATCCCGGTCATCTCGCTCTACCTGTTCCTGCGCGAGCTGCGCCACAGCCCCCCCGTTCCCGATGACGTGCCGCGGCGCTGGCCCGGCGTCCTGGTGATGCTGGGCGCCATCCTTCTGGCCGCGATCGGCAATATCATCGATGTCGCCGATATCGTCTGCTACGCCATGATCGTCTGGGTCATGGGGCTGGTTCTGGTGTGTTTCGGCTGGGATCGCGGCCGCCGCCATTGGGCCCCGGTGCTGCACCTGGCCTTCATGCTGCCGCTGCCGCAGCTCTTCTACTGGAAGCTCTCGATCTTCCTGCAGGGCATTTCCTCGGAACTGGGTGTCGCGGTGGTGCAGATGGCGGGGATCCCGGTCTATCTGGACGGCAACATCATCGACCTTGGCGTCTACAAGCTGCAGGTCGCCGAGGCCTGTTCCGGCCTGCGCTACCTGTTCCCCATCCTCAGCTTCTCCTACCTCTTCTCGATCCTCTATCGCGGTCCCTTCTGGCACAAGGCGGTGATGCTGCTTTCGGCCGCGCCCATCACGGTGGCCATGAACAGTTTCCGCATCGGCATGATCGGCATCCTGGTCAACTATTACGGGATCGAGCAGGCGGAGGGCTTCCTGCATTTCTTCGAGGGCTGGGTGATCTTCCTCAGCTGCGTCGGCCTTCTGTTCGCGATGGCGATGGTGCTGCAGCGGCTGACGCCGAACCCGCTGCCGCTGAGCCAGGCCATCGACCTGGAAACCCACGGGCTCGGCCGCGAGGCACGCCGCATCTTCGCCGTCGCCCCCAGCGCCGCGCTGATCTCCGCCACGGTTCTGATCGCGGGTCTTTCCCTGGCCTGGAGCCAGTTCCGGGAACCGCAGATCATCACCCCCGACCGCCAGAGCTTTGCCGCCTTTCCGCGGATGCTGGGCGAGTGGCGCGCCGGGATCACCCGGCTCGATCCGGAGGTGGAGCGGGTCCTCGGCGCCGATGACTACATCTCGGCGCAGTTCCACAATCCCGGCACCGGCGACAGCTTCGACTTCTTCTCCGCCTATTACCGCGACCAGACCGATGGCGGCGGGCTGCATTCCCCCGAGGTCTGCCTGCCCAATGGCGGCTGGGAAGTGGCCAGCCTGGCCCCCCACGAGGTCGACATGAGCGATGTGGGCTATGGCCGCTTCGAGGTGAACCGCGCGGTGATCCAGAAAGGCATGAGCCACCAGCTGGTCTATTACTGGTTCGAACAGCGCGGCAAGCGGATGACCAATGACATGCTGACGAAGCTGTCCGTCCTGAAGGATGCCTGGACGATGCAGCGCAAGGACGGCGCCATCGTGCGCTTCGTCACCGTGATCAGGGATGGCGACGAGGCGGCGGCCGACCGGGAGCTTCAGGGCGCCATGCGCGACGTGCTGGGGCGGCTGCCGGCCTTCCTGCCGCAATAGGATCCGGCGGGGCGCGGAAACGGGCTTGTCCCCGCGCCCCGCGGGCCTATCCTTGGGGCCCGCCCCGTCCGCCCGCCGGAGACCGCCCATGACCGCCCGATCCGCCACCCCGTCCCGCCGCGCCGATCCCGGGGCCATGCCCTTCGCGGTGGCCCTGCTGATCGGGGTGAACTGCCTGGTCGAGGGGTTGCTGCAAGCCGCCGATCACGGGGTGTTCGCCACGCCGCATCTGCGCGGGCTCGCCTATGAATACGGGGCCTTCTTCTCGCCGCTTCTGCGCGGCGCGCGGCCCGATTACGCGGCGCAACCGGTGACGATGTTCCTCAGCTACGCCCTGCTGCACGCGGGCTGGCTGCATCTTCTGGTCAACATGCTGGCCCTGGCCGGGATCGGCAGCGAGATCGCCCGCGCCGCGGGGACGGCCCGTTTCCTGGCGGGATACGCGCTGACCGCGATCGGCGGCGCGGCCTGCTTCGGCCTGCTGACCGCCTCGCCCGTGCCCATGGTGGGGGCGTCCGGGGCGCTGTTCGGGCTGCTGGGCATCCGCATCTGCTGGGGCTACCAGGAAAGACGGCATTACGGCGAAGGGATGCGCGACATCTGGCGCGCGCTGTTCATCCTGGTGGCCTATAACCTGGTCTTCTGGCTGCTGCTGCATGGACAGCTTGCCTGGGAAACCCATCTGGGCGGCTTCGTGGCGGGATGGCTGCTGGCCCTGGCCTGGGGCCGGCCGATCTACCGGCGCAGGCGGCGCGGGCCCGACCCGGCCCGCGGCTGACCCCCGCCAAGCGGCGGCAGGTCGCGGCAGAAAAGAAGCGGCCCGGTCCGGGCAGACCTGGGCCGCCTGTCAGAGGAAGGGGTACTGGAAAACTCTTACGCACCGCGCCGCACGTGACCTCGGCGCAGCCCCAGCCTGCGCGGAACCGGCGCGGCTGCCCATCGAAACCCTGCACCGCGGGGCGCCGTTCCGGGAAACCGCCCAGCAGATGGACATTCCGCCCCTGCCCTGCCTATCGACCGGGCAGGCGCAGGACGGTCAATCCTCGTCCCAATCCTCGTCCTCTTCGGGATCCCAGGCGGCGGCGGGATCGTCGAAGACCTGCGGAAAGCTGACCCGCGCCGCGGCGACATCGATCCGCAGAAGCGCGTCGTAATCGGCCGGATCGAAGGGCTGCCGGGCCGGGACGACCTCGCGACCGAACAGCCAGGACAAGCGCCCGGCATCCAGGTTGCCGCGCTCGAAGGGCGCCTCGCCGAAGTGCTCCCACAGCGCGGCCATGAAGGCCGCATCCACGGACTTGTCCAGCGCCTTGCGGTCCTTGAACCTTTCGCGCCGGGTGATGGGTGTGACCCCGCGCGGATTGGCCCGGCGGATCGTGAACTGGAAATCGGTTCCCGGATAGCGCCCCGGGAAGCCCCTGTGCTTCATCATCTCAACCTCGCATGGGCGATCCAGCGCGCCCGTCTGTGCGGATCCGCCAGCATCCCGGCGATCCGCTCCGCCACACCAGGCGGCAGCGGCATCCCTGCCGCCATCTCGCCGCCTGCCTCGACCTCCAGCCCCGCCGCGTCCCGCCGGATCACGACCACCGGCGAGAAACCCCGCAACCGCTGCAGCATGCGCCACAGGTCCTTGCGGATCTCGTGAGCCAGCGCGGCAGGACGCAGCGGCGGAAACCCCGACCGCGCCCCGACATCCAGCCGCATCCGTCCGGGGCGCGACAGCACCACGCCCTCCTCGGTCCGGATAAGCTGCCAGCGGGGCATGGACGGTCCTTTCGCGATGCGGCGCGCCTGCGGCACGGCGGCCATGGACAAGGCCGCTCTTTGCCGTCATGAGCAGAACAATGCAAGCCGTCATGCCCGTGCGTTTCCTCGACCGGCGCACTCCGCCCAACATCCTGACCCTCGTCATCATCGCCGGACTTTCGGCGGCGACGATGAACATCTACCTGCCCTCCCTGCCGAGGATGACCGAACATTTCGGCACCGATTATGCGCTGATGCAGGCCTCGGTCACCGTCTACCTGGCGATGAACGCCATTCTGCAGCTGGGAATAGGGCCGATCTCGGACCGGTTCGGGCGGCGGCCGGTCCTTCTGGGGGCCTGCGCGCTGTTCTGCCTGGCCACGCTGGGCATCCTGTTCTCCCCTTCGGTCTGGGTCTTCCTCGCCTTCCGCATGGCCCAGGCGGTGATCGTCTCGGGGCTGGTGCTGAGCCGGGCGATCGTGCGCGACATGTATCCCGCCGAGCAAGCGGCGTCGCGCATCGGCTATGTCACGATGGGCATGGCGCTGGTGCCGATGGTTGCGCCCGTTGCGGGGGGCGTGCTGGATTCCGCCTTCGGCTGGCAGGCGAATTTCTGGCTGCTGCTGGTCTGCGGCATCGCCGTCACCGCGCTGATCTGGTTCGACCTGGGCGAGACCGCGCCGCGGGGGGGCGGCGGATTCGCGGCGCAGTTCCGCGACGTGCCGCAGCTGTTCAGCTCGCGCCGGTTCTGGGGCTACTGCCTGTCCTCCACCCTCGCCTCGGGGGCGTTCTTCGCCTATCTCGGCGGCGCCCCCTTCGTGGGCTCGGTGATCTACGGCCTGTCTCCCGCCCAGCTGGGCCTGTTCTTCGGCGCCCCGGCCGTGGGATACATGATCGGCAACGGCCTGTCCGGGCGGTACTCGGTGCGCTTCGGGCTGAACGCCATGATCGTCACCGGCAGCCTGATCTCCACCACCGGCATGCTGGTCGCGCTGAGCCTGTTCTATGCCGGGCAGGCGACGGTGGCGGTGTTCTTCGGGTCGATGACGCTGGTCGGTCTGGGCAACGGGCTGGTGATGCCCAATGCCATGGCCGGGATGCTTTCCGTGCGCCCGCATCTGGCCGGAACCGCCTCCGGCGTGGGCGGGGCGATCCTGATCGGCGGCGGCGCGCTGCTTTCGGCCCTGGCCGGCGTGGTGCTGACCCCCGAATCCGGCGCCCTGCCGCTGGTCTGGCTGATGCTCGTCTCGGTCGCGCTGGGGCTTTGCAGCATCGGCTACGTGATCCGCCGCGAACGGCAGCTGAACCGCGGCTGAGGCCGGATCTTAACACTGCGTTAACCACGCCCGGGCCAGTCTCCGCCGTCAGCGGCAGGAGTCGGGGATGGTCGCACGCGCCTTCACGGTTAGTTTCGACGGGCTGGAGGCCCGGCAGGTCGAGGTGCAATGCGCCGTGACCGCCGGACTGCCCGCCTTCTCCATCGTCGGGCTGCCGGACAAGGCGGTCTCCGAGGCGCGCGATCGCGTGCGCACCGCGCTGAGCGCCATGTCCATCGCCCTGCCCTCGAAACGCATCACCATCAACCTGTCCCCGGCCAACCTGCCCAAGGAGGGGTCGCATTTCGATCTGCCCATCGCGCTGGCGCTGCTGGCCGCGCTGGATATCTTGCCGCGCGACGCGGTGGAACGGGCCCTGGCGCTCGGCGAGATGTCGCTGGACGGCTCGCTCGTGGCAGTGGTCGGCGCCCTGCCCGCCGCGCTGGCCGCTGCGGAGGGCGATCGCTGCCTCGTCTGCCCGCGCGCCTGCGGGGCGGAGGCCGCCTGGGTCGGCGGGGCGGAGGTTCTGGCCGCCGCCAGCCTGTCGGATGTCGTGCGCCATTTCACCGGGCAGTCTCCCCTGCCCCCGGCGGAACCCGGCGAGGTCACGGCGGGGGCGAAGACCGGCTGCCTGTCGGAGGTGAAGGGCCAGGAACGCGCCAAGCGGGCGATGGAGATCGCCGCGGCGGGGCGGCACCACATGCTGATGATCGGCACGCCGGGATCGGGCAAGTCCATGATGGCCGCGCGGCTCCCGGGGCTTCTGCCGCCGCTGAGCGCGGCGGAGGCCCTGGAAACCTCGATGATCCATTCGCTGGCCGGGCTGATCGACGAGGGGGGCATTTCCCGCGCCCGGCCCTTCCGCGACCCGCATCACACCGCCTCGATGGCCTCGATCATCGGCGGCGGCAAGACGGCCAAGCCGGGCGAAGTGTCCCTTGCCCATAACGGCGTGCTGTTTCTCGACGAGTTTCCCGAATTCCCGCGCCAGGTCCTGGAGACGCTGCGCCAGCCCGTGGAAAGCGGCCATGTCGTCGTGGCACGGGCGAATGCGCATGTGCGCTATCCCTGCCGCTTCATGCTGCTGGCCGCCGCCAATCCGTGCCGCTGCGGCTTTCTCAGCGATGCCGCCCGCGCCTGTTCCCGCGCCCCCGCCTGCGGCGAGGAGTACCTGGGCCGGATCTCGGGGCCGCTGATGGACCGGTTCGACCTGCGGGTGGAGGTGCCGCCCGTGCCCTTCCAGGATCTCGACCTGCCCGCGACCGGAGAGACATCGGACATGATCGCGGCCCGGGTCCTGGCCGCGCGGGCCGTGCAGGAGACGCGGTTCGCGGGGCACCCTTCGGCCCGGCAGAATGCCGATGCGGGCGGCAGGCTGCTGGAGGAGGTGGCGCCCCTGGACGATGAGGGGCGCCGGATGCTGACCCGCGCCGCCGACCGGTTCGGGCTCAGCGCGCGGGGATTTCACCGCATCCTGCGCGTCGCCCGCACGATTGCCGACCTGGCCGACAGCCCGGCGATCCGCGCCCCGCACATGGCGGAGGCGCTGAGCTACCGCCTGCTGGCCGGCCCGGCCTGAGGATCAGAGCTTTGCCTCGATGGCCTCCCAGATCCGGCCGGCCACGTTGATCCCGTCGAAGCGTTCAAGTTCCTGGATGCCGGTGGGCGAGGTCACGTTGATCTCGGTCAGCCAGTCGCCGATCACGTCGATGCCGACGAAGATCTGCCCGGCCTCGCGCAGGGTCGGACCGATCCGGGCACAGATCTCGCGGTCCCGATCGGTCAGCGCAACCTTCTCGGGGCGGCCGCCGACATGCATGTTGGACCGGGTCTCGCCCTCCGAGGGGACGCGGTTGATCGCGCCGACCGGTTCGCCATCGACGAGGATCACCCGCTTGTCGCCCTTTGCCACCGCCGGCAGGAAGGCCTGCGCGATCAGCGGCTCGCGGTTGATGCCACAGAAAAGTTCGTGCAGCGAGCTGAGGTTGCGATCATTGGGATCCAGCCGGAACACCCCCGCCCCGCCATTGCCGTAAAGCGGTTTGAGGATGATGTCGCCATGTTCGGCCTTGAAGGCCTTCAGCCGGGCGAGATCGCGCGCGATCATGGTCGGCGGCGTCAGATCCGGGAATTTCAGCACCAGCAGCTTCTCGGGATAGTTGCGCACCCAGAACGGCCGGTTCACCACCAGCGTGCGGCCCTCCAGCAGGTCGAGCATGTGGGTGGTGGTGATATAGCCCATGTCGAAGGGCGGATCCTGGCGCAGCCAGACCACGTCGACCTCGCCGAGATCCAGGTCGACCGGATCGCCCAGCGTGACGAAGGGCGTCTGGCCGCGGCGGATCTCGGCCGGGCGCGCCATCGCACGGACCACGCCGCGATCGAAGGTCAGCTGCTCCGGCCCGTAGACGTAAATCCTGTGCCCGCGCGCCTGGGCCTCTTCGGCCAGCCGGTAGGTGCTGTCTGCATTGGGATCGACCGTCTCGATCGGATCCATCTGGAAAGCGATTGTCAGCATGAACATCCCGTCCTTTTGGGGATATCATCTGACCCATTCGCGGCGCCGGTGCAATTGCCGTTTCGGGACGCCGCGCCGCCGGGCCGCCTCAGTGGAGGATATTCTCCAGCACCCGGGTCTGCCCATGCTGGTCCACCAGCGCCAGGTCGAACCGCATCGGCGTGTCCATCTGGCGCGGTTCCCCGGCCACGAATTCCGTCGCCGCGTCGCAGATCCGGGCCATCTGGCGCGGGGTGAACCGCTCCAGCGCATGATCGAAGCTGCGGCTTTTCTTGACCTCGACGAAAACCAGGCCCCCGGGTCCCTCGAGGATCAGGTCGATTTCGCCGCCCTGCCCGCGCCAGCGCCGCGCGCGCAGCCTGTGACCGCAGGATTCGTAATGCCGCGCGACGCAATCCTCGGCGGCAAGTCCCGCATGATACCCCGTGGCTCCGTCCATGGCTCAGCCGTCCTCCCGCAGCGACAGCGCCCGCTGGTAGACCGCCTTGCGCGGCATGCCCAGGCTTTCGGCGACTTCCTTCACCGCATCCTTCATGCTCAGCCTTTCGAGCGCGTTAACAAGCGCGGTCTCCATGTCCTCGGCCCCCGCCCCCTCGGGTGCCGCCCCGGCCACGACCAGCACGCATTCGCCGCGCGGCGGGGTCTCGCGCACCTGCTCCAGCAGCTCCGCGACGCTGCCGCGCAGCACGGTTTCGTAGGATTTGGTCAGTTCCCGGCACAAGGCGACCGGCCGGTCCTCCCCGTGGGTCTCGGCCAGCGCGACCAGCAGATCCTCCACCCGGCGCGGCGATTCGTAGATCACCTGCGTGGCGCCGCCATGGGCCTCGGCCGCCAGCCAGGACAGGCGCGCCGCCGCCTTGGCGGGCGGAAACCCCAGGAACAGGAACCGGTCCGTGGCCAGCCCCGCCACCGACAGCGCCGCCACCGCGGCGCAGGCGCCGGGGATCACCGTCACCGGCAGCCCCTGCCGCGCCAGTTCCGCAACCAGCCGGTAGCCCGGATCGGAAATCAGCGGCGATCCCGCCTCCGAGGCATAGGCGACACTTCGCCCCGCCCGGATTTCCTCGGCAATGCGCGCGGCGGCCGCGCCGCCGGAATGGTCGTGATAGGCGATCAACGCCCGGCCTTCACGCCCAACCCCATGAATCTGCATCAGTTTCTGCAGGGTCCTGGTATCTTCCGCGGCCAGGAGATCGGCCGATCCCAGCACGTCGAGCGCCCTGAGCGTGATGTCGCGCGCATGCCCGATGGGCGTTGCGACAAGATAGAGCCCCGGCGCGAGGCTGCTGTGCTGATAATTCACGGTTTAAGCCGCTCCCGGAGCCGAGTAAGCTCGTCACGAGTGAGTGACACAGGCCCAGCATAGGCCGCCCGATCCAGGACCGCAAGGAGACCCCCAATGGCCCCGCCCCGCGCCTTTTCCCGCCGCCAGATCCTCGGAGCCGCCGCGCTGATGCCCGCCGCCATGACGCTGGGCGCCTGCGACCCGGCCGCCTTCGGCACCGCCACCCGCGGGGGCGCGCCGGGTCCGGTGACGGTCGGCCTGCTGGTCCCCTCGAACGCGGCCGATCCGCAGCTGGGCCTGATTGCCGACAGCCTGACCAAGGCCGCGCGCTTGGCCGTGTCCGAGGCGGAGCCGGGGATGGTCACGCTGCGCACCTATTCCACCGCCGCCGATCCGGGCCGCGCCCAGCAGGCCGCGCAGCAGGCCAAGGCGGAAGGCGCCAACATCATCCTCGGGCCGCTCCTGGCGCAGAATGCCGCCGCCGTCGGCACGCTGATGGCGCAGTCGAACACCGCGGTGCTGACCTTCTCCAACAATACCGACATCGCCGGGCGCAACGTGCTGATGCTGGGGGATACCTTCGAGAACCGCGCCGCCGAGCTGGGCGCCTATGCCGCCAGCCAGGGCAAGCGCCGGGTCTTCATCATCAATGCCCGCTCCGCCGCCGAGCAGGTGATCCGCGATGCCGCCGTGCGGGGCCTGTCGGGCACCGGCGTGTCGGTGGTCGGCTCGGGCGAGTTCGACCTGTCGCAGGAAGGCCTGGTCGCGGCGCTGCCGGGCATCGCCGCCGCCGCGCGCGGCGCGGGGGCGGATGCGCTGCTGCTGACCTCGGACACGCAGGCGGCCCTGCCGACGCTGGTCGGGCTGCTGCCCGATTACGGCCTGCCCGCCAGCCAGTTCCAGTACATGTGCATGGCGCGCGCCGACATCCCGCCATCGGCCACCTCGCTGCCGGGTCTCCAGGGCTGCTGGTTCACCATGCCCGACACCACCCCGGTGGGCGAGTTCAACCGCCGCTACATCGCCGCCAACGGCAACAGCCCGCACCTGCTGGCCCCGCTGGCCTATGACGGCATCCGCGCGATCGCCGCGCAGGCGTCGCGCTCGGGTCCCGCGGGCCTGTCGCCGCAGGCGCTGATCAATGCCGGGGCCTTCTCGGGCGCGACCGGCACGTTCCGCTTCCTGTCGGACGGCACCAACCGCCGCAGCCTGGCCGTCGCCACCATCCGCAGCAACACCGTTTCCATCCTCAAACAGGCTTCCTCCCGTCTTGGCGCAACCGGTTCCTGATCGCTCCCTCCTCCGCATCGACGCGTATATCCCGCCTGCCGACCTGATCCTGCCCCCGGACGAGATCTTCGACATCGCGCGGATCCATGCGGCCCTGGACAATCTGGCCGAGGAGGCCGGGGACTCCCGCGGCCTGCAGCAGGGCGCCGTCGAGATCCTGATGCTCGCCCGGAAGGGCGGCGACAACGCGATCGCCCAGGCGATCGCCCGCGCGCCCCTGCAATCGGGGCGGGCGGTGCGGTCCTATGCCTATCTGATGGACTGCATCACCCGCACGGTCTTCGAGATCGCCTCGCGCTACCTGCATCCTGCGCAGTCGCGCAGCCAGCTGACCGGGCTGGCCATGCTGTCGGTGGGCGGCTACGGCCGCGCCGAGATGGCGCCGCATTCCGATGTGGACCTGCTGTTCCTGACCCCGGCCAAGCCCTCGGCCTGGGCGGAAAGCGTGATCGAGAGCTGCCTCTACATCCTGTGGGACCTGCGGCTGAAGATCGGGCACTCCACCCGTTCCGTGCAGGAAACGCTGATCCGCGCCAAGGGCGACATCACCATCCGCACCGCCGTGCTGGAAACGCGCTACCTGATCGGCAATCCGGAACTGGCCGATCAACTGGTGGACCGGCTGCGCACCCAGCTTTTCGCCAAGACCGGACCCGAATTCGTCGCCGCCAAGCTGGAGGAGCGCGCGCTGCGCCACCGGAAGCAGGGCGGCCAGCGCTACGTGGTGGAGCCCAACGTCAAGGAGGGCAAGGGCGGGCTCAGGGACCTTCAGTCCCTGTTCTGGATCGCCAAGTATCTCCATGCGGTGGACGATGCCGCCGACCTGGTGGATCTGGGGGTGTTCACCCAGGACGAATTCGACCGGTTCGACCGGGCCGAGCGGTTCCTGATGGCGGTGCGCAACCAGCTGCACCTGATCGCCGGGCGCGCGATGGACCAGCTGACCTTCGACCTGCAGGTCGAGGTGGCCGAGGATCTGGGCTATGTCGATCGCGGCGGCCGCCGCGCGGTCGAGCATTTCATGCAGGACTATTTCCGCCATGCCACCACCGTGGGCGAACTGACGCGGATCTTCCTGACCCAGATCGAGGCGACCCATGTCACCAAGACCTCCTTCATCGAGAACATCCGCAATTTCGGCCGCAAGGCGAAGGTCTCGGACGGATTCGAGATCCAGCACGGCCGGCTGCGCCATGCCGAGGATGCGGGCTTCCTCGCCGATCCGCTGAACTTCCTGCGGATGTTCGAGGAGGCGCTGGATACCGGGCTGCTGATCCATCCCGACACGATGCGGCTGGTGGCGGCGAACCTGCACCTGATCGACGCGAAGATGCGCGCCGATGCCGAGGCCAACGCCATCTTCCTGCGGCTGCTGCTGGATCACGGCAATCCCGAACGGGCCCTGCGTCGGATGAACGAGCTGGGCGTGCTGGGCGCCTTCATCCCCGAATTCCAGCCGGTCGTGGCGATGATGCAGTTCAACATGTACCATCAGTACACGGTGGACGAACACACGATCCAGTGCATCTCCACCATGGCCGAGATCGAGCGCGGCGAGCTGAAGGACGCGCTGCCCGCCGCCACGCGGATCATGACCGAAGGCCAGGTCAACCGCCGGGTCCTGTACCTGGCGATGTTCTTCCACGACATCGGCAAGGGCCGCAAGGAAGACCACGCCATCCTGGGCGCGCGGATCGCGCGCAAGGTGGCGCCGCGCTTCGGCCTGGACGAACAGGAATGCGAAACGATCGAATGGCTGGTGCGCCAGCACCTGCTGATGTCGGACATGGCGCAGAAACGCGACCTGTCCGATCCCCGCACGATCCGCGATTTCAGCCGCGCGGTGCAGACCAAGCGGCGGCTCGACCTGCTTCTGGTGCTGACCTGCTGCGACATCATGGGGGTGGGCCCCGGGGTCTGGAACAACTGGAAGGCGACCCTGCTGCGCAGGCTCTATGCGCTGACGGAAACCGCGCTGGCCACGGGGCTGGAACATCTCAACCGCGATGCGCTCCTGCCCGAGGCCAAGTCGCGCCTGGCCGAGACGCTGAAGGGCTGGCCCGAGGACAAGCTGGAGGCCGAGCTGGAGCGGCATTACCCGCCCTACTGGCAGGGTCTGGCCACCTCGACCCAGGCGATCTTCGCGCGGCTGCTCGACGGGCTGGGCAATGACGAGATCCGCCTGGAACTGGCTGCGGACGACAATCTGGATGCCACCCAGTGCTGCTTTGCCATGCAGGACCACCCGGGCATCTTCGCCCGGCTGACCGGCGCGCTGGCGCTGGTGGGGGCCAATATCGTCGATGCGCGCAGCTTCACCACCAAGGACGGCTATGCCACCGCCACCTTCTGGATCCAGGATGCCGACGGCCATCCCTATGATCCCGACCGGATGGGACGGCTGCGCAGCATGATCCACAAGACCCTGCTGGGCGAGGTGGTGGCGCGCGAGGCGATCAAGTCGCGCGACAAGATCAAGAAGCGCGAACGCAAGTTCGAGGTCCCCACCCGGATCACCTTCGACAATGACGGATCCGAGATCTACTCGATCATCGAGGTGGATACGCGCGACCGGCCGGGGCTGCTGTTCGATCTCAGCCGCACCTTCGCCAACAACCATGTCTACATCGCCTCGGCCCAGATCGCGAGCTATGGCGCCCAGGCCGTGGACACCTTCTACGTCAAGGACATGTTCGGCCTGAAGATCGTCAGCCGCAGCCGCCAGGAATCGCTGTCGCGCAAGCTGGAGGAAGCGATCCGCAAGGGCGCCATGCGCGCCACGGAATGAGGACCCTTTGAAACCGATCCGCCTGATCACGGGCTTCGTGACCGTCGGCGGCTGGACCATGGCCAGCCGCCTCTT
The DNA here is from genome assembly GCF_014903745.1 of Mangrovicoccus algicola. GTDB lineage: Bacteria > Pseudomonadota > Alphaproteobacteria > Rhodobacterales > Rhodobacteraceae > Mangrovicoccus > Mangrovicoccus algicola. Next base: position 27,032 of record NZ_JACVXA010000015.1, on the reverse strand, counting down.
GGGCTTCGCCCGCGATATCCTGCTGGCCGTATTCCTGGGGGCGGGCCCGGTGGCCGAGGCCTTCCTCGTGGCCTTCGCCCTGCCCAACATGTTCCGCCGCTTCTTCGCCGAGGGCGCGTTCAACATGGCCTTCGTGCCCATGTTCTCGAAACGCGTAGACGACCCCGCAAAGGCCCGCGCCTTCGCCCAGGAGGCGTTTTCCGGGCTGGGCTTCGTGCTGCTGATCTTCTCGGCCGCCGGCGTGATCGCCATGCCGCTGCTGGTGATGGCCATGGCCGCGGGCTTCGCGGGCGATGTCCGCTTCGAACTGGCGGTGGAATTCGGGCGGGTGTGCTTCTTCTACATCCTGTTCATCTCGCTGGCCGCGCTCCTGACCGGGGTGCTGAACGCGGTCGGCCATTTCGCCGCCGGGGCGGCGGCGCCGGTGGTGCTGAACGTCATCCTGGTCGCCGCGCTGGTGCTGGCGCAAAGCGGGCTGATACCGGTCTCGCCGCGCGCCGGGGAGATCGCCGGGCTGCATTCCGGCCGCGTGCTGGTCTGGGGCGTGCTGGCCGCGGGGATCGGGCAGTTCCTGCTGATGTGGTGGATCGCGCGGCGCCACGGGTTCCGCATGGGGATCACCCGGCCGCGGCTGAGCCCCGACATGCGCCAGCTGGTGCGCGTCGCCGTGCCCGCCGCGCTGGCGGGGGGCGTGGTGCAGATCAACCTGCTGGTCGGCCGCCAGGTGGCCAGCTATTTCGACGGCGCGGTCGCCTGGCTGGCCTATGCCGACCGGCTGTACCAGCTGCCGCTGGGCGTCGTGGGCATCGCGGTCGGCGTCGTGCTGCTGCCCGACCTGTCGCGCCGCCTGGCGGCCGGAGACGAGGCCGGGAGCCGCCACGGGCTGAGCCGCGCGGGCGAATTCGCCCTTGCCCTGACCCTGCCCGCCACCGCCGCGCTGATCGCCATTCCCGGGCCGCTGGTCTCGGTGCTGTTCGAACGCGGCGCCTTCGATGCCTCCGACAGTGCCGCCACCGCGCTGGCCGTGGCGGTCTATGGCGCGGGCCTGCCGGCCTTCGTGCTGCAGAAGGTGATGCAGCCGCTCTATTTCGCCCGCGAGGACACGGTGCGGCCCTTCCGCTACGCCGTCTGGGCGATGGTCATCAATGCCGGGGTCGCGATCGGGCTGGCGCCCTTCATCGGTTTCATCGCCGCCGCCTGGGGCACGACGCTGGCGGGCTGGGCGATGGTGGGGCTCCTGTGGTGGGGCGCGCGCGACATGGGGCTGGTGGCGAAATTCGACGACCGGCTGCGCCGCCGCATCCCGCGCCAGGTGCTGGCCAGCGCGATCATGGGCGGGGTGCTGGTGATCGCCGCGGGCCTGCTGCGGGACATGCTGGCCACCGGCGGCTGGCGCTACCTGGCGCTCCTGGGGCTGGTGGTGCTGGGCATGGTTTCCTATGCCATCGCCTCGCATCTGACCGGCGCCTTCACGCTGCGCGACCTGAAATCGGCCACGCGGCGCGGCTGAGCCCTTGGGAATTGCCCGCCGGACGCTAGGTTGCGCCCCATGGCGCCGGTGCTCAGCTTCACGCCCGAGGGCATCTACTGCCCGGCAGGCGATTTCCACATAGACCCCTGGCGGCCCGTCGCGCGGGCCGTCATCACCCATGGCCATGCCGATCACGCCCGGCCCGGCCATGGCAGCTATCTCGCCACGCCCCAGGCCGCGCCGGTGATGCGCCACCGGCTGGGCGACATCCGCATCGACACCCTGGCCTATGGCGCGACCCGCCGCATCGGCGCCGCGACGCTCAGCCTGCATCCCGCGGGCCACCTGCCCGGATCGGCGCAGGTGCGGGTGGAGGTCGCGGGCGAGGTCTGGGTCGTCTCGGGCGATTACAAGATCGAGCCCGACGGGCTGGCCGAACCGTTCGAGCCGGTGCCCTGCCATGCCTTCATCTCGGAATGCACCTTCGGGCTGCCGGTCTTCCGCTGGCGCCCGCAGGCCGAGGTGATGGCCGCGATCGACGCCTGGTGGGCCGAGAACCGGGCGGCCGGGCGGGTCTCGATCCTGGGCGCCTACAGCCTGGGCAAGGCGCAGCGGCTGCTGGCGGGCATCGACGCCGGCGCCGGTCCGGTCCTGACCCATGGCGCGGTGGAGGCCACGAACGAGGTGCTGCGCGCCCAGGGCTATGCCCTGCCCGGCACGATCCGCGTCACGCCCGAGACGAAGCCCGGGGACCATCCCGGCGCGCTGGTCCTCGCGCCTCCCGCGGCGCTGGGAACCCCCTGGGCGCGGCGCTTCGGTCCTGCCTCCGCGGGTTTCGCCTCGGGCTGGATGCAGCTCAGGGGCGTTCGGCGGCGGCGCGGGATGGATCGCGGCTTCGTGCTGTCGGATCATGCCGACTGGGACGGGCTGAACACGGCAATCCGCGCGACCGGGGCCGAGCGGGTCTTCGTCACGCATGGCTACACCGCGGTGTTCCGCCGCTGGCTGGAAAGCCAGGGCCTTGACGCAGGCATCGTCGCGACCGAATTCGGCGGCGAGGAGACCGAGGGCGAGGTTGCGTAATGAGGCGCTTTGCCCGGCTCTTCGACACGCTCGACCGCACCACGCGGACCAATGCCAAGGTCGCGGCGCTGGCGGAGTATCTGACCGGGGCGCCGGAGGAGGACCGGCTCTGGGCGATCGCGCTTCTGTCCGGACGGCGGCCGCGGCGGGTCGTCGCCTCCGCGCGCTTGCGCGACTGGGCCGCCGAACGCGCGGGCCTGCCGCTGTGGCTGGTCGAGGAATCCTATCCCGTGGTGGGCGACCTGGCCGAGACGATCGCGCTGATCCTGCCGCCGCCCCTGCGCGGCGAGGACCGCAGCCTGGCGGAGTGGATGGACTGGCTTGCCGCGCTGCGCCCGCAGCCGGAAGCGGCGCATAAGGCGGCCGTCCTGGAGGCCTGGGACGGGATGGCGGCGCAGGACCGGCTGGTCTTCAACAAGCTGCTGACCGGCGGCTTCCGCGTCGGCGTCAGTGCCGGGCTGGTCACGCGCGCCCTGTCGCAGGCCACCGGGATCGAGGCGCCGAAACTGGCCCACCGGCTGATGGGCGACTGGACCCCGGCCACGACCAGCTGGGACCGGCTGATCCTCTCGGAGGACCCTGCCGATGACCTGAGCCGCCCCTATCCTTTCTGCCTCGCCCATCCGCTGGAGGACCCGGCCGCGGATCTGGGCGCGCCCGGCGACTGGCTGGCGGAATGGAAATGGGACGGGATCCGCGGCCAGGCGATCCGCCGCGGCGGCGAGCTGTACCTGTGGAGCCGCGGCGAGGACCTCATCACCCCGCGCTTTCCCGACCTCGCCCCGCTGGCGGATTTCCTGCCCGACGGCACGGTGATCGACGGCGAGATCCTGGCCTGGGACCGCGCGGCCGACCGTCCCCTGGCCTTCGCGCGGCTGCAGACGCGGCTGGGGCGCAAGACCGTGCCGAAGAAACTGCTGGCCGAGGCCCCGGCGCGGCTTCTCGCCTATGACCTGCTGGAACAGGAGGGCACGGACCTGCGTCCCCTGCCTCTGGAGGAGCGCCGCCTCCGGCTGGACCGGCTCCTGCAACAGCTGCCTGCCGAGGCGCCTCTGGCCGCCTCGCCGCTGATGGAGTTCGGGACATGGGACGAGCTGGGCGCGCAGCGCGCCGCCGCGCGCAGCCACCATGCGGAGGGGCTGATGCTGAAGCACCGCGCCAGCCCCTATCACGCGGGGCGCCGCCGCGGCGACTGGTGGAAATGGAAGCTGGAGCCGCTGCGCATCGATGCCGTTCTGCTCTATGCCCAGGCGGGTCACGGACGCCGCGCCACCCTGTTCACGGATTTCACCTTCGCGGTCTGGGACGGGCCGGAGCTGGTGCCCTTCGCCAAGGCCTATTCCGGCCTGACCGATGCCGAATTCGCCGAGATCACCGCCTGGGTGCGCCGCAACACCCGCGACCGCTTCGGCCCGGTGCGGCAGGTGGCGCCGCAGCATGTCTTCGAGATCGCCTTCGAGGGGATCCGCGAAAGTCCCCGCCACAAATCCGGCATCGCGCTGCGCTTTCCGCGCATGGCGCGCTGGCGCCGTGACAAGGCCGCCGCCGAGGCCAGCACCCTGACGGAGCTGCGCGCGCTGCTCGACCTCTACGGCTAGTCCCGGCCCCCGCGACCGCACGGAATGCGCCGGGCGGCTTGATCCCTGCCGGGCGCAGCCCCTAGATATGGCAGGTCAGAACGCAGGAGAGACCCATGCAGATTGCCCACCCCGTCCGCGACGCGAATGCCCCGGCTGGCACCGATGGCCTGGGCAACCTGCCCGAATGGGATCTGAGCGATCTCTACCCGTCCCCGGACGGGCCGGAATTCGCCGCCGACATGGAGCGGCTGGAGGCGCTGTGCACGAGCTTCGCCGCCGATTACGCGGGCCGTCTCGACACGCTGGACGCCGCCGGGCTGCTGCGCGCGGTCGAGCGCGACGAGGAACTGTCGATCATCGCGGGCCGGCTGATGTCCTATGCCGGGCTGCGCTACTACCAGAACACGATGGATTCCGACCGCGCCAAGTTCATGGCCGATGCCCAGGACCGGATCACCACCATGACCGCGCAGCTGGTCTTCTGGTCGCTGGAACTGAACCGCATCGAGGACGGCAAGCTTGAGGCGATGTTCGCCGAGAATGCCGCGCTGGCCCGCTACCGGCCGATCTTCGAGCGGCTGCGCGCGATGAAGCCGCACCAGCTCTCCAACGAACTGGAGCAGTTCCTGCATGACCAGTCGGCGGTCGGCGCCGCCGCCTGGAACCGGCTCTTCGACGAGACGATCGCCGGGCTGGAATTCACCATCGACGGCGAGCCGCGTCCGCTGGAAGCGACGCTCGACCTGCTCAGCGAACAGGACCGTTCGAAACGCGAGAGCGCCGCGCGCGAGATCGCCCGGGTCTTCGGCGAGAATGTCCGCACCTTCGCCCGGGTGCACAATACCTTGGCCAAGGAGAAGGAGATTGAGGACCGCTGGCGCAAGATGCCCAGCCCGCAGACCGGCCGCCACCTGGCCAACCATGTCGAGCCGGAGGTGGTCGAGGCGCTGCGCAACGCCGTGGTCGCCGCCTATCCCAAGCTGTCCCACCGCTACTATGCGCTGAAGGCGAAATGGCTCGGGCTCGACCGGCTGCAGGTCTGGGACCGCAACGCCCCGCTGCCGATGGAGTCGGACCGCAAGGTCGCCTGGGACGAGGCGAAGGCGACCGTGCTTGACGCCTATGCCGGCTTCGATCCGAAAATGGCCGAAATCGCCGCGCCCTTCTTCGAGAAGGGGTGGATCGATGCCGGGGTGAAGCCCGGCAAGGCGCCCGGCGCCTTCGCCCATCCCACCGTCAGCACCGTGCACCCCTATGTCATGCTGAATTACCTGGGCAAGCCGCGGGACGTGATGACCCTGGCGCATGAGCTGGGCCACGGCGTCCACCAGGTGCTGGCGGCGGATCAGGGCGAGCATCTCAGCTCCACGCCGCTGACCCTGGCGGAAACGGCAAGCGTCTTCGGCGAGATGCTCACCTTCCGCGCGCTGCTGGAGAAGGCGGAGACGAAGCAGGAGCGCCGGGTCATGCTGGCGGGCAAGGTCGAGGACATGATCAACACGGTCGTGCGCCAGATCGCCTTCTATGACTTCGAATGCAAGCTGCATGACGCGCGGCGCGAGGGCGAGCTCACCCCGGATGACATCAACGCGCTGTGGATGAGCGTGCAGGCCGAGAGCCTCGGACCCGTCTTCGACTTCATGGAAGGCTACGAGGTGTTCTGGGCCTATATCCCGCATTTCGTCCACTCGCCCTTCTACGTCTATGCCTATGCTTTCGGCGACGGGCTGGTGAACGCGCTCTATGCCGTCTACGAGGAAGGCGACGCGGATTTCCAGGCGAAGTATTTCGAGATGCTGAAGGCCGGCGGGTCCAAGCACCACAAGGCGCTGCTGGCGCCCTTCGGGCTGGATGCCTCGGACCCGGCCTTCTGGGACAAGGGCCTGTCCATGATCTCGGGGATGATCGACGAACTGGAAGCCATGGAGGACTGATCGGCCCCGGCGCCGCGTTCCGCCCTCGCGCGGCAGCGGCGCGGCTTCCCCACCAGGCACGGGGCCCGCGCCGCCGCGTCGGTCGACGGGGTCCGCGGCCCCCGCCCGCACGGGCCGGGGGACCGCAGGCTGCCGCAAGCCGCCGACACTCTCGCGGGACCGGGCGCGGGACAGCCGGAGGACGGCGTCTCGTGCGGGACGGCCCGGCCCGGCTCAGTCGGCATGCGCGAGGATCTGGGCCCAGATCGCGGTTTCGTCGAACAAGGTCCATTCCCGCCGGATCCCCAGCGGGCCGAATTCCACCTGCGTCATGCCCGCGACATGGACCATCGCGCGGCTGGGCGGGCCGAATACGCCCCATCCCGCGTGATGGCCCGATAGCGACCAGCGCAGCGTCGCGCGCGGCGGCATCCCCGATGCCTCCTCCCCCGCAACATGATGGACGACCAGTTCCGCATCGGGAAAGGCCGCGCGCAGAGGCAGCCAGAACCGTTCCGCGTCCCGCGTGCCGTGGCCCTGCGCGCCGCCGGGATAGGACAGCATGCAGCCGGGGTCATAGCATTGGCCGATCGCGCCGAAATCCGCCCCCGCAATCCGGTCCGCCAGATCGGCAAGGCGCGCGCCGGTGGAATCTTTCGGATCCGGTGCCTGCGCCGGGTCGGGGGGATCGTCGGCAGGCAGGAGCACCGGCTCCAGCGGCCCCTGTGACAGGATTTCCGCGATCCAGTCCCGCGGCATGCGCCCCAGCTGGCGCAGGATGGCGCCGGTATCCGTGATGACCCATTCCTCCGCGATCCGCCCGCCCAGGATGCGCCGGTCCGCCATGCTGCGCCAGCAAAGGATGCGGCCGCTGGCCGCCCCGAACAGGCCCGGCCCCGCATGGGTGGCACGGGAAACCATGCGCTGGCTGGCCAGAACGCCCCGCCCCGGCAGGGCGCGGCACAGCACGTCCTCGGTCAGGATCTCGCGATCGGGAAATTCCGCGGCCGTGGCCAGGACCTCGCGTTCCGCCGGAGCCCGGCCGCTGGTCATTCCCCCCGGACTGCGTCGCACCGCCCCTTCCTGGTAGAAATCGCGGACCGCCCCGCTGCGGCCGCGGCGCTCCCAGATCTCCTCCGTGGCGCTGCGCACCAGATCCGCGACCTCTTCGGGACGGTCCTCCGCCGGGACGGACGCCCCGCCCGCGCGGAAGACCAGCCTCGGCTTGCCTGTCAGCATCTGCATCCTCTCCCTGTCTCCGGCGCCCTGCCGCGCCGCGCGGCCCGCCCGGCGGCGCGTTTCACATCCATTCGCGCTGTCCCGTCAGTTCCAGCATCCGGCCCAGCACGTCGACGCCCAGCTGATGATAGACATCCAGCAGGTCGAGCATCGTCCAGGCCTCCCGGATCAGCCCGTTCTCGATCCGCCAGAAATCAAGGGAGCGCATGGTCAGCGCCCGTTCCAGCGGGGGAATGCCCAGCCAGCCGTCGCGGCTGAGCGTCATGCGCCAGCCGGGCCAGCCGACATAGCCGACATAGTTCCCCTCGCCGAAGAGATGGCCGGTTCGCAGGTTCTTCTCGCGGTCCGGCATGGCATTGAGGAAGGGCCTCTGATGGCCGCGGCGCAATCCGTCCAGATTGCGCGCCGTGCCGATCCCGGCCGGGCCGTACCAGTTGCAGCGGGGATGCCAGTAGGCTTCCTGCTGCACCGGCGGACCGCCCCCCGCATCGACGGTTTCCAGTTGTCGCAGCATATCGGCCACCAGCCCGACGGAGGCGGCGCCGTCGCCGGTCGGTTCCAGCCCGTCCAGCGTGGCCGGCGGGGGCACCGTCCAGTCCCGGCCCAGCGACGGCGCCAGCGGCCAGCAATTGGACTGCTTCATCAGCTCGGCAATGTCCCACAGCGCCAGCACCTCGACCACCCGCCCTTCCTTGAACCGGTAGAATTCGTGAAACCGCAGCGTCGCCACCCGGCCCGAGGGCGGTATCGACATCCAGGACCGGCGGAAGGTGCCCATGTAGCAGCCCGCGCAGCCGACCCAGCACTGGCCTGCCTCGCTTTCGCCCGCGATCACGATGTGATCGCGCCGCTCCATGTCCGGAAAGCTCTGGGCCATCGGCAGGATCGCCGCCTCCAGAAGCGCGCTCTGCCCGGCGAGGCGGTTGAAGGGGTGGGACAGATGCACCGGGGCACCGGGCGCGAAGAGTTCCGCGGCGACGTCGCGCGCGCGCATCTTGTCGAAATCGTACAGAGCCTCGCGGAACCGCGCCAATGCGGCCTTGTTCTCGGCATGAATGTCCATCGTCGCAATCCCGGTCGCTGCCGGGACGGGATTCGCGCCCGTCCCCGGCCGACACTCGCACCCGGCTGGTGGACAAATGATGAAGCCGCGCCGCTTTCGGCGGCCCCCGCCCTCAGGCGCCCGGCAGCCGCGCCAGCGCCCAGCTGCCGGCCTCCGCGACCACCGGATCGCCATGCCCCGCCAGATGCGCCGCGGCCGGGCGCAGCGCGGCCAGCCCGGAATTGCCGATCGCATAGGCCACGTTGCGCAGGAAGCGGGCCACGCCGATGCGCTTGATCGGCGATCCCGAGAACCGCGCGCGGAAGGCGGCGTCGTCCAGCATCGCCAGCTCGGCCAGCTCCGGCGGGTCGGGATCGGCCGCCAGGTAGCGCAGCTCGCGCGCCTCGGCGGCGAACTTGTTCCACGGGCAGACCGCCAGACAGTCGTCGCATCCGTAGATGCGGTTGCCCAGGCCCGGACGCAGCGCGGGATCGACCGGCCCCTTGTGCTCGATCGTCAGGTAGGAGACGCAGCGCCGCGCATCGAGCTGGAACGGCGCGGGGAAGGCATCCGTCGGGCAGGCATCCAGGCAGCGCCGGCAGCTCCCGCAGCTTTCGCGCCCCGGCGCATCGGCCGGCAGCACGGCCGTGGTGAAGATCGCCCCCAGGAAGACCCAGTTGCCGATCCCGCGGCCCAGAAGGTTGGTATGCTTGCCCTGCCAGCCCAGCCCCGCCGCCGCCGCCAGGGGTTTCTCCATCACCGGCGCGGTATCGACGAAGACCTTGATCTCGGTCTCCGGCGCCTGGGCGATCAGCCAGCGGCCGACGCGTTTCAGCCGCTTCTTGACCAGGTCGTGATAGTCCTTGCCATGGGCATAGACGCTGATCCCGGCGCGATCCGGGCGCTCCAGAACGGCCAGCGGATCATGGCGCGGCGTATAGCTCTCGGCCAGCACGACGATCGAGCGGACCTCGGGCCAGAGCGCCTGCGGATCGCCGCGCCAGCCCATGCGCTCGGCCATCCAGCCCATCTGGCCATGGCGGCCCATCTCGACGAATTGCGCCAGCCGCCCGGGCAGCTGCGGCACCGCATCCGGACCGCAGACGCCCATCGCCACGAAGCCCGCCGCTTCGGCCTCGGCGGCCAGCCTTGCCTTCAGTTCCGCGCCGTCATCCATCGCGGGGCCCCCTGCCTGCGCGCCGCGCCGGGCGCGCGGGCCTTTCAGAAATCGAGATCGGCGTAATGAGCGGGCGGGATGAAGCCCGCCACCTGGTCGGCCAGCAGCCCCCGGAAGGCCGGACGGCTCTTGATCTTGGCATACCAGTCCTTCACCGCCGCGCTGCGGTGCCAGTCGACATCCGAGGTATAATCCAGACAGCTCAGATGCGCCGCGGCGGTGAAATCCGCCAGGGTCATGACATCGCCCGCAAGCCAGCGGCGCTGGTCCAGCAGCTGGGTCATGTAATCCAGGTGGAACCGGGTCGCCTGAAGCCCCTGCTTGACCGCGCGGCTGTCGGGATAGCCCGACTTGGTGATCTTCTTGTTCACCCGTTCATACAGCACATTGACCGTGACCTGGCGGAAGAACGTGTCGTCGAACCAGCCGACCAGGCGGCGCACCTCGGCGCGTTCCTTCGGGTCCTGCGGCAAGAGCGCCGGTGTCGGATAGGTTTCCTCGAGGTATTCGCAGATCGCGCTGCTTTCGCCGATCTGCATGCCGTCGATGCGGATCACCGGCACCTTGCCCGCCGGATTGCGCCGCAGGAAGTCGGGGTCGCGTTCCCAGTATCGTTCCTCGACGAGATCGACCTCCAGCCGTTTCTCCGCGAGAACCAGCCGCACCTTCCGGCAGAAGGGGGACAGGGGAACGTGATAGAGCTTGATCATGTAGACGCGCCTCGGGGTTGCCTGCCCCTCCCTCTTGCCGCGCCTGCGGCGGGATGTCCATGGGCCGCCGGAGCAGCGCCCCGCCGGCGCGGCACCCGGCCGGTCACCGCGCCGGCACCTCCGTCAGGAACCGCTCGATCGTCTGGCAGATCACCACGTCGGGCCGCAGCTGCCGCACCAGCGGCCAGTCCGCCTCGGCCGACCACACGAAATGCGTCTCGGCGAAAAGCCGTGCCGTCCAGTAGCTGAGCTGGGTCGAATTCTCGCCCGAGGCGAAGAAGGAATTGCCGAAGACCAGCACGCGGCGGGGGTCCGGCGCGGCCGCGCAGCGCCAGTGGCGGCGCAGGCCGGTATGGCCCGCGGCGGGGGTTTCGGCCGCGATCAGCTCGGGATCGATCCGCTGCCCGTCCCGGCCGGTCAGCCCCTCGGCCACGAAGACCAGTTCCTCGGCCTGCCCGTGAAAGCGCCCGCCCAGATCCGATTCCAGCATCTCCGGGCGCAGCGGCACGGCGGCATCCAGCGGCAGCGGCATGTCCGCGAGCTGCCAGTAGAGATGCGCCATCGCCGCCTGCGCCCCGTATGTCGACAGATGCGTATCCTTGCGGCGGAACACCATGTCCGGGGCCAGCGTCGCGCGGAAGGCCGGCAGCCAGTCGACCATGCGCTCTTCCGGCAGGCTCCGCGCCATGGCGCGCAGGCTCTGGCGGTAGAGACCGCTCGGCACCGTCGCGCGCCCCGGATCGAAGCTTGCCGCGACCGAGCTCTTCTCGGGCATGAGCGCCTGCAGATAGGTCACGCCGAGCGCCTCCGCCCGCGCCCGCCGCCGTTGCGTCAGCGCGCCCCAGCGCGCCGCCTCGGGGATCTCAGGCCGGTCGTCGCGATAGATCCGGTCAAGCCCGTTGCTGCCGCCATGCAGCAGCAGCAGCCCGTCGCGCCCGACCCGGGCCGCCTCGTCCTGGGAAATCGTCCCCGGGCGCGGAATGCCGCCCTTCATCTCCTCGCCAAGGACGCCCAGCCCCAGCTCGGCCCGCCCCCGGGGGCCGAGCCGCGCCAGGACCGTGGCCATCTCGGCGGCCGTCAGCGACCGCAGCAGGGCCGTCGCCGCCACCGGCGGCCAGATCGGGAGGCGCACCGCCCCGCTTGCCGCCTGCAGCCGCAGCTCCGCCGCCCCGGTGAACAGGTCGGAGACCGGCACCTGCGGCGGAAGCGTCAGCCGGTAGCCCGTGCAGGCGCCGCGCAGCGGCGGGTCGAAGACGCGGTCCCAGGGCTCGGCGACCGCCATCCTGCGATCGCCCCGCCACAGCCCTACATCCGCCGCCGTGCCGCCGCGCACCCAGCCCGACAGGACATCTTCCTCGATATGGTCCAGTGCACCGCCGATCCCCCCCGGCTCCATCCAGCTGCCTCCCCGCCCCGGTAACGCGCCCGCTTGTGGCGGGCCCCATATCTACCAATACGGACCTGCCGGATGTCTAGCCTTGGAAACAATTTGCGCGGCCGTCGCGGCGGATTGTCTCTGCCCCGTCACGGATCTGCGCGGCGCGGCGACGCACGAAGGGGCTGGGATCAGCGGCCGAGCGGCCCTTGGGATCAGGCAGAATCGCCGCCAGCCGGGCCGCCTGGATGGCACTCAGATCCGCCGCATCCAGCCCGAAATAATGGCGCGAAGCGGCCTGGATTCCGAAGATTCCATCGCCAAATTCGATAACGTTTAGGTAAATCTCCAGTAGTCTCCGCTTGGACCAGACAAGTTCGGCCCCGGGCGTCACGACCGCCTCCAGCGCCTTGCGCGGCCAGCTGCGCCCCTGCCAGAGAAAAACGTTCTTCACCGTCTGCTGCGAGATGGTCGAGCCCCCCCGCCGCGCGCCGCCGGCAATGGCGCTGCGCAGCGCGGCGATGTCGAAGCCCCAGTGCTCGCAGTAATTGGCATCTTCCGCCGCTACCACGGATCGCAGCATTACCGGGCTAATGTATTGAACCGGAACCCATTCCTTCTCGATCCCGCCAAGCCTGCGCGATTCGGAGATCTGGTAGGGCGTCACCGGAACCGGCAGCACCGCATAGGCGGCCAGGATCAGGGCGAAGGCCGCAACCAGCCCCAGAACGCCGCGCATCACCCACCGCCCCGGCCGGATCCGCGCCCGCGGCGCCCTTGTCTTCGCGGTCTTCTTCTTTGCTGCCTTGCGCGCCATGCCGGGCAGAAAACATGCTGCCTTGCAGCGGTCAAGGCGCAGGCTGACGCGGCAGGATGGTTACCGCGTCCTGAGCTTCATCCGAATCTAACGAAATTGAACGAAACACAAACTGGACGCCCCTGCGCAAGGGGACTTTAATGATTCAGCGCCGGAAACTTTCCCTTCCGGCATCCGACCAGACCCAGAGGAGTAGGCGGCCATGTATATAGCACCGGTCTCCGCGGTAAGCCCCTCCGGCGACAATGCCGCGACGTATTTCATGACCTTCGACCAGGCGGTCGATGTATGGATCCTGCACTGGAGAGGACAGAAGCAGCAGGAGATCGCGGTCCAGCTCGGCACAAACCAGCTGCGTGTCGATGCCGTGCTGAACGAAAGACAGCATGTCGGATCACGGCAGAAAGCCCAGCAGGTCGCCTACAGCTTCAGCTGAGACAGTCACCTGTCGCTGCAGGGCAGGCGCCTGCCCGTCCTGAGCCGGTCCAGGCGGACCAGCGCGCGGCGGACCCGCTCGTCGCGCGGCCCCTGCCGCTCCAGCGCTCTGCGCGCCGCCACCGCATCCTCGTACCAGCCCGCGGGGACCGGCCGGGTGCGCAGCCAGGCCGCGGCCTCCGCCACCGTCCCGAAGCCGCCGCCCCCGCGCAGCCGTCCCAGCAACAGCAGCAGATCCGCCGCCTGGGGCGCGGTATAGACGGCGATATTCGGCTGTGCCGAAGACGTCAGGATGACCAGCGGCATGAGCAACTCCGGAAAGGCGGCATGGCACGAGGCTAACGGCTCATCCCCCTTCGGTGAAATCCCCCATCGTCCCGCAGCCCGGCAAACGTTGCGGCAACTGCCCATGAAACAGGCAAAGGCAGCCGCCCCTTCCGGAACGGCTGCCTCGATGCGGAAAGGATCGCGGCGCATGCGCCGCGACCGGTTCACTCGGCCGGGATGGCGCGGCTTTCGGCGCCCAGCGGCACCGGCAGATGCGCCAGCATCTCCTTGGGGCAGACCTGGACGAACTTGTCCTTCTCCAGCTCCCAGTGCTGCAGGATCTCGCCGGCGCGGCGGCTCTTGGTCTCGGCATGATGCATCTCGATCAGGCCCTTGAGCTGCGCCTCCCAATGATCGGCCGAGACCTTGCAGGTCACCAGCGTCTCCTTGTTCATGAGCGCCTCGGCGGTTCCGTCGGCATCGTAGAGATAGGCCATGCCGCCGGTCATCCCGGCCCCGAAATTCGGACCGATGGAGCCCAGGATCACCGCAACGCCGCCGGTCATGTATTCGCAGCCGTTGGAGCCGCAGCCCTCGATCACCACCTTGGCGCCGGAGTTGCGCACCGCGAACCGTTCGCCCGCGCGGCCCGCCGCGAAGAGGAACCCGTCCGTGGCACCGTACAGCACCGTGTTGCCGATGATCGTGTTCTCCGCCGCGCTCAGCGGACTTTCCATCGGCGGATGCACCACGACCGTGCCGCCCGACAGGCCCTTGCCGACATAGTCATTGGCATCGCCCGCGACTTCCAGCTTCAGCCCCGGCGCCGCGAAGGCCCCCAGCGACTGCCCGGCGGATCCCTTCAGCTTGACCGTCAGGTGATCCGATTGCAGCGCATTGCGCATGCCGAATTTCTGCACGATCAGCGACGAGGTCCGCGTGCCGATGGTGCGCAGCGTATTCTGCACCGCGTAGCTCAGCTGCATCTTCTCGCCCTCGCGGAAGAACCGCTCGGCATCGCGCTCGATCTCGGCATCCAGCGTGTCCGGCACCACGTTGCGCGGCTTCAGCCGGTCGTATTTGGCGCCCTTCATCCCGTCCACCGTCAACAGCAGCGGGTTCAGGTCCAGGTCGTCCAGATGCGCCGACCCGCGGCTGACCTGGCTGAGCAGGTCGGCCCGGCCGATGATCTCGTCGATGGAGCGCGCGCCCATCGAGGCCAGGATCTCGCGCACTTCCTCGGCATAGAAGGTGATCAGGTTGACCACCTTGTCGGCATTGCCGGTGAACTTGGCGCGCAGGTCGTCGCGCTGGGTGCAGACCCCCACCGGGCAGGTGTTGGACTGGCACTGGCGCACCATGATGCAGCCCATCGCGATCAGCGCCGCGGTGCCGATGCCGTATTCCTCGGCCCCCATCAGCGCGGCGATGACGATGTCGCGCCCGGTGCGCAGCCCGCCATCGGTGCGCAGCGTCACCGTGCGGCGCAGGTTGTTCATCGACAGGACCTGATGCGCCTCGGTGAGGCCCATTTCCCAGGGCAGGCCCGCATATTTGATCGAGGTCGCAGGCGAGGCCCCGGTGCCGCCATTGTGGCCCGAGATCAGGATGATGTCGGCCTTGGCCTTGGCCACGCCCGCCGCGATCGTGCCGACGCCCGAGGAGGAGACCAGCTTCACCGTCACCTTGCAGCGCGGGTTGATCTGCTTGAGGTCGTAGATCAGCTGCGCCAGATCCTCGATCGAGTAGATGTCGTGATGCGGCGGCGGCGAGATCAGCGTCACGCCCTTGGTCGAATGGCGCAGCCGCGCGATCAGGTCGGTGACCTTCATCCCCGGAAGCTGGCCGCCCTCGCCGGGCTTGGCGCCCTGGGCCACCTTGATCTCCAGTTCCTCGCACTGGTTGAGGTACTCGGCCGTGACGCCGAAACGCCCCGATGCCACCTGCTTGATCTTGGCCGACGGGTTGTCGCCATTGGGTTCCGGCGTGAAATGTGCCGGATCCTCGCCGCCCTCGCCGCTGTCGGACTTGGCGCCGATGCGGTTCATCGCGACGTTCAGCGTCTTGTGCGCCTCGGGGCTCAGCGCGCCCAGGGACATCCCAGGCGTCACGAAGCGCTTGCGGATGGAGGTGATGGATTCCACTTCCTCGATCGGCACCGGCTTGCCCACCGGCTTGATGTCCAACAGGTCGCGCAGATGGATCGGCGGGCTGGCCCGCATCTTGGCCGAGTAGCGTTTCCACATCTCGTAGGAGGCGTTGTTGCACGCCGCCTGCAGCATGTGCATGGAGGTCGCTTCCCAGGCATGGGTCTCGCCGGACTTGCGCGCCTTGTAGAAGCCGCCGACCGGAAGGACATTGGTCTCGGGTCCCCAGCCGCGGCCATGGACCTCCTCCAGCTTGTGCTGGATGCCGTGCACGCCGATGCCGGAAATCCGCGAGGGCATGCCCGGGAAATACTCGTTCACCATCGCGCGGCTGAGGCCCACGGCCTCGAAGTTCAGGCCGCCGCGATAGGAGGAAATGACCGAAATCCCCATCTTCGCCATGATCTTCAGCAGGCCCTGGTCGATCGCGTGGCGGTAATTGGCGACCGCCTCGGACAGGGTCATGTCCAGCAGCCCGCGCTCGATCCGGTCGGCCAGGCTGTCCTCGGCCAGATAGGGGTTCACGATGGTCGCCCCCGAGCCGATCAGCACCGCGAAGTAATGCGGGTCGATGCATTCCGCCGAGCGCACGCAGAGCGAACAGAAGGTCCGCAGCCCCTCGCGCGTCAGCCAGCTATGCACGGCCGAGGTGGCCAGGATCATCGGCATGGCGACCCGGGTCTCGCCCTGCAGGTGGTCGGTCAGCACGATATGCCCCGCGCCCGAACGCACGGCCTCCTCCGCCTCGTCGCGGATCCGCTGCAGCCCCTCGCGCAGCGCCTCGGGACCGGCCCCGGCGGCGAAGGTGCAGTCGATCTCGACCATCGGCGCGTTGAAGTGCCTTTCCAGTTCCTTCATCTGCGCATTGCCGACGAAGGGCGTGTCGAGCGTGATGATCTCGGTCTGGGAGCTGTCCTCGTCCAGCACGTTCTTGAGGTTGCCGAACCGCGTCTTGAGGCTCATCACGCGGTATTCGCGCAGGCTGTCGATCGGCGGGTTGGTGACCTGGCTGAAATTCTGGCGGAAGAAATGGCTCAGCGGACGGTACTTCGTCGAGAGCACCGCGGAAGGCGTGTCATCGCCCATGGAGGCCAGCGCCTCCTTGGCGTCCTCGGCCATCGGCGCGAGGATCTGCTCCAGCTCTTCCATCGTGTAACCGGCCGCGATCTGGCGGCGGCGCAGTTCCGGCCCGGCAAAGCCCGCCACTTCGGGCAGGCCGATCATCGTCTCTTCGAGATTGTTGATCTTGCCGACCCATTCGCCGAAGGGCTGCGAGGCGGCCAGCATGTCCTTGATGGTCACGTCGTGGTAGAGGATGCCGTCCTTCATGTCGACGGCGATCATCTGGCCCGGGCCGAGCGCGCCCTTCTCCCGGACGCTGGATTCGTCGGTCGGCACCATGCCCACCTCGGAGCCCGCGATCAGGAGCCCGTCGCCGGTGACGACATAGCGCATCGGACGCAGGCCGTTGCGGTCCAGCCCGCCGCAGACCCAGCGGCCATCGGTCATGGCCAGGGCCGCGGGACCGTCCCAGGGCTCCATCACCGAGTTGCAGTAGCTGTACATGTCGCGCCAGGCCTCGGGCAGCTCGATCGCCTGCTGCGACCAGCTTTCGGGGACCAGCATGGTCTTGGCCATCGGCGCGGAGCGCCCGGCGCGGACCAGCACCTCGAACACGGAATCGAGCGCGGCAGAGTCCGACGAGGCGGCCGGGATGATCGGCTTGATGTCCTCGGCCAGATCGCCGAAGGCCGAGGAGGCCATGCGGATCTCGTGGCTCTTCATCCAGTTGACGTTGCCCTTCAGCGTGTTGATCTCGCCGTTATGGGCGAGCATGCGGAAGGGCTGGGCCAGCCACCATTGCGGGAAGGTGTTGGTCGAATAGCGCTGGTGATAGATCGCGAAGGCGGATTCGAACCGCTTGTCCTTGAGGTCGGGATAGAATTCCGCGACCTGCTCGGCCAGCATCATCCCCTTGTAGATGATCGAGCGGCAGGACAGCGAGCACAGGTACAGCCCGTTGACATGCGCGGCCGCGGCCGCCTTCTCGATCCGGCGGCGGATGACGTAGAGCTCGCGCTCGAAGGTTTCCTCGTCCACGCCCTTGGAATTGGAGATGATGATCTGCTCGATCTCGGGGCGGGTCGCATTGGCCTTGTCGCCCAGCACCGAGATGTCCACCGGCACGTGGCGCCAGCCGTAGATGTAATAGCCCATCTTCAGGACTTCGGTTTCCACGATCGTCCGGCAGGTTTCCTGCGCGCCGAAATCGGTCCGCGGCAGGAAGACCTGGCCGACCGCGATCAGCTTGGACGTGTCGGGCTCGTGGCCGGTGCGGCGGATCTGGTCGTAGAAGAAGGGAACCGGGATCTGGATGTGGATGCCCGCGCCGTCGCCGGTCTTGCCGTCGGCATCGACCGCGCCGCGGTGCCAGATCGCCTTCAGCGCCTTGATGCCGGATTCGACGACCTTGCGGCTCTTCTTGCCGTCGATGGACACGACGAGGCCGACGCCGCAGGAAGAATGCTCGTCCTCGGTCCGGTACATGCCGTGCTCGGCCATGAAGGCGCGCTTGGCTTCCTCTTCGGCCACCCAGGCGTCATCGTATTTCGTCATTGCTGGTCCCCTTCTCCAAAGGAGGCGAACGTGGCCTCGACCTCGTGCTTCGTCAGTTTGATCCGCTCCCCCGCGAAGGCATAGCCTGCGGGTTTGCGGTCGATGTAGATTTCCTTGGTCAGCGCCAGTCCGGTCTCTCCGAACAGTCCCGCGCTGACCGCGTAGAATTCATGCCCCGGCACCGTCAGATGGTACCACAGCGGCGAGCCGCAATCGTCGCACCAGGCGCGCTCCGCCCAGTCCGAGGAGGCGCGCGACCGGACCGGACCGGCGGCCTGCAGGTCCTCCGGCGCCACCTCGACCACGATCATCGCCGATCCGGTCCAGCGGCGGCAGGTCTCGCAATGGCAGGCATGCAGCTCATCGAGCCTCGGGACCGCGGTCAGCCGCACCGCCCCGCACATGCATTGCCCGGAAATCGCATTGGCCATGGCCCTGCCTCCTGCCTGTCGACGCGACGCGGCCCCTGTCCCGAGGATGCCACAGACGGAACCGGATGCCCGCCTGCAAATTCCGGGGACCGCGGATCCGCGCCGCAAAAGATGCCGCTCAGACCGATCCTGCGGCATTTCTGCCGGATCGCCCGGCCTATTCCGCGGCGACGGAGGCGGCGGGCTGGTCGAACCGGGCGAGGATCGCATCGGCCGCCTCGCGCCCGTCGCGGATCGCCCAGACCACCAGCGAGGCACCGCGGACGATGTCGCCCACCGCGTAGACGCCCGGCAGGGAGGTCTCGTGGCTGCGGAAATCGGCCTTGATCGTGCCCCAGCGGGTGACTTCCAGCTCGGGCTGGTCCCACAGCACGGGCAGTTCCTCGGGCTCGAAGCCGAGCGCCTTGACGACCAGGTCGGCCTCCTCGATGTAATCCGCGCCCTCGATCACCTCGGGGGTCTGGCGCCCGGAAGCGTCGGGTTGGCCCAGGCGCATGCGCTGCACCATCACGCCCGAGACCATGGAGTCCTTGTCGGCAAAGCCCTTGGGCGCCGAGAGCCAGACGAATTCCACGCCCTCCTCCTCGGCATTCTGCGTCTCGCGCTGCGAGCCGGGCATGTTGGCCCTGTCGCGGCGATAGAGGCATTTCACCGAGGTGGCGCCCTGGCGGATCGCGGTGCGGACGCAGTCCATCGCGGTATCGCCGCCGCCGATGACGACGACCTTCTTGCCCGCGGCGTTCAGTTCGCCCGAGGCGTACTCGGCCACGTCATCGCCCAGGCTGACCTTGTTCGACGCGGTCAGGTAGTCGATGGCCCGCACGATGCCGCCCGCCCCCGCGCCGGGACCGCGCAGGTCGCGCGACTTGTAGACGCCCGTGGCGATCAGCACCGCATCATGGCTGGCGCGGATCTCCTCGAAGGACACATCCTCGCCGATATTGCAGTTCAGCACGAAGCGGATGCCGCCCTCGGCCATCTGGTCGACGCGGCGCTGGACGACGTGTTTCTCCAGCTTGAAGCCGGGAATGCCGTACATCATCAGCCCGCCCGCGCGGTCGTAGCGGTCATAGACCGTCACCTGCACGCCCTTGCGGCGCAGCGCATCGGCCGCGGCAAGCCCGCCGGGGCCCGCACCGATGATCGCGACCTTCTCGGTGCGTTCCGCGGCCGGGACGATCGGCTTGACCCAGCCCTTTTCCCAGGCCGTGTCGGTGATGAATTTCTCGACCGAACCGATGGTCACGGTGCCGTGGCCCGACTGCTCGATCACGCAATTGCCCTCGCACAGCCGGTCCTGCGGGCAGATGCGGCCGCAGATCTCGGGGAAGGTGTTGGTCGCCTGGCTGACCTCGTAGGCTTCTTCCAGCCGGTCGGTCGCGGTCAGGCGCAGCCAGTCGGGAATGTTGTTGTGCAACGGGCAGTGGGACTGGCAATAGGGCACGCCGCACTGGCTGCAGCGCCCCGACTGTTCCTCTGCTTTCGCCTGCGCATATTCGGCATAGATCTCGTTGAAATCCTGCTTGCGTAGATTGGGCGCACGTTTCTCCGGCATGTCCCGTGGTACGGAAACAAACTGGAGCATTCGCTGGTCCGCCATGAGGCCATATCCTTGCTTGTGTCGTCCAAGTGTTCGCGCGTTCCTAACCACGAAGGGCGCGAAAAGAAAAGTCAGTAATAGTGACCTAAGTGCAAAATATTCACGCCGCCCCCCCGAAGATCTGCTCATTTTGGGCCCAAAAAGGACAGCCCTGTTGACATAGTGGTCTCATGATACCTTTTTCGCCACTTTCTCCCCGTATGATCGGTCCGACACCATGACGCTTTTCCACCTGTTCCTCGTTGCCGTGATCCAGGGCATCACCGAGTTTCTTCCCATCTCATCCTCCGGCCACCTGATTCTACTGCCGAGCCTCTCGGGCATGGCCGATCAGGGGCTCCTGATCGATGTCGCGGTCCATGTCGGCACGCTTTTCGCGGTGGTGATCTATTTCTGGGCAGACGTGAAATCCGCCCTGCTGGGTCTTGGGCGGCTCGCCCGGGGCCGGATCGATACCGAGGGCGCCCGGCTGGCCTGGCTGCTGATCGTCGCGACCGTGCCCGTGGTCATCCTGGGGCTGGTGCTGAAACTGACCGGGATCGAGGAGATGATGCGCTCCGTCGCGGTGATCGGCTGGACGATGCTGATCTTCGGTCTCGTCCTCTACTGGGCCGACCAGACGGGAGCCGAAGCCAAGAGCGATGCCGACTGGAGCCTGCGCGACGCCGTCATCATGGGGCTGTGGCAGGCCGTGGCGCTGATCCCGGGCACATCGCGGTCGGGCATCACCATCACCGCGGCGCGACAGCTGGGCTATCGCCGCGAGGACGGGGCGAAACTCTCCATGCTGATGTCGATCCCCACCATCGCCATGGCCGGCGGGCTGCTGATCCTCGAAGTCATCTCCGAGGGGAAGACCGACCAGCTGCCCGATGCCGCCATTGCCGCGGGACTGGCCTTCCTCTCGGCGCTGGCGGCCCTGGTGCTGATGTTCCGGCTGCTGAAATCGGTCAGCTTCACCCCCTACGTGATCTACCGCGTCATTCTGGGGGTGATCCTGCTGATCGTGGCCTATCGCTGACCCCCGCGGGGCGGCCCGCGCCCTGCCCCTTGCGCGGCGCGCCCCGTCATGCTTTGGCGCTTGCATGTCTGCCAAACCGCCCGCCTCCATCGACGCGCTGATCGAGCTTCTGGCCAAGCTGCCGGGCCTGGGCCCGCGCTCGGCGCGCCGCGCCGTGCTGCACCTCGTCGCGCGGCGCAGCCAGCTTCTGCACCCGCTGGCCGAAGCCATGACCGAGGTCGCGGCCACGGCCCGCGAATGCCTCAATTGCGGCAATATCGCCACCGGGGATCTCTGCCCGATCTGCCTCGACGACCGGCGCGCCACGGGACAGATCTGCGTGGTGGAGGATGTCGCCGACCTCTGGGCGATGGAACGCGGCGGGGCGTTCGGCGGGCGCTATCACGTCCTGGGCGGCACGCTGTCCGCGCTGGACGCCGTGGGCCCCGAGGATCTGGGCCTGCCGCGCCTGGCCGACCGGATCGAGACCGAACAGGTGACGGAGGTGATACTCGCGCTCGGCGCCACCGTCGACGGCCAGACCACCGCGCATTACATTTCCGACATGCTGGACGGACGCACCCGGGTCACGTCGCTGGCCAAGGGCGTGCCGGTGGGCGGCGAGCTGGATTACCTGGATGACGGCACCATCGCCGCCGCGCTGGCCGCCCGCACCCGGCTTTGACCGGCCCGCGCCGCGCGGCATCGCATCCCTGCCCCGACCGGAAACGCGAAAGGCCCGGACAGCTGTCCGGGCCCATGCAGTGCCGATCGCGGAGGACCGCGCCTCAGCGGCGGTCGTCCTCGTCATCCTCGTCGGGCTGATCCGACGGCAGGTTGAAGTAGCTGTCTGCATCCACCAGGGAGTCGAACTTGTCCTCGTCCTCGTCTTCCTCGCCGCGCGGATCCCCGGTCAGCGAGAAGGTCTCCAGCCCGGTCATGTTCGACGGCAGCCGCGGCTCGGAGGGCTCCATGCCCAGGGACGCCTCGGTGGAGACCAGCTTGCGGCGCTCCTCGTCGGTCATCACGATGCCTTCGGCGGCGCGCTTGGCGGCCGCCTTGTGCACCGCGGCATCCAGCTCCGACTGGCGGCACAGGCCAAGCGCGACCGGATCGATCGGCTGCATGTTGGCGATGTTCCAGTGGGTGCGTTCGCGGATCGACTGGATGGTCGGCTTGGTCGTGCCCACCAGCTTGGCGATCTGGCTGTCGGCCAGCTCGGGGTGGAACTTGACCAGCCACAGGATCGCGTTCGGCCGGTCCTGACGCTTGGACAGCGGCGTGTAGCGCGGACCCCGGCGCTTGTCCTCGCCCACGGAGGCGGGATTGAATTTCAGCTTCAGCTTGTAGAGCGGGCTGTTCTCGCCGCGCTTGATCTCCTCGGCGGTCAGCTGGTTGTTGGCCACCGGATCGAACCCCTTCACGCCGCCTGCAACATCGCCATCGGCGATGCCCTGCACCTCCAGTTCGTGAAAGCCGCAGAATTCGGCAATCTGCCTGAAGCTGAGGGTGGTGTTCTCCACCAGCCAGACGGCGGTGGCCTTCGCGTGAATCGGTTTGTCCATGGTCCTTGTCCTTCCGTCTGCGCCCCGGCAGAAGTCCCAAGCCCGTTCCGTTGGCGGTGTCTGCCGCCGCGCCGGACCTGGCGCACTTCCTCGATGTCGGGGGAGGTTCGGCGGGTATATAAGCACAAGACCGGCCGGAGTGAAGCGGAAATCCGGCCGCGCGCGGGATTTCGCGCGCGGCCGGAACCAGCGAACCGCCCTGCCCGGGCAGGACGGCGCGGGGATCAGCCCTCGGCCAGATCGACGCCGATGCGGGCGCCGCTGACCGTCACCGCGCCGTTCTCGCGGGCGAAGGAATAAGTCAGGCCGCGGCTGCCGGGAAGGCCGAAGGACACGCGCTCCCCTTCCTTCAGAACCATCGCGATGCGCGACGCGGCAGCATCGGCCGCCCCCTTGTAGGTGGCGATGACCTCGTAGCCCCCGGCGACCTCGGTCCAGTAGACGGTCATGTCCGTGCCGCCCTCGTGCAGCGCGGCCCCCGACATCGGGCGGTCCAGCGTGATCTGATCGGCAGAAGCGGCCCCGGCGGCAAGCGCGAGCACGGCGGAAAGAAGAATGCGGGTCATGCGGATAATCCTCTTCGGATCTGAAATTGCGGGAAGGCGCACCGGGAGGCGGCGCGGGCGCCGGG
The DNA here is from genome assembly GCF_014903745.1 of Mangrovicoccus algicola. GTDB lineage: Bacteria > Pseudomonadota > Alphaproteobacteria > Rhodobacterales > Rhodobacteraceae > Mangrovicoccus > Mangrovicoccus algicola. The sequence goes on along the minus strand of NZ_JACVXA010000015.1, from coordinate 3,933 downwards.
CGGGCCCGGCTGATGCTGCGTTGCAGAATAAGGGACCCGCAGGGGCTGATTCAACCGCCGCGGCTGCAAGGCCGGGTTGCGCCCGCATTTAAAGCGCTGTCAATTCGCCCGGCCCCCCGGCCGTCGCGACCGCCTCGACGCGCAAAATCCCCGCCGGAACAGGCTGCTGCGCCGCCTCCTTCAGCTCAGCGGGCGCGCGGCGGGATGTCCTCGGTGGAATGGCGCTTCAGCAGGCCCGCCTGCGCCAGGAAGAAGCCCATCATCGCCGCCATCTGGCCGAACGTGTCCCAGGCGACGAAGACATCGGTGGAAAACCCGCGCCAGATCACCTCGTTCGCGGCGGCGATGCAGGCGAAGAACACCGCCAGGCGCCGGGTCAGGATCATCCAGCCCTCATGGGTGATGGGCAGCGCCCCGTCCATGATGAATTCCAGCCAGGACTGGCCCCGCGCCAGCCCGATCCACAGCAGCCCCGAGAAGATCCCGAAGGCGAGGGTGGATTTCATCTTGAAGAAACGTTCGTCGTTCAGCGCCACGGTCAGCCCGCCGAAGACCACGGCCAGCACCAGCGTCAGGATCTGCATCCGGCTGACCTTGCCGGTAAGCCGGTAGAGCAGCCAGTTGCTGAGCGCCAGGATCGGGATGAAACAGGCCGTGACGATGACGAAGCCCGCATAGTCGCGCCCGCCGATGGCAAAGCTCTGGTCGCGCACCAGCAGGTAGCCCCCCACGAACAGCAATACCGGCCCGAGATCCAGCGCCTGTTTCCGCCAGTCGTTCTGTTCGCTCATGCCCTGCCTCCAGAAATAGGTATCCCCCGTTAGGCCAGCCCGGGGCGGGAATCCAGCATTCTTCGCCCCGGCCCGCCCCGGGACGCGCGGATGTGACCTCAGCCGCGTCCGGCCGCCGCCAATGCCCCCGGCAGGGCCGCAGCGAGGCTGTCCAGCTCTGCCGCCGGACCGGCCGAAATGCGGATGCAGCGATCCTGCGGCGCGACGAAGGGCTTGCGGATGAACACGTCGCGCGCGTCGAGCTGCTCCATCACCCGCCGGGCAAAGGCCCCGTCCGCCCCGCAGTCGAGGGTCACGAAATTGGTGGCCGAGGGCATCGCGCTCAGGCCGTTGTCGCGGCCGATCGCGGCGATCCGGTCCCGCGCCGCGGCAACCTCGGCCCGGACCCATGCCAGATGCGCCTGGTCGCGCAACGCCGCCAACGCGCCTGCCTGGCTGATCCGGGCCATGCCGAAATGGTTGCGGATGCGGTCGAAGGCGGCGATCAGCGACGCCTCCGCCACCGCATAGCCGACCCGCGCCCCGGCCAGGCCATAGGCCTTGGAAAAGGTGCGGAACCGGATCACCCGCGGATCCTCCGGCACGATGGCGGTCGCGGCGCCCTCCGGGGCGAATTCGACATAGGCCTCGTCCAGCACCAGCAGGCAGCCCTCGGGCACCGCCTCGATCATCGCCTGCACCGTCGCCGCATCATGCCAGGTGCCCATCGGATTGTCGGGATTGGCCAGGTAGACCAGCTTGGCGCCCACCTCGCGCGCCTTGTCGATCAGCGCCTGCGGATCCTCGCGGTCATCGCGATAGGGGACGGTCGCGATCTCGCCGCCGAACCCCGTCACATGGTAATTGAAGGTCGGATAGGCCCCGGCCGAGGTCACGACCGTGTCGCCCGGCCCCACGGTCAGCCGCACGAGAAGACCCAGAAGCCCGTCGATTCCCTCGCCGACCAGCACATGCGCCGGCACCGTGCCCAGATGGGCCGCCAGGGCCGCGCGCAGATCATGCGAAGTCGAATCGCCGTATTTCCAGGTCTCCGCCGCCGCGGCCTGCATCGCCGCCACCGCCCGGGGCGAGGGTCCGAAGATGCTCTCGTTGGCGCCCAGCCGCGCGGCATAGGGGCGGCCGCGGCGGCGCTCCATTTCCTCGGGGCCGATGAAGGGCACGGTGGCAGGCAGCGAAGCGACGAGCGGGGTCAGGAGCGAACGGGTCATGACGGGGCTTGTCGCGCGTCCCGCGCCGCCCCGCAAGGGGTCAGAGCAGCGCCGCCACCGCCTTGCCCAGCCGCGGCAGCCGGGCGCGTTTCAGGATCGCGCGGGGCGTGTCAGTGGCGGAAAGCGCGTCGAGCCGGGTGCGCAGCGCCGCCAGCATCGGCGCCTGCGCCTCGCCGAGCGCCGCCAGAAGGAAAGGGTCGGGATGCCAGGGCTGGATGCCGTGCCGCGCCAGGGTACGGCCCGGAAAGTCGCGCAGGTTGAAGGTGACGATCGCCTCCGCGCGGCCCTCGATGGCGGCGGCCAGCACATGCGTGTCATCCGGATCGGGCAGCGACAGCGCGTCCTCCGCCCCCTCGGGCAGCGCGATCTCGGCGCCGGGCCAGCGCGCCGCCAGCGCCGCCGCCTCGGCCGCAACCAGCGCCGCCGGCGTTTCGCGCGTGGCGGCATTGGTCCATTCGAAGGTGATGCGCGGCGACCAGAGCGGGGTGAACACCCCCGCCGCCGCCGCATCCAGCAGCAGGCCCCTGGTCAGCGTGGGATACAGGACACAGGCATCGAGGACCGCCCTCACGCGGGCAGGACGCGGAAGATGACCGCCTTGAGATAACCCGATTCCGCCAGCTGCGGGTGCAGCGGATGGTCCGGCCCGGCCTCGCCGGTATGGATGATCTGCGCCGCGCGCCCCGCCCGGCCGATGCCGCGCAGGCAGGCATTGCGGAATTTCTCCAGCGTCGCGGCATGCGAACAGGAACACAGGGCCAGGTATCCGCCTTCGGGCGCAACCAGCCGGGCCCCGGCGCGTGCCACCTTCTCATAGGCGCGCAGCCCCGCCTCCAGCGCCTGTTTCGACGGCGCGAAGGCGGGCGGGTCGCAGACCACCAGGTCGAAATGCAGCCCCTCATCCTCCAGCGCGGTCATCGTCTCGAAGGCATCGCCGCGGCGCGTGGCAAAGCTGGCGGCCCCCTGCCCCATCGCCTCCGCGCCCCGTGCGGCCAGATCCAGCGCCGGGGCGGAGGCATCCACGCAGGTCACATGCGATGCGCCCCCCGCCAGCGCCGCCAGCCCGAAGCCGCCGACATGCGAAAAGACATCCAGCACCCGCGCCTCCGCGGCCAGGCGCTGGACGAAGGCCTGGTTCTCGCGCTGGTCGTAGAACAGGCCGGTCTTCTGCCCGCCGGCCAGGTCGGCCATGTAGGTGGCCCCGTTCATGACGACCGGCACCGGGGCGTCGGGCATGGTTCCGATCAGCACCTTGCTCTCGTCATCGAGCCCCTCGAGGCTGCGCGCCCGGCCCGCGGCATTCTTCAGCACGGTGCTCACGCCGGTGACCTCGACCAGCGCCGCCACCAGCATGTCCAGATGCGCCTCCGCCCAGGCGGCGTTGGGCTGGATCACCGCGGCATCGCCGAACCGGTCGATCACCACCCCCGGAAGCCCGTCGGCCTCGGCATGGATCAGCCGGTAGAAGGGGGCGTCATACAGCCGCGCGCGCAGCGACAGCGCCCGGGCCAGGCGGCGGGCGAACCAGTCGTGATCGACCACCGCGGCCGGATCGCGGTCGATGATCCGCGCCATGATCTTCGAGGCGGGATTGACCGCGACCAGCGCCATCTCCTGGCGTTCGGCATCCTGCAGCACGGCCAGAGTGCCCGGCGCCATGGCGCGGGTGCGCCGGTCGGTCACCAGGTTGTCGGCATAGACCCAGGGCGCGCCCCAGCGGATGGCGCGGGCATCGGCCTTGGGCATCAGGCGGATGGCGGGGCGGGCGGTATCGGTCATGTGCGGGACTCCCGGAGGGCGAAGGGACCCCGGCTATAGATCAGGTGCGACGATTTGGAAAGCGCCCTGCACCGGCCTCCCCCCGGCGCGGCGCTGGCGGCCGGGACTGGCCCGACCGCGCGACGCCGGGGCCGCCGGGCGCGCGGGTGGCCGGG
>NZ_JACVXA010000146.1 GCF_014903745.1 Mangrovicoccus algicola | reverse complement strand
GTCCTTGTTGAGCTATTCGACCGGTAAGACGAGGAGCCCCTATCTCTTCTGGCTTCAGGCCACGGCTTCGAACTCGGCCCGTGCGAGGGCCGAGAAGCGGTTCATGATTGCGATGCGGGTCTGGATTTCGGCAGTCTGGCGGTCGGGATCTCGTGACATGATCCGTTCGCCAAGTAGTTTCAGGCGGTTCATCTGGGCTTCGACGCGACTTCGCGTGTGATAGCCGACCCATTTCTTCTAGATCGACCGGCCCAAGCGACGTGTCGCCTTGAGGATGTCATTTCGCGAGATGGCGGCCGGGCAGTCCGGCTTCCAGGCGCGGCCATTCCGACGGATCGGTATGATCGGTTCCGCTCCGCGTTCGAGGATCGCTGCATGGCATCGGCGTGTATCGTAGGCTCCGTCTGCAGTCACCGTCTCGATGTCCTCAGCGGCCGGGATCTGCGACAGCAGCTCCGGCAGGATCGGGCTGTCGCCCTGTCGGCTCGACGTGAACTCGACCGCGCGAATGTCGCCGGTCGCGGTGTCCATCGCCAGATGCACCTTCCGCCACTCGCGCCTGCGCGTTGCGCCATGCTTGCGGGCCAGCCATTCGCCATCGCCGCGGAAGCGAATGCCGGTGCTGTCAATCAGTAGGTTCAGTGGCTGACCGGAGCATCGATACGGGATCTGAACCTTGATCCGGGCCTGGCGCCGACAGAGCGTCGAATGGTCGGGTGTCGGCCAGTCGAGCCCCGCCATCTCGATCAGGCTCGCCACCAGACCGACGGTCTGGCGGAGCGGCAGGCCGAACAGCACTTTCAACGTCAGGCAGGTCTGGATCGCGCTGTCGGAGAAAGTCTCGGGATGCCCGCGCTTTCCGCTGCGCTCCGCATGCCAGGTCATCTTCGGATCGAACCAGACCGATAGCGAGCCCCGTCTCCGCAGCGCCGCGTTGTAGTCCGACCAGTTCGTCGTGCGGTAGCGGGAGGTGGTAGACGTGGACATGCCGGAGACCTAACCCTCAGGATCCCAAAACTGAATCCCTGTCACCGATAAGTGCAACAAGGTC
>NZ_JACVXA010000145.1 GCF_014903745.1 Mangrovicoccus algicola | reverse complement strand
CCAAGTCCGGCCGCTCGGCCGTGCCGCCCCTACTGGCGAAGAGCGCAGCAAGCGGCCGACCAGGAACATGGGGTGTCGCACCCAAGATCAATGCGCCTTTCTCCAGACCGGCCATTCGCGACCGTAAGGTGCTGCCGTGCAGCGCGCCGCAGAACGGCCCTTCGTCCCTCTCTGCAGCATCCTCCCGCAGCCGAGCTCACCCTTCGCGCACCTTCCGGACGCTCACCGTTCCGCCGCCAACTGGTAGGACCGGCCCTCTCCGGACCTTCAAACTCAGCTCGGCTGTCGCATCGCAGCACCTGCAAGCGGACATTGCCCGAGCCTAGAGTTTTCAGGAAAATATGACGCGCTGTCCGGACCAACCCCAGAGACAGCGCGTCAGGTGTTCAGCGGAACCTGGCTGCGTTCTCTGCAGCCGCGGCATCCGTGTCGCCCTGACCGAACGCCGACGGTCGCGGCTCCGGCAGTTGCAGAGCCTCTTGAACCCGCGGCATGGCGTCGATGCGGTCGAACCACGCTTGCAGGTTCGGCAATCCGTCGACGCGCACCGTGGCCCAGAAGTAGCTGCGCGCCCAAGGGTAGGTCGCAATATCGGCGATGGACATCGTATCACCTACCAGCCACTCGCGCCCTGCGAGCCGCGTATCCAGCACCTCCAGCAGGCGGCGGCTTTCGGTCACGTAGCGATCAATAGCGTAGGGCACCTCGTCGCCATTCGGCTTGGCGATCCGCTGGAAGAACATCGCCTGGCCCATCATCGGGCCGATCCCGCCCATCTGGAACATCAGCCATTGCAGCGTCTCCGAGCGCTCCTTGGGGTCGTGGCTGAGGAACCGATCGTATTTCTCGGCGAGATACCACAGGATCGCGCCGCTCTCGAACACTGCGAAGTCATCAGCGCCGCGATCAACGATGGTCGGAATGCGCCCGTTTGGATTCAGGAGCAGGTAATCGGGCGCCTTCTGCTCCTTCTTGCCGAAATCAATCGGCACCAGTTCGTAGTCGATCTGCGCTTCGTGCAGGAAGATCAGGGGCTTCCAGCCGTTCATGGTGTTGGCGGTGTAGAGAACGATATCAGGCCGCGTCATTTGCGAGTTCCCCGAAGGTCGTGGCAAGGTGGGCGTCGAACCGGGCGAGGTCGGAGGCCACG
>NZ_JACVXA010000144.1 GCF_014903745.1 Mangrovicoccus algicola | reverse complement strand
ATGGCAAAGGCAAAGTTTGAGCGTAACAAGCCGCACGTGAACATCGGCACGATCGGCCACGTTGACCACGGCAAGACGACGCTGACCGCGGCGATCACGAAGTATTTCGGTGACTTCAAGGCCTACGACCAGATCGACGGCGCACCGGAAGAGAAGGCCCGCGGCATCACCATCTCCACGGCGCATGTGGAATACGAGACCGACGCGCGCCACTACGCCCATGTCGACTGCCCCGGCCACGCCGACTACGTCAAGAACATGATCACCGGCGCGGCGCAGATGGACGGCGCGATCCTGGTGGTGAACGCGGCCGACGGCCCGATGCCGCAGACGCGCGAGCACATCCTGCTGGCGCGCCAGGTCGGCGTTCCGGCCCTGGTGGTGTTCATGAACAAGGTCGACCAGGTGGATGACGAGGAGCTGCTGGAGCTCGTCGAGATGGAAGTGCGCGAGCTTCTGTCCTCCTACGACTTCCCCGGCGACGACATCCCGATCATCGCGGGTTCGGCCCTGGCGGCGATGGAAGGCCGCGACGACGCGATCGGCGCGGACAAGATCAAGGAACTGATGGCGGCCGTGGATGAATACATCCCGACCCCGGACCGTCCGATCGACCAGCCCTTCCTGATGCCGATCGAGGACGTGTTCTCGATCTCCGGCCGCGGCACCGTCGTGACCGGCCGCGTCGAGCGTGGCGTGATCAATGTCGGCGACGAGATCGAGATCGTCGGCATCCGCGACACCAAGAAGACGACCTGCACCGGCGTGGAAATGTTCCGCAAGCTGCTGGACCGCGGCGAGGCGGGCGACAATATCGGCGCGCTGCTGCGCGGTGTCGACCGTGAAGGCGTCGAGCGCGGCCAGGTGCTGTGCAAGCCCGGCTCCGTGAAGCCGCACAAGAAGTTCGAGGCAGAAGCCTACATCCTGACCAAGGAAGAGGGCGGGCGCCACACCCCGTTCTTCGCGAACTACCGCCCGCAGTTCTACTTCCGCACGACGGACGTGACCGGCACCGTGACGCTGCCCGAGGGCACCGAGATGGTCATGCCCGGTGACAACCTGAAATTCGAGGTCGAGCTGATCGCCCCGATCGCCATGGAAGAAAAGCTGCGCTTCGCCATCCGCGAAGGCGGCCGCACCGTCGGCGCAGGCGTCGTCTCCAAGATCATCGAGT
>NZ_JACVXA010000143.1 GCF_014903745.1 Mangrovicoccus algicola | reverse complement strand
AGCACCGCCGCCATCGCGGCCTGACCGGCCGCGCGTTCCAGCACGACCGCCTGCGCCGCCGGTCCCAGCGGCCCGGTGCCGCGCGTGCGCATGGCCCGGGCGGCATCGCCCAGCACGCCGCCGGGCAGGGTCAGGTTGACGATCTGGGCGAGGTAGTATTCGCGGATGGCCCGGCCCGGCCGCAGATCGAGCCCCAGCGCGGCCGCGGTCAGCCGCCAGCGCAGCGCCGACAGCAGCGTCACCAGCGTCAGCAGCAGCAGGCACAGACCCAGCCAGAGGGCCTCGGCCGCGCGCAGCCGCGCCGCGACCTGCTCGATCCCCGGCAGCGCCAGCACCGCCGCCACCAGCGCGACGGACAGCAGCGGGCGCAGCGCGCTCACGGTCCGGCCCCCGGGGCGGCAGTGGCGGCGAGGAACCGGTCGCGGAAGCGCTCCATCGGCCAGGCGGGCGCCTGCGGATCGGGCTGCAGCCCCTCCTGCCAGCCCCAGCCGTCGAATAGCGCCAGCACCTCCGGCGGCGCGATCAGATGGGCAGGCACCTGGTCCCCTCCCGAGGGGGCGACAGGGCCGCCCGGCTGATGGTCGCCCAGCACCAGCAGGACCGGCGGCGTGGCGCGGGGCCGCGCGGCCCAGTCGAAAACGGCTGCCAGCGCGTAATCCAGCGCCAGCGCGTAATGCAGCCGCACGCGGCCGGGATCGGCCCAGAGCGCGCGGGGCGCGGGCCCGGCCGCGGCCATCGGCCCGAAGATCCGTCCGTCCCCCAGATCCTCCCGCGGCACCATGCGCGGCAGCGGCGTCCAGGGGGCGTGGCTGGAGATCAGGGCGATCTCGGTCATGCGCGGCCCGTCGCCGGGGGCCAGCCGCTCGAAGGCCTCCAGCGTGAACTGGTCGGGCATGGTCACCCAGCCGAAGGCGGGCCCGCGATAGCCCAGATCGGCAGCCTCCAGCGTGCGGGCGAAGCCCAGGCGCTCCGCCTCGGGCCAGGGCAGGGTGATCGCGGGCGCCACAGCCAGCGTGTCGTATCCCGCCGCCGCCGCCAGGTGAAAGAGCCCCTGCCGCCCGCTGGACAGCAGCGCGGCGTACATCCCCTGATCCGAGATCGCCAGGCCCGAGGCCAGGGTGGCATGGGCCAGCCAGCTTTGTCCGCCGCGGATCGGCGAGCCGAGCCAGCCCGAGCGCATCCCCAGCCCGGCCGCGCGCAGGGCGGCCTCGCCCGCGCGGAGGCGGTCGTGCTGGCGCGAGCGGTAGAGCGGGTCCTCGAAGACCGTCCGGCCGTAGCTTTCGACGAAGACGATGACCACGTCGCGCCCGGCCAGCGCGCCGAACAGCCCGGGCCGCGCGGCGGCGGGAT
>NZ_JACVXA010000142.1 GCF_014903745.1 Mangrovicoccus algicola | reverse complement strand
CCCGCACGGCCCCGTCCGGCGGGGACGGCGCGGGGCGCGGCGGCGGGGGCGAAAAGCGTGGCCTCCGCCTCCGGCGCCGCCATGTCCGCGGCGGAGGGAGGCGCCCGGAAGGCGGCGGCCGCCTCCGCCGCGCTCTGGTACCGGTCCTGCGGAGCGGGGGCGGTCATCCGCGACAGGATGGTGCGCAGCGGCCGGGGCACGCCCGACAGGTCCAGCGGCGCGCGCTTGCGCTCCAGCACCTCCATCGGGTTGCGTCCGGGGTCCGGCCGCGCGCCGCGATAGACCGCCAGCAAGAGCGCGCCGAGCGCGTAGATGTCCGAGCGCGCATCGCTGCGTCCGGCCAGCTGCTCGGGCGCGGCATAGGAAAATTTCCCGGCGAACCCGTCGCCGACAATCGTGGCGGCGCCGGGATTGGCATCCTTGGCGATGCCGAAATCGATGATCACCGCCTGGTCCGGCCGCCCGTCGCGCAGGATGATGTTGTCGGGCGACAGGTCGCGATGGACGATGTTGCGCGCATGGGCGGCTGCCAGCCCGTCGCAGATCCGCGCCCCCGCGATCATCAGCTCGCTGGCGGTCATGCCGCCGGCCGCCAGGCGCGCATCCATCCCCGGGCCCTCGATGTAATCCATGACCAGGTAGATCACCCCGTCGGCCATCCGCTGGGCATCGAAATAGCGCACCACCGCGTCATGGCGGATCTCGCGGACCTCCTCCTCGCGGGTCATCAGCGACAGGAAATCCTCGTCGCGCGCATATTCGGCCCGCAGCGCCTTGACCGCCATCACCCGCCCCGAGATCTCGGAACGGGCCCTGTAGACCTCGGAGACACCGCCGCGGCCCAGCAGCGCCTCGATCCGGTAGGTGTTGTTCAGCAGGTCGCCGGGGCGGAAGATGTCGCCCGCGGCCGGAGCGGCGCCGGTCATGCGGGCGGGCTCCCCTCGCGAAGGCCGGGCTCAGCCAAGGGCCTGGAACTCCACCCGGCGATTGGCCTCCGCCTCCGGGTCGGCCGCGTCCAGGGGATAGGCCTCGCCCACGCCCACCGCCTCCAGCCTGTCCGCCGCGATGCCGCAGCTGCCGGTCAGGTGGCGCCGCACCTCCCGCGCGCGCAGCAGCGACAGCTGCTGGTTGTAGCCCTCGGATCCGGCCGCATCGGTATGGCCCACCACGCGGAACGCCACGCCGTCCATGCGCCGCATCACATCGCAGAGCGTGGCGAGCTTGGGCTCCTGGTCCTCGCGCAGCGCCGCGCTGTCGAAATCGAAGCGGATCTGCACATTCACCTGCTCCTCCGGGGCAAGCGCGACATAGACCGGCGCGCCCTCCGCGGCCGGGGCCGCAGGCCGCGGGGCGGCGGCGGTGACCGTCGCCGCGGCGGTGGAGG
>NZ_JACVXA010000141.1 GCF_014903745.1 Mangrovicoccus algicola | reverse complement strand
CGGTGCCGGTCCGGTCGGCCGCCCCTTCGGGAGGCCGCCCGCCGCCGCGCCCGCCGCCGCCTTCCGCCGAGGAATGGCGGGTCCTGGGCCCGCCGCCGGTGCCCGAGCCCCCTCCGGCCACGGATCCGCCGCGCCCGCCGATGCCGGAGCCCCCGGCCACGGGTCAGCCGCGGCTGACCATGCCGGGAGAGCCCCCGGCCGCGAGCCAGTCGCGACCGTCGATCCGGCCCGGGGCGGAACGTCCGGTGCCGCCTGAACCGCGCAGGCTGTTCGGCGGAGCGACCGTTGCCACCTCCGTCGACGCGCCGCGTGACATGCTGGTCCTGGGGACCGGTCCCAGCCGGGCCGTGGCCGCCGGGCCGGGACGGCGGCCCGATGCCTCAGCGCCGCGAGGGCGGGCGGCGCTGTTGCGGGCCGAAGGGCTCGGCGTGGAGGTGGATGGATTGCCCGCCCTCGACGGGCTCGACCTGGAGCTGGCAGAGGGGACGACGACCCTGCTGCTGGGGCGCGAGGGGGCCGGGCGGGGCTGCGCGCTGCGCGCGATCATGGGGCTCGTGCCGTTGCGGGCGGGACGCATCGACCTGGCCGGGCTGGACCTGACCGGGCTGGCCCCGGCTGCACGCGCGCGGGCCGGGCTGGCCTGGATCCCGGCAGATGGCGGGGTGTTCGGCGGACTGAGCGTGGCGCAGAACCTGCGGCTGGGCCCGGGACGCCGCCGAAGCCGGGGCCGCCGCGACCGCCTGGTCGCCGATTTCCCGGAACTGGCGGAATACTGGCACCGTCCGGCCGCCTTGCTCGGCCGCGGCCAGCGCCAGCTGCTGGGACTGGCCCGCGCGGCGGAGGGGATGCCGCGGCTTTACCTGATCGACGCCCCGGCGCCCGAGCTTGGCGGCGCGCTGGCCCGGCTGCAGGCGGCGGGGACCACGATCGTCATGAGTGCCGAGGGCTGCGGCCCGGTGCGGGCCGCCCCGCCGGGAACGCGCGCCGCGCTGATCGAGGCGGGGCGCTGCCTGTGGTGCGGTCCGGCCGCCACGCTGCTGCAATCGCCCGCGCTGATGCAGCATCTGCGCCCGGCCGGAACGGAGGAGACGGGATGAGCCGCAGCGGATGGACATGGTTTCTGCTGCCCGCGATGCTGGCGGCGGGCGGCGCGGCGGCCTGGCTGCTGCCGGGGCCGCAGAGCGCGGGACTGCCCGCGATCCGCTGGCAGGCGGCGACGGGCACGGGGCTGCACACCGGGCTGGCGCTTTTCGTCATGGCGCTGGGGCCGTCGCTGCTTCTGGGGCTGCGCAGCAACGCGGCGCCGCTGCAGGCGGGGGCCTCGGCCGCGGGGGCGGCAGCGGGGCTTGCCTGTCTGCCGCTGCTGAGCGCAACGACCGCACCGGAGGTCGCGGCGGCC
>NZ_JACVXA010000140.1 GCF_014903745.1 Mangrovicoccus algicola | reverse complement strand
AGCGGCGCGGCCTGCACGGGGCCGCGCTGGCGCTGCTGCGGGGGCTCCTGCCGGTCGGGGCCGCGCAGCGCCCGGACATCCTGGCCACCCATGCGCTGGCCGCCGGTCTGTCGGCGGAGGCCGCGCCGCTGGCCCTGGCGGCGGCGGAACAGTTTCTGGCCGGGTCCGCGCTGGTGGAGGCCAACCATTATTTCGACCGCGCGCTGGAGGCGCTTGCCGCCCTGCCGCCCGAGGTCGCGACGCGGCGGATGCGGATGCGCGCCGTCTCCGGCCTGGCGGTGGTGCGGCGGGGCCGCTTCTCGATCGGCGACCCGGAGGTCGGGCGGCTGTCCCGCGAGATGCTGGGCCTGGCCCGGAGCCTCGGCGACGAGGAAGCGGAGCTGCTTGCGCTCAACGGCATCTACTCCAACGCGCTTGTCGCCGCCGATTACGCCGCCGCGAAAATCTGGGCGGCGCAGCTGGTCAAGACCGCCGAGGCGCGCGGCAGCCGCACCTATGCCATGATCGGCCGCCGCGGCCTGGGCAGCGTCGCGCTGCATACCGGGCGCTTCGCCGAGGCCGAGACCCAGCTGGCCGCCGCCTTCGCTGCCTATGACATGGAGCGCGATCTCAGTTTCGCCTTCACCCATGGCTACGACAATGCCGAGATCTGCGCGGTGTTCCTGTCCTTCACCCGCTGGCTGCGCGGCGATCCGGTCGCGGGGCGCGCCGACAGCGCCTTCGCCGTCTCCCATGCCGAACGCATCAATCACGGCCATTCGCTGGGGATGGCGCTTGCCTTCCAGGCGATGCTGGCGGCGATGGCGGTGGATGACGACGCGCTTCTGGCGGGGGCGGATGCGGCGCTGGTCGTGGCCGAACGCTATGACATCAAGGTGGCGCGCGGGGCGGGGCATTTCTTCGGTCTCTGCGCGCGGCTGATCGGGGCGGCACGCCCGCCCGGCCCGGCCGAGGTGGCGCAGGCGCGCCAGGCGCTGGCGCTGTTCCGGGAATACAACCCGACGAATTACGGGGCCTTCTCGGCCGGTCTGGTCGCCTGGATCTGCCTGCGCGCGGGGGATGCGGCCGGGGCGGCCGGGATGCTGGAGGATGCCCGCGCCGAGGAGACGCGCACCGGCGAGACCTGGTGCGGCGCCGAGCGCATGCGCCTGGAGGCCGGGCTGGCGGCGCTGGAGGGAGACCCGGAGCGTGCCGCCGGTCTGCGCGCGGCAGCCCTTGCGCGGGCCCGCGAGGAGGGCGCCGGGATGCTGGCGCTGCGCATCGCCTGCGACATGGCCGAGGCGGAACCCGGCGCGGATCGCGCGGCGCTGCTGGCGGAATGCGCGGCGCGGCTTGCCTCGCAGGATGACGGCTGGGACCTGCGGCGGATGCGCGGGCTGCTGGCCGATCGCGGGGGGCTGATGCGCGCCTGAGGCGCGGGCTCACGGCCGGGCCGCCACCAGGGCGCCCAGCCGGGCAAGCTCGCGCAGTGCCGCCGCCGCAGCATCGGGCGGCGCCAGCCGGGAC
>NZ_JACVXA010000014.1 GCF_014903745.1 Mangrovicoccus algicola | reverse complement strand
CCCGCAACGCGATTCTCGCCGAAATCGCAAAAAAAGACAGGTGACGTAGGGAGAGGCAAAGCCGCCGCACAAAATATGTACGAGGCAAGGCAGAACGTGCCAGATGTTGATTGCGCGGTCGTGTCAGACCCGGCTCCCGCCATTGACCCGGGCATAGCCATCCTCGATCACCCGCCGCATGCTCCGGCGCGCCGCCGCGGCATCTCCGTGGCAGATGGCGGCCGCGATGTCGCGATGGCGTGCCGCGACGGTCTGGGCGCCTTCGGGAAAGAAGCGCTGCGCCTCGGCCAGGAACAGCGCGTAGAGCGCCGTCTGCACCATGTCGCCCAGCGACAGCAGGAACCGGTTCCCCGACAGCCGCAGCACCTCGCGGTGGAACTCGTAATCGGCCACCGCGAAATCCGCCCGCCCCGGGGCCGCGGCCAGGGCATCGGCCAGGCGGAACAGCCGGTCGCAGCCCCGGGCATTGGTCCGCAGCGCCGCCTGCCCGGCCGCGGCGGGCTCGAAGATCAGCCGCATCTCGAAAAGCTCGTCATAGAAGGCCCCGGCATTGCGCAGCCCCGCATGCCAGCGCAGAACGTCCTCGTCGAACATGTTCCAGGCCTCGGCATCGCGCACATGGGTGCCGACCTTGGCCTTGGACTGGATCAGCCCCTTGGCGATCAGGGTCTTCTTGGCCTCGCGCACGACGGTGCGCGAGACGTCGAACATCTCGCACAGGTCGGGATCGAGGGGGATCATGGTCTCGGACGGGTACTCCCCGGCGACGATGGCGCGGCCCAACTGCTCGACCACGAAATCGGTATGGCTCGAGGCGCGCGCCGCCCGCCCGCCGGGGGTAGCGAGGCTCATGAGGGCGTGGGCGAGCCAGCTGCCGGTCTTCTGCGGATCGTCGTTGCCCAAGTCAGCCCCTTTTGCAGCAGGATGAAGGTGAAGAGCAGCGCCCCGATGACGATCTTGGTCCACCAGCTCGAAAGTGTCCCGTCGAAAACGATATAGGTCTGGATCAGCCCCATGATCAGGATGCCGAAGAAGGTTCCGGCGACGAAGCCGCTGCCGCCGGTCAGCAGCGTGCCGCCGATCACCACCGCGGCGATGGCGTCGAGCTCCACCCCCACCGCGGCCAGCGAATAGCCCGCCGAGGTGTAAAGCGCGAAGACGATGCCCGCCAGCCCCGACAGCCCGCCCGAGATCGCGTAGATGCCGATCGTGGTGCGCGCCAGCGGCACGCCCATCAGCCGCGCGGTCCGCGCCCCGCCGCCGATGGCATAGACGTTCTGTCCGAACCGCGTGCGATGCGCGACCAGGATGGCGCCGAGGAACACCGCCACCATCACGCCCCCCGCGAGGCGGAACCGCCCGCCGGAGGGGGCTTTCCAGTAGATGTCCTGCAGCCAGTCGCAGAACTCGTGGGTGATCGGCACGCTGTCCACCGACAGCACATAGGCCGCGCCCCGGGCCAGGAACATGCCGGCCAGGGTGACGATGAAGGCGGGCATTTCCAGGAAATGGATCACCGCCCCCATCGCCGCCCCGAAACCGGCGGTCAATGCCAGCACCAGGGCGAAGGCCGCCAGCGGGTGAAGGGAGGTGTCGCGCAGGACCACCGCCAGGAAGACCCCGGTGAAGGCGATGACCGACCCCACCGACAGGTCGATCCCGCCCGAGAGGATGACGAAGGTCATGCCGACGGCGGCGATCCCGAGGAAGGCGTTGTCGGTCAGCAGGTTTGCCACGACGCGGCTGGACAGCATCGCCGGATAGGCCGAGGCACACAGCGCATAGGCAATGACGAAGGTGACCAGCGTCACGATCAGCGGCAGGCTGGTGGAACGGATCATCTTGCGGTCTCCTTGGCATGCGCGCCGCCGCGCGGGGCGCGGCCGGGGGCGGGATCGCCGCCGGAGGCGCGCAGGATGTAGATCCAGTGGCCGATCCGCGGGGACTGGATCACCAGGATGGCGAGGATCAGCACCGCCTTGATGACAAGGTTGAACTCGGGCGGCATGCCCGAAAGCAGTATCGCCGAATTGACCGACTGGATGATCAGCGCCCCCAGCAGCGAGGCGATGATCGAGAACCGCCCGCCCAGCAGGGAATTGCCGCCGATCACCACCGCCAGGATCGCGTCCAGCTCCATCCACAGCCCGGCATTGTTGGCATCCGCCCCCTTGATGTCGGCGGCGACGATCACCCCCGCCAGCGCCGCGCAGAGCCCCGAGACCAGGTAGACGCAGACCAGCAGGCCGCGCGCATTGATCCCCGCCAGCCGCGCCGCGGCGGCATTGATGCCGATGGATTCGATCAGAAGCCCCAGCGCGCTGCGCCGCACCCCCCAGGCCATGGCCGCGCCGAGCGCGATCCAGATGGCCACCGGCACCGGCAGCCCCAGGATGGTGCCCGACCCCAGCCGGATCAGCCCTTCGTTCAGGAAGGTCAGGATCGTGCCCTCGGTGACCAGCTGGGCGATGCCCCGCCCGGCGACCATCAGCACCAGCGTGGCGACGATGGGCTGGATCCTGAGCCAGGCGACCAGCACGCCGTTCCAGATGCCGCACAGCCCCCCCGCCAGCAGCGCGCCCGCCAGCGCCGTGCCCCAGCCATGGCCGTCCGTGACGATCTTGGCGGCGCAGGCCCCGGCGATCGCCATGACCGCGCCCACCGACAGGTCGATGCCGCGCGTGCCGATCACCAGCGTCATGCCGATGGCCAGGATCGCGGTCGGCGCGCCGCGGTTCAGCACGTCGATGATGCCGCCGAACAGGCGGCCATTCTGGAACTCCACCCGGAAGAAATCCGGAAAGACCGCCAGGTTCAGCAGCAGGACCGCCGCCAGGATGACAAGCTGCGGCGCCAGGCGGCGCAGCGGCGCATGCGACAGGGCCATCAGGCCACCTCCCTTTCCTCGTCGGCGATCGCCCGGACGATGTTCTCCGAGGTGATGGCCCGGCCCTCCAGCTCGGCGACCTGCACCCGGTCGCGCAGCACCAGCACGCGCGAGGCGGCGGCGGCCAGCTCCTCCATTTCGGAGGAGGCCACGATCAGCGCCATGCCCCCGGCGCGCAGCGTCTCGATCAGGTGCAGGATCTCGGCATGGGCACCCACATCGATGCCGCGGGTCGGCTCGTCGAGGATCAGCAGCCGCGGCTCCGTCGCCAGCCACCGCGCCAGCAAGGCCTTCTGCTGATTGCCCCCCGACAGCAGCCGGATCGGCATGTCGAGGCTGGCCGCGCGGATGTCCAGCGCGCGCAGGTAGCCCTGGGCGATCTCTTCCGCCCTGCCCCGCGACAGCGGCCGCGCCCAGCCCTGCCGCGCCTGCAGCGCCAGGATGATGTTCTCGCGCACCGACAGGTCGCCGATGATGCCGTCGGCCTTGCGGTCCTCCGGGCACAGCGCGATGCCCGCGGCGATGGCGTCGCGCGGTCCGCGCAGCGCCAGGTCGCGCCCGCCAAGCCGGATGCGGCCCTGGTCGGCCTGGATCGCGCCGAAGATCAGGCTGGCCGTTTCGGTCCGCCCGGCGCCCAGCAGCCCGGCCAGCCCGATCACCTCGCCCTCGCGGATGCTCAGCGAGAAGGGCGCCAGCGTGCCGCGCCGCCCCAAATCCTCGATCTCGGCCAGGACCGGACCGGCCGCGCCGCCATGGGACAGCCGCATCTCGGTTTCCAGCTGACGGCCCAGCATCAGGTGGACGATGTCGCGCGGGGTGGCATCGGCCAGGTCCCGGCTGCCCACGACATGGCCGTTCCTCAGCACGGTCGCCCGGTCGCAGATGGCGAAGACCTGGTCGAGGAAATGGGTGATGAACACGATGGCCAGCCCCCGCGCCCTCAGCCGCCGGATGACCGAGAAGACCAGCTCCACCTCGCCCGCATCGAGGCTGGCGGTCGGCTCGTCGAGGATCAGCACGCGGCCCGACATCTCGGCCGCCCGCGCGATGGCCACGACCTGCTGGACCGCCACCGAATAGGCCGCCAGCGGTTCGCGCACGTCGATCTTCAGCCCGTATCCCGCCAGGAGCGCCTCCGCCTCCGCCGCCATGCGCCGCCGCGAGATCAGCCCCCAGCGCCGCGGCTGCCGCCCCAGGAACAGGTTCTCCGCCACGGTCAGGTTGGGCAGCAGGTTGACCTCCTGGTAGACGGTGCCGATGCCGAGCCTCTGGCTGTCCTCGGTCGATCCCGGATCGATCGGGCGCCCGTCCAGCCGGATCGTCCCGCCATCGCGGGAATACGCGCCGGTCAGGCACTTGATCAGCGTCGACTTGCCCGCCCCGTTCTCGCCCAGCAGGGCATGGACCTCGCCCGGCATGAGCGTCAGGTCGACATCGGCCAGCGCGATGGCGCCGGGAAAGAACTTGGTGATGCCGCGCGCCTGCAGCACCGGCCGGACGGGATCCGTCATGGCGGTCTCCTGGTATCTCGGGCGGGAAAGGACACTCCCCGCGCGCACGGGACGCGCGGGGACGACGGGCCCCGGATCAGTATCCGAGGCTCTTCTTTTCCTCGTAGACGGCCATGTTGTCGTCCGCGCCGGTATAGAGCCGCGATTCCGTCTGGATCCACTTCTCCGGCTCGGTGCCGCTGGCCAGATAGGCCTCCAGCGCATCCAGCGCCGGACCCGCCATGTTCGGCGTCAGCTCGATCGTGGCATTCATCTCGCCATTGGCGATGGCCAGATGCGCATCGGGCACCGCGTCGATGGCGACGATGCGGATATCCTCGCCGGGGGTCAGCCCCGCCTCCTTGATCGCCTGGATCGCCCCCACCGCCATGTCGTCATTATGGGCGTAGAGCGCGCAGATGTTTTCGCCCCCCTCGGCCTTGAGGAAGCTCTCCATCACCACCTTGCCCTGGGCACGGGTGAAATCGCCGGTCTGGCTGCGCACGATCTCCAGGTTGTCGTGATCGGCGATGCCCTGCTCGAACCCGGTCTTGCGGTCGATGGCGGGCGAGGATCCCGTGGTGCCCTGCAGCTCGACGATGCGGCACGGTTCCCCGGCCATCTCCTCGGCCAGCCATTCGCCGGCGACGCGGCCCTCATGCACGAGGTCCGAGGTGACGGCGGTCAGGTACAGGCTCTTGTCGGCATCGACCATGCGGTCCATCAGGATCACGGGGATGTCGGCCTCCTTGGCCTCCTCCAGCACGTCGTCCCAGCCGGTCGCCACGACCGGCGCCAGCAGGATGCCGTCGACGCCCTGGGCGATGAAGCCGCGCAGCGCCTTGATCTGGTTTTCCTGCTTCTGCTGGGCATCGGCGAATTTCAGCTCGATGCCGCGGCTTTCGGCCTGCTGCCGGGTCACCGTGGTCTCGGCCGCGCGCCAGCCCGATTCCGAGCCGATCTGCGAAAAGCCGATGGTCATATCCGCCGCCGCGGCCATTGGGGCCAGCGCGACGGCGCCCGCAAGGAGCGTCGCCTTCAGTGTCATCATCTTCCTCCCTTGGTGGTCTTCTTGGTCTTTTTTGAGAAGAGTTAAGTATTACTTTATGACTTTTGCAAGCGTTTTGTCGCATGTATGGACCGGAGCGCGGAACAGGCGCCGGTCCGCCCGCTCAGATGATTGCGTGCTCGGGCAGGGCACGGCGCTCCAGCACGCGCTCCGCGCCAAGCTCCGTGAAATCCAGGCTCAGATAGCGGCCATGCACGATCCGCTCGGCCACGGCGCGGCCGGTTGCCGGGGCCTGCTGCAGCCCATGGCCGGAGAAGCCGTTGGCAAGGACGAAATTCGGCAGCGCGGGATGCGGCCCGATGATCGCGTTGCAGTCCAGCGCATTCATCGCGTAATGGCCCGCCCACATGTTCAGCTGCCGGATCGCCTCGAAGGCGGGCGAGCGCGCGGCCAGCGCGGGCCAGATGACCTCCTCGAATTCCGCGTGGCGCGGCTCGAAATCATCCGCCTCCACGGCCGGATCCTCCGCGGGCGCGGCGCCGGCCAGGAAATACCGCCCCTCGGGCCGGACATAGACGCCGGTCGGGTCGATCATCAGGGGCAGGCGACCGCCTGCCACATGCGCGCTGCCCTCGGGGCTGGACTGGCAGTCGAAGACGAACACCGTCCGCTTGCGCCGTTCCACCGGAAGATCCAGCCCGGCCATGCGCGCCACCTCCGCCGCGCGCGGCCCGGCACAGTTGACAACCCAGCCGGCCGCCACCTGCCGCCCCGAGCCCAGCCGCACCCCCGTCACGCGCCCCCCCGCGCAGGTCACGCCCGTCACCTCGTCGCGCAGATACTCCGCCCCCGCGGCACGGGCCTTCGCGCGGAACCCGTTCATCATCCCGGTATTGGAGAACCAGCCCTCGCCCGAACGCCCGTAGGAGGCCAGGCGGATCCCCTCGGTCCGCAGATGCGGGAAGGCCGCCGCCAGCTCCGCCGGGGACCACAGCACGACATCGGCGCCACAGCCGCGCTGCACCTCATGCGCGCCGCGCAGCGCCGCCTCCTGCGCCGGGCTCCCCGCCAGATACAGGTATCCCGCCTCGCGGAAATTCAGGTCGGGCCGGTCATCCGCCACCGCCATCGCATCGGCGAAACCGCGGATGACCTCCGCCCCGTACTGGCTGATACGCACGTTGAGCGCCGTGGAGAACTGCACGCGGATCCCGGAGGCAGACAGAGCCGTGGAGGCGCGCGAATAGGTCGGATCGCGCTCCACCACCAGCACGCGTCCATCGAAGGCGGGATCGGCCGTCAGGTAATGCGCGACGGCCGATCCGATCACCGCCCCGCCGACGATCACGACGTCATAGCTGTCCCTCATCGCGGTCCTCCGGATGGCCGGCCGCGCAGATGCGCCCGCCCAGATACATGACCGACGGCGCCGCCGGATCGCCGGGGGGCACCGCCGCCTCCACCCTGGCACGGAAGGGCGCGGTGCCGTCCTGCGGCACGAAGCCCAGATGCCGCGCCAGCCGGTCATCCACCGGCTTCACCGGATTGTCGGACATGCCGAAGGCGATCGTATGGCCGACCCGCGGCGCGGTCAGCGCCGCCTCCACCAGCCGCACGCAGTCGCCGAAGCTCAGCCAGGACCACAGGTTGCGCCGGTCGCCGGGTTCGGGGAAGGAGGAAAAGATGCGCAGGCAGGCGCTCTCGATCCCGAACTTGTCCCAGTAGAGCCGCGCCAGCGCCTCGGTGAAGCATTTGGAAACGCCGTAGAGGCTGTCGGGCCGGACCGGCGCGGCGGCATCGACATGGTCCTCCAGCCGGTGGAACCCGACCGCATGAACCGAAGAGGCATAGACGATGCGCCGGACCCCCGCGCGCCGCGCGCCCTCGTAGATGTGGTAGGAGCCGCGGATCGAACTGTCGAGGATCTCGGCCCAGGGCGCCTCATGCGGGGTGCCGCCGAAATGCACCACCGCATCCACCCCGGCGCAGGCGGCGTGACAGGCCGCCTCATCCGCCAGGTCGAAGATCATCGCCGTTTCGTTCGGGCGGAGCTCGAGGATCGGCGCGCGGTCGGCCAGCCGCAATTCCCGCGCCAGGGGCGCCAGCCCGCGCCGCAATTCCGTGCCCAGCCGCCCCGCGGCGCCGGTGATCAGCACCCTGTCGAAACGCGGCTCCGTCATCGTCCTGCCCCGCTGCTGTCCATCCTGCCCATCACCCGGTCCTCCCCTCATGGTCTCGGGGCCGACGCTGCCCCGGCGGCAGCCTCTCTGCAAGCCCTGCCCGCGGCCGGCGGGCGGCCGGGCCTTGACCGGGCCCGCGCGGCGCGCTACCGGCCCGGCAGCATCCGGATCGGGGATGTGGCGTGCGCTGCCGCGTGGGATCGCAAGGCGATCCAAACGAGCAGCCCCTTCGGAAGACAGACGCATGATCGCGACACGCGTGAGCTCGGGCCGGCCGGATGCCGACCGCCGACTTGAATTTGCCGAAGGCCTGGCCGCGGCGGGGGATCTGCACGCGGCGGCAGAAGTCCTGGCCGGGGCGCTGGCACTGGTGCCGGACTGGGCTGCGGGCTGGTTCCGGCTGGGCGAATGGCACGAGGCGGCGGGCGATGCCGCCGCCGCGATCGCGGCCTGGGACCGCGCCGTCGCGGCCGACCCGGCCGACCGGTTCGGGGCCGGGATGAAACGCGACCTCATGCGCGCCGTCCCCGTGACCGAGGCCGTCCCCCCCGCCTTCGTCGAGGCGCTTTTCGACCAGTATGCCCCGCGCTTCGAGGCCTCCCTGGTCGATCAGCTGGCCTATCGTGCGCCGCAGCTGCTGGCCCGGGCGCTGCCGCCGCGCCGCTTTGCGCGGGCCATCGACCTTGGCTGCGGCACCGGGCTGGCGGGCGAGGTGCTGCGCCCCCGCTGCGACTGGCTCGGCGGCTGGGACATCTCGGCGGGGATGCTGCGGGAAGCGGCGGCCAAGGGGATCTATGACGCGCTGGAGAAACGCGATCTTTCGCGGCTGGAAATCGATGCGACGCGCTATGACCTCATCCTGGCGGCGGATGTCTTCATCTATCTCGGCGCCCTGGAGCGGATCCTCGCCTGGGCGGCGGGATCGCTGGCGCCGGGCGGCGTGCTGGCCTTCACCGTCGAGAAGGGCGAGGCGCCGCTGACGCTCCGCGACAGCCGCCGCTTTGCCCATTCCGCCGCCTATCTGCGCGCGGTGCTGCAGGCGGCGGGTTTCGCGCAGATCGGGCTGGAGGAGGCCGTGCTCCGGCAGGATCGCGGCGCGGATATCGCGGGCCTCGTGGTCACCGCCGCCTCTGCCCTGCCCGTGCGCCAGGACCAGGGCGACAGCGACGACGCCGTTCCCGCCTGACAGACCGGTCCTCCGGGGCCTAGGCAAACCCGTGCTTTTGTGGTAGCGACTCGCCTTCGCCCCACCCAGGAGTCGCCCGATGACCGAACTGCACGCCGCATCTGCGCCGATCACCCAGGATGTCATGACCCTTCCGCGCAAGCTGCCGGAGGGACCGGTGAACCTTGTCGGGCTGACCCGCGACAAGCTGCGCGACGCGCTGGCCGAGACCGGCGTGCCCGAGAAACAGCTGAAGATGCGCGTCAATCAGCTCTGGGCCTGGATCTACGAACGCGGGGTCCGCTCCTTCGACGACATGACCAACCTGGCCAAGAGCTTCCGGGCCGACCTGGCCGGACGGTTCGTCATCGAGCTGCCAGAGATCGTGTCGAAACAGGTCTCGGCGGACGGCACGCGCAAATACCTGGTCAGGATCGCCGGCGGCCACGAGGTCGAGGTCGTCTACATCCCCGAGGCGGATCGCGGCACGCTGTGCATCTCCTCCCAGGTGGGCTGCACGCTGACCTGTTCCTTCTGCCATACCGGCACGCAGAAACTGGTGCGCAACCTGACCCCCGGCGAGATCATCGGCCAGGTCATGCTGGTGCGCGACGACCTGGGCGAATGGCCGGAACCCGGCAAGCCCAAGAACGAGGCGCGGCTTCTGTCCAATATCGTGCTGATGGGCATGGGCGAGCCGCTGTACAATTTCGAGAATGTCCGCGACGCGATGAAGATCGCGATGGACCCGGAAGGCATCAGCCTGTCGCGCCGCCGCATCACCCTGTCGACGTCCGGCGTGGTGCCGGAAATCGCCCGCGCCGCCACCGAGATCGGCTGCCAGCTGGCGGTCAGCTTCCACGCGACCACCGACGAAGTGCGCGACCGCCTGGTGCCGATCAACAGGAAATGGAACATCGAGACCCTGCTGGACGCGCTGCGCGCCTATCCCAAGGCCTCGAATTCCGAGCGGATCACCTTCGAATACGTCATGCTGAAGGACGTCAATGACAGCGACGAGGATGCGCGGCGGCTTGTCAAGCTGATCTCGGGCATCCCGGCGAAGATCAACCTGATCCCGTTCAACGAATGGCCCGGCGCCCCCTATCAGCGCTCGGACTGGGAGCGGATCGAGAAATTCGCCGATATCGTCTACAAGGCCGGCTATTCCTCGCCGATCCGCACGCCGCGCGGCGAGGACATCATGGCCGCCTGCGGCCAGCTGAAATCGGCCACGGAACGCGCCCGCCGGGACCGCGTCGCGCTCTGACGGGGCACGCGCGCGCCGTGCTGCCGCAGCGGCAATGGTTTTCTTGAATGCATCAGTCATTCCTGCTTTGTTCAGGCGGGAGTGAGTGTCAGCAAGCTTCAGGATCCCGCCGCCGTGACCTATTCCGTCAATCTCCGTGTCGGCGACTTCGCCGCCGAGACGGTCCGCCTCCATGTCAGATTCAGCGTCACCTACAGCGAGGCGCCGTTTCCCGAAACGCTGGTGGAGGACCCCGCCTATGGCGACAGCTTCGGTTACATCGACTATTCCGTCTTCAACGAGTCGCTGACGCTGGGCAATTACACCGAGACGGTGGTCGAGCTGACGGAAGGCAAATACGGCGTCTACAACGATCCCGACGAACCCTCCGACTGGGTCAACGGATCGCCGGACGGGGACTGGACCGGGTCGGATTACTACAAGACCAGCATCTCCGGCGTGTATACCTTTCCCACGGACGCCTATCTGGAATGGCGCGGCCGCGACTGGCAGGACAAGTATCCGGGCCTGACCCAGACCGACAGTTTCTGGCGCGTCTACTACATCTCCGGCGAAGAATTGTCGCGGATCGCGTCGCCGGAACCCTATAACCTGATCACCGGCCCCGCCTCGGAACGCCACCTGCTGGAGGCGCAGCTCTACCTCGAGGATGTCGCCGAAAGCGTCGCCCTGTCCCCGACCCTGTACCAGATCGCCGATGGCTACCGGAGCGTCCCGCTGGATCCCGGCGATCCCTGGCAGGCGGAATACGAAATCCCCTATCTCGCCGAGTCCCTGACCGGTGCGGCGCTGATGCTGATGCAGATGCACCTGGCCGATCGCGGCCGCGCCGGTCTGGCGGATCTGACCGGAACGGTCAGCGCCATTGACGCGCTGGCGGAGTCCCTGCAGGCGCGGTTCATCGCGCCGCGGCTTGACCTGATCGGACTGTTCGCCGATGCGGACGGCACGCTGGCCGATCACGACACCATCGAGGCATGGGAAGCCGCGAACGCGCTGAGCGCCGCCTCGCTGCTGGGCTTCGTCACCGACAACGCCCCGGCGGCCGGGCTGGCGCTTGGCGCGCTGTCGCTGGTCGCCAGCGGCGGAGACAGCGGCGAGGTGCTGCACGTCTTCGGCGCCGAGGGCGCGGCGGCAGGCACGGGCGGATCGGATCGCGGCATCTTCGGGGCGGGCGATGATGTCTATGACGGCGGCGCGGGCCGGGACTACCTGTCCGGCCATGACGGGCGCGACCGCCTGTTCGGGGGCGCGGATCGCGACTGGCTGCTGGGCGGCAACGGCGCCGACACGCTGAAAGGCGGACAGGGACGGGACGAGTTGCGCGGCGGCAATGGCTGGGACCGGCTGTCGGGCGGGATCGGCAACGATACGCTATCGGGCCAGTCCGGGCATGACCGGCTGTCGGGCGAGGATGGCGCGGACCGGCTCTGGGGCGGCAATGGAAACGACCTTCTGGAAGGCGGATCCGGCGCGGACCGCCTGTTCGGCGGCGCCCGGGACGACCGGCTGTTCGGCAATGCGGGGCAGGACCGCCTTTACGGCGGCAGCGGCCGCGACCGGCTGGATGGCGGGATCGGCAGCGACACGATGACCGGCGGCAGCGGGGCCGACAGCTTCGTCTTCTCGGCGGCGCTCAATGCCGGGTCCCGCGACGTGATCGCCGATTTCGGCACCGGCGCCGACCGGCTGCTGATCGGCGGTTTCCGCGGCGATGCCGGGGACGTGACGGACCGCGCGAAGCAGCAGGGCGACGATGTGCTGATCGCCTTCGACAACGGGGCGGAACTGCTGCTGCGCGATATCGCGCTGTCGGCGCTGGAAGGGCGGATCGACCTGTTGTGATCCGCCCCGCCCGCCCTGCTCAGCAGGGCAGGACGATGCCGTGCTCGGCCAGGAGCCCGTCGACGCCCACCGCCTGGCCGCGCTCGATCGAGGCATTGGCCGCGATGCCGGTCAGGATCGACCAGGCGCCGTCGACATGGGTCGAGCCGCGGCCATAGCGGTCGGGCTCGACCGCCGGGTCGAACAGGTAGCCCAGCATCACCGGATCGGCGCCGCCATGGTCGCCCTCCCCCTGCCAGACATCCAGAACCTCGGGCGCCTCTCCCGCGCGGTGCAGCACGGTGCGCATCGACTCGCGGCCCTCGGCCTTCTCGCGCTGGCCGCCGAAGACGCCGTGCACCTCCACATGGCGGTGGGTCAGCTCGCCTTCCGTGCCCTGGAAGGTGATGTCCAGCCCCTCCCAGGGCGAATAGGCGGTCAGCGTGTAGTTCAAGAGCGCGCCCGAGCGGTAGCGGGCATGGACCTGCATCGTGTCCTCGATGCTGATCTCGGGATCGAAGACGCAGGCATCGCGCAGGTAGCCGTCCTCCTCCTCCGCCTCCAGATACATGGTCCGCAGCTTCTCGTCGGTCTCCAGATCCATGCGGAACTGGCAGGCGGAAGCAGAGGGGCAGACATGGCAGCGCGGCCCGCGCGGGACCAGCCCCATCGCGTCGCCGGTCTCGGGGCGGTACATGTGGCGCGCGCCATGGGCGGTGACCGTCTCGGGGGTCGATCCCAGCCACCAGTTCACCAGGTCGAAATGGTGGGTGGACTTGTGCACCAGAAGCCCGCCCGAGCGGTCCTTGTGCCGGTGCCAGCGACGGAAGTAATCGGCCCCGTGCACCCGGTCCAGGTGCCAGCGGAAATCGATCGCCGTCACCTTGCCGATGGCGCCGGACATCAGCAGGTCCTTGATCTGGGTGCGCGCCGGCGTGTAGCGGTAGTTGAAGGTCACGGTCACGCGCCGCCCGGTCTCGGCCTGCGCGTCGAGGATCGCCTTCAGCTTGCCCAGATCGACGGTCATCGGCTTTTCCGTGATCACATCGCATCCCGCGCGCATCGCCTCGACCATGTATTCATGGTGCAGGTCATCGGGCACGGTGACGATGACGGTGTCGGGCTTCTGCTCGGAGAGCATCCGCGGGAACTCCCCCGCCCGGTAGGTGGCGATGCCGTTGCCGCCGGGATCGGGCACGGCCGCCGCCGACAGGGCCAGCCGGTGGCCGTTGAGGTCGCACAGCCCCACCAGGTCATTCTCTGCGGCATAGGTCTCGGCGACGGCGCTGCGGAACATCTGGTGGCGGGATCCGGTGCCGACGATTGCGTATTTCATCTGCGGTCTCTCGAACAGGCGGGCGCGCGAACAGGTACGGCGCCCTGGAAACAGGGAGCTGCCGGGGCCGGTCGCGGACCGGCCGACAGGTGGCGGGGGCGCCGCCGCAGGCGGACGCGGAAAGGCGGGTGCGGGACCGGGTCCCGCACCCGGTCAGGCGCTGCGTCGCAGCGCGGAGCCGTCCTCGGCAAAGACATGGGCATTGGCCGGGTCGAGCCGCAGGGGCAGGACATCGCCGGTGCGGATGCCCTGCTGGCCGGGGGCGACGACATTCAGGCTCTCGCCCGAGGGCGTCACGGCATAAAGGACGGTCGTGCCGCCGAGATGCTCGACCAGATCGACCCGCGCCTCGCCCAGGCTGGCGCCGCCGCCGCCGCTGCCGATCTCGACATGTTCGGGACGGATGCCGAAGGTCAGCCGCCCCGGCGCGGGCCTCGCGGCAATCCCGTCCAGGCGCTGTCCTGCCACGTCGATCCCCGCCTCCGAGGCGGTGGCGTCGAGGAAGTTCATCTTGGGCGAGCCGATGAACCCCGCGACGAAACGGTTGGCCGGGCTGTTATACAGTTCCAGCGGCGTGCCGGCCTGCATCACCTGCCCGCCTTTCAGCACCACGATGCGGTCGGCCATGGTCATCGCCTCCACCTGGTCATGGGTGACGTAGATCATGGTATTGCCGAGGCGTTCATGCAGCTTGGAGATCTCCACCCGCATCTGCACGCGCAGTTCCGCATCCAGGTTCGACAGCGGTTCGTCGAAGAGGAAGATGTCGGGGTCGCGCACGATCGACCGGCCGATGGCGACGCGCTGGCGCTGCCCGCCGGACAGCGCCTTGGGCCTGCGTTCCAGAAGCTGGGTGATCTGCAGCGTCTCGGCGGCGGCATTCACCCGCCGGTCGATCTCGGCACGGCTCATGCGCATCGTCTCCAGCCCGAAGGCCAGGTTCTTGCGCACCGACATGTGCGGGTAGAGCGCGTAGGACTGGAACACCATGGCGATGCCGCGTTTCGAGGCGGGCGTGTCGTTCATGCGCTGCCCCCCGATCAGCAGGTCGCCGTCCGAGATGGTCTCCAGCCCCGCGATCATCCGCAGGAGGGTGGATTTCCCGCAGCCCGAGGGGCCGACGAAGACGGTGAACTGTCCCGGTTCGATATCGAGATCGAGGTCCCGGATCACCTCGACGGCGCCGAAGCGCTTGGTGACGTTGCGCAGGCGGATTGGCGTGGTCATGACAAGTCTCCTTGTGCCTCAGCGCTTCATGCCGGTGGTGGCGATGCCCTCGATCAGGAGGCGCTGGAAGAAGAGGAAGATGAGAAAGATCGGGATCAGCGACAGGACGGACATCGCGAAAAGCGCGTTCCAGTTCGTCGATCCGGAACTGTCGATGAAGGAGCGCAGCGCCAGCTGCACGGTGTAGAGCCCGGTATCGCTGATATAGATGAGCGGTCCGAAGAAATCTTCCCAGGTCCAGATGAAGGAGAAGATCGCGGCCGTCGCCAGCACCGGCAGCGACAGGGGCAGCATGATGCGGGTATAAATCCGCCAGGGGCTGCAGCCATCCATCATCGCCGCCTCGTCCAGCTCGCGCGGGATGCCGCGGAAGAACTGCACCATCAGGAAGATGAAGAAGGCGTCGACCGCGAAGTATTTCGGCACGATCAGCGGCAGCCAGGTGTTCACCCAGCCGAGCTTCAGGAACAGCACGTATTGCGGGATCAGCGTCACGTGATAGGGCAGCATCAGCGTCCCCAGCATCAGCGCGAACCAGATCGCCCGGCCGCGGAATTTCAGCCGCGTGAAGGCGAAGGCGGCCAGCGAGGCGGCCAGGACGTTGCCGATCGTGGCCAGGGTGGCGATGATCAGCGAGTTGACGAAGAACTTGCCGAAGCTGATCTGCAACCCGAACCAGCCGTCCTTGTAGGCCTCGATGGTGACCTGCGACGGGATCAAGCTGGTATTGCCGCCGAACAAGTCGTCGGCGGGACGCAGCGACCCGGCCAGCATCCACAGGATCGGGTAGAGCATCACGAAGGACACGGCCATCAGGACCGAATGGCTGATCGCGGAACGCAGCGCGGGATAGGCCGGCTGCTGGCCCGGCAGGGCCTGGGCGGCGGCATCAGTCATCGTAATGCACCCAGTATTTCGTGGAGAGGAAGCTCAGCGCGGTGAAGCCCGCGATGATCGCCACCAGCACCCAGGCCAGCGCCGAGGCATAGCCCATGCGGAAATAGCCGAAGGCCTCCTGGTAGAGGTAGAGCGTGTAGAACAGCGTGGAATTGATCGGCCCGCCCGATCCCCCCGAGACGATGAAGGCCGGGGTGAAGGCCTTGAAGGCGTCGATCGTCTGGATCACCAGGTTGAAGAAGATCACCGGCGTCAGCAGCGGCAGCGTGATCTTCACGAACTGGCGCCGCTTCGACGCGCCGTCGATGCTGGCAGCCTCGTACATGTCCGCGGGGATCTGGCGCAGCCCGGCCAGGAAGATGATCATCGGCGATCCGAACTGCCAGACCGACAGGATCACCAGCGTGTAGAGCGAGTAATTCGGATTCGAGATCCAGCTGGGCCCTTCGATCCCGAAGACCCAGAGAAGGTCGTTGACCAGACCGTCGGCGGCGAAAAGCTGCCGCCACAGGACGGCGATGGCAACCGAGGCGCCCAGAAGCGACGGCAGGTAGAAGATCGCGCGATAGACCGGCAGGCCGCGCATCCCGCGGTTCAGCATCATGGCAACCGCCAGGGCGAAGGCCAGCTTCAGCGGCACCGACAGCGCGACATAGAGGAATGTCACCTTCATCGCCGCGCCGAAATTGGGATCGGCCGTGGCCATGTGGACATAGTTCGACACCCCGGCAAAGCGCGGCGCGGACAGCAGGTCGTAATCGGTGAAGCTCAGATAGAGCGACCCCAGGGCGGGCCCCAGCGTCAGGCAGAAGAACCCGATCAGCCAGGGGGACAGGAACAGGTAGCCCGGCAGGTTGCGCCGGAGGCCCTCGGCGAAACGGGAGGGGGGACGGCGCCCCTCCTCCCATCCATTGGTGGCGGTTTCCATCGTCACCGGATCACCTCGTCAGGCTGGCGGCGGACTCGGTCACCAGCTTGCGCCCGCCCTCGGCCGGATCGATCATCCCGAAGGCGACCTCCTGGCTGATCTTCAGCATGATCGCATAGGCCTCGCCCGCCCCCTTGGGCGGCGAGGGCGGCAGCGGACCGGCCAGATCGCCGATGGCCGAGATATAGGCGACGGATTTCTTCTGCGCCTCGTCCAGTTCCGGCAGCAGCGCCTCGCGGATCGCGGGCGAGGCCGGCACGCCGCGGTCGAGCCCGAGGATCAGCGCCCCGGCCGGATCGCGCACCAGGTAATGCGCCAGGCGGACCGCCGCCTCGGGCGCCTTGGAGGCGGAGGAGACGACGAACATCTGCGACGGCTTCAGGTAATGACCCGGCGCGCCATCGGGCAGGACCGGCAGAGCGGTCATGTCGAGGCTGGCCTTGTTGACGGCCTGATACCCCGTGAACTGGTTGGAGAAGGCGAAATCCGTCGCTGCCGTGCCCAGCGTGATGGGCGCGGTTTCCAGCGAATTCTTGAACTGCGCCTGCACATCGGCGGGCACGCAGCCCCCGGCCGCGCGCAGCTTGGCCCAGTAGTCGAACCATTCGCCCGCGTCATCGGCATCATAGGCCAGCTCGCCCGCCTCGGTATACAGCTCCTTGCCGCGCTGGCGCAGCCACAGCTCGAAACTGTTGCCCTGCCCGCTGGTATCGGCGGTGGCATAGAAGCGGCGGCGCGGCGTGGCCTCCTTGAAGGCGGCGCAGCGCTCGGCGAAGGTCTCCCAGCTGGTGCCGATCTCCGGCGCCTCGATGCCGGCCTCCTCCCAGGCCGCCCGGTCCAGCAGCATGCCGAAGGAGTTCACCCCGACATTGGCGCCGTAAAGCTTGCCGTCGACCGAGCAGGAGGCCAGGTTCTCCTTGCCGAAATCCTCGATATCCAGCGCATTGCCCAGATATTCGTCCAAGGGCAGAAGCGTGCCGCGCCCGACATATTCGAAGAGATAGCGGTAATCCATCTGGATCAGGTCAGGCGCGTTGCCGCCTGCCACCTGCGTGGCCAGCCGGGTCCAGTAATCGTCCCAGCCCATGTATTCGGTGGCCACGGCGACCGCGTCATCCTGCGCCGCCTCGAAGCCGCGGATGGCCTCGGTGGTGCGGCGCGCGCGTTCCTCGTTGCCCCACCAGACCATGCGGATCGGCGTTCCCGCCGCGCGTGCCATCGGTGCAAGACCCGAAGCCAGGGCAAGCCCCATGCCTCCGGCGAGCAGCTGCCGCCGGTCGATCCTAGCTGTCGTCATCCGGTTCCCTCCCTGGACGATGATTGCTGAGCGCAGCCCGGTCCTCCACCGGCCCGCCCTCCGGCGCCCTGCCCGCGCAGCGACACCTCGGGAAACGGTATCAGCCGGTTTTCTATTTATAAAATACAATTTTTCATCTACAATATAAGCTGTTTTTATACAGCAGGACGGCACGGCATGGACAAGGTTCTGGAGCATTTCCTGGCAATCGCCGAGGCGGGATCCTTCCTGGCCGCCGCCGAGACGCTGGCCGTATCGCAGCCCGCGCTGAGCTACAGCATCCGGAAACTGGAACAGTCGCTGAATGTCGTGCTGTTCGAACGCAGCTCGCGCGGGGTGCGGCTGACCGAGGCGGGCGAGACGCTGTATGAGAACGCGATGATCATGCGCCGCCTCTACGGCAACGCGCTGGGGCGGATCGAGCGCCAGAGGGTCAAGGCCGCGCACGGGATCAGCATCGGCTCGGGCTATTCCTCCTGGGACCTGTTCCTGAAGGATATCGTCATGGCGCAGTTCCGCGCCCATCCCGATGCCCCGATCCATGTCAGCCTGGGCTCGGCGCTGCGCTGCATGGCGCAGCTCCTGGCGGGGGACATCTCGCTGTTCATCGGCAACCAGATCCCGGGCTTTGCCCATGCCAATGCGGTGGAGTTCCTGCCGATGGGCATGTCGCGCGACGGCTATTACGTGCGCGCGGGCCATCCCCTTCTGGAAGCGCCGCGCAGCCTGGCCGAGATCTTCGCCTGGCCCAGCGTGGTCGCCGTGCCCTCGGAATCGCGGCTGGACAAGCTGCAATCCGAGAATGCGCGCACCCTGCCGGAACTGCCGCAGGGCAGCTATGGCCATGCCTTCACCTCGAATTCGCTGGCGGTCTGTCTCGATTACCTGCAGGCGGCGGATGCGGTGCTGACCCACAGCGTCCTGCTGGGCCCCTACCTGGCGCGCCAGGGTGTCCACCAGATCGAGACGATCCCCGGAGAGCCGGAGCGCGCCTGGCCCCTGGGGATCTACGTGGTGACCGAGGCGATGGGCGATGCCAAGGTCGCGCAGATGGTGGAGCTGATCTCGGAACAGGTGCGCGCGCTGGACCTGCCGCCGGTGCCGGGCCAGCCCGGCTGAGGCGAATGTTGCCCAAAAGGCAAGAGAGCGGGGCAAATTTGATTGTTTTCCGCCCTCCCGCCCCGTGCCAGTCTGATCCCGGGGGGCACCGCCCCGGACGTCCGGACAGGTAGCGCATCCGCCATGCTGCCCCGCGCAAGGGGCTCGGCCGATCCGCCAAAGCACCGGAGCCGGGCAGACCGGCAGGCAGACAGCCCTGCCCGTCCCCTTCCCCGCATAATCAGAAAAATCACGACCCATCCCGACAGGAGAAAGGTAGACGGCTTTGAAGATCCGCGATCCCCTATGCTGCCTTGCCGCCGCTTTTGCGCTGGCCGCCCCCGCCGCCGCCCAGGACGCCGTGCCGCTGACCTTCCAGATGAGCTGGAAGGCGCAGGCCGAACATGGCGGCTATCACCAGGCCGTCGCCCGCGGCTTCTATGCCGATTGCGGCGTCGACATGACCATCCGCGACGGCGGGCCGGGCATGGACACCGCGCAGCTTCTGGCCTCGGGCGCGGTCGATGTCGCGCTGATCTCGCAGAATGACGGGGTGATGAACCTGGTCGCCGCGGGCTTCCCGGCGCGCGCCGTCATGACCTCGTTCCAGAAGGTGCCGCAGATCCTGATGTATCATCCCGGCCAGGGGATCGAGACGCCCGCGGACATGAAGGGCCATCCGGTGCTGCTGTCGCAGTCGAACCGGGTCACGATCTGGCCCTTCCTGCAGGCGAAATACGGATTGGAGGATGCCGATCTGCGCGCCTATAACGGCCAGATCGCGGTCTGGATGACCACGCCCGACGCGATCCAGCAGGGATTTGTCTCCTCCGAGCCCTGGCGCTACGAACAGGAGACCGGCGAGGAGGCCAGCTATTTCCTGATCGCCGACATGGGCTATGCCTCGGCCGGTTCGCTGGTCGTGGTCTCCGAGGAGCTGATCCAGACGCAGCCCGAGGCCGTGCAATGCCTGGTCGATGCCTCGGTGAAGGGCTGGCAGGATTTCATCGCCGATCCCGCCCCCGCGATGGAGTCCATCGCCGCGCGCGACCCCAACCAGACCGAGGGGCAGATGCGGTTCGCCATCGACAAGATGATCAGCGAGCACCTGCTCTATGAAACCGACCCCGCCGAGATCGGCCGGATCGACCCGCAGGACTGGGCGGCCCATGCGGAGATGCTGAAATCCCAGGGGCTGCTGGCGGCGGATTTCGATCCCGCCACCGCCTACACGCTCGATTTCCTGACCCCGGCCACGGAAGGCTGACCCGATGCTGAACACGAAACAGAAGACCCTGCGCCGGTTCTGGTACGCGGTCATGCCGACCGCGCATCTGGAGGACGGGCCCAAGCCCTTCACGCTTCTGGGCGAGAAGATCGTGCTGTTCCTCGACGGCGAGGGAAAGCCCGCCGCGCTGGAGGACCGCTGCTGCCACCGCACGGCCAAGCTGTCGACCGGCTGGTGCAAGAACGGCAATATCGTCTGCGGCTATCACGGCTGGGAATACGACCGCAGCGGCCGGCTGGTGATGGTGCCGCAATTTCCCGAACGCCAGGCGGTGCCCAATGCCCGCACCCGCGGATTCCATGCGCAGGACCGCTATGGCCATGTCTGGGTGGCGCTGGACGATCCGATCGCCGACATCCCGGACGTGCCGGAAGAGGCGGATCCCGGGTTCCGCCGCATCCACCAGTTCTACGACCGCTGGGAAACCTCGCCCTTCCGGCTGATGGAGAACTCCTTCGACGCGGCCCATATCGCCTTCGTGCACCGCAACACCTTCGGCGACATCAACGACCCGGTGCCCGAGCAATACGTGATCGAGGAGACGGCGGAAGGCTTCACCGCCTCGGTGAACCAGGAGGTGGTGAACCCCGCCCATGCCGTGCGGATCACCGGCGAGCCCGAGGGCAAGACCACGCGGCGGATGGTCAACAAGTGGTACATCCCCTTCTACCGGCGGCTCGACATCGAATATCCCTCGGGGCTGCGCCACATCATCTTCAACTGCGCCACGCCGATCGATGACGGATCCATGCAGATCTCCCAGATCCTGTTCCGCAACGACACCGAGGCGGATTGCCCGGCCGCCGACCTGATCGCCTGGGACCAGGCCATCATCACCGAGGACAAGGACATGCTGGAATGCACCGATCCCGAGGTGGTCCTGGACCTCAAGCGGCGCACCGAGCTGCACATGGTCACCGACCGGCCCGGCATGATCATGCGCAAGAGGCTGCTGCAGCTGTTCCACGACCATGGCGAGCCCGAATATGTCGAGGGCGCGACCGAGGTCCTGGCGGCGGAATGATCCGGAGGGCGGCCTGTTCCGGGCCGCCCGCCTGCCGTCAGGGCGCAACCCAGGCGGCATTTTCCGCGGAAGAGCGCAGGCAGGCGGCGATGAAGCGCATCCCCGCCATGCCCTCGCCGATGCCGGGCAGCGCCTCCGCCGTCTCGCCGCGGATCCGCGCGGCCGCTTCGGCATAGAGCGTGGCGAAAGCCTCCAGATAGCCCTCGGGATGTCCGCCGGGCGTGCGCAGATGCGCCAGTCCCGCCGGTCCCGCCCCCGCCCCGCCGCGGGTCAGGATCTGTGCGGGCCCGCCGAAGCGGGTGAAGGTCATCCGGTTCGGATCCTCCTGCGCCCAGTCGAGCCCCGCCTTCGTGCCGTGGATCCGCAGGCGCAGCGCATTGCCGTTGCCCACCGCCACCTGGCTGGCCCAGAGCATGCCCCGGGCCCCGCCTTCGTAGCGCAGCATCACATGCACGTTGTCATCGACCCGTCGCCCCGGCACGAAGGCCTGAAGGTCGGCCGACAATTCGGCCACGTCCAGCCCGCTGACGAACCCCGCCAGGTTATGGGCATGGGTGCCGATATCGCCGATGCAGCCGCCCGCGCCCGAACGTGCCGGATCGGTGCGCCACTCGGCCTGCTTGCCGCCCGTCTCCTCGGCCAGCCAGTCCTGCACGTATTCGACATGGACCAGGCGGATCTCGCCCAGCTCGCCCGCCGCCACCATCTCGCGCGCCTGCCGGATCAGCGGATAGGCCGAATAGTTATGGGTCAGGATGAACTGCCGGTCCGAGGCCGCCACCGCCGCGGCGATCGCCTCGGCCTGCTCCATCGTCGCCGCCAGCGGCTTGTCGCAGATCACGTGGATCCCGGCCTGAAGGAAGGCGATGGCGGCAGGCGCGTGCAGGTGGTTCGGCGTGACGATGGCGACCGCATCGATCCCGTCGGGGCGGCCCGCCTCGGCGCGGGCCATCTCGGCAAACTCGGCATAGCTGCGCGCGGGATCGAGCCCGATCTCTGCCGCGGAGGCCCGCGCGCGGTCGGGATCGGAACTCAGCGCCCCGGCCACCAGGTCCCATTGCCCGTCGATGCGCGCGGCGATGCGGTGGATGCCGCCGATCAGCGCCCCCTGCCCGCCGCCGACCATGCCCAGTCTCAGACGCGCCATCAGCCGAGCCCCAGCATCTTGCGGATCGCGGCGCGGTCGGTCGTGCCGCCCGCGAAGTCGTCGAAGGCCTTGCCCGTCACCTCGATCAGATGCGCGTCGATGAAGGGCGCCCCTTCGCGCGCGCCCTGTTGCGGCGATTTCAGGCAGCATTCCCATTCCATCACCGCCCAGCTGTCAAAGCCATGCGCCGTCAGCCGCGAGAAGATCGCGGCGAAATCGACCTGCCCGTCGCCGGGGCTGCGGAACCGCCCGGCGCGCTGCACCCAGGGCTGGTAGCCCGAATAGACGCCCTGCCGGCCATCGGGATTGAACTCGGCATCCTTGACGTGGAAGGCGGCGATGCGGTCGTGATAGCGGTCGATGAAGGCCAGGTAGTCGAGGCATTGCAGCACGAAATGCGACGGGTCGTAGAGGATCTTCGCCCGCGCATGGCCGCCGACCGCGTCGAGGAACATCTCCCAGGTGGCGCCGTCGAAGATGTCCTCGCCGGGATGGATCTCGTAGGCGAGATCAACGCCCTCGGCCTCGTAATGGTCGAGGATCGGGCGCCAGCGGCGGCCGAGCTCGGCAAAGGCCTCCTCGATCAGCCCTTCGGGGCGCTGCGGCCAGGGATAGAGATAGGGGAAGGCAAGGCTGCCCGAGAAGGTGACGGCGGTCTTCAGGCCCAGCCGGCGCGAGGCGGTCGCGGCCTTCTTCACTTGGCCCACCGCCCAGTCGGTACGGGCGGCGGGATCGCCATGGACCGCGGCGGGGGCGAAGCCGTCGAAAAGCGCGTCATAGGCGGGATGGACGGCGACCAGCTGCCCCTCCAGATGGGTGGACAGCTCGGTGATCTCCACCCCGGCCCCGGCGCAGAGGCCCGCGATCTCGTCGCAATAGTCCTGGCTCTCGGCGGCGCGGTCCAAATCGAACAGCCGGGCATCGCCCGCGGGGATCTGCACCCCCTTGTAGCCCAGGTCCGCGGCCCATCCGCAGAGGCCCGGCAGGGTGTCGAAGGGCGCTTCGTCGCCCGCGAATTGCGCCAGGAAGATGGCGGGGCCCTTTATCGTGGCAGGCATGTCGGTCCTTTCGTCATCATGCGGGAGGCGGGGCATAGCGGCAGAAGGCAAAGCGGCCTCCCTCCGGCGCCCAGCAGGGGGTGTTGATCGTGCCCTGTCCGCCGAACAGGCCGAACAGCGCGCGGTCGCGGCCCGTTTCGAGGTCGATCAGGCGCAGCGAGACGTCGCGGTCGCGCGGATGGCCCTCGGTGCCCTGCGGATAGGCCAGGTAGAGAACATGCCGCCCGCCGGGGGCGGGATGCGGGAACCAGGCATCGCGCGGGGCATCGGTCATCTGTTCGGGCGTGCCGCCATCGGCGGGCATGCGCCACAGCTGCATCGTCCCGCCGCGCGTGGCGTTGAACCAGATCCAGTGACCATCCGGCGTGTAGTCCGGGCCGTCATAATGGCCCGGCCCGGTGACGAGGATCCGCTCGTCGCTGCCATCCAGGGCGCAGGTGGCGATGGCGAAACGCTCGTCGCGGATCGCGGCATAGGCCAGGCGCGCGCCGTCGGGCGACCAGCCATGCCACCAGGAGGGACCCAGCGGCGTGACCCGGCGCGGCGCGCCCCCGGCGGCGGGAATGGTGTAGATCACCGACATCCCCGCCTGCGAATGGTCGCAGAAGACATGGGTCCCGCCATCGGGCGAGATGCCGTGATCGTTGTTCAGCCGGTCATGCGGCCCCAGATCGACCGGCACCAGATCGGGCGCGTCGAGCGACACGCGGAACAGCCCGCCCTCGGCATTGACCAGAAGATAGCCGCCGCCGGGCGCCCAGTTGGGCGCCTCGATCAGCCGGTCGGTGGCCAGCAGGACCCGCGTCGCGCCGGTGCTCAGGTCATGCAGGCAAAGCTCGCTGCGCATCGCCGGTCAGGCCAGAAGCGCCGCGGCCGCGGCCGGGTCCAATGCCGCCGGGCGTTCGCAGGTCGTGGACAGGTCCAGCGCACGCGCCTCCTCGCCGGCGCGCAGGATGGCGGTCATCACGTCCACCACATGCAGCGAGAAATCCAGCGAACAGCGATGGTCCCGCCCCTCGAGGATCGCCTGCGCCATGTCGGCCAGCCCGGCGGTGCGGTAATTGGCCCGCCCCTTCTCGTCATTCGCGACGGCGAAGGGGTGCCGCCAATCCGCAGCGACATTGACGAATTCCGGCCCCGCCGTCATCCGCAGCTCGCCGCCGAAGAAATTGGGATCGGGCACATAGAGCGTGCCGTCGCGGCCATAAAGCTCCATCGGCGCATGGCCGTGATGCCAGACATCCCAGGAGGCGACGAAGGTCACCTGCGCGCCGGAGGCGAATTTCAGGATCGAATGGATCGTGGTCGGGGTCTCCACCGGGATCCGCTCGCCATGGCGCGGCTGGCTGGTGATGGTGCGGTAGTCGGAGGCCGATCCGGCGATCGCCGCCACGCGGGACACCGGCCCCAGCATCTGCACGAGGTTGGAGATGTAGTAGGGGCCGATATCCAGCACCGGACCCGCGCCCGGCTTGAAGAAGAAATCCGGGTTCGGATGCCACATCTCCATGCCGGGGCTCTGCACGAAGCAGGTGCCCGAGGTGATGTCCCCCACCGCGCCCTGATCGACGAGGTGGCGCGCCAGCTGATGCGCGCCGCCCAGGAACGTGTCGGGCGCCGAGCCGATGCGCAGCCCCTTGGCCCCGGCGATGTCGGCCAGCGCGCGGCCCTCCTCCAGGCTGAGGACGAAGGGTTTTTCCGACCAGACATGCTTGCCCGCCTCCAGCGCCGCCTTCGAGACCGCGAAATGCGCGGGGGGGATGGTCAGGTTGACGATGACATGGATGTCCTCCGCCGCCAGCAGATCCTCCACCGACAGGGCACGCAGGCCGAATTCGGCGGCGCGCGCCGCGGCCAGATCGGCGTTCAGATCGACGCAGGCGCGCATCTGGATGCCGCGGAACAGGGGGGCGAGGCGCATATAGGCGGCGGAGATGTTGCCGCAGCCAATGACGCCGATGCCGAGTGTGTCGCTCATGATGACCTCAGAATGTCTTGAAGGCGTCGATGGACCGGGTGGCGAACCGGGTCGCGTCCGACGGCTTGTCATGTTCCATCACGAACAGCTCGACCCCGATGCCGCGCAGCGCGGCCATCAGCGCGGGCCAGTCCATCGTGCCATGGCCCACATCGGCCCAGCCATCCTCCTCCGCGCCGTCGCCATCGGGGGCGATGTCCTTCACATGGGCGGCCGTGATGCGGTCGCCATGGCGCGCGATCCAGTCCAGCGGGTCGGCCCCGCCGCGCAGGATCCAGGCGATATCCGCCTCCCAGGCGATGTCGGGCGCCTCGGTCAGGATGATCTCCATCGCGGTGGTGCCGCCGCCCAGATCGGCGAATTCCCAGTTGTGATTGTGCCAGCCGAAGCGGAACCCGGCATCGGCCACCTTCTTTCCGGCCGCGTCCAGCCGTTTGGCGAAGGCCTGCCAGCCGGGCGCGTCCATGCCGCGCATCGCGGGCGGCACGGCGGGGCAGAAAAGCTGCGACATGCCGAGCGCCTTCGCGGCAGCCAGCGTCGTGTCCAGCCCCTCCTCGAAGCTTTCGGGCGGGAAGAAATGGCCCGAGGGCATGGTCAGGCCGCGCGCGTCCAGAAGCGCACGGAACCCGGCCGGGTCGGCATAGACCCCGCCGAAGCCCTCGACCTGGGCATAGCCCAGATCGGCAAGCATGGTCAGAACCTGGTCCCACGGTCCCGCGTCGCGGGCCGAGTAGAGCTGAAAGGATACGGTCATCGTGATCTTCCTGAATGCTGGAATCGGGTCAGAGACGGGTGTCGTCGGAAAGGCGGAACAGATGCGCGCGGGCCGGATCGAAGCCCAGGCGCAGGGGCTGGCGTGGACGCAGGTCCGGCTGGCCCGGCATGCGCGCCCACAGATTCCGGTCGCCCGCGCGGGCGCGCACAAGGGTATCGGAGCCCAGGGGCTCGACCAGGTCGACGGCGGCGTCGAGCCGGACCGGCATCGCCTCGGCCCCCTCCCCCGCCTCGACATGTTCGGGGCGGATGCCGAAGACCGCCGGTCCGGAGGCCGCATCGGAGCCGAAGGCATAGGTCTGAAGCGGAACGCTCATTCCCTCGGCCGAGAAGCTGGGCGTGATCTGCATGTCGAGATTGCCCTCGATCATGTTCATGGTGGGCGAGCCGATGAACTCGGCGACATAGCGGTTGGCGGGGCGGTTGTAGATCTCCTTGGGGCTGCCCAGCTGCATGATGCTGCCGCCCTTCATGATGGCGATGCGGTCGGCGAGGGTCATCGCCTCCACCTGGTCATGGGTGACGTAGATCATGGTGTTCTCCAGCTGCTGGTGCAGCTGCTTGATCTCGACGCGCAGATCGGCGCGCAGCTTGGCGTCGAGATTGCTCAGCGGCTCGTCGAAGAGGAACACGTCGACGTCCCGC
The DNA here is from genome assembly GCF_014903745.1 of Mangrovicoccus algicola. Lineage (GTDB taxonomy): Bacteria > Pseudomonadota > Alphaproteobacteria > Rhodobacterales > Rhodobacteraceae > Mangrovicoccus > Mangrovicoccus algicola. The sequence continues at coordinate 60,679 of NZ_JACVXA010000014.1, read as the reverse complement.
ACCAGCGCCCGGCCGATGGCGACGCGCTGGCGCTGTCCGCCGGAAAGCGCGGCGGGCTTGCGTTTCAGGAGCGGTTCGATCTGCAGGATCCTGGCCGCCCGGGCGACGCGCGCGGCGATCTCGGCCCTGGGCAGGCCCGCATTCTTCAGCCCGAAGGACAGGTTCCCCTCCACCGTCATCTGCGGGTAGAGCGCGTAGGACTGGAACACCATGCCGATGCCGCGGCGCGAGGGTTCCTCCCAGGTGACGTTCTTGCCCTGGATGAAGATCTGCCCGTCGGTGATGTCGAGAAGCCCGGCGATGCAGTTCAGCAGCGTGGATTTCCCGCAGCCCGAGGAGCCGAGCAGAACGAGGAACTCCCCCTGCCCCACCTCCAGGTTCAGGTCGTGCAGGACCTCCACCGCGCCGAAGGCGAGTGTCAGGTCCCTGATGGCGATGCTTGGCTGCATGGCGTTATCCTTTCACCGCGCCGGCGGCGATGCCGCGCACGAAGAGCTTGCCGGAGGCGAAGTAGATGGCCAGCGGCACGAGCCCGGTCAGCAGCGTGGCGGCCATGTTGACGTTGTATTCCTTCACCCCCTGCACGGAGTTGACGATGTTGTTCAGCTGCACCGTCATCGGGTAGAGGTTCGGCCGCGTGAACACGGTGCCGAAGAGGAAGTCGTTCCAGATGCCGGTGATCTGGATGATCATCGCCACCGTGAAGATCGGCAGCGACATGGGCAGCATGACGCGGAAATAGATGCCCCAGAACCCCGCCCCGTCTACGCGGGCCGCCTTGAACAGCTCTTCGGGCAGCGAGGTGAAGTAGTTGCGGAACAACAGCGTCACGATCGGCATGCCGAAGACGGTATGCACGACGATCAGCCCGGTCAGCGAGCCGTAGAGCCCGGCCTCGCGCAACAGGATCACCATTGGGTAGAGCATCACCTGATAGGGGATGAAGGCGCCGAAGATCAGGATGGTGAAGAACGCCTCGCCGCCGCGGAACCGCCAGTTGGCCAGCGCGTAGCCGTTGACCGAGGCGATGAAGATCGAGACCAGCGCCGAGGGCACGGTGATCCTGACCGAGTTCCAGAACCCGCGGGAAAGCCCGTCGCAGTTCAGCCCGGTGCAGGCCTCGGCCCAGGCCTTCACCCAGGGCTCGAAGGTGATCTCCACCGGCGGGGCGAAGATGTTGCCCAGCCGGATCTCGGGCATGCCCTTCAGCGAGGTGACGACCATCACCCATAGCGGCAGCAGGTAATAGACCGAGACCACGAAAAGCGTGCCGTAGATCATGATGTTGCGCCCCGAGAGGCGGCGGCGCGGCTTGCGGCCGCGCGGCCCGCTGGCCGCCTGCGCACGGGCGGCATAATCGGTCAGCACGGTTTCCGCCCGCGCCTGCAGCGGATTGCAGTCGGGATCGCGCAGCTTACCCACGGCGTTTCCCCCCGAATTCCAGCATGGCCCAGGGGATGACGACGATGGCGACCGCCAGCAGCATCATGGTCGAGGCGGCAAAGCCCTGGCCCAGGTTCTGCCCGCCGAACATGTAGTCATAGACGTATTTCGCCGGGACCTCGGTGGCGATGCCCGGCCCGCCGCCGGTCTGCGCGACCACGAGGTCATAGAGTTTCACGATGCCCGAGGTGATCAGCACCAGCGCGGTGATGAAGACCGGCCGCATCATCGGCACGATGATGAACAGGTAGGTCTTCCAGGCCGGGATGCCGTCGACGCGGCTGGCCTTCCAGATCTCGCCGTCGATGCCGCGCAGCCCCGCCAGCATCAGAATCATGATCAGCCCCGTCCCCTGCCACAGCCCGGCGATCAGGATGCCGAAGATGGCGATGTCGGGATTGTAGAGCGGGTCGAAGGTGAAATTCTCGAATCCCAGCCCGCGGATGATCGACTGGAGCCCGAATTCCGGGTCGAGGATCCATTGCCAGACCAGGCCGGTGACGATGAAGCTCAGCGCGAAGGGATAGAGCAGGATGGTGCGGAAGGCGTTCTCATAGCGGATCTTCTGGTCGAGAAGCGCGGCGAGGACGAAGCCGATGACCAGGCTGAAGACCAGCGAGCACAGCCCGTAGATCGCCAGATTCTCGATCGAGATCACCCAGCGGCGGGTCGACCACAGCCTGTCATACTGCTCCAGCCCGACGAATTCCGCACGCGGCAGCATGCGCGAGCTGGTGAAGCTGTAGACCACCGTCCAGACCGTACCGCCGAGGAACACGACCAGCGCGGTCAGCACCATCGGGATGGCGGCGATCTTGGCGGTCAGGTTGCGCAGCAGCCGTCGCGGCGGAGCGGCGGAAGGCGGGGGGCTTGTCGCCCCCCTGCCGGTGGCGGCGGCCTCAGCGCGCATCGCCGATGATCCCGGCAAACCGCTCCTGCGCCTCTTCGGGCGCATAGGACGGATCTGCGAAGAACTCGACCAGCAGATCCTCGATCCGGGTGCGGGTGTCGCTGTCGATCAGCTGGTTGATGTCGGGCATCGCCGTGCCCGCCGCCAGGATCTCCAGTCCCTTGCGCATGCAGTCATTGGCCGCATCCAGGTCGACATCGCCGCGCACCGGCAGCGATCCCTTCTTGAGGTTGAAGGCGACCTGCGCCTCGGGCGAGAGGATCACCTCGGCCAGGTCGGCCTGGGCATCCGCCACGTCGTCGTCGCGCACCAGCGGGAAATAGAAGGCATCGCCGCCGGTGGTCAGGACGGGCTTGTCCCCCAGTCCCGGCAGGCAATGGTAATCCTGCCCCGCGACCTGGCCCGCCATGGCGAATTCGCCCTGGGCCCAGTCGCCCATCACCTGCCCGCCCGCGGCGCCGGTGATCAGCATGTTGGTGGCCTGGTTCCATTCCTGCACCGTGGATTTCGCCGCCAGCCCGCGCGCGGTATCGAGCGCGGCGAAAATCTGCGCCATATCGGCCCCGGCGGCGATTTCGGCATCCTTGTCGCGATAGACCGACAGGTAGATGTCGTCAGGCAGAAGCGAGATCACCAGCGTCGCGAACAGCCCCGCCTGCTGCCAGGCCTGCTGGCCAAGCGCCAGCGGCACCTTGCCTGCCGCCTCCAGCGCGGGGGCGGCGGCGACGAATTCCTCCCAGTTCGTCGGCACCGGGATGCCCGCCTCGGCAAAGGCCTTGTCCGACAGCCACAGCCATTGCCAGGAATGGATGTTCACGGGCACGCAATAGACATGGCCATCCAGCGTGCAGCTGTCCAGAAGCGAGGGCGGGTTGACCACCTCGCGCCATTTCCCCGCCTCGGCCAGGTCGGTGAGGTCGCGCATCAGTCCGGCCTCCACCAGCTCCTCGGCCTGGCGGCCATGGTTGAACTGCGTCGCCCCCATCGGATCGCCGCCGGTGATCCGCGAGATCATGATCGGCCGCGCGGTGTTGCCCGACCCGGCGATCGCGCCGTCGACCCATTCATGTTCGGTGCGTTCCTCGAACAGGCGCGCGAATTCCGCGACGGCGGCGGCCTCGCCGCCGGAGGTCCACCAATGGGTGACCTCCAGATCGGCGGCGGCGGCCGGAAACGCGGCAAGGGACACGGTTAGCGCAAGGGCGCCCCGGATGGTGTTCATAGCTTCCTCCCCACCGGCCCGAAAGCCGGCCTCATCGGTTTGTAATCGTTTACATTTTGCGAAACTTGTCTTTCCAGTCGCTTTGTAAACGATTACATGCATCATTTACGAAGTGAGATTCGAGTCAATACACAGCTTGCCGCGCGGGGCGGGTTTCAGCCGGGACAGAAAGATGACGCAGCAGAAGCCAGTGAGGATCGTCGATGTCGCCCGCGCCGCTGGGGTGTCGGTGGCCACGGTCAGCCGCACGCTGAGCAATCCGCAGGTGGTCAACGAGGCCACCCGCCAGACCGTATTCGAGGCGATCCGCAGCACCGGCTACCGGGTCAATCGCGCGGCGCGCAACCTGCGCATGCAGCGCGCCGGCGCGGTGCTGGTGATGGTGCCCGATCTGGGCAACCCGTTCTTCTCGCAGGTTCTGGCCGGGATCAGCGCCGGCTTCGCCGAAAGCGACCACGCCGTGCTGATCGCCGATACCGCCGGGCAGGATGCCGGGGCCATCGTGGACCATTATTTCCGCGACGGGCGGATCGACGGGCTGATCTGCCTTGATGCCGGGATCCGCGCGGAGGATCTCGCCCGGCTGGCGGCGCAGGGGATCGGCGACCGCATCGTCTTTGCCTGCGAATGGATCGAGGGCACGGGCTTCGCCTCGGTGCGCTGCGACAATGAAGGCGGCGCGAGGCTGGCCATGGAGTACCTTCACGGACTGGGCCATCGCGCCATCGCCCATCTGACCGGACCCGCGGGCAATGTCCTGACCCATGTGCGGCGCGCGGCGATGCAGGCCGAACGCCGCCGGCTGGACCTGCCCGCCCGGCCGGAATGGATTATCCGCGGCGATTTCTCCCTGGCCTCGGGCGAGGCGGCCGCACGGCAGATCCTGGCGATGGACCATCGCCCCACGGCGGTGTTCTGCGCCTCGGACATGGGCGCCTTCGGGCTGATCGCCGGGCTGATCGAGGGCGGGCTGCGCGTGCCGCAGGACATTTCCGTCATCGGCTTCGACGATATCGAGCTGGCCGGACATTTCCTGCCCTCGCTGACCACGATCCGCCAGGACCGCCGCCGCATCGGCGAGACCGCGGCGGAATTGCTGCGCGCCCGGCTGGACCGCGCCGACAGCCGCCCGCTGCCCGAGAACCGGCTGCGCCGCATCGGAGTGGAGTTGATGCTGCGCGGCAGCACCGGTCCCGCGCCCCGGTCTATATCATGATTTCCTGATGACAGTTTCATGTCGTGATCAGTCAAGCTGATCGATGACCCAAGAAATTACGATGTGATTCCGCGGCCGGGCTTGGCTAGGGTGATCTCAACGGGAGGCAAGGGCGCCGCCGCAGCGTGACGCCACGCCGCGCGGCAGCCTCCGCGTGACGAGATACCAGCATACCGCCAGGAGGACACCATGGACGGAAACGACATCAAGATGACCGGGAAATGCCCGGTCATGCATGGCTCCAACACGGCCAGCGGCACATCGGTCATGGACTGGTGGCCGAATGCGCTGAACCTGGACATCCTGCATCAGCATGACACCAAGACCAACCCGATGGGCGAGGCCTTCGACTATCGCGAGGCGCTGAAGGATCTGGATGTCGAGGCGCTGAAGGCCGATCTGCGCGCGCTGATCACCACCAGCCAGGACTGGTGGCCCGCCGACTGGGGCAGCTATGTCGGCATGTTCGCCCGCGTTGCCTGGCACGCGGCCGGGTCCTACCGCCTGGCCGATGGCCGCGGCGGCGGCGGCACCGGCAACCAGCGCTTCGCGCCGCTCAACAGCTGGCCGGACAACGTCAATACCGACAAGGGCCGCCGCCTGCTGTGGCCGATCAAGAAGAAATACGGCAACAAGATCAGCTGGGCCGACCTGATGATCCTGTCGGGCACCATCGCCTACGAGGTCGCCGGGCTGAAGACCTTCGGCTTCGCCTTCGGCCGCGAGGATATCTGGCACCCCGAGAAGGACATCTACTGGGGCGCGGAAAAGGAATGGCTGGCCCCGTCGGATGGGCGCTATGACGATGTCTCGAAGCCCGAGACGATGGAAAACCCGCTGGCTGCCGTCCAGATGGGCCTGATCTACGTCAATCCCGAGGGCGTGAACGGCAAGTCCGATCCGCTGGCCACCGCCGCGCAGATGCGCGAGACCTTCGCGCGGATGGCGATGAATGACGAGGAAACCGTCGCGCTGACCGCCGGCGGGCACACGATCGGCAAGTGCCACGGCAATGGCGACCCCGCCGACCTGAGCCCCGATCCCGAGGCCGCGGGCCCCGAATACCAGGGCATCGGCTGGATGAACACCAAGGGCCGCGGCATCGGCCGGGACACGGTCGTCTCGGGGATCGAGGGCGCCTGGACCAGCAACCCGACCCAGTGGGACATGGGCTATTTCGACATGCTCTTCGGGCATGAATGGGAGCTGCGCAAATCGCCCGCCGGTGCCACCCAGTGGATGCCCGTGGAGATCGACGAGGCCGACATGCCCGCCGATGTCGAAGACCCGGCCATCCGGACGCTGCCGATCATGACCGATGCGGACATGGCGCTGCGCCTGGACCCGACCTATAACGCGATCTGCCAGAAATTCATCGCCGATCCGGCCTATTTCTCGGAAACCTTCGCCCGCGCCTGGTTCAAGCTGACCCATCGCGACATGGGACCGAAGGCGCGCTATGTCGGACCCGACGTGCCGCAGGAAGACCTCATCTGGCAGGATCCCATTCCGGCAGGCCCCACCGGATACGACGTCGCGGCCCTGAAGGCGGCGATTGCCGGGTCCGGCCTGACCATGCAGGACATGGTCGCCACGGCCTGGGACAGCGCGCGGACCTATCGCGGCTCGGACATGCGCGGCGGCGCCAATGGCGCGCGCATCCGGCTGGCGCCCCAGAAGGACTGGGCGGCCAACGAGCCCGAGCGCCTGGCCCGCGTCCTGTCGGTTCTGGAACCTCTGGCCGCCACGCATGGCGCCTCCGTCGCGGACACGATCGTCCTGGCGGGGAACCTCGCGGTGGAACAGGCGGCAGAAGCGGCCGGCGTTCCGCTGGAGCTGCCCTTCGCACCGGGGCGCGGCGATGCAACGGACGAGATGACCGATGCGCCGAGCTTCGACGCGCTGGAGCCGCTGGCCGACGGGTTCCGCAACTTCCTTAAGACCGACTACGTGGTCAGCCCCGAGGAGATGATGCTGGACCGGGCGCAGCTGATGGGCCTGACCGCCCGCGACATGGTCGTGCTGACCGGCGGGCTGCGGATGATGGGGGCCAATCACGGCGGCACGGCGCATGGCGTCTTCACCGACCGGCCCGGCGCGCTGAGCCAAGACTTCTTCGTCACCCTCACCGACATGGCCTATTCCTGGGTCCCGGTCGGGGACGGGCTGTATGAAATCCGCGACCGGGCGACCGGGGCGGCGAAGTTCACCGCCACCCGCGCCGACCTGGTCTTCGGCTCGAACTCGATCCTGCGCGGCTATGCCGAGCTTTATGCCCAGGATGACACCGGCGCGAAATTCGTCGCCGATTTCGCCGATGCCTGGACGCGGGTCATGATGGCCGACCGCTTCGACCTGAAGGCCTGAGCCCCTGCCCTCCCCGCGCGGATGCCGCGCGGGGAGGATCCCCCAAGCGCAAGCTTGACATTCACGCGGTTTTGCGGCCCTTCCGGCTGCCGTGAGGACAAGCGGACCATCATCCATCGCGATCGACGCGCTGCGCTGCCGGCTGGGCGAGCGGGAGGTCATCTGCGGCATCGACCTGCTGCTGCAGGACCGCCGGATCGGCATCCTGGGCCGCAACGGTTCGGGCAAGTCCACCCTGGCCCGCGCGATGGCCGGGCTGATCGATCCGGCCTCGGGCAGGGTTACGATCGATGGCGCGGACATCGCCCGCGACCGGCGCGCCGCCCTGGCGAAGGTCGGCATCCTGTTCCAGAATCCCGAACATCAGATCATCTTTCCCACCGTGCTGGAGGAAGTCCGCTTCGGCCTGGAGCAGATGGGCCATCCGAAACCCGAAGCCGCGCGCCGCGCCCGGGCGGCGCTGAAACGGTTCGGGCGCGGCGACTGGGGCGGGCGCAGCACCGCCGCGCTGAGCCAGGGACAGAAACACCTTCTGTGCCTGATCAGCCTCCTGGCGATGGAACCTGCCGTTCTGATCCTCGACGAACCCTTTTCCGGGCTCGACATTCCGACGGAACGCGCATTGCGCCGGGTGCTGGCGTCCTATCCCGGCACACTGGTGCAGATCACCCACGATCCGCAGGTCGTCGCCGGCTATGAACGCGTCCTTTGGATCGAGGCGGGCGGGCTGCGGGCCGACGGGCCCCCCGGGCAGGTCATCCCGGACTACCTGGCCGAGATGACGGCGGAGGGTGCCGATGCTTTCGCTGACCTCTGAGATCCGCACGCCCTTCCACGCGGTTCCCGCCGGGGCGAAGCTGGCGGCGCTGGCCGTCCTGTCGGTCGCGACCTTCTCCATTTCCGCGCCCGCGCTGATGCTGCTGCCGCTGACCGGGACGGCGCTGCTCTACCTGTGCGGCGGACTGCGCTTTGCCCGCGCCGGGCTGAGGGCGCTGCGCCCGCTCTGGCCGTTCCTGGCCCTCCTGGCGATCTGGCACGGCCTCAGCCGGGACCTGGGCAACGGGGCGCTGCTTGGGGGGCGGCTCCTGTCGACGGTCGCGCTGGCGAATCTCGTCACCATGACCACCCGGCTGGAAGACATGATCGCAATGATGAGCCGGATCCTGGCGCCCCTCGCCTGGCTGGGGGTCCGGCCCGGGCGCATCGCCTTCGCCATCGGCCTGGTGCTGCGGCTGACCCCCGTTCTGCTGGACCGGGGGCGACAGCTGTCGATGTCCTGGCGGGCGCGGGCCCGGCGGCGGCGCCCCGGATGGCAGATCGTCCTGCCGCTCTGCCTGAGCGCGCTGGACGATGCCGACCACATCGCCGAGGCCGTGCGGGCCCGCGGCGGCATTCCCGACTGACCTGACACGAGGATCACAATGGATCGCGACCTGATCATGACCGCCCTTTTCGCCGCGCTGATCGCGGCGCTCGGGCTCATCCCTTCCGTTACCCTGATCTCGGGGGTGCCGATTTCCGCCCAGAGCCTCGGCGTCATGCTGGCCGGTGTCGTGCTTGGTGCGCGGCGCGGCGCGATGGCGGCGGCACTGGTGGTGCTGATGGTGGCGCTCGGCCTGCCCCTCCTGGCGGGCGGTCGCGGCGGGATCGGCGTCTTTGCCGGGCCGACCGTCGGGTTCCTGCTGGGGTGGATCCCGGCCGCCTTCGTCGCAGGATGGGTGATGGAACGTGCCCGCCGCCTGCCGGTGCTTGCCGCGGGCACGTTCGCCGCCGTGCTGGGCGGAGTGGTCGTGCTCTATGTGCCCGGCATCCTGGGCATGGCGCTGGTGCTGAGGAAATCGCTGCCCGAGGCCGCCGGGTTCGCCCTGCCCTTCATTCCCGGCGACCTGCTGAAAGCCGTGGTCGCAGGCGCGCTTGCCTCGGCGCTGAACAAGGCACGGGCCGGGGCGCTTCTGTCGCGCGCGTGACGGCCTGCCGGGGCGTCACGCGCGCGAGACGCCCGGGATCAGAATGCATCCCGGTCGGGAAGTCCCTCGGGGATGAGCCCGGACCAGAACCCGTGAATCCGAGCGAAGATGCCCCGCGCCTGCCAGCCGTAGCGGCGGAACTGACCGCGTTCGAATTCATCCTCAAGTCCCGTCTCGAACCTGTCCCGGATGGCCTTGCGGCTGACGCTGCTGCGCTTTTCCAGGTTGGCCTCGATCGCCTCCAGGCAGGCCCGCCGCCATCGCGCCTCGGCCGCCTGGTCCCGGTCGCGCTGCGACTCCTCCATCTCGGGAGCCCCTGACAGGCGGGGCCCCGGCTCTGCGGCCGGGGCGGGACCGGGCCCGGGATCCGAACGGCGGTAATCGCCGTTGATCGCGGCGGTCAGGTAGCCGGCCGGGGTCTTGCGCACCCTGCCCCGGCGCCGTTCCTCCTCGACGAAATCGAGTTTCCCGGCGACATAGGCTTCGCCATGTTCCGCGATCCAGCGTTGCGCCAGCCGTCCGGAAATGCCGTTCTCGATCAGCCGGCCATAGGCCCCGGACTTGCGCAGCGCATCGTCATCGCCGAGATCGAACAAGGTCTCCTGCCCGTTGCGCGAGATCAGGAAGCGGATGAACTTCACCTTGCGGCTTTCCCGCCGCGTCTCGGCGACAAGAGAAATGTCCGAGACGGCATTGACCTCCTTCACGGCGGGCTTGACGATCTTGGCATTCAGCTTGGAGAAATCCTCGTAATAGGCGCTGTCATCCACCCCCATGAGCCGCCGGAAGACGTCGATTTCCCACCAGCCGGTGGAGCCCGTGCGCACGAAGCGGAAGCAATTCTCGTAGAGCGCCAGCGCATGGCCGGAGGTGAAATTCCTCTGGATGCGCATGTTGATCATCGAGAAGACGGACGGGTCGTAGAGTTTGGCCGCCAGCGGCGCGGCATAGGCATATTCGCAGACTCCGCCCGCAAGCTTGGCATAGGAAATCAGCGAGGAGACCCCCCATTCCTCCTGCCCGTCATCGCCCAGCATGTTCCATTCGGCCGTGGTTTCGGCCAGGGCCCGCAACGCCGCCTTCAGCGTGTCCCGGTCGCGCGAAGCATAGCCCGACATGGCGCAGAGGGTCTCCGCGTCGATGCGATGGGAGGATTTGGTCGTCAGGTCATCATAGGCATGCAGCAGCAGGCAATTGGACAACTTGCGCTGGAGCAGGGTCAGCTTGCCGCCGATATGAATGGCGGCGACATGCTTGCGCAGGCTTTCGCGTTCGGTGATCTGGCGGAATTCGGTCATCAGGCGACTCGGCAGGATGGCGGTGACAGGACGGATGCCCTTCACTGGTCCGAAACCGACCCGCCTGTCAAGGAAGACGGGTTTGTCTGGAGTCGACACCCGGCACGCAGACGGGTTGTTTACGTCGATTCCCTTCACGCAAACGGGTCGGTTTGGCGGAAAAGAAGCAGTCATGCGGACAGGAAGCACGCCGTATATCGGGCAAAAGCGCCCGATGCGAGTCGAAAATGCCCGGTTTGGGAAGATAATCCGCGCTGCACGTGAAGGGGTGGGTTTCATCACGGAGACGGGTAGGTTCAGTCACGCAAACGGGTTGGTATAAGACCGAAGATGGGTAGGGTTCGACATGCATCCGGGTTCCGGATTGCCGCCATCCCTCTGATATTAATAGATTTACGCGATCACAAAGTTCCTAAATAACTGAAAGGGATTCATAGTTTGGTGACTGCTTTTTCCTTTCTCGGGTTTCATGAAATCCACCACCGACCGTCTCGCACGCGTGACAGGGTCGAAATTTCGGGGTATGACTCGCTGCAGGCAGGGTGTTCGCGGAAGATGCGGATAGTTGCCTGAAACAGGAACATCGAGACGGATCGAAAATGAGCAGTCAAGCGCCGTCCACCAGTCTGCAGCCCATCGATCCGGCGCAGGCCCTGGCTGACCTTCCTCCCCGCGTGACCACAGACCGCTTCACCGTTGCAGCGGAAATCTGCATGCGGGCCCGCGATGACCTGGCCCGCCGCGGCTACAAGCCGGATGGCGAAAAGCAGCTGCGGCTGTTCGGGATCTGGGAGATCACGACCTACATGATCCCCGTCTCTGCGCAACATTTCCGCCGTGTCCTCAAGGCCCATCCCGACCTGCCGCAGGGCGTCTCCGAAAAACCGGGCGGAACGAAGATGTTCACGCTTGAAGAGGTCAACACGATCCGGGATTTCCTGGAGCAGGAAGGTCAGCAGGGCAAGGGATATCGTCCCTATCGCCCCGGCAACAGCCCGGCCAAGATCGTTTCCGTATGCAATTTCAAGGGCGGCGTCGCCAAGACGACCACGGGCGCCCATCTGGCCATGGCGGCGGCGCTGGACGGGTATCGCGTGCTGGTGATCGACCTGGACAGCCAGGCCAGCATGTCGACCATGTTCGGCACCCTGGCCCGCGACGAAGCCCAGACAGCCTATGCAGTCATGGCCCGCCATCGGGCCCGTCACGTCGCTGCCGCCATGGGAATCGACGACTATGACAGCCCGGAGCTTGACGAGGATATCCGCGACGCCGCGAAGGTGACGGCAGATGACGTGATCTTCGGCACGCATTGGCCGACCATCGATATCCTGCCTGCGCAGCTGAACCTCTACTGGGCGGAATTCCAGGTGCCGGTCTGGATGCAGACCCATCGCAGCTGGCAGTTCTGGGACGCGCTCGAAGGGTTCCTGCGCGACGAGGGGCTGCTGTCGGATTACGACATCATCCTCATCGACACCCCGCCGGCGCTTGGCTACCTGACGATCAACGCGCTGTCGGCGGCGGATATCCTGCTGATTCCGGTCGGGGCGAGCTTCATCGAATTCGATTCGACGGGGCGGTTCTTCGACATGCTGTACACCACCTTCGCGTCGATCGAGGACAGCATGGCGCGGGTATCGGACTCTGCGCCGAAATTCTCCTGGGATGCGGTGCAGGTGCTGCTGACCCGCTATGACGAGGCGCAGCAGGCCGAGCTGGCCAATGTGATCCAGGTCTATCTGGACGATTTCGTCGCCCAGCACCGGCAGGAATTCACGGCACTCGTGGGGCAGGCCGGCGAGCGCGTCTCGGGCATCTACGAGGCCAGCCACGGGGATTTCAACCGCGACACCTACCGGCGCGGGCGCGAGACCTTCGATCGCTGTTACCATGAGGTCAAGAAGCTGCTGATCGGCTGCTGGGAACGCGACCGCATCGAGGCCGAGGCACGGGAGGCCGCAGAATGAGCCGCAAGCGTCTGGGATCCATTGATCGCGACACCATCCGCGAGATGCGCGAGGGGGCCGAGAAATCCGCCGCCGAGCGGCGCGACATGGCGGCGGGCATGGCGCCGCCCATCGGCAAGGTGGCCGGCTCTGCCGCCGCGCAGGTGGAAGAGGAAATCCGCAAGCTGCGGCGCGAGAATTCGGGGCTGCGTGCCGATAGCGAAACCCTGGCCGGCGCGCGCGATGACGGCCGGGTGGTGGAGCTGGTGCCGCTGGAACGGATCGACCTGCATGCCCTGGCACGGGACAGGCGGATGCTGGATCGCGACGGAGAGGCCTGGGCCGAACTGAAGGGCTCCATCGCTGCGCGCGGACAGCAGGTGCCGGTGGAACTGGGGCCGGAGGCCGACGGGTCCTGGCGGCTGATCAGCGGCTATCGCCGGGTCAGCGTGCTGCGCGAGCTCTACGAGGAAACCGGCGATCCGAAATTCTCGCAGGTGCGGGCGCTGATCCGCAGCCGCCGCGAGACCCTGGGCGACATGCTGGCGATGATCGAGGAGAACGAGATCCGCCAGGATGTCAGCTTCTATGAACGGGGGCGGATCTGCTGCCTGGCGGCAGAACAGGGGATCTGCGACGGCATCGAGGAGGCGATCCAGGCGCTGTTCCCGAATTCCAGCCGCAACCGGCGCTACAAGATCCGCAACTTCACCGTGATCCACGCGGTGTTCGGGCCCTACCTGGATTACCCCGAGGCGATCGGCGAGAGGCTGGGCGCAAGGCTGGCCCAGGCGGTGAAGGACGGACGGGAGGCCGAGCTGATCGCTGTCCTGTCGGACCGGGACGCGAAGTTCCCCGGGCCGGCGGAAGAGCTGGCGGTGCTGGAGGCCTTCGTGGCGGGCAGGGGGGCCTTCGGCGCGGCCCGTCCCGACAGGCCCGCGCCGCTTGTGGCCGACTGGCAGGGGCAGGGCGTGTCGATCCGGGCCAGCGCGCGGGATGGCAAGCTGGTCCTGACGCTGGAAGGCTGCGCTGATCTGGATGAGGCTGGTCTGCGCGCCATGCTGGAGCGGGTCGGCAGCAGCCTGCAGGAAAGCTGAGCGTCCCTGCGTCACGCATGCGAGACGCCGCGGAATGCGACGGAACCGTGAACATGCCGCATTGCAGAACGCGGTTTGGGCGCTAACATCTCGAAATCACGAGGCTTGGCCTCGTCAGGAGCCCTGCGGGCGAGGCGCGGGGAGGTCACGGGTAACGAGGGTCCGACATGGAAAACGTCGCTGCGGCGCAGTCGCTGAACACGCTGGTCTCCGATCTGGGAGATCTGCTCGGGGAAATCATCCGCGAACAGGAAGGCGACCGGACCTTCTCGCTGGTGGAGACCCTCAGGCGCCGGTCGATCAGCCACTACCGTTCGGGCCTGGTCGAGCTGCGCGCCGAGCTTCGCAACCTGATCGGCGAGAACGATGCAGAGGAAATCGGCAAGGTCCTGCGCGCCTTCACCCTGTTCCTGCATCTGGCCAATATCGCGCAGGGCGTGGTCAATGGCGACTCCTCCGCCGCGCGGGGCGATCTCGGAAAGGCGCTGGCACGTCTCGACCCGAAGACCCGCGAGAACCTGTCCGTGGGGATCGTGCTGACCGCGCATCCGACGGAGATCCGCCGCCAGAGCGTCATCGATATCGAGGGACGCATCGCCGGGCTGATGGGCCGCGACGGCACGATCCGCGACCGCCGCGCGCTCAAGCGCGAAGTGTTGACCGTCTGGCTGACCGAACTTGCGCGGCGCGAGAAGCTGCGCGTGCAGAACGAGATCGACAATGGCGTTTCGGTCGCCTCGCGCTCCATCCTGCCCGCGATGATGGCGGTGCAGACCGAGGTGGAGCGGTTCTTCGGCGGCGATCCCGCGCTGCCCAAGCCGATGTTCTCGCTGGGCACCTGGATCGGCGGCGACCGCGACGGCAACCCCTTCGTGACGCGGGAGGTCTTCGATTACGCCGTCGCCCAGCAGCAAAGCGCGCTGTTCGGATATTACCAGCGCGAGCTTGATCTGCTGGCGCGGGAATTGCCGGTCTCGGACCGGTTCGTCCAGCTGTCGCCGGCGCTGCAGGAGCTGCTGTCGCGCGAACCCAAGCTGGCCGATCCCTATCGCGAAGGCGAACCCTTCCGCCGGGCGATCCACCATATCCGGACCCGATTGGAGGAAACGGAGACCGGCGGGCCGCAGGCCTATCCGGGGGCCGGGGATTTCACGGCCGACCTGGAAACCCTGACCGAGGCGCTGGAGACGGCGCAGGCCGCCGTCATCGCCGAGGGCCGGCTGGCCGAATTGCGCGCCACGGTGGCCATGGTGGGGTTCCACTTCTTCACCATCGACCTGCGGCAGAACTCGCGCATCCATGAACGCACCGTCGCCGAGATCCTGACGGCGACCGGCATCACAGACGGCTACGCGGAAATGGACGAGGCGGCGCGCGCCGCCTTCCTGTCGGACCTGCTGCTGAAGCCGGTGCCGGAATTCGACCCCGCCGCCCTGTCGGAGGAGGCGCAGCGCGAACTGGGCATCTTCGCCACCGTGGCAGCCGCGCGCAGCCGGTTGGGCGCGGGACTGGTGCGCTATTCGATCGTGTCGAATACCGAGAGCGTCGCCGACATCCTGGAAATCTCCTGGCTGCTGCGGCTGCATGGCTGTTTCGGCGAGGACGTGGCCGAGCCGATCCTGCCGGTGCCGCTGTTCGAGACGATCGAGGATCTGCGCGTCTCGGTGCCGATCATGCAGGCGCTCTACGCGGTGCCGGCCTATGCGGCGGCGATGAAGGCGACCCGCGCCGAGATCATGCTGGGCTATTCCGACAGCAACAAGGATGGCGGCATCGTCACCGCGCGCTGGGAGGTGTGGAAGGCCGAGGCGGCGCTGACGGAACTGTTCGAGGGGTTCGGGCAGGGCGTGGCCTTCTTCCACGGGCGCGGCGGTTCCGTGGGGCGCGGCGGCGGTGCGACCCGCGACGCGATCCTGGCGCAGCCGCGCGGCAAGCTGGCCCGCGGCTTCCGGCTGACCGAACAGGGCGAGGTCATCTCCAAGCGCTACGAGACCACCGACCAGGCGATCATGCGGTTCTGCGAACTGGGCCAGGGCCTGGCCGAGGCCGAGGCGGCCGGCGAATTCGCGCGGCCCGCGACCCATTTCGTCAATGTCATGGAGGCCATGTCCGAGGCGGCGTTCCAGCGCTACCGCTCGCTGACCACGGCTGACCGGTTCCTGACCTATTTCCGCGAGGCGACGGTGATCGACCACATCGCCTCGCTGAACATGGGATCGCGCCCGGTGTCGCGTTCGACGCTGGACAAGCTGTCGGATCTGCGGGCGATCCCCTGGGTCTTCTCCTGGGCGCAGACGCGGCACAACCTGCCCGGCTGGTTCGGCTTCGGCACGGCGATCCGTCAGGCCGGGGGCTCCATGGCGCAGCTGGAGGAGATGTATCGCAGCTGGACCACCTTCCGCAGCCTCGTGGACAGCGTGGTGATGGTTCTGGCCAAGGCGGATATCGAGATCGCCGGCGCCTATGCCGACCTGGTGGAGGACAAGGCGCTCAAGGCGTCGATCTTCGGGCTGATCCGCGAGGAATGGCAGATCACCATGGAAATGGCCGAGGCGATCACCGGCCGCCGCCCGCCCGAGACCGATCCCGACTTCCTGCTGCGCAAGGCCTATCTGGACCCGCTGCATTTCGGCCAGATCGACCTTCTGGCGCGGATCCGGAAGGAGCCGCAGAATGCCGATCTGCAGGATGCGCTGAAGATCTCGATCAACGGCATCGCCTCGGGACTGCAAAGCACCGGCTGATGCCGCCCTTTGCGCATCGTCCGCGGGCAGGGCATAAGGTTCCGGCGCATGATGCGCCGGAGCGAAGGATGGCTGCGCCTTGAAACCGACGAAACGCGATCTCCGCCAGAGCCGGATCCTCGCGACGCTGGCGGATGCCCCGATGCTGCGGGTCAAGGCGCTGGCCTCGGCGCTGGAGGTCACGACCGAGACGATCCGCCGGGACCTGGAGGAACTGGCCGAGCGCGGGCTGATCGCGCGGACCTATGGCGGGGCGATGCTGCGCGCGCCGTCCGAGCCGGTCCTGTCCAAGCGCGAAAGGCAGCTGGTCCCCGAACGCGAGGCCATCGCCCGCGCCGCGCAGCCGCGGCTGAAGCGGGCGCGCACGCTGATGATCGGCTCGGGGGCGACGACGGCGATCCTCGCGCGGCGCATCGCCTTCGAGATGACCGGCCTGACGGTCATCGCCCATAGTTTCGCGGTGGCCACCGCCCTGGCGCAGAACCCCACGATCCGCGTGCTGATGGTGCCCGGCGAATACCACCCGGAAGAGGGCGCGATGCATGGCGGCGCGGCGGTCCGGTTCCTGCAGGGCTATAGCGCCGACTGGACCATCCTGGGGGCCTCGGCGCTGTCCCCGGACGGGCCCAGCGATGCGCTGATCGAGGCGGGCGATGTCTATGCCACGATGCTGCGCCAGGGCGCGCGCAACATGATCGTGGCCGATCACACGAAATTCGACCGCATGGCCTCGGCCCGCTATGCCGGGTGGAGCGAGATCGACCTTCTGGTCAGCGACCACGCCCCCGAGGGACCGCTGGCGCGCGCGCTCGACCGCGGCGAGGTGGAGATGCTGGTGGCCCCGCCGCGGCAGGTCTGACGGCGGGGCAGGGGGCTCAGCCGCGCGCCTCGCGCAGCGCGGCCTCCAGCGCCCCGGCGAAGATCCCGGCCTCGTCCGCGCCCAGGCACAGGGGCGGGCGGATCTTGAGCGTGGCGCCATGGCGCCCCGCCGCCCCGATCAGGACCCCGCGCGCCCGCATTCCGTCGATCACCCGGACAGTCAGGTCGGGATCGGGGCGGCCGCCGCCGGGGGCGGCCAGGTCCAGGCCGATGAACAGCCCGGCACCGCGCAGCCCGGCGATGCGGTCGTCGCGCGCCGCGACCGACTGCAGCTGCTCCATCAGCCCGGCGCCGACCCGCAACGCATTTCCCTGCAGGTCTTCCTCCTCGATCACCTCCAGAACCGCGCGCCCGGCGGCGGCGGCCACGGGATTGCCTCCGAACGTGTTGAAATACCCCGTGCCCTCGCAGAAGGCGGCCAGGTCTGCGGGCCGCGCCGCCAGGGCCGCCATCGGAAAGCCGTTGCCCATGGGCTTGCCCATCGTGACCATGTCGGGCGCCAGGCCATGGCGTCCGAACCCCCAGAAGGCATCGCCGGTGCGGGCAAACCCGGGCTGGACCTCGTCGGCGATGATCCGGCCCCCGGCGGCGCGCACGGCCGCGGCCGCGGGGCGCAGGAACCCGGCCGGATCGGCGAAGATGCCGTCGGAGGAGAATATCGTGTCGACCAGCAGCGCGGCGGGCCGGATGCCGCGGCGGGCGAATTCCGCCAAGGCCGCCTCGATGCTGGCCAGGAAGCCCCCCGCGATGTCCGTGCCGTGATGCGCGCAGGAGGGCGGGGGAACGGCGATCACCCAGTCGGGCAGAGACCCGCGCCGCCGCGCCGAGGGCGAGGCTTCCGTCACCAGCGCCGTATTGCCGTGATAGGCCGTCTCGGTGACGATGATGCCGGTCCCGCCGGTGGCGGCCCGCGCCACGCGGATCGCCAGGTCGTTCGCCTCGCTGCCCGAGCAGGTCATGACGACATTTTCCAGCTCGGGCGGCAGGGTCGCCTTCAGCCGTTCCAGGTAGTCATCGACCACGTCCACGACATAGCGCGTGTGGATGTTCAGGCGCGCGATCTGTTCCGAGACGGCAGCGACCACGCGGGGATGGCAATGACCGACCGAGGGAACGTTGTTGTAGAAATCCAGGTAGCGCGTGCCGTCCTTCGCCACCATCCAGGCCCCCGCAGCCTCGGCCATCTCTATCGGCTGGCGGTAGAACAGCACGGAGGCCGCGCCGAGATTGGCCAGCCGCCGCTCGACGCTGTCGGTGCGGCTGTCGCCCGGGCGATAGGCGTTCATGTCGAGGATCGGGCGCATGGCGCCGCCGCCGGTCATGCCGAAGCTCCCAGATAGGCGCGGGCCATCTCCAGCGTGCCCTCGGTATAGGTGCCGTGACCCGCCTCGGCGGCGGTGGCCGTCTCGGCATGGCTGGCGATCCAGGCCGTCAGCAGAAGCCGGCGGAACATGATGAAATCGGGGATCATCGCCGCGTGTTCCTCCGCCAGCGGGCGGAGCTCGCGATACCCGTCCAGCCAGGCGGCCTGCAGCTCGGGCACGATCGGGTTGAGTTCATGGAAGGAAATCGCCGCGGCGAAGTCATAGACGAACCAGGAAAACCCGCAATCGTCGAAATCGATCACCCCCAGCGCCTCCTCGCGGGCCAGAAGGTTGGCAAGCCGCAGATCGGCATGGACCAGGCCGAACCGGTCCGGACCCTTGCCGTAGGCGTCCAGCCGCGTCTTCAGCCGGGCGCAGGCGCGCTCCAGCAGGTCCTGCCCCCCGGGGCCGAGCCCGATCGCTGCCCGCCAGTCCCCCCAGAGCGGCCGGGATCCGAAGGCGCTGTCGAAATCCCAGGTCTTGCGGGTGAAGGCCGGCGGCCGGGGCCAGGTTTCGGCATGGGCGTGCAGCCGCGCCGAGATCGCGCCCAGCAGGCGGAATCCCGGGACCAGCCCGGCATCGGCATCGGGTTCGGCCCCTTCCATGAATTCGAATGCCGCGACATGGCGCAGGTCGGCGCCGTCGCGGAACCGCCCCAGAAGCGCGCCGGAACGGGTCGGGACGGGGGCCGGCGTCTCCACTGCATCTGCCGCGCGCAATGCCTCGATCCAGGCCAGTTCCGACAGGATCTCGGCTTCCTGATGATAGTCCGGTCTGTGGACTCGAAGAATCAGAGGCCGGTCCCGCCGAGGATCCCGGGCGATGAATGTTGCGTTCTCGGAGACGGTCAACAGCGAAATCGTGGTCTCCGGACTCAGGTTCCATTCAGGAATCAGGGCGGAAAGCCCGTTGGTTAGGCGGTTTATGAACGCATCCTGGTAAAGCAAGGGCGGAAATCCTTCCGGTGGCGGAGCCGTAACGGTGCTTCGGGTCATTTAATCTGGAAGTTGCAACATTTTCCCTTGCGAGATCAAGAAACCTTTGGGAGCCTGACCCCAAGGCGCAGCCAGAGGCGCCATCGCGGACGGTGTGCCCGTCCGGTCCAAGATCAGCCGCAGCCCCGACTGCGCGTCCGACAGAGATGGAGACCCAGATGACGATTTCCCGACGGTCCTTCACCGCGGGGCTGGCCGCCCTCGGCGCCGCGCCCCTGATGCGTCCCGCCACCGCCCGCGCCGCGCGCGGCGACGAGCTGAACATCCTGTGCTGGGAAGGCTACAACACCGATGACGTCCTGGGCCCGTTCCGCGACCTGAACCCCGGCGCCACGGTGCGCGCGGAATCCGGGACCTCCGATCCGGACATGATCAACAAGCTGCGCGCCGGCGAGGTGAATGTCTGGGACCTGATCAACCTCAACCAGCCCTGGGCGCGCGGACAGCTCTATCCCTCGGGCCTGATCAAGCCGCTCGACAAGGAGCGGTTCATGCCGTTCTTCGAGAAGATGACGCCCGAATACGGCACGCCGCCCTATCCGCTGGCCTTTGCCGAGGATGGCGAGCTGATCGGCATGCCCCAGCGCTACGGCCCGTTCTCCTTCGTGGTGAACACCGACAAGATCAGCCGCGCCACGGCGGAGGAGCAGGGCTGGAAGCTGTTCCTCGACCCGGACATGGCCGGGCGCTACGGCATCCTGACCTATGACAACTGGAACCTGATCCACATGTGCCTGACGGCGGACCTGAACCCGTTCAAGCCGCTGGATGATGCCGGGTTCGAGACCTTCACCGATGTCGCGGCCAAGATCTTCGCGGGGTCCAAGATGATGAGCGACGATCTGGTCGCGATGAACACCGCGCTGATCAATGGCGAGATCGACGCCTATTTCACCGGTGGCACCTACACGGCCTCGCCCGCGCGGCTCGACGGGATGACCCAGATCCGGGCGATCACCCCGGCCTCGGGGCCGATCGACGGCAAGGGCGGCGTCGTCTGGGCCGAGCTGACCTCGCTGGTCAACAATCCCGACGCCTCGCCCCTGGCCTCCGATTTCCTGGAATTCGTCCAGAAGCCCGAGATCTGCAAGGCGGTGGGCTTTGCCGAGGGCACCTACAACCCGGTTGCGCAGATGGGCGATCCGGAGGTTTTCGCCCAATGGGACACGGACGAGCTGGACGCGATCCAGTGGGACAGCCTGGAGGAGGAATCCGCCAATTCGGTCGAGTACGATTCCGTCGCCGATTACGACCGGCTGATGGAAATCTACACCGCCGCGCGCCGCGGCTGACCTGTTCCGGGCCGCCTTGGCGGGCGGCCCCCTTGCAAAGTGCCGCCATGTCCGACGCATCCCCGATCCTGCGCATCAATGCGCTGACCAAGACCTTCGACGATTTCACCGCGCTGCACGGCATCGACCTCGATGTCGCCGAGGGCGAGTTCCTGGCGATTGTCGGCCCGTCCGGCTCCGGCAAGACGACGCTGATCCGGCTGCTGGTCGGCATGGACGACCCCACGGATGGCGCGATCTGGCTGCGCGACCAGCGCATCGACGTGATCCCGGCCAACAGGCGGCCGACCTGCATGGTGTTCCAGTCGCTCGCGCTCTTCCCGCATCGCACGGTCGGGCAGAATATCGAATTCCCGCTGAAGCTGCGCGGCGTCGCGGCGAAGGCGCGCAAGGATCGGGCGCTGGAGCTCTTGGACCTGCTGCGCCTGCCGCGCGACTACTACGCCAAGCGCATCCAGCAATGCTCCGGCGGCGAGAAGCAGCGCGTGGCCCTGGCCCGCGCGCTGGCCTTCGATCCCGAGATCCTGTTCTTCGACGAACCGCTCTCGGCGCTGGACTACCGGCTTCGCAAGACGCTGGAGAAGGAGCTGAAGGACCTGCACCGCCGCACCGGCAAGACCTTCATCTACATCACCCACAGCCTCGAAGAGGCGATGGTCATGTCCGACCGCATCGCCATCATGCGCGCGGGCCGGTTCGAGCAGATCGCCCCGGCCGAGGAAATCTATGCCCGCCCGGTCTCGCCCTTCGTGGCGGAGTTCATGGGCGAGGTGAATTTCCTTCCGCTTCGCGCGGGCATGGTCGCCGGCGCGGCGCTGTCGTCCGCGGCGCAGGCGGCGCTGGCGGGGCAGGGCGGCACGCTGGTCCTGCGCCCCGAAAGCCTGCGGCTGAACCCGCAGGCGGCCGACCTGACCCTGACCGGCACGGTCGCCGCGGCCTACCTTCTGGGGTCGCGGATGCAGTACCGCATCGACAGCCCGGCGGGCGAGCTGACCGTCGAGGTCCTGCGCGAGGATGCGGTGGCCGGGGGCATCGGCGCGCCGGTCACGCTGGGCTGCGACCTAGCCGCGCTGCACCTGATCGCGGAGGCGCGCGATGCGGCGGCGTGAGCGGCAGCTCGGCGCGCTCTACGCGCTGCCCCTCTCGGTCTTTCTCGGCCTCACCTTCCTGGCCCCGATCCTTCTGGTCGCGGGCTTCTCGATGATGCCCGAAAAGGTGTTCGACCTGGCGCATATGCCGGATTTCTCCGCCTACCGGACGGTTCTGGCGCAGGGCTACTGGAAATCCGTCGCCTGGTCTCTGGTCCTCGCGGCGCTGGCGACGCTGATCCTGCTGGCGGTCTGCTGGCCGCTGGCCTACGCGATGGCGAAGGTCTTCCGCCGCTTCACCCTGGTCCTGACCATCGGGGTCGTCATGACGCTGTTCGTCAGCGAGAACATCCGACTCTTCGGCTGGGTTCTGACGCTGATGAAGGGCGGGCTGATCGAGGGGTATGTCCGTCACTGGACCGGCATCGGCTTCGACGCGCCCCTCTACAACGTGCCGGTGATCGTCTTCGGGCTGGTCTATGTCTACCTGCCCTTCATGCTGTTTCCGCTGGCGCAGGGCATTTCCATGGTGCCCGACGACGCGCGGCAGGCGGCCTTCGATCTGGGCGCCACCCGCTGGCAGATCCTGCGCGAGATCGAGCTGCCGCTGGCCATGCCCGGCATCATGGTCGGCTCCCTGCTGAGCTTCGTGCTGGCCGCCGGTGCCATGGCGGAGTCCAAGCTTCTGGGCGGGCGCGCGGTCATCACCATCGCCGACGAGGTGCAGACCGCCTTCACCTACGGGCAGAACTGGCCGCTGGGATCGGCGCTGGCCATGGTGCTGATCGCGATCATCGGCACGCTGGCCATCTGGGCGATATCGAAGGCCGATCTGGATGCGATGATGGGGCGGAAATCATGAAGACCTCCCGCCTCGCCTCCGCCCTGCTCGTCGCCTATGGCATCGCCGTCCTCGCCTTCCTCTACCTGCCGCTGGTCTCGGTCGGGCTCGCCTCGGTGTCGAAGGCGCGCTACCTGAGCTTCCCGATCCGCCGCTACAACACCGAATGGTACGGCGAGGCGCTGGCCTCGGACACGGTGCAGGGGCTGCTGTGGATCTCGCTCAAGGTGGCGGGGATCGTCACGGTCTCCTCCATGGTCATCGGCTTCCTCGGTGCCCTGGCCTTCGCGCGCTACTCCTGGCGCTTCCGCAAGCCGTTCCAGAAGCTGATCCTGCTGCCGATCTTCTTTCCGCAGACCGTTCTGGGGCTGGCGCTGCTGATGTGGTTCAACGCGCTGGGGATCGTGCCCAGCTGGAAGACCGCGATCGTCGCGCATCTGGTGTGGATCGCGCCGATCGCCACGCTGATCGTGTCCATCCGGGCCTTCGGCTTCGATCCCGCGCTGGAGGAGGCCGCGCGCGACATGGGCGCGACCCAGTGGCAGGTGCTGCGCGAGGTGACCATTCCGCTGCTGATGCCGGGCGTGGTTTCGGCCGGACTCTTCGCCTTCCTGCTCAGCTGGGGCAATTTCCCGCTGTCGCTTTTCACCACCGGGGCGGACAGCACTCTGCCCGAATGGCTCTTCGCCAAGATGATCTCGGGCTATTCGCCGCTGGTGCCGACCGTGGGGATGCTGACCGTTGCGGGCTCTGCCGGAATGGTGGCGGCGGGACTGATCCTCGCCTGGGCACTGAGGCGCCTGAGGCCAACGACATGACACGACAGGGAATACCGCAATGCTGACTTCCATCGCAGGCAAATCGGTCATCGTGACCGGCGGATCGAAAGGCATCGGCAAGGGCATCGCCAAGGTCTTTGCCGCGCAGGGCGCCAAGGTGATGATCGCCGCCCGCGGCGCCGAGGCCGCCGAACTGGCCGCCGCCGAGATCCGCGACGCGGGGGGCACGGCCGAATGGCTGCCCTGCGATGTCGCCGACTGGGAAAGCGTCCAGGCCATGGTCGAGCGCACCGTCGAGCTTTTCGGCGGGGTCGACATCCTCTGCGCCAATGCCGGGATCTTTCCGCAGGTGAAGATGCTCGACATGTCGCCCGAGGACTGGGACGGCGTCATGGCGACCAATCTGAAATCCACATTCCTCTGCGTGAAGGCCTGCATCCCGGTCTTCGAGAAGGCCGGGAAGGGACGGGTCATCGTCACCTCGTCGATCACCGGCCCGGTCACCGGTTTCCCCGGCTGGGCGCATTACGGCGCGTCCAAGGCCGGACAGCTCGGTTTCCTGAAGACCGCCGCGATGGAGCTTTCCCGCTACAACACCACGATCAACGCGGTGATGCCCGGCAACATCTATACCGAGGGGCTACAGGATCTGGGGGAGGACTACCTGAAGACCATGGCCGCCTCGATCCCGCTGAAGCGGCTGGGCGCGGTCGAGGATATCGGCAATGCGGCGCTGTTCTTCGCCTCCGACGAGGCGGCCTATGTCACCGGCCAGCAGATCGTCGTCGATGGCGGCCAGATCCTGCCCGAGAGCCTGGAGGCGATCGAGGAAATCTGATGGGCTGGAAGACGGATTGGCGCAGCTTCTACTACGAGACCGCCGAGGAGCCCGCGGATATCGCGCTGGATCCCGGCAAGACCGCGCTTCTGTGCATCGACCTGCAGAACACCTACCTGGAGGTGCCGGATGATCCGGCCGAGGCCGCCCGCTGGGCGCCTTTCCATGACCGGATGCGGGACACCGTGCTTCCGAACACCCGCGGGCTTCAGGACTGGGCGCGGGCGCAGGGGATCGAGGTGATCCATGCCCGCATCGCCTGCCTGAAGAAGGACGGGCGGGACCGGTCGCTGTCCCAGAAGAAGCCCGGCTTCAACTATCTGCTGCTGCCGA
The DNA here is from genome assembly GCF_014903745.1 of Mangrovicoccus algicola. Lineage (GTDB taxonomy): Bacteria > Pseudomonadota > Alphaproteobacteria > Rhodobacterales > Rhodobacteraceae > Mangrovicoccus > Mangrovicoccus algicola. Next base: position 36,057 of record NZ_JACVXA010000014.1, on the reverse strand, counting down.
AGGACCGCGCGGACAGCCGGATCGCGGATGCCGTGGGCCCGATGGCGGACGAGATCGTCGTGACCAAGACCACGGATTCGGCGCTGACCGGCACCAACCTGCGGATGGTCCTGTCCAACATGGGCATCGGGCGGGTGATCTGCGCCGGCATCTTCACCGACCAATGCGTCTCCTCGACCGTGCGCAGCCTGGCCGATGAAAGCTTCGAGGTGCTGGTGGTCGAGGATTGCTGCGCGGCTGCCACGACGGAACTGCATGAACACGAGCTTCGCGTCATCAACATGATCTATTGCCATGTGCTGTCGATGGCCGAGGTGATGGCCCTGCCGCGGGGCAGGGGCTGAGACGGTCCTCACAGGAGCAGCACAAGCCCCAGACCGGCGAGGGAGATGAAGATCCAGGCCAGCGCCCCCAGCAGCAGCGGGCGCAGCCCCTCGCGGCGCAGCTTGGCTATGTCGGTTTCCAGCCCCATCGCCGCCAGCGCCATCGCCAGAAGGAAGGTGGTCAGCGACGCGACCGGGGCCTGCAGCCCGGCGGGAAGGGGGATCAGCGAATTTGCCGCCACCACCGCGGCGAAGCCCAGGACGAACCACGGGACCGGCACTGTCGCGCCCGGCTCCGCCCCGGCGCGGCGCCGCGCCATCATGCCCAGCGACAGGATCACCGGGGCCAGCAGGATCACCCGCGACAGCTTGGCAATGGTGCCCGCATGGCCCGCCGCCTCGCCGCCGGAGAAGGCCGCCCCCACCACCTGCGCCACTTCGTGGATCGTGGCGCCGGCCCACAGCCCGTAATCCTGCGGCGACAGGCCCAGCGGCCCGGCCAGCAGCGGGAAGAGCATCATCGACAGCGACCCGAAGACCGTCACGCAGGCGATCGCATAGGCGACATCCTCGTCGCGGCCGCGGGTGACGGTATTGCAGGCGATCACCGCCGAGGCGCCGCAGATCGAGCTGCCCGCCGCGATCAGCTCGGCCAGGCGCGGCTCGACGCCCAGCACGCGGCCCATCGCCTTGGTGAAGACCAGCGTCGCGCCCAGGCTCAGCACCACCACTGCCGCGCCCCTGAGCCCGATCTCGCCGATCTGTGCCAGGGTCAGCTGGAACCCCAGCAGCACGATCGCCAGCCGCAGCAGGCGTTTCAGCGCAAAACCGATGCCCGGCGCCATGGTCCGGGGGATGCCGGTGGAGTTGCGCAGCCCCATGCCGATCACCATCGCCGCCATGAGCGGGCTGAGCGCGGCGATGCCGCTGAGGCGCTGCACCGCGATCGCGGTCAGCGCAATGGCCGCGGCAAGGCCCAGCCCGGGCAGCAGCGGCCGCAGCGCGGGGCGGGGCAGGGGGCGGGTATCGGCACGGGGAAGAGGGAGATCGGACATGCGGGCGTCGCCTTTTCGGAACATGGCGCACAGATAGGTTGCCGGAACCGTTCCGTATAACGGATTATCTTTGTTGTTTCGTTCGATTCTGGTTATGAATTGGCATGACGCTCGACCAGTTGCGCATCTTCCTGGCCGTCGCCCGCGAGGCGCATGTCACCCGCGCCGCCGGGCAGCTTCACCTGACGCAATCGGCCGTCTCCTCCGCCATTGCCGCGCTGGAGGCCCAGCACGGCCTCCGCCTGTTCGACCGGATCGGCCGCGGGATCCGCCTGACCGAGGCGGGCGCCCGCTTCGTCTCCGCGGCGGAGGCGGTGCTGGCCCAGGCGGAATCGGCCGAGCAGATGCTGAACGACCTGTCGCGCAAGACGCTGGGACGGCTGCGGATCCATGCCAGCCAGACGGTCGCCAGCTACTGGCTGCCGCCGCGCCTGGTGGCCTATCACGCCGCGCATCCGCTGGTGGAGCTGAGCCTGGAAACCGGAAATACCGCGCAGGTCGCCGAGGCGGTGATGGCCGGCCATGCCGATCTGGGACTGGTCGAGGGCGAGGTCGCGCAGCAGAGCCTGACCCGGCAGGTGGTGGCGCGCGACGAGCTGGTCCTTGTCATGGCGGCGGGCCATCCGCTGGCCGGACGCGCGATCGCCGCCAGCAGCTATCTGTCCTTTCCCTGGCTGCTGCGCGAACCCGGGTCGGGCACGCGCTCGGAATTCGAGCATCACCTCGACGAACTGGGACTGTCGGTCGGCGATCTGGGCGTGGCGCTGGAACTGCCCTCGAACGAGGCGATCCTGTCGGCGGTCGCCGCCGGGGATTGCCTGGCGATGCTGTCGCGCCGGGCGACCGGGCTGGATGGCGGGGCCGGGGGCGGCGTGACGCTGCGCGAGGTCACCTGGGCGCGCCGTCCCGAACGGGCCTTCGCCCTGCTGACCCATCCGGGCCGCTACCGCACCCGTGCGGCGGCTGCGCTGATCGCGGATCTTTCCGCCGCAGGATAACCATCAAAACGCATCTTATACGTATCTATACCAACAAAATAGGCAGGATTTTCGCAAGAAAATGTCGCGGAACGCATTTTTCCGGGGTCCCGGTGCTTGTTCCCTTCCGTCCTGCGCGTATAGGAGGCGCCGCATCCGCGGCTGCCGCCGCCGGGGCACGGGAGGAAGGACCGCCATGCAGCAGATGACCGTCGACCGCGAGGAACTGGCCCGGCATTACGACCTGGCGCCGTCGCTGGACAAGGCCGAGGCCATGGCCGATATCCATGCCCGCATGGCCCGGGTGGTCACGCCTTTCGACTGGGCGATGCACGCCCCCTATGTCGCCGCGATCAACCGCCTGAAGGCGGAACGCGGCGCCGTCATCCTGGCCCATAACTACATGACGCCGCAGATCTATCACGGCATCGCCGATGTCGTCGGCGACAGCCTGCAGCTGGCGGTCGAGGCGGCCCGGACCGAAGCCTCGGTGATCGTGCAATGCGGCGTGCATTTCATGGCCGAGACCTCGAAGATCCTCAGCCCGGACAAGACCGTGCTGATCCCCGACCCGGAGGCAGGCTGTTCGCTGGCCGAAAGCATCACCCCCGAGGGTATCGCCGAGATGCGGCGGCTCTATCCGGGCGCGCCGGTCGTCACTTATGTGAATACCAGCGCCGCGGTGAAGGCCGCCTCCGACATCTGCTGCACCTCCTCGAATGCGGCGCAGATCGTCGCCGGGCTGGACAGCGACACGGTCATCATGACCCCCGACAAGTACTTGGCGCAGAATGTCGCCCGGCAGGTGCCGCGGAAACGCGTCGTCTGGTGGGACGGATCCTGCATGGTGCATGAGCAGTACACCGCGCAGGACCTGCGCGCGTTCCGCGACTGGAACCCGGGCACGCGGATCATCGCCCATCCCGAATGCCCGCCCGATGTCGTGGCCGAGGCGGATTTCTCGGGCTCCACCGCCGGGATCATCGATTACGTGGCGCGCGAAACGCCGCAGAAGGCGATGCTGGTCACCGAATGCTCGATGGCCTCCAACATCTCGGATGCGCATCCCGGGGTGGAGTTCGTCGGCCCCTGCAACATGTGTCCGCACATGAAGAAGATCACGCTGGAAAAGGTGCTGTGGTCGCTGCACGCGATGCAGGGCGTGGTCGAAGTCGACCCCGGTATCGCCGCCGGGGCCCGTGTCGCGGTCCAGCGGATGATCGATCTTGGCCGTCGCGCGGCCGCCTGAGCCGGCGATGCGCAGGCTTGCCACCGGGCGGGTGGTCATTCTGGGTGCCGGCATCGGCGGGCTGTCCGCCGCGCTGGCCCTCGCGCCGCGGCCCGTGCTGGTGGTCTCGCCGCAGGTCCTGGGAGAGGGGGCCAGTTCCGCCTGGGCCCAGGGCGGGATCGCCGCCGCCATGGGGCCCTCCGACAGCGCCGCGGACCATGCGCGGGACACGGTCGGCGCGGGGGCCGGGCTGGTCGATGCGGCGGTGGCCGCGGCGGTGGCGGGCGAAGCTCCGCAGCGCATCCGCGACCTGACCCTTCTGGGGGCGCCCTTCGACCGCGATCCGGCCGGCGGCTACGTGCTGTCGCGCGAGGCGGCGCATTCGCGGCCGCGGGTCGTGCGCATCGGAGGCGACCGGGCCGGGGCGGGCATCATGCGGGCCCTGATCGCGGCGATCCGCGCCACGCCCTCGGTGCAGGTGCTGGAAGGCGTCGCGGCCTGCGGGCTGCATCTGCGCCACGGACGGGTCGCGGGGGCGGAGCTGATGCGCATCGGCGCGGACGGGGCGGCGGCGTCGCGGCCGGTATGCGTGACGGCGCCCGCCATCCTCCTGGCCGGGGGCGGGGCGGGCGGATTGTTCGCCGTCACCACCAATCCGCCGGGCATTGCGGGGCAGGCGGTGGGGCTTGCCGCGCGCGCGGGCGCGCTGATCGCCGATGCCGAATTCGTCCAGTTCCATCCCACCGCGCTGGATCTGGGCCGCGATCCGGCGCCCCTGGCGACCGAGGCGCTGCGCGGGGCGGGGGCGGTGCTGCGCGATGCCTCCGGCGCGCCGATCATGGCGGGGCTGCATCCGGATGCCGACCTGGCGCCGCGCGACGTGGTCGCCCGCGCGGTCTTTGCCGCGGCCCGGGCGGGGCGGCGCCCCGTGCTGGATGCGACGCAGGCGCCCGGCGCGGCCATCCTGCAGGAATTCCCCGAGGTCTCGCGCGCCTGCCTCGCGGCGGGGATCGACCCGGCGCGGCAGCCCATGCCGGTGGCGGCGGCGGCGCATTACCATATCGGCGGGGTGCAGAGCGACGCGCGCGGCCGCAGCAGCCTGCCCGGTCTGTGGGTCTGCGGCGAGGCGGCCTGCACCGGGCTGCACGGCGCCAACCGGCTGGCCTCCAACGGGTTGCTGGAGGCGCTGGTCTTCGCCCGCCGCGCCGCCGCCGACATGGCGACCTGCCTGCCTTCCGCGGCGCCCAGCCCCGAGGTCGTCCTGCCGCCCCTGCGCCCGCTGCCGCCGCCCGATGCGGCGCTGGTGCTGCGGCTGCGGCAGGCGATGACCGCGGGGGCGGGGGTGATCCGCGACGCGGCCGGGCTGTCGCGATGCCTGGCCGAGATCGCGGAGATCGAGGCGGCGGCGCGCGCCTGCCCGGTTCTGGTCAACATGACGGCCACCGCCACGCTGATCGCCGCCGCCGCGCTGCTGCGCCGGGAAAGCCGCGGCGCGCATTTCCGGTCCGATTTCCCCCGCCCGGCCGGGGGGGCCGGCTGCCGCAGCCGGCTGACCCTGCAGGCCGCGCTGGAGATCCGCGCCGCCGCGCGTCACAGCAGCGCGATGGTCGCGGTCACGCAGAGATAGGCCGAGACCAGGGCCAGCATCGCCCGGATCACCGCCGAGTAGACCCGCTGCGGCAGCCGCCCGACCAGCCAGCGCCCGGCAAAGGCCCCGGCGACGGCAACGGCGATCAGCGGCGCCAGCACCGGAAGGTCGAGCCCCCCGGTCAGGCCGATCTCGTGATAGGCCGGCAGTTTCGACAGGTTGATGATCGCGAAGGTGATGGTGGCCGTTCCCGCGAAGGCCAGGTTGGGCAGCTTCTGCGGCAGCAGGTAGGCGGTGAAGGGCGGTGCCCCGTTATGCGAGATGAAGCTGGTCACGCCGGTCACAAGCCCCCAGGCGATGCCAGGCCCCACCCGCGCATGGCGCGGCGCCGTGGCCGGGGGCAGCAGCAGCGTCTGCACCACGAAGGTCAGCCCGATCACCCCGGTCAGCAGCGTCACCGCCGCCATCGGCACATGCGGGGCCGCCAGCGTCGCCAGCGCGACGCCCGCCAGGGAGGCGGGAACGAGGATGCGCAGATTGGGCCAGGAGGGCTGTTTGCGGTAGATCGCCACCGCGACCATGTCGGAGGCGATGTAGATGGGCAGCAGCGCCGCCGCCGCCTGCAGCGGATCCATCCAGATCGACAGCATCGGCACGGCCAGCGCCCCGGCCGCGGAGAGTCCGCCCTTCGACAGGCCGACCACGAAGGCGGCGATGGTCAGAAGGATCATCTCGGGTGTCATGGCTCGCTCCTCGGGCAGCGCCTCTGCCGCGGTCTAGACCCGCCGGTCGCACGGGGGCAATCCGCGCCGCGGTCGCAGCGGATCAGGCATGAAGGTAGCGCTGCGCGATCTCCGGCGCGCGGGCCAGCGCGGCGGGGCTGCCGGTCCAGACGGTGCGGCCCTTCTCGATCACGACGTGCCGGTCGGCAAAGCGCGACAGCTGGGCAAGGCTCTTGTCGATCACCAGGATCGCCTCGCCCTCGGCCTTCAGCCGGATCAGGCAGGACCAGATTTCCTCGCGGATCAGCGGCGCCAGACCCTCGGTCGCCTCGTCCAGCACCAGAAGGCGCGGATTGGTCATCAGCGCGCGCCCCACGGCCAGCATCTGCTGTTCGCCGCCCGACAGCTGGTCGCCCATGTTCCGCCGCCGTTTCGCCAGCCGCGGGAACAGCTCCCAGATGCGCGGCAGGCTCCAGCGCGGGCGCCCGTCGCTGCGGGCGGTGGCGACCAGGTTCTCCTCCACCGTCAGCGTCGGGAAGATCTGCCGCCCTTCGGGCACCAGGCCGAGGCCGGCCCGGGCGATGCGGTGCGGGGCGGCGCCGGTCAGGTCGCGCCCGGCAACCGCGATGCGTCCGGCCCTGGCCGGGATCAGTCCGAACAGCGCGCGCACGGTCGTGGTCTTGCCCATGCCGTTGCGCCCCAGCAGCGCCACCGCCTCGCCTTCGGCCACGGCCAGGTCGATGCCGAACAGCACCTGCGCGGTGCCATAGCCCGCCTCCAGCCCCTCGATGCTCAGCACGCCTCTTCCCCCAGATAGGCGGCGCGCACGGCCGGATCCTGCCGGATCTCCTCCGGGCCGCCCGAGGCGACGATCTGCCCGTAGACCAGCACCGAGATGCGGTCGGCCAGCGCGAAGACCGCCGCCATGTCGTGTTCGATCAGCACCATCGTCACCTGCCCCTTCAGCGCCTCCAGCAAGGCGACCAGCCGCTCCGCCTCCTGCGGTCCGGTCCCGGCCAGCGGCTCGTCCAGCAGCAGCAGGCGGGGGCGGCAGGCCAGCGCGACGGCCAGTTCCAGCTGCCGCTTCTCGCCATGGCTCATCGCGGCGGCGGGGCGGTCGGCGCGGTCGGCCAGCCCGACCTGTGCGAGGCAGGTCATGGCCTGGTCGTTCAGCGCCGCTTCCGCCGCGACCGGGCGCCAGAAGCGGAAGGAGCTGCCCGAGCGGCCCTGCACCGCCAGTGCCACGTTTTCCAGCGCGGTCATGGCGGGCATCAGCGTGGTGATCTGGAAACTGCGCGCCAGCCCGGCACGCACCCGCGATGCCATGTCCGTCCGGGTGATGTCGGTGCCGTCGAAGGTCACGCTGCCGCTGTCGGGGGCCAGCTGGCCCGAGAGCTGGGCGATCAGAGTGGTCTTGCCCGCGCCGTTCGGCCCGATGATGGCGTGCAGCTCCCCCTCTGCCACATCCAGCGACAGCCCGTCGGTGACGGCAAGCGCGCCGTAGGATTTGCGCAGGTCCCGCACGGCCAGAAGCGTCATCTCCGCCCTCCTGCCAGAAGGCGGCGCAGCAGCCCCGTGAGCCCGGCGGGCGACCACAGCACGACCGCCAGAAGGATCAGCCCGAAGCACAGCCGCCAGTGTTCGGACCAGCCGGCCAGCAGCTCCTCCAGCCCGACCGTGACCAGCGCCCCGGCCATCGCCCCCGCCAGCGTGCCGACCCCGCCGAGGAGCAGCATCACGATCAATTCGCCCGAGCGCGTCCAGGCCATGTAGGCGGGCGAGACATATTCCGTCTGGTTCGCCAGAAGCACCCCCGCCACCGCGCAGATCATCCCCGAGAGCACATAGGCGGCCAGCCGGTAGCGGAAGGGGCGATAGCCGATGGCGCGCATCCGCAGCTCGCTTTCGCGCGTGCCGGTCAGCACCCGGCCGAACCGGGCATGGACCAGCCGGTCGAGCCCGCCATAGGCAAGGGCGAGGCATGCCAGGACCATGTAGAAGAAGGCGGTGTCATTCTCCAGCCAGGCGCGCCCGAACAGGGTGGAGCGCGCCGCCAGCGCCGTGCCGTCGTCGCCGCCATAGGCGGAGAGCGAGACGAAGAAGAAATAGGCCATCTGTCCGAAGGCCAGGGTGATCATGATGAAGTAGATGCCGCGGGTGCGCAGCGATACCGCCCCCGAAACGGCGGCGAAGAGCGCGGCGGCAAGGGCCGCGGCCCCCATCTGGAGGAAGAGGTCGGTGATGCCGTGGCGCGCGCAGACCGCCACCGCATAGGCGCCGAGCCCCAGATACGCGGCATGGCCGAAGCTGACCAGCGCGCCATAGCCCAGGATCAGGTCCAAGGACAGCGCGGCGATGGCGAAGACCGCCATGCGCGTGGCGATCACCGTCAGGAAGGGATCGCCGATGGCGGCGGCCGCCGGCGGGACCAGCGCCAGCAGGATCAGCAGCGCGATCGCGGCCTTGGGCGCGGCGCTCATGACGGCCGCCCGAACAGGCCGTTGGGCCGCCAGGACAGGACCGCCGCCATCAGCAGGTAGACCAGCATCGGGGCCAGCACCCGCCCGGCCTGGGTCGCGGCGGCGGGGTCCATCACCAGTTTCAGCCAGATCGGCCCGAAGATGCGGCCCACCGTGTCGACGATGCCCACCAGAAGCGCGCCGGCGAAGGCGCCCTTCACCGAGCCCACGCCGCCGATGACGATGACCACGAAGGTCAGGATCAGGATGGAATCGCCCATGCCGGGATCGACGGACAGGACCGGCGAGACCAGCGCCCCGGCAAATCCCGCCAGCATCGCGCCGAGCGCGAAGACCAGCAGGAAAAGCCGCGAGATGTCGGTGCCCAGGGCCGCCACCATGGGCCGGTTCGACGCCCCCGCCCGCAACAGCATCCCCGCCCGGGTGCGTGCGATCAGCCACCAGAGCCCGGCCGCGGTGGCAAGCCCCGCGACGATGATCGCGATGCGGTAGACCGGATAGCGCAGCGGCCCGGCCAGCGGGATCGAGCCCGAAAGCAGCTCCGGCATGGCGACGTTCAGCGGCGCGGAACCCCAGAGGATCTTCACCCCTTCCGACAGGATCAGCATCAGCGCGAAGGTGGCCAGCACCTGGTCCAGGTGCGGCCGGTCGTAAAGCCTTCGGAAGACCAGCCATTCCAGCACCAGCCCGACCACCAGCGTGGTGGCCAGCGCCAGCAGGAGCCCCAGCCAGAAGCTGCCGGTTTCCAGCGCGAACATCGCCATCAGATAGGCGCCCAGCATGTAGAGGACGCCATGGGCGAGGTTGATGAAATCCATGATCCCGAAGACCAGCGTCAGCCCGGCGGCGACGAGGAACAAGAGGATGCCGAATTGCGCTCCGTTCAGGAGCTGGAGCAGGAAGAGATTGGCCATGGGTCAGGCGGTGGCGGGCCGGTGCCCGCCCCGGGGATCACTCTGCGGTGCAGGCATCGGCATAGGCATCGACATAGTCGGCCGTGACCAGTTCCTTCGCGGAGGTCGCATAGGCGCCGTCCGCGCGCTGCACCACCTCGGTCAGGTAGAAATCCTGCACCGGGAACTGGTTGGCGCCGAAGGAAAACTTGCCGCGCAGGCTGGGGAAGTCGACGGTCCTCAGCGCCTCGCGCAGGGCATCGCGGTCCTCTGTGCCCGCCGCGGCGATGGCGGTGTCGAGCAGCATCACCGCGTCATAGGCATAGGCGGCATAGCTGGCCGGGACGCGCCCGTATTCGGCGATGAAATCATCGACGAACTCGGCATTGCCGGGCACGTCCAGGTCCGGGCTCCAGGATCCCGAGGACAGCATTCCCAGCGCGGCGTCCTGCATGGCGGGCAGGGTCGTCTCGTCGGTGGTGAAGCTCGACATCATGGGAATGCCCGACAGCCCGGCCTGCTGGTACTGCTTGACGAAATTGACGCCCATGCCGCCGGGCAGGAAGGCATAGACCGCATCCGGCTGATAGGCGGCGATCTGGGCCAGTTCCGCGGAATAGTCCAGCTGTCCCAGCTGGGTCATCAGCTCGGCCGTGATGTCGCCGTCATAGGTCCGCTTGAACCCGCCCAGATGGTCCATCCCCGCCTGGTAATTCGGCGCGATCAGCACGACGCTGCCATAGCCCGCGCCCGAGGCGTATTCGCCCATCACCTGGTCGGGCTGGTCGTTCTGGTAGGAGACGACGAAGATGTCGGGGTTGCAGCCCTCGCCCGCGAAGACCGAGGGTCCGGCATTGGGCGAAAGCAGGAAGGCGCCGCCTTCGGTCACCGGTCCCGCGATCGCCGCCATGATGTTGGAGAAGATCGGCCCGATCACCACATCCGCCCCGTCGCTTTCGACCAGCCGGCGGGCCTTCTGCGCGGCGATGTCGGGCTTGCCCTCGGCATCGGTGACGAGGAATTCGGCCGCTTCGCCGCCCAGCTTTCCATCCAGTTTCTTCAGCGCCAGAAGCGCGCCGTCGCGGGCATGTTCGCCCAGCACCGCGGGCGGGCCCGACAGCGTCAGCAGCAGCCCGACCTTGACGGGGTCTGCCGCGGCGAGACCGGGCAGCGCGGCGGCACAGAGGGCGAAGACGGAAAGAGTGGAGCGCATCATCTGGAAATCCCTGTCGTCATGTGGTGCGGGCTCTGATGGCCCCTCGCGCCCAGTTGTCGCGTGAAGCGCGGCATTTGGCGACGTGCCACCGGGCCGCAGGCGCGGGCTTCCCCGCAGGCGCGGCGGCCGCTAGAATGGCGCGATGAGGATCGCCCTGCTGCAGATGCCCGCCCGTTCCGCAACCGCCCGCGACCGCATGACGGCGCTGGAGGAGGCCCTGGCCGCGGCCGCCGCGGCGGGGGCCGCGCTGCTGGTCGCGCCGGAGCTGGTGCTGCCCGGTTACAACTGCCCGCAACGCCATGGGGCCGAGGCCCAGCCGCGCGGCGGGCCCTGGATGCAGGCGGCCGCCGGGATGGCCCGCCGCCACGGCATCGGGCTGGTGCTGGGCTGGGCCGAGCGCGCGGGCGGGGATGTGTTCAATGCCGCCACAGCCTTCGGCCCCGATGGCGCGGAGCTGGCGCATTACCGCAAGATCCAGCTTTTCGGCGGGATGGAACGCACGGGGTTCCGCGCCGGAGAGGCGCCGCCGCCGGTCTTCGATCTGGGCGGGCGGCGTTTCGGTCTGCTGATCTGCTATGACATCGAGTTTCCCGAGCATGCGCGCGACCTTGCGCGGCGCGGGGCGCAGGCGATCCTGGTGCCGACAGCCAATCCGGCGGGATACGAGCATGTGCAGCGCCTGCTGGTGCCGGCGCGGGCCTGCGAGAACGCGATCGCGGTGGCCTATGCCAATTACTGCGGCGCCGAGGACGGGCTGGATTTCGGCGGCGGCTCGGTGATCGCCGGTCCCGACGGGGCGGCGATCGAAAGCGCGGGCCATGCCCCCGCGCTGCTGGTGGCGGATCTGCCGGAGGCGGCGGATTATCCCGCGGATATGCTCTCCGCCCAGCTGGCCGATCTGCGGCGGCCGGGCGGAGACTGAGCTCAGTCCAGCGTGGCCAGCAGCCCGGCCAGCATCCGGGTGCGCGGGACGATGAAATCCTCGTCGATATGCTCGCCCAGCGTGTGCAGACCCTCGCCTTTCACGCCCAGCGAACACAGCGAGGGAATGCCGAGCGCGCCGGTGAAATTCGCGTCCGATCCGCCGCCCTGGCTGCGATGCGGCATCTCGAAGCCGAGATCCTCGGAAATCGCGCGCGCCTTTTCGTAAAGCGCCATCGTGCCTGCCTGGCCCGGTTCCCAGACCGGGCGGGTGACGCCGCGGGTGACGGTGAAGCGCACGCCGTTCCTTTCGCCGCTCATGGCCAGCATCCGCTCGATCCCGGCATCCAGATCGGCCTGTTCCTTGGCCATCGACAGGCATTCCGCCGAGGCGAAGGAGGGCACGCAGTTCACCCATTGGCCGCTATGGACGTTGTTGCACGAGAAGGTGCAGGCCTCGGTCGTCATCTCCTCGATCTCGATGATCCGCCTGGCCATCTCGCGCACCGCCGAGATGCCGCCCTTGACATCGGCCCCCGCATGGGACGGCTTGCCCTCGGCCGCCAGGTTGAACCGCGCGATGGCATAGCGCCCGGTGCAGACGCCGTTATCGGGATGGGCCGGTTCGGGACACAGCACGTATTTCGCGCGCTTGGCCTCGGTCTCGATCAGGGTGCGCGTGGCGGGGGTGCCGATCTCCTCGTCGGGGGTGAACAGCATGGTGACGGGCAGGGGCGTCTCGATCCCCGCCTCGATGATCCGGGCCATGGCCTCCAGCGTGATGTAGTTGCCGCCCTTCATGTCCTGGATGCCGGGCCCGTAGACCTTGCCACCCTCGCGGCGGAACGGGTTCTTGGCCAGGGTGCCGACGGGATGGACGGTGTCGAAATGGCCCGAGATCATGATCCCCGGCTCGCCCGCGCGGGGATGGGGGAACCGCGCGCGGACCGATCCGCCCAGCCCCATCGTGCCGGGGATGCGTTCGACCGTGGCGCCCAGTTCGGCGCATTTCACCGCCACCAGGTCCATCATCCGGTCGACGGCGGCGCCGTCCCAGGTGGGGCTTTCGCATTCGATCCAGGGGCGCATGCCCTCGATGATCGTGTCGGTGTCGAAGGCAAGGTCTTTCCAGGTCGTCATGCTGCGGCGCCCCTCTGGGTCACGAGATTTGCATAGATCGACGCGCCCACGGGCAGGATCGCGTCATCGAGGGTGAAGCCCGGATTGTGCACCGGGATGCCGCCGGAATGGCCGATGGTGCAATAGGCGCCGGGAATGACGCGCAGCATGTCGGCGAAATCCTCCGAGCCCATCACCAGTTCCTCGGTCAGCCCGGTCATCGCCTGGCCCACGACCGGACCGGAGGCGGCAAGGACGGCCTCGGCCAGGGTATCGTCATTGACCAGCACGTCGAAGGTGTTGCGGATGTCGACCGCGATCTCGACCTCGTAGGCGGCGGCGATCCCGGCGCAGAGGGCGCGCAGCCGCTCGGAGATCAGCACCCCCGTCGCGGTGTCGAAGAAGCGGATCGTGCCGCCGAGTTCCGCGGTGTTGGGCACCACGTTATAGGCGTCGCCCGCGTGGATCTTGGTGACGGAAACGACGGCCGGGCTGGTGGGCGGCACGTTGCGCGCGACGATCGTCTGGATCTGCTGGACCAGCGCGGTGGCGATGACGACCGGGTCCTTCGAATCCTCCGGGCGCGCGCCGTGGCTGCCGCGGCCGGTGATGCGGATGTCGAAGAAATCCGAACCGGCCATGGCCGGGCCCTTCTTCACCTGCACCAGGTCGGGCTGGTGATGGGGGGCGTTGTGCATGCCGTAGATCTCGTCGCAGGGGAACTGCTCGAACAGCCCGTCGGCCAGCATCGCGCGCGCGCCGCCCAGGCCTTCCTCGGCGGGCTGGAAGATGAAAACGGCGGTGCCGGCGAAATCGGGGTTCTCCGACAGGTAGCGCGCCGCGCCGAGAAGCATGGTGGTGTGCCCGTCATGGCCGCATGCATGCATGACGCCCGGGGTCTTGGAGGCGAAGGGCAGGTTGGTCTCCTCGTGGATCGGCAGCGCGTCCATGTCGGCGCGCAGCCCGATGGTGCGGCCCGGGCGGCTGCCCTTCAGCACGCCGACCACGCCGGTCTTGCCCAGCCCGGTCGTCACCTCGATGCCCCAGCTCTTCAGCTTCTCCGCCACGATGGCGGAGGTGCGGACCTCCTGGAATCCCAGTTCGGGATGTTCGTGGATGTCGCGGCGGATCGCGGTCAGATCATCGGCGAATGCCGCGATGCCCTCAATGACCGGCATGTGCGGTCTCCTTCCTGTCGGTGTCGTCTGGTTCGAAGGCCGGGCCCATCGCGCCCAGCCGGATCCCCGGGCGCAGCCGCGTCCAGGGCAGGTCCTTGGGGTCCACGGCCATCGGGCCCGGCGCGGCGCAGGTCAGCAGCGCCGCGGCGATCGGCTCGAAATCGGCGCGGAAATGGACGGAACTTTTCACGATCAGGATCGGCTCCGCCTCGGGGGCGATGCCGACCTGGCGGAACATGGCGCGGTCGGCCATCTGCGCCTTGGAGGACACCACCGCGATGCGCAGATCCCCCAGCCGCAGGCAGGCGGAGGGGCCCATGCTCATCTTCTTGCCGCGGTAATAGGGGCCATGGGCGGTGAATTCCCCGTCCGACAGCGCCTCGACGGTGAACTCCGCCTCGAAGGGCGCATCGCCCGGCACGCCCGACTGCCCGCCAAGCGCCAGCCGGATCACCGCGCCGGTTCCGGCCTCATGCGCGGCGGAGGCGGCTGCGGGGTCGTAGAGGTTGCCGATGGCACCGCGTGCCCCGGCTGCCGCCATGGCGCGGATCATGCCGGTGGTGTTGCTGTCGGCGCCCGCGCCGGGATTGTCCTGCGTGTCGGCGATCACCACCGGCGCGGCGGCGGTTTCGGCAAGCCGCATGGCCTCCGCCACGCCCTCCGCGGGGCTGTAGACCCGGCCGCGGAACGCGGGCTCGGCCGCCTCCACCGCGCGGGCCATCGCGTCGGCGGCTGCCTCGGCGCCTGCGCCATAGGCCAGGACCGTCATCTGGCATTCGGGGAAATCCGCCGCCGGGAAACCCATGTTGAAGCTCATCTCGCGGCTGCCGCCCGCCAGAGCCTCCATCTGCGCATAGAGCCCCCTGGCCGGTTCGGCAGAGGTGCATTGCCAGGCGATGGCGGACAGGTAGGGCAGGGTGCGCATCGCCTTTTCCGGGCGGCTGCCATCCAGCATCCGCTCCAGCGCGGCCGCGCCGCGCAGCCCGGTCTCGGCCATGTCGACATGCGGATAGGTGCGGTAGCTTTCCAGAAGGTCGGCATGGCCGAACATCTTGGCGGTGACATTGGCGTGCAGGTCGAGGCAGACCACCACCGGCACGTCCGGGCCGATCCGGTCGCGCAGCCGCGCCAGCAATTCGCCCTCGCCGTCATCCAGATGGGTGGTGACCATCGCGCCATGCAGGTCGAGGAACACCCCGTCCAGCGGCATGGCGGCGGCGATGCGGTCGATCATGTCGCCCGCGATCCTCTCGAAGGCATCGCAGGTGACATGGGCCGAGGGCGAGGTGGCCGCGAAGATCGTCGGCACCAGGTCCCAGCCCGCGGCGCGGCCGTGGCGGATCGCGCCGGAGATGGCGGCATTGACGTCCGCCAGCTCCTCGAGGATCTCCGCCCCGTGCAGCATCCGGCCTGCGCCGCCGCCATGGACGAAATCCTGATAGTTTGCCTGGGATGGCGCGAAGGTATTGGTTTCGTGCAGGAAACCGCCGATGGCGATACGGGGCACGGGAGACTCCTTGAGAGGTCAGGCAGCCACGGGGCGGAAATTGGGGAAATCCCAGTCCCGGCCCGGCGCGGCGGCCAGAAGCGATTTCGTATAGTCGTGGCGCGGCGCGCCCAGCACGGCGGCGGTCGGGCCGTATTCGACCACCTCGCCGCGTTTCATCACCGCCACCTCGTCGCAGATCTGGGCCGCGACGCGCAGGTCATGGGTGATGAAGAGGATGGCGATGCGGGTGCGTTCCTGGATCTCGGTCAGAAGGTCCAGCACCTGCGCCTGCACGGACACGTCCAGGGCCGAGACGGCTTCGTCCGCGACCAGCAGCTCGGGCTCCATCGCCAGGGCGCGGGCGATGGCGATGCGCTGGCGCTGCCCGCCCGAGAACATGTGCGGATAGCGTTTCGCCGATCCCGCGGGCATGCCGACGAGGTCCAGCAGCTCCGCCGCCTTGGCCACGGCCTCGGCGCGGGGCATGCCGTAATTCATCGGCCCCTCGATGATCGACTCCTCGATCGACAGCCGCGGGTTCAGCGACCGGTAGGGGTCCTGGAACACCATCTGCAGGCGCTTGCGGAACGGGTGCAGCCCGCGCGGGGTCAGGTCCGCGATCTCCTGCCCGCCAACGCGGATCCCGCCCGCGGAGGGATCGATCAGCCGCATGACGCAGCGCGCCACGGTGGACTTGCCCGAGCCCGATTCACCGACGATGCCCAGCGTGCGGCCGGCCTTCAGTTCCAGCGACACGGCCTTGGCCGCATGGGTGGTCGCCGCCTTCGACAGGAATCCGCCGCCGCCGTAGATCTTGTCCAGTTCGCTGACCTGAAGCGCCAGCCTCTCGCTGGCCACCGGCCGCGGAGGGCGCGGCACCAGCGAGGGCACCGAGGAGAGCAGGCGGCGGGTATAGTCCATCTTCGGCGCGGCGAGGATGTCCATCACCTTGCCGGTTTCCACCATGTCGCCGCGATTCATGACATAGACCCGGTCGGCGATCTCGGCGACGACGCCCATGTCATGGGTGATGAACAGAACCGCCGTGCCGTGCTTCTGCTGCAGATCCTTGATCAGCCGCAGGATCTGCAGCTGCGTGGTGACGTCGAGCGCGGTCGTGGGTTCGTCCGCGATCAGCAGGCGCGGTTCCAGGATCAGCGCCATGGCGATCATGATCCTCTGCCGCTGGCCGCCCGACAGCTGGTGGGGATAGCTGCGCGCGACCCTTTCGATATCGGGCAGGCCGACCTGGTCGAGGATACCCATGACGCGGGCATGGCTTTCCGCGTTGGACAGTTTCGTATGCGCCTCCAGCACCTCGGCGATCTGGTCGCCGACCTTGATGACCGGGTTCAGCGCGGTCATCGGTTCCTGGAAGATCATCGACATGCGCGTGGCGCGGCGGTCGCGCAGCTCGGCGGGCGACAGTTTCAGCATGTCTTCGCCATCGAGCAGGATTTCCCCGCCCGTGACCTTCAGCGCGCCCTTGGGCAGAAGCCCCATCGTCGCCAGCGACGAGACGGATTTCCCCGAGCCGGATTCGCCCACCAGGCAGACGGTTTCGCCCGGCTCGATCGAGATGGAGATGTCGCGGACCACGGAGGCGCCGTCCTTGGCATCGATGGCGACGGTGAGGTTGCGGATATCGAGAACCGGCATGTCAGGACTCCCTCTTGCCCATGCGGGGATCGAGGACGTCGCGCGCCCAGTCGCCCAGCAGGTTGATCGACAGGATGCACATGGACAGCGCCAGGCCCGGCCAGAAGATCAGTTCGGGCTTCAGCCGGAAATAGATCCGCGCCTCGGCCATGATGTTGCCCCAGGTCGGGGTCTCGGTGGAGACGCCCGCGCCGAGGAAGGACAGGATCGCCTCGGTCAGGATGGCGGAGGCGCAGACATAGGTCGCCTGCACGGTCAGCGGCGCGAAGGTGTTGGGCATCAGGTGGCGCCACAGCACCCGCGGCAGCGACGTGCCCATCGAGATGGCCGCCTCGACATAGGGTTCCTCGCGCGCGGACAGCACGATGGAGCGCACCAGCCGGACGACGCGGGGGATCTCGGGGATGGTGATCGCGGCCATGACGGTCCAGATCGAGGCGCCCATCAGCGACACGATGGCGATGGCCAGAAGGACCGAGGGCATGGCCATCAGACCGTCCATGATCCGCATGATGACCGCGTCGGCCAGGCGGAAGAAGCCCGAGACCAGCCCGATGGCCAGGCCGATGACCACCGCCATGACGGTGACGCCCAGCCCGATCAGCAGCGAGACGCGGGCGCCCCAGATCACCCGGCTCAGCAGGTCGCGGCCGTAATTGTCGGTGCCCAGGAGATACTCGGCAGATGGCGGTTTCAGCCGCTGGATCGGGTTCTGGTAGATCGGGTCATGCGGCGCCACGAGGGGGGCGCAGACCGCGGCGAGGATGATGAGGATCAGGACCAGGCCCGCCAGCAAGGGCGCGATGCCGATGCGGGAGAAGAGGGCGCGGGTCGAAAGGGGAAAAGCTGCGCGCATGGTGTTCTCGGCCATCAGTAGCGGATCCGCGGATCGAGGAAGGAATAGGACAGGTCGATTGCCAGGTTGACCAGCACGTAGATGCCCGATGTCAGCAGGATCAGCGCCTGGATGACCGGGTAGTCGCGGGCGAAGATGCTGTCGACGGTCAGCCGGCCCAGGCCGGGGATGTTGTAGACGCTCTCGGTCACGACCACGCCCGAGATCAGGAGGGCGAAGCCGGTGCCGATCACCGTCATCACCGGCACGGCGGCATTGCGCAGCGCATGGCGGAACAGCACCCGGCGCTCGGCCAGTCCCTTGGCGCGGGCGGTGCGGACATAGTCCTCGCCCAGCACGTCCAGAAGGCTGGCCCGCGTCATCCGGGCGATCAGCGCGATGTAGATGGAGGCCAGCGTCAGCGCGGGCAGGACGGCGCGGGCGGCAAAGCCCGGCAGATCCTCGGAGGGGGCGACATAGCCCTGCACCGGCAGCAGGCCCAGATCCAGCGCGAAGAGCTTGATCAGCAGGTAGCCGATGACGAAGACCGGGATCGAGAAGCCCAGCACCGAGAAGGTCATCACCAGGTGGTCGATCCAGGAGCGGTGTTTCCACGCGGCGACGACGCCCATGGGCACGGCGACGATCACCGACAGGGTGATGGTGATCAGCGCGATCCAGATGGTCGGCCACATCCGGTCGGCGACCAGGTCCAGAACCGGCTGGTTGGAGATCAGCGAGGTGCCGAAATCGCCGCGCAGCAGGTCGCCCATCCAGCGCAGGAACTGGACATAGAGCGGATCGTTCAGCCCCAGCGAGGCGCGGATCTGTTCCAGCTGTTCGGGGGTCGCCATGTCCCCGGCCAGAACGGCGGCCGGGTCGCCGGGCGTCAGCCGCAGCAGAAGGAAGACGAAGACGGCCACGACCAGCATCACCGGGATGGCGGCAAGAACGCGGCGGAGGAAATAGACGGGCATCCGGGGCTCCCTTCTGTCGTGATCCCCGGCCGCGTCTGCGGCCGGGGCTTGGTTCGGTTCGGGCTCAGCCCTCTTTCTCGACGCCCCAGAAGACCGGGAAGGGCGCTTCGGTGATGCCGGTCAGGCTGTCGCTCCAGGCGGAGGGATTGAAGTACTGGCCGAGATGGATGTAGTTGACGTTCTCCATCACCCGCGCCTGGATCTGCTGCGCGGCGGCCTTCTGGTCCTCCAGCTCGGCGGCGGAGGCGAAGTCGTCCAGCAGCCCGTTCATCGTCTCGTCGGTCGGCCAGCCGAACCAGGCATCGTCGCCGCGGCCCGGCAGCATGATATTGGCCAGCGGGTTCGAGACTTCCGGCACGATCCAGTTGGTGAAGAACAGGTTCCAGCCGCCATCGGCCGGGTCGGCCTGGCTGGCGCGGCGGGTGACGAGGGTCTGCCAGTCCATCGGCTGCATGTCGACGGTGAAGCCTGCCTCGCGCAGCGCCTGGGCCGCGACGATCGGCTGGGCGGTCAGCGTGACCACGTCGGTGGGCTGCATCAGCACGACCGGCGTGCCGTCATAGCCCGCCTCTTCCA
Organism: Mangrovicoccus algicola; assembly: GCF_014903745.1. Classification (GTDB taxonomy): domain Bacteria; phylum Pseudomonadota; class Alphaproteobacteria; order Rhodobacterales; family Rhodobacteraceae; genus Mangrovicoccus; species Mangrovicoccus algicola. Next base: position 16,821 of record NZ_JACVXA010000014.1, on the reverse strand, counting down.
GCAGCGCCTTGGCCGCCTCGATATCGCCGCCGGAGGTCAGGCTTTCGGACCCGTCGGAGAATTCGAAGGGGGTGTCGCAGCCGAAGATGGCGCCGCAGACCTTGAAGTAGTCGGGATTGCCGATCAGCGCGGTCAGAACGTCCTCCTGGCTCAGCGCCAGCTTGGCGGCCTGGCGGATCTTGGGATCGTCGAAGGGAGGGTGGAGGAAGTTCATCCGTCCGATCGTGACATAGCCCAGCGGCGCCAGGACCTGGTTCTGCAGGCCCGGCATCCCTTCCAGCAGCGGCAGCAGATCGACCGGAACCTGTTCGAGGAAGTCGATCTCGCCGTTCATCAGCGCGTTCAGCGAGGTCTGCGCATCGGGCATCGTCACCCATTCGACGCGGTCGACCTTGACGTCCTTGGCGCCGGCGAACCAGCTTTGCGGACCTTCCGCGGGGACGTAATCCTCGTTCTTCTCGTAGACGACCTTCACGCCGGGCTGGAATTCGTCCTGCACGAACTTGAAGGGACCCGAGCCGATCATCTCGGGGATGGGTTCGTTGGCCGGGGTGCTGGCCAGCCGCTCGGGCATCATGAACAGCGCCAGGCCCGAGGGCTTGGCCATGGCTTCCAGCGTGTAGGGGAAGGGCTCGGTCAGGGTCAGCTCGAAGCTGTTGTCGCCGGTGGCCTCCAGGCTTTCCATGCGGGCCTCGATCATCTGGCCGCCGCCGTCGCGCTGCATCCAGCGTTTCATCGAGGCGATGCAGTCGGCCGGGGTGACCTCGCCGCCATCATGCCATTTCAGCCCGTCGCGCAGGGTGAAGGTATAGCTCAGCCCGTCCTCGGAGACCTCGAAGGAGGCCATCTGCGGCTGCACGACGAAATCCTCGTCCAGCGCGACCAGCGTGTCGAAGATCATGAAGGCGTTGTCGCGGGTGATATGCGCGGTCGTGATCACCGGGTCCAGCACGCGCAGGCCCGAATGCATCACCGCGGTGATGGTCGTCTCGGCGAAGGCGGGAAGGACGGTGGTCATCGTCAGGGCGGTTGCCGCGGCAAGCCCGCTGCGCAGGCCACTCCAAATGGCGGTCATGATCGTACCTCTCTGTTGGCGTCTCGCGGACGCTTCGATGCGCTCCCCGCTGGCCGGGGAAGGTGGCGCCAGAACGGCACGTCGCGGGCCCGGACCCAAGTGAAACCCAGCTTCGAGGTGAAATTTTCTCAAAATGTCTAAAATTTGTGCAGATACCGGCGCGGTCTCGGCCCGGCCATGGCGGCAACGGACGGGCGGGGCCGCATCACGCCCCGCGGCCACCGCGCAAGGGCAGGGCAATTGACCATGGCGGGGCCATCGCCCCAGTGTCACGGCAGCATTCCAGCCGAGGAAGATCCCGCATGACGCTCCATCAGACCCTGCCCGATGACCTGCGCGCCGCCCTGTCTGCCGGGGTGGAGGCGGGATTCGACCGCCAGATCGCCCTGACCCGCGAGATGGTCGGCCACGCGTCGCAGCGCGGGCAGGAAGCGGGGGTGCAGGCCCTGCTTTTCGCCGAACTGGAGGGCCGCGGGCTGGACATGGCCCGGGTCCCCCCGAACCGGCAGGCCCTTGCCGCGCATCCGGGCGCGGGAAAATGGAGCGATGCGCATTCGACGGTGCCGGTGGTGATCGGCACCCATCAGCCGCGCGAGGAAACCGGCAGGTCGCTGATCCTGCAGGGGCATGTCGACGTGGTGCCGACCGGACCCGAGGCGCTGTGGAGCAGCCCGCCCTATGCCGCCGAGATCCGCGACGGGCGCATCTACGGGCGCGGGGCAGGGGACATGAAATCCGGGCTGGCCTGCGCCATCGCCGCGCTGGATGCGCTGCGCGCCTGCGGCTGGCAGCCGGCTGCGCGGGTGCACCTGGCCTCGGTCGTGGAGGAGGAGAGCACCGGCAACGGCGCCATGATGATGCATCTCGCGGGCTATCGCGCCGATGCGGCACTGATCCCCGAACCGACCGGGGAAAGCCTGGTGCGGGCCAATACCGGCGTTATCTGGTTCCGGGTCGAATTTTCCGGAATTCCCTGTCATGTCAGCCGTATGGGCGAAGGCGAGAACGCCATAGACGCGGCCATCCGCACGATCGAGGCCATGCGCGGGCTGGAACGGATCTGGAATGACCGGCGCCACGAGCATCCCTTGTTTGCCGGTCTGGCGAAGCCCGTGAACCTCAATGTCGGGCGGATCGAGGGCGGCGAATGGGCGTCCTCGGTGCCGGCCACGGCGGCGGTGGATTTCCGCATCTCGCTGCTGCCGGGCTGGTCCGCCGCGCAATGCGCTGCCGAGATCGAGCGCCACCTGCGCGATTTCGCCGAGGCCGATCCCTACCTGTCGCAGAACCCGCCCCGCCTGGTCTGGAACGGCTTCATGGCCGAGGGATACGCGCTGGAAGAGGGCAGCGCGGCCGAGACGGTCCTGTCCCGCGCGCATGCGGCGACGACGGGGCAAAGCCTGCCCAGCCATGTCATGCCCGCCTATCTGGATGCCCGGGTGAACGTTCTCTACGAACAGATCCCGGCGCTGAATTACGGTCCCGTCGCGGGCGTCCTGCACGGCATCGACGAATGGGTGGAGATCGCCTCGCTGCGGCGCGTGACGCTGGCCATCGCGCTGTTCATCGCCGAATGGTGCGGCCTGGAACCTGCGGAGGCGCTCAGAACCGGCTGAGCGCCCGCACCGTCTGCATCAGCGCCGGTGCCATGGCGCGCTCGAATTCCTCGGGGGTCCAGTCCGACAGAAGCGCGGTGATCGTGACCCCGCCGACGGGTCGGCCGGATGCATCGGTGACCGCCGCGGCGATGCCGATTTCGCCTGTCAGAAGTTGCTCCATCGCAATGGCATAGCCGCGTTCCCGGGCGATATCGACCTGTTCCATGACCGCAGCGGGATCCGTCAGGGTGCGCGGCGTGTGGCTTTGCGGTTCCGACCGGGCCAGGATTTCCCGCGCCTCTTCCTCGGGCAGGCGCGCCAGCAGCGCCCAGCCGCCCGAGGTGGAACAGACCGGCACGGAAAGGCCGACCATCAGGTCGTGCAGCACCTTGCGCTTGGGCTGAAGCCGCGACACGTAGATCAGCCGCGTGTCGTCCAGCAGCGACATGTCCACGCGTTCGTTCACCGTCGAGCGCAGTTCCAGAAGATAGGGCACGGCGCGCTGGATCAGGCTGTCCAGCCGCATCGCGTCGAAGATGTGGTCATAGATCCGCCGCCCCGGCACGAAGCCGCGGTCATGGCGGTCGCGGGTGATATAGCCCAGCTTGCGCAGCGTGTGCACCAGCCGTTGCGCGGTGGATCGGTCCAGATCGGCGGCGCGGGCGATCTCGGTCAGGCTCAGCGGATGCTCGGCCTGGTGAAAGGCCGACAGCACCGCCGCCGCGCGGCCGACCGCGCGCACGAAGAGCGGGTCGCCCTCTTCGGGGATTTCGGGCGGGCGGCCGCGGGGGACATAGCCGGTCATGCGCCTTGCCCGCGTTTGCGTTTCTTTTCTGCCTTGAATTTCATCACGGGGCCTCCTGGGGGCGCAATCTCGATATTGTATCTGCTTACGCCCTGAGCAAATCGTTTACCGGGCAACGATAATCACTGTACGATGAAAGTGTATCAACAATCAATACAGCGTGCCTGAGTCTCCGCATTCCGGCCCGCTTCGCGGCGCCCCGCGCCGGTTCCGACAGTGACGAGGATCTGCCATGAGCACCACCCCCCAAGCCCTGCATGAGATGTCGGCGACCGACCTGGTCGCCTCCTACCGCGCCGGGACGCTGTCGCCGGTCGAGGTGACCGAGGCGGTCATCGCCCAGGTCGAGCATTGCGAACCGCATATCCACGCCTTCTACCGGTTCGACCCGGAGGGCGCGCGCGAGGCGGCGCGCGCCTCGGAGGCGCGCTGGCGCGCGGGCAGCCCGCTGGAGCGGGACGGGATCAGCATCGACGGCGTGCCCGCCACGCTGAAGGAGAACATCGCCACCAGGGGCACGCCCAGCCCGATCGGCACCGCGGCCACCGACCCGGTGCCTGCCGCCGCCGATGCGCCCCCCGCGGCGCGGATGCGCGAGGCGGGGGCGGTGATCCTGGGCAAGACGACGATGCCGGAATTCGGCGCCATGTCCTCGGGCCTGTCCAGCCTGCATGATCTGACGCGCAACCCCTGGAACCTGGCGATGAACCCGGGCGGCTCCTCCGCCGGGGCGGGGGCCGGGGGCGCGGCGGGCTACGGGCCGCTGCATCTGGGCACGGATATCGGCGGCTCGGTGCGGTTCCCGGCTGCCTGGTGCGGGCTGATGGGGCTGAAGCCCAGCCTCGGCCGGGTCAATATCGATCCGCCCTATATGGGCCGCTGCGCCGGGCCGATGACCCGCACGGTGGAGGATGCCGCGCTGATGATGGCGGTGCTGTCGCGTCCCGATCCCGAAGGGCGCGACTACCGCAACCTGCCGCCCGCCGCGATCGACTGGATGGATCTCGACATGGACCTGACGGGCGTGCGGATCGGGCTTCAGCTTCAGCCCGGCTGCGGCATGGCGGTGGACCCGCAGGTGATCCCCCCGGTCGAGGCGGCGGCGAAGCTGTTCGAGGCGGCGGGCGCCATCGTCGAGCCGCTGGATCCCTGGATGACGCAGGATCTGCTGGCCGGGCTGGACACGTTCTGGCTGGCGCGCGCGGCGAAGGATGTCGCGGCGCTGTCTGAGGCGCAGCGCGCGAAGGTGCTGCCGCTGTTCCTGGAATATGCCGCGCCCGGCGCCTCCCTGACCGGGGCGCAGGTCTTCGACGCCTATTCCGCCACCGTCGAGATCCGCCGCCGCACCATCGCCGCGACGAAGCCCTTCGACTTCGTGCTGGCGCCCCTGTCGCCGCATATCAGCTTCCCGGCGGAATGGGGCTATCCGACCAATGACCCGGCGCGGGGGATGGAGCATATCAGCTATTCCGTCCCCTTCAACATGAGCGAGCAGCCGGTTTCCTCGCTGCCCTGCGGCTATGACACGAACGGCGTGCCGCTGGGGCTGCAGATCGCGGCGCAGCGGTTCGACGACATGGGTGCGCTGAGGATGGCAAGGGCCTATGAGGGGATGCGGGGCGCGATGCGGCCCTTCCCGACGAGCTTCGGAGGCTGAGACCATGGCAGGATCCTTTTCCCGCAGCCAGATCACGCTGAAACCCGGCGCGGTCGCGGTCGAGGGCGGCGTGGTCGCGGCCCAGCATGTGCTGGCTGCCGAGGCCGGGGCGGCCGTCCTGGCGGCCGGGGGCGACGCGGTGGATGCCGCGGTCGCCACCAGCTTCGTGCTCGGCGTGCTCGAACCCTGGATGTCCGGGCCGATGGGCGGCGGCGCGATGATGCTGTGGCGCGAGGACGAGGGCCGCGGCCATGCGCTCAGCTACGGCATGCGCGCGTCGCAGTCGCTCGATGTCGCGCATTATCCCCTGTCGGGGGCGGGCAAGGCCTCGGACCTCTTCCCCTGGGAGTCGGTGGTGGAGGACCGCAACATCGCGGGCGGCAGTTCCGTCGCGGTGCCGGGCACGGTCGCGGGGATCGCGGCCGCGCATGAGCGGTTCGGCCGGATGCCCTGGGCCGAGCTTCTGGCCCCGGCCATCGACCACGCGAAACGCGGCATGGAGATCGACTGGTACGCGGCGCTGGTCATCGCCTCCTCGGCGCAGGACCTGTCGCGCGACCCGGATGCGGCGGCGATGTTCCTCGATGACGGGCAATGGCCGAAAAGCTTCGGCTGGACCGCGCTGGCCGACCGGCGGATCGACCAGTCGGGCATGGCCGCCACGCTCGACCGGCTGGCCAGTGCCGGGGCGCGGGATTTCTACGAGGGCGACATCGCCGCGGCGCTGGTCGCGGATGTCACCGCCAAGGGCGGGTTCCTGACGGCGGCGGACATGGCCGGCTATGCCCCCGAATGGTCAGACCCGCTGGATTTCCCCTATCGCGACGGCCGCATCCTGGCAGTGCCCGGCCTGACCGCCGGGCCGACCCTGGCCGATGCGATGGGCGCCTGGCAGGCGGAATATGCCGCCGCCGATGCCGCCGCCCCGGCCGCCCATGTGGCGCGCACCGGCGCGATCCGTGCCGCCTATGCGCGGCGGCTGGCGGAGATGGGCGATCACGACTCCGCCCGGGCGCCGGGCTGCACAACGCATTTCTCGGTCGTCGACCGGGCGGGCAACATGGTGTCGATGACCCAGACGCTGCTGTCGGTCTTCGGCTCGCGCACGGTGTCGCCCGCCACGGGGCTGCTGCTGAATAACGGCATCATGTGGTTCGATCCGGAACAGGGAAAACCCAATTCTCTGGGCGCGGGCAAGCGCTGCCTGATGAATGTCTGCCCGGTGATCGGCGAGGGGGCGGGCCGCCGCTTTGCCCTCGGTGCGGCGGGCGGGCGCAAGATCATGCCCGCCGTGGCGCAGATCGCGGCGCAGCTCGTGGAGACCGGCGCGACGCTGCAGGAGGCGATGGAGGCGCCGCGGCTGGATGCCTCGGGCGGCGATCCGGTGGTCGCCGATGAGCGCCTGGCCGGGCCGGTGACCGGGGCGCTGTCGGCCCGCTGGCCGGTTGCCACGGCAAAACGCCTGCCCTTTCCCTTCGCTTTCGCCGCCCCGGCGGCGGTGCTGCGCGAGGCCGGGCGCAATTCCGGCACCACCGAAACCCTGTCGCCCTGGGGCGACGCGATCGCGGAAGGAGACACCGCATGACCGGACAGACACCGACCCCCGCCGATCCCGCCGACCTGTCGGCCCTGGAGGCACGGCGCCTGATCGCCCGGCGGCGCCTGTCGCCGGTGGAACTGGCGGAGGCCTGCATCGCCCGGGTCGAGACGCTGGACCATGCCGTCAATGCCATGCCCGCGCGGGATTTCGACCGGCTGCGCGACGGGGCGAAGGCGGCCGAGGCGGCGGTGGCCGCGGGCGGTCCGCTGGGCGCGCTGCATGGCCTGCCGCTGGCGGTGAAGGACATGGAGGACATGGCCGGGCTGCCCACCACCTTCGGATCGCCTGCCTATCGCGACAACCTGCCCGAAGCCGACGGCGCGCCGGTGGCGGAGCTGGCCGCGGCGGGCGCGCTGCCGATGGGCAAGACCAATGTCCCGGAATGGAGCGCGGGGGCCAATTCGCGCAACCTCGTCTATGGCACCACCGCCAATCCCCATGACGTGACGAAGACCTGCGCGGGGTCCTCGGGCGGCTCGGCGGTGGCGCTGGCCTGCGGCTATGCCCCGCTGGCGACCGGCTCGGACATGGGCGGGTCGCTGCGCAACCCGGCGGCGCATTGCGGCGTGGTGGGGTTCCGCCCCAGCCCCGGCGTGGTGCCGGGCGAGGCGCGGGCGACGGCGCTGCTGCCCCTGTCGACCTCCGGCCCGATGGCGCGCAGCGTGGCCGATGCCGGTCTGATGCTGTCGGTGATGTCGCGTCCGGGCCGCGACGATCCCTTCTCCGTCGAGGTCGAGGGCCGGACCGCCTGGGATCCGGCCGGTTTCGCGGCGCTGCCGCGGGTGGACCTGTCGGGGTTGCGGATCGCCGCGACCGAGGATTTCGGCTTTGCCCCCACCGAATCCACCGTCCGCGACCAGTTCCGCAACGCCATGGGCCAGCTGGGCCCGTTCCTGGGACGGGTGGAGGAAACCGCGCCCGACTGCCGCGATGCCGACCGGATCTTCGGCGTGCTGCGCGGCATCTCCTTCCTGGGCATCCATGCCGAGCTCCTGGACCGGGCGCCGCATCATGTCGGCCCGAACGTGCGCGACAACGTGCTGGAGGGGCGCAGCTATTCCGGTGAGGACGTGGCCCGCGCGCTGATCGCGCAGGGCGAGTATCACCGCCGCTGGCAGGCCTTCTTCGGCGACTGGGACATCCTCGTCTCGCCCGCGATCACCGTCAGCCCGCGGCCCTGGCGCGAACTGTATCCCGCGCAGATCGACGGGCAGCCGACCAAGACCTATTTCCACTGGCTGGCGCTGGCCTATGCGACCACCATCGCCGGGCATCCCTCCATCTCGATCCCCTGCGGGCGCGACGCGAAGGGCATGCCCTTCGGGCTGCAGCTCGTCGGTCGGCGCCATGACGACCGGCGGCTTCTGGCGGTGGCCGCCGAGATCGAGGCGGTGATCGCGGGGCTGCCCGACCTGGCGCCGCGCGGGCCGGACCTGGCGATGCTGGCGGCGGCGCCGCCGATCGCCGAGGCCGAGGGGTTCCTCAGCTTCGACTGAGGCGCAGGGCGGGCTCCCGCCCCGCGCATCCCCCCGAGGCTTTCCCCGGGGCGGCTTTTGCGCCATGCAGGGGCAACGCAACGGGGCAGGCGACGGATGACGGGCATGGCAGGGAATGAACCGGGGCAGGGTCCGGCATGGTGAAACCGCTTGCCGCCGGGCCCACGCGGACAGGGGGCGGCCTGCTGGCGCTGGCGCTGGTCTCGGGCATCCTGGGGGAATTCGCCTGCAGCCCGGTCTTCTCGCTGATCTCGGGCGGGGCCGCCCTGGCGGCGGGGGCGGTGTTCTGGCCGGGGATCAGCTGGACCAGCCGCGCCTTCATGGCGATCGCCCTGGCGCTGGTGCTGATCTCGGCGGCCTTCCAGGATGACTGGCGCCCGACGGTGATGACCGCCCTGACCAAGGCGGGGTTCATCGCCGCCTTCTTCACCGCGATCAACGCGATGCGCGCCGCCGCCACCGGGTCTGACCCGATCGTCGCCTGCGGCCGGTTCCTGGCCGGTCAGCCGCCGGGCCGGCGCTATCTGGCGCTGACGCTGGGGGGGCACCTGTTCGGGCTGATCCTGATCTATGGCGGCATCGCGCTCCTGGGGACGCTGGCGACCGAGGCGGCGAACAAGGAACCCGATCCCGAGATCCGCCGCCACCGCATCCGCCGGATGCTGGTCGCGATCCAGCGCGGCTTCGTCTCGACCCTGCCCTGGTCGCCCCTGTCCTTCGCCTCGGCGATCACGCTGAGCATCGTGCCGGGCGCCGACTGGGCGGCGGTGCTGCCCTATACGCTGGCGGGGGTGGCGGTGTTCACCGGCGTGGGCTGGGCGCTGGACACGATCTTCAAGCCTCGCCTCTCGGTGCCGCCGCCCGCGCGCGGCCCGGCCGAGGGCGACTGGCTGCGCCAGCTCAGGCCGCTTCTTCTGCTGCTGGGGCTGCTGGCGGGGCTGACCGCGGTGCTGCACCTGGCGACCGGGGTGCGGATCGTCGGCGTGGTCATGGCCATCGTGCCGGCCATCGCGCTGATCTGGACGGCCTTCCAGGCGCCCGGCGGGCGCGCCGATGCGCGCCATGCCTGGAGCCGCGCCCGGCATTTCGCGCTGTCGGACATGCCGGGGCTGCGCGATCAGACCGTCCTTCTGGTCATGGCGGCCTTCATCGGCACGATGGGCGGGCATCTGGCGGCGCCGGTGATGGCCGCCAGCGGCATCGATCTGGGCGCGATTTCGGCGCCGGTCCTGCTGGTGGCGCTGTTCTGGATCGTGCCGCTGACCGGGCAGATCGGCATGAACCCGATCCTGGCGGTGTCGATGATCGGCCCGATCCTGCCCGCGCCCGAGGCGATCGGCGTCACCCCGGCGGCGATGGTCGTGGCGATCACCAGCGGCTGGGCGCTGTCGGGGGCGACCTCGCCCTTCACCGCCTCGACGCTGCTGGTGGCGGATTTCGGCAAGGTCTCGGCGCGGCGCGTGGGGCTGGTCTGGAACGGGCCCTACACGCTGGTCTGCGGGGCGATCCTGTCGGTCTGGATCGCGGTGCTGGCGGCGACGGGCCTGTAGGGCCCGCCCCGGCGGGGCGGGCGGAGGCGCTCAGGCGCTGCGCCCGGTCTCCACGGCATAGACATGGATGTCGCCGTGCATGTTGGACTTGAAGCTGAGCCAGGCGCCGTCGGCCGAGAACTGGACATTCGGCTCCAGCCGGTAGTCATGGGCGGACATGTCGACGATCTTCTGCGGGATCAGCCGCGCGGGGCGCACCAGGTCCGCCGCATCGGGGGCCGAGACGCCCAGATCCTCGATGATCTCCTCGTCATACAGATAGAGCCACTTGCCGTCGGGGGCCTCGGCGACCATGTCCGGGCCGCCGCCATCGCCGCCCAGCCGGCCGTCGCGGTCGACCATGAAATGCACCGACCAGGCATTGCGGTCCATGTGCCGCCAGATGCGGCTGCCGCTGTCCAGATCGACCGAGGCCAGCCAGAAATCCTCGCCGCGCGGCGTCTGCAGGTCGTACCAGATGCGCTTGCCGTCATAGGAGAAGAATTCGTGCCCGGCGATTTCCATGTTCATGCGGCGCCGGTGGATGCGGCGGTTGTCGCTGCCATCGCTGCGCACCGTCCAGATGCGGTCGACCATGTGCCAGGGACCTTCGTGGCAATACATGATCTGGTCGGGATCGGTGGGCGAGAACTGGATATGGTTCAGCCAGTCCTTGTCCGAACGCACCACCGTGCGGCGTTCGCCGGTCTCCGGGTCGAGGGTGAAGATCTCCATCGGGATGCCCTGGGCGAGGCGCTCGGCCATGCGGACCTCCTTGGCGGCGGCAAAGCTCAGCGGCTTGCCGTCGGGGCCCACGGCATTGTAGCCGCCATCGGTGCCCGCCACCTTGGGCCCGGGCTGCAAATCGAAGGGGCGTTCCTGCCAGACGCCCAGCATCAGGCTGTCATCGGCATTGGACTGGAACAGCGATCCGTCCAGCCGTTCGGCGATCTGGGTGACTTTGCCGTCGGGGATCGAGACGGCGAAGTAATCCAGCCCGCTGACCCCCTTGCCGCCGCCCTCGTCATTCTTGCGATAGACATAGGCGATGTTCTTCTGCCGCGAGACCATCATGCATTCATAGGGCCCCTCGATCAGGGGCTGTGCCTCGAAGCTGGCCATGTCGACGACATCGACGCCGCCGGGGGCGTCATAGACCATGTAGCGCCCGTCGGCGGTGAAGGCATTGTCGTGGAAATAGAGCACATGCGATCCCGGCCGCCGCGACAGGCGGCGCACCAGATGGCCGGAAACCGGGTCGCGGAAACTTTCGGGCGCGGCGGTGTCATCGCCGGAGGCGGCCAGGAAGGGCGTGGGCAGACCGGCGGCGGCAAGCGTTCCGGCCGCACCGGCAAGGCCGAGCAGCATGCGTCTCTTCATCGTTTCCTCCTCTTGAACGATGCAGGGAGATTACGATTTCGGAACTGAGTCGCAATAAAAATGAAACTCTATTTCATAAATGGGCGGAGTCAGGTGACGCCTTCCGCCGAGGCCGGGTCCCAGCCAAGAGTTTCGGAGGCTTCGCGTGTGATTTCCAGCAGCAGCGCGACATAATCGGGCTTCTTCGACTCGTCGAAGCGGAACAGCGGAAAGCTGAGCGAGACCGCCGCGACGGAGCGGCCGCGGTGATCCAGGATCGGCGCCGCCAGGCAGCGCACCCCCGCCTCGGCCTCCTCGATTTCCTCGGCATAGCCCTGGGCGCGGATCTGCGGCAGCCGTGCCCGGAGCGTCGCGGGATCGGTGATGGTGTTCGGCGCGCGCGGGGCGAAATCCATCTGCGACAGGCGGTCCTCGATTTCCACGGGGTCGCGCCAGGCCAGCAGCGCCTTGCCCAGCGAGGTGCAGTACAGCGGATTGCGCATCCCCAGGGGCGTCTGCATCGACAGGGAGAAGGCGGATTCATAGGTGTGGATATAGGCGACGCGCTGGTCGCGGCTGTCCATCACCCCCAGATTGACCGACTCGCCGAAGGCCCGGCTGAGCCGGCCCATGCCGCGATCGGCAACCGACAAAAGCGCCTCCTGCCCCTTCAGCGTGCGCGCGCCCAGCCCGAACAGCTTCAGGGTCAGCCCGTATCGCTCGGTTTCGGGCTCCTGCTCCACATAGCCCAGATCGACCATGGTCTGCAGCAGCCGGTGCGCCGTCGATTTCGAGGTCATCGCGACCTGGGCGATGTCGGCCAGCCCGGCATGGCCGCGCTCTGCCAGCGTTTCCAGCACCGCGAAGACCTTCATCACGGCGGCGACATTTTCGGTTTTCGCAGGGCGTCCGGCGGTCATGGCTGTCCCGATTATTGTGGAATACAGTTTCGAATTTCTTGCAGAGATTTTCTCCCCTGTCCAGACTGACCTTGTAACTAATGGGTTTAGATGGGTTTTCGGCAAAGCAACGGGGCGAAGAATTCGGTTGCAACTTGTGACAGACTATGGTTCCTTGATTTTCGGAACGCCGTTTCATAATTAAAAGGCGTACGGAGGATACCAGATGACGATGCACCCGCTCCTGATGCAGAAGGCCCGCCGCCACAGTCGCGACGAGGTTTCCGGGCTGATCGGGCGGCTGACCGACAACCTGATCAATATCGAGGACACGACCGGGGAATTCCTGCTGCGCCTCGAAGATGGCCGGGTCATCGACACCAAGGGCTGGGCCGGCTGGGAATGGACTCATGGCGTCGGGCTCTACGGGCTCTACCGGTTCTGGGAGCAGACCGGCGACGCGAAGACCATGCAGATCATCCGCGACTGGTTCGATGCGCGGCTGGCCGAGGGCACGCCGACCAAGAACATCAACACCGTCGCGCCCTTCCTGACCCTGGCCAACCTCTATGACCGCGACCGCAACCCCGCCTGGGTGCCCTATCTGGAGACCTGGGCGGACTGGGTGATGTACGAGATGCCCCGCACCGAGGAGGGCGGGCTGCAGCACATCGTCTATAACGACGTGAACCACCAGGAAATGTGGGACGACACGCTGATGATGTCGGTCCTGCCGTTGGCGCGGATCGGCCAGGTGCTGAACCGTCCCGAGTATATCGAGGAAGCCAAGTACCAGTTCCTGGTCCATACCCAGTACCTGGCCGACCGCAAGACCGGCATGTGGTTCCATGGCTGGACCTTCGAGGAGCGGCACAATTTCGCCGGGGCGCTCTGGGCGCGGGGCAACAGCTGGGTGACGATCGCGATCCCCGAGATCATCGAGATGCTGGATCTCAAGGACGGCGATCCGATCCGCAAGCACCTGCTGTCGACGCTGGAGCGTCAGGCGCGGTTCCTCAAGCAGACGCAGGATGCATCCGGGCTGTGGCATACGCTGGTCGACGATCCGTCGAGCTACCTGGAGGCCTCGGCCACGGCCGGTTTCGCCTATGGCCTGATGAAGGCGGTGCGCAAACGCTATCTGCCGGGCGAGTACCTGGCCGTGGCCGAACGCGCCATGGAGGGCGTGATCGCCAATATCGACGCCGATGGCGAGCTGAAGCAGGTCAGCTTCGGCACCGCGATGGGCGAGGACCTGCAATTCTATCGCGACATCGCCCTGACCTCGATGCCCTATGGCCAGGCCATGGCGATCCTCGCGCTGTCGGAATACCTGCGCAGCTATATCTGAGGCGGCGCTCGCAACATCAAAGGGAGGAGATTTCACATGACCCGGACGATCCTGGGCCTGGCCGCCTTGCTGGCCTCGACCGCCATCGCGCAGGCGGACACGCTGCGCTTTGCCTATGCCTCGAACGCCACGCCGACCATCGAGGCGATGGATAAATTCGCCGAGCTGGTCGAGGAGAAGACCGGCGGCGACGTCACCGTGCAGTTCTTCCCCGACGGGCAGCTGGGCGGCGAGCGCGAGCTGGTGGAGATGGTCAAGGGCGGCCTTCTGGACATGACCAAGGTGTCGGGCGGCCTGATGGAAAGCTTCGCGCCGATCTACGGCGTCTTCTCCATGCCCTATCTCTTCGACGACGAGGCGCATTTCTACACCGCCATGGACAAGCCCGAGGTGATGGACCCGGTCTATCAGGCGACGGCCGACCAGGGCTTCGTCGGGCTGACCTACTACAATTCCGGCGCGCGCAGCTTCTATCTGAAGGACGGTCCGGTGAAGACCGTGGAGGACCTCAAGGGCAAGAAGATCCGCGTGATGCAGAGCCCGACCTCCATCGCCATGGTGGAAATGCTGGGCGCCGCGCCGATCGCCATGGGCCAGGCCGAGGTCTATACCTCGATCCAGCAGGACGTGCTGGACGGGGCGGAGAACAACGAATACGCGCTGACCGTCGCGCGCCATGGCGAAGTGGCCAAGTACTACACCTATGACCAGCACAGCCGCATTCCGGATGTCGTCCTGATCTCCACCGCCGCGCTGGACCGGCTGTCCGAGGAAAACCGCGCCGCCGTGGTGGCCGCGGCCGAGGAATCCACCGAATTCCACAAGCAGGTCTGGGGCGAGGCGATCGAGGCCGAGAAGGCCAAGGCCGAGGAAATGGGCGTCGAGTTCTTCGATACCGATGTCGCGCAGTTCCAGGAGGCCGTGGCGCCGATGTACGAGGCGCTGAAATCCGAGCCGGAGAAATACGCGCTGTTCGAGGCGATCCGCGCCGAGGCTGACGACTGATGCGCCAGCTCCGCCGCCTGACCGACGGGATCGTGGGGGCCGCCTGCTGCCTGCTTCTGGCGGCGATGGTGGCGGTACTGGCCTGGCAGGTCTTCAGCCGCTACGTGCTGAACGCGCCTTCCACCTTCTCCGAGGAGATCCTGCGCTTCGGCCTGGTCTGGCTGTCCCTTCTTGGGGCGGCCTATTCCACCGGCCGCGGCACGCATATGGCCGTGACCCTGCTTCGGGACCTGGTGCGCCCGGCGGTTCAGAGGGTCCTGGACCTGCTGGTGCCGCTGGCCTTCCTGGTCTTCGGCATCGGCGTTCTGGGGCTGGGCGGGCTGCGCGCCATGCAGATCGCCAGCGGCCAGACGACGGCGGTGCTGCAGCTGCCGATGGCAGCGGTCTATGCCGCCATCCCGGTCTCGGGACTGTTCATCTCGATCTACAGCCTCCTCAACCTTGCCGACCTCCTGCGCCAGCGGCGCGAGCGTCCGGACGAGGTGGAGGCCGCGCTCAACTGGGGAGACTGACCCTTGGCCGGTACTGCAAGCCTGATCCTCGTCGGCGTCTTCGCCGGTCTGACCGCGCTCGGCCTGCCGCTGGCGCTGGCGCTGACGGCGGCCGCTCTGGCGGCGGTCTCCATCGTGGCGCCGCTGGACATGGCGCTGTTCACCTCCGTGCAGAAGATGTTCGCCGCGCTGGACAGCTTCTCGCTGCTGGCGGTGCCCTTCTTCATCCTCTCGGGGGTGATGATGAATTCGGGCGGCATCGCGCTGCGGCTGGTGAATTTCGCCAAGCTGACGGCGGGGCGCATCCCGGGCTCCCTGGCCCAGACCAACATCGCGGGCAACATGCTGTTCGGCTGCATCTCGGGCTCGGCCATCGCCGCCTCCACCTCGATCGGCGGGGTGATGGTGCCGATGCAGCGCAAGGAAGGCTATGACGCCTCCTTCGCGGCGGCGGTCAACATCGCCTCGGCCCCGACCGGGATGCTGATCCCGCCGACCACGGCCTTCATCATCTATTCGCTGGTCTCGGGCGGCACCTCGGTGGCGGCGCTGTTCCTGGGCGGCGCGGTGGCGGGGATCCTCTGGGGGCTGGTCATCATGACCATCGCCGGGGTCTATGCCTGGCGGCGGGGCTATCCCACCACGCCTTGGGCGGGTGGCCGGGAGGCCATGCGCATCACGCTGGAGGCGATCCCCAGCCTCCTGATGATCGTCATCGTCATCGGCGGCATCATCTTCGGCATCTTCACCGCGGTCGAGGCCTCGGGCATCGCCGTGATCTACACGATGCTGCTGACCTTCGTGATCCACCGGACGCGGCCGGTCTCGGCCTTCCCGGAATTCCTGCTGGAGACGGCGCAGATCACCGGCACGATCATGCTCTTGCTGGCGGCCTCGGCGACGCTCAGCTTCGCCATGGCGCTGACCGGCATCCCGGCGGCGATCTCGGCGCTGATCCTCGGTGTCTCGGAAAACCCGATCGTGATCCTGCTGATCATCAACATCGCGCTCCTTGTGATCGGCTGTTTCATGGATATGGGCCCAGCGATCCTGATCTTCACGCCGATCCTGCTGCCCATTGCGCAGAAGGTGGGCATCGACCCGATCCAGTTCGGCATCGTGATGGTGTTCAACCTGGCCATCGGCACGATCACCCCGCCGGTGGGCACCGGGCTGTTCGTCGGGGCCAGCGTGGCAAAGGTGAAGGTCGAACAGGCCATTCGCGGGCTCGCCCCGTTCTATCTCGCGCTCTTCGCGCTGCTGCTGCTGGTCACCTATGTCCCTGCCCTGACCATGGCCCTGCCCCGCGCATTGGGGTTCTGACCGGCCGCCCTGCCCGCCCGGCCGACATGCCGGGCGGATGCCCGGGGCAAGGCCCTGCCGGGCATGCATGCCGGAATTGCAGGTCCGGCCCTTGTCCCGCGACCGGAACGCCGCCATCTGTCATCGCAGAGGACGACCTCCCCATCCGGGACAAGCTGTCGGGACGGCCCGGCCTGACGGAGAATGTCATGCCCTGGGTCTATCTTCTGCTCGCCGGTCTTCTGGAAATCTGCTGGGCCTTCGCAATGAAGGCATCATACGGGTTTTCCCGCCCCCTCCCCACTGTCGTCATGCTGGTCTGCATGGTCGCGAGCTTCGGCCTGCTATCGGTTGCGATGCGCACGCTTCCGCTGGGAACGGCCTATGCGATCTGGACCGGGATCGGGGCGGTCGGGGCCTTCCTGGTGGGGATCCTGCTGCTTGGCGAAAGCGCCAGCCCGCTGCGCCTCCTGGCGGCCGGGTTGATCGTGGCAGGCCTCGCGCTGATGAAAGTCTCTTCCGCCGCCTGAAGGGTTGGCGGGCAAGGGCCTGGCCGGGACTGGTTCCCGGCCTCTCCCCACGTCACCTGTCTTTTTTTGTGATTTTGGCGAGAATCGCGTTGCGGGGGTTTGGTTGTTTGTCTAGATAGCGCTT
>NZ_JACVXA010000139.1 GCF_014903745.1 Mangrovicoccus algicola | reverse complement strand
GGCCGCGACCTCCGCCAGGTCGGCGCCGGTGACGAAGGGCATGTCCGCCAGCGCGATCACCAGCAGATCCGCCTCCGCCGCCATCGCCCAGCGGGCCGCCGCCGCGAGGCTGGCCGACTGGCCCGATCCCGCGGGCGCCTCCAGCCGCAGGAGCCCGGGAAACAGATCGGCCCGCGCCGCCGGGCAGACCACCGCGGCCTCGGCGAAACCCGCCGCCGCCATGGCCGATGCCGCGTGGCGGGCCAGCGCCTGTCCCGCCAGGCCGGCGCGCAGCTTGTCGCCCGCGCCGAAGCGGCTGCCCCGCCCCGCCGCCAGCACCGCCCCCAGGATCCGTTCCGCCATCGCCCCGCCCTTCCCTGTCTGCCGTCTGCCGTCTGCCGTCTGCCGTCTGCCGTCTGCCGTCTGCCGCAGGGATCCTGCGCGGCCATGCGCTGGATGCAACCCCCCATGCGCGGCAACCGGCCGCAGACCGCCGCCGCGGCGCTTGTGCTTTCACTCTCGCCAGCCGCGCCCGCCGGGCCGCGCCGAACCTGCCGAAAGGATCCGCCCATGGAAAACGCCGCCCCCCGCCTGGCCGTCGCGCCGCCCCGGCCCGTCACGCTGCCCGTCGCGGGCAGCGACGCGGTCTTCCCGGTCGGCCGGATCTTCTGCATCGGGCGCAACTATGCCGCCCATGCCGCCGAGATGGGCCATGACGCGACGCGCGAACCGCCCTTCTTCTTCATGAAGCCCAATACCGCCATCTGCCCGCCGGGCAGCGACTATGCCTATCCGCGCCATTCCACCGACGTGCATCACGAGGTCGAGCTGGTCGCCGCCATAGGCCGCGGCGGCTCGCATATCGAGGCAGGCGCCGCGCTGGATCACGTCTGGGGCTATGGCGTGGGGCTCGACATGACCCTGCGCGACCTGCAATCCACCGCCAAATCCATGGGCCGCCCCTGGGAGGCGGCGAAATCCGTCGACGGATCGGCCCCCATCGGCGCGCTGCGCCCCGCGACCGAAACCGGCCACCCGACCGCCGGGGCCATCACGCTGCGGGTCAATGGTAGCCTCAAGCAGCAGGGCGATCTCGGCCAGATGATCTGGTCCATCCCCGAGATGATCGCCCATATCTCGCAATCCTTCACCCTGCGCGAGGGCGACCTGATCATGACCGGCACGCCCTCGGGGATCGGCCCGGTGCTGATGGGCGACCTCCTGGAGGGCGAGGTCGCGGGCGTGGGCTCCGTCTCGGTCCGGGTCCGCTGATCGGGGTTTCGCGGCGAAATCCCCGCCGCGGCCCGGGGCTCACAGCCCCTCGAACAGCCCCGGCACCATCTCTTCCCAGAAGGCCGCCATCGCGCGGGCATTCAGCGCCGAGGCCCAGCCCAGCCGCTCGAAATCGCCGCGCTCCAGAGGATCGGAAAGCTGCGACAGGAACAGCCGCCGGTCGGCATCGCGCTGCGTGGGGGTGCGCGCCGCCACGGCCTCGCGGATCCGCTCCATGCGCGCCGCGCGGCCGCGCAGCTCGGCCGCCAGCGCCTCCAGCAC
>NZ_JACVXA010000138.1 GCF_014903745.1 Mangrovicoccus algicola | reverse complement strand
CGGGCCGGTCGCGGTCCGGCCCGCGCCCCGCCGCCGACCGCGCGCCGCGGGGGAAGGGGCGGGCAGGCGCTTTCCCGCCGAGCCATGGCGCCATGGCGGCCGGCACTGACGGCGATGTCATTTCCCTTCCGCGCAATCTGGCATAGACTGCTGGCCAAATTCCGAGCGGCCGAAGCCGCCGTGACACACGGGCAGATCAATGGATCACGACTTTTCTATGATGGCGCTGTTCTTCCGCGCCTCTCCGACCGTGCAGCTGGTCATGCTGCTGCTGCTGGCCGCCTCGGTCTGGGCCTGGACGGTATTCTTCCAGAAGCTCGCCGCCTTCCGGCTGGCGCGGCGGCGGCTGGGCAGTTTCGAGGACCGGTTCTGGTCCGGCGATCCGCTGGACGAGCTGTATGACAAGGTATCGCCGCGCCCGAGCAGCGCGCCGGAGCGGATCTTCGTCGCGGGCTTCTCCGAATGGCAGCGCTCGATCCGCCAGGACGGGCGCATCGCCCCGGGCGTGGCCTCGCGCATCGACAGGTCCATGGATGTCGCCATCGGCCGCGAGACCGACGCGCTGAGCAAGGGGCTGACCTATCTGGCGACGGTCGGCTCGACCGCGCCCTTCGTCGGGCTCTTCGGCACGGTCTGGGGCATCAAGGAGAGCTTCCAGAACATCGCCGCCGAGGGCAATACCAGCCTCGCCATCGTGGCGCCGGGCATCGCCGAGGCGCTGCTGGCCACCGGCATGGGGCTGCTGGCGGCGATCCCGGCGGTGATCTTCTATAACAAGCTGTCCACCGACAGCGCGCGGATCGTGGCGGGCTGGGAAGCCTTCGCCGATGAATTCTCGACGCTCCTGAGCCGCGAGGTCGCCGGCGGATGACCCCGATGCGCAGTTCCGCGGGCGGCGGGGGCCGGGGCAGCCGGCGCCGCCGGTCGCATGCCCATACGATGCCGATGTCCGAGATCAACGTCACGCCCTTCGTCGACGTGATGCTGGTCCTGCTGGTCGTGTTCATGGTCGCCGCGCCGCTGATGACGGTGGGGGTGCCGATCGAGCTGCCGGAGACGGCGGCCGAGCCCCTGCCCATGCCCGAGGAGGAGCCTCTGACCATCACGCTCCAGGCCGATGGCGGCATGGCGATCCAGACCACCGAGATCGCCGCCGAGGAGCTGATCCCGCGGCTGACGGCCATCGCCGAGGAACGCACCGACCGGCAGCTGTTCCTGCGTGCCGACCAGGGGATTTCCTACGGCCAGGTCATGCAGGTGATGGGCGCGCTGAACGCGGCCGGGTTCACCCGCATCGGGCTGGTGACCGAGGATGGCGGCCCCACCATGGGGGCGGAGTAGCGACCTGTGCGCCTGCTTCCGCGTCTGACATTCCTGCGCAAGCCCCTGAACAAGTCCCTCACGCTGCACGGGGTCCTGCTCTTGCTGGCGATCTTCGGCCTGCCCAGGGTGAGCCGTCCGCCCGAGACCCCGGCCGCCGTGCAGGTGACGCTGGTGGGGGCGGAGGATCTGCCGCAGGCCCAGTCGCCTGCCGCCTCCGCGCCGCCGCCCCCCGAGGCGCCGCGGCCGCGGCCCGAGACGCCGCCCGCCGCG
>NZ_JACVXA010000137.1 GCF_014903745.1 Mangrovicoccus algicola | reverse complement strand
GGCGCTGATCCGCGAGACCGGCGTGATCGCCCGGGCGCAGCGCGAGGCGCGGCTGGCCGGGGCGATGCCGGTGATCGCCGGAGCGGATGCGCTCGGCCCGGCGGAGAAGCGCGCGCTTCTTGCCGCGCTGGTGCCGCCCGCGGCGATCCTGACCGCGGCATCCGGCCCCTGGCGGCAGGCGGGACATCACGGCCCGGTGGAGGCCGCGCCGCGCCTGGCGCCCGGGGATCGCCGGGCGCGCCAGAGGGCGATCGCCGCGGGACCGCTGCCGCCCGCGGCGGAGCCGCTTCCGCTTCTGGACCTGGCGGCGGCCCTGGCAGGCCCGGGCGGCGCGGGCGCGCTGGAGGCGAAGCTGACCCTGGAGGCGGCAGAGGGGCTGTCCGGCCTGGCCCGCGCCGTCGCCTGCCCCGACGATCTGGCGCAGATGGTGCTGCCGCCGCGCAGCCGCCGTGCGCTGGAGGCGCTGGTCGCGCGCGCCGCCACGCGGGTGCAGGTGCTGGAGGACTGGGGCTTCGGCGCGCTGATGGGAAAGCGGGCCGGGCTGGCGGCGCTGTTCAAGGGCCCGTCGGGCACCGGCAAGACGATGGCGGCGGGGGCGGTGGCGCGCAGCCTCGGCCTGCCGCTGTTCCGCGTCGACCTGGCGGGGATGGTCTCCAAGTATATCGGCGAGACGGAGAAGAATCTCGACCGGCTCTTCGAGGCGGCGGGAGGCGCGGGCATCGTGCTGTTCTTCGACGAGGCGGACGCGATCTTCGGCCAGCGCTCGGAGGTTCAGGACAGCCATGACCGCTATGCCAATCTCGAGGTCTCCTACCTGCTTCAGCGGCTGGAGACCTTCGAGGGCGTCTCGCTTCTGGCGACGAACCTGGCGCAGAATATCGATGCGGCCTTCCTGCGCCGCCTCGATGCGGTGATCGAGTTTCCCGCCCCGGGCCCGGCGGAACGGCGCGCGCTCTGGGCGCGGGGGCTGCAGGGCGGCGTTCCCGCGGAGGCGGGGCTCGATCTGGATCTGCTCGCGGCCGCGGAACTGACCGGCGGCGAGATCCGCAATTGCTGGCTTGCGGCCGCGCATCGCGCGGCGGCGGAGGGCGGGGCCGTGGGCACGCATCGGCTGCTGGCCGCGGTCTGGGCGGAACTGGCCAAGCAGGGGCGTCCGGTGCGGAAAGAGGCCTTCGGCGGCCATTACGCGGCGCTGCGCGCCGAGATGGGGGCGACATGATCGATTTCGCGCCCGCGCTGACCCGCGAGGAGGCCCCGCCCCTGGTCGTGCCGGACAAGGCGGAGGAGGTCGCGCGCGCCCCGGGCCATGCCGTCCTTCAGGCCCTTGCGCAGGCCCGGTCGGGTCAGGCCGCGCCGCCGGCGGGCCGGTCGGCGGCGCCCGGCCCGGACCCGGGTCAGCGCCGCGATCCCGGGATGGATCCTGCCGGCGGCTTGCGGTCCGTCGGCCACGCTGCGGCGATCCGCCGGGCGGCCCTGGAGCAGGTGCTGGCTCCTGCGGGCGCGCCGGAAGAACCTGTCTTCGCCGTCCTCTTCGACCGCTGGCAGGATGTCCCGGCGGCCGAGACTCAGGAGGCGGCGCGGCGCATCGCCGGGAGGGTGATGCGCGCCCCTGCCGGGGAGCGGCAGGAGCTTCATCGCGCGCTGGCTCCGCTGCTGCGGCTGCGGCTGCGGCGGCGGGATTGCGCGCTTGCCCTGCTGCTGGCGATGCGGCTGGGCGGTGCCTTCGCCCCCCCGGCCGCCGCGGCGCCCCCCGCGCCGCAGGAGGATTGAGCCATGGCCGATCGCAGCCGGCCCGCCGCCGCGCCGCCGGTCGCCGCCCCCAGCC
>NZ_JACVXA010000136.1 GCF_014903745.1 Mangrovicoccus algicola | reverse complement strand
GCAGCACGGCCAGCGCGGCCATCAGGCGGCGGCGGCGCGGGTCGGGGATCACGCCCCGGCCTCGACCAGCGCGCTTTCGCGGGCATCGGCATCGGCAAAGCGGCCATAGGCGCCGACCTCGATCCCCTCGCGCAGGATCCGCGCGGGATTGCCCGCCACGACGCAGCCCGGCGGCACCGATTTCGTGACCACCGATCCGGCGCCCACGACGCAGCCATCGCCGATCTCCACCCCGGGCAGGATCAGGCTCGACCCGCCGATGAAGCAGTTCCGGCCGATTCGGGTATGCAGGTAGAGGCCGCGGGTGCGGTCATGGCAGAGGATGCGCGATTCGAAGGCGACATAGGAATTCTCGCCGACATGCACACCCTGCGGATAGGTCTTGTCGAATTTCGCCGACATCGAGAACTGGCAGCTGGGATGCAGGTCCATCTTCCAGATGCGGGTATAGTACCAGCGCATCGCGTCGATGATCACGCGGCGGATGCCGAGGAAGCGGCGCAGCCCGCCCTTCCTGATCTTCCTGTAGGCGGGGGCCTCCCCGGGGGCGGAACTGGGCTGATCCATGGGCGGAACCTCGTGGCACGCAGGTGATGGAAACGCGAAACGTCCCCATCCTAGCCCGCCGCGGCCCCTGCGTCACCCGGGCGGGGCTGAGCCACAGGGTCGCTGCACCCCGTGCGCCTCAGACGCGGTAATAGTCGCGGTACCAGTCGACGAAGGCGCCCACCCCCTCGGCGATGCCGGTCTGCGGCGCATAGCCGGTCAGCGCGCGCAGCAGCTCGGCATTGGCCCAGGTCGCGGGCACGTCGCCCTGCTGGATTTCCATGTAGTTGCGTTCCGCCCTGCGGCCGGTCGCGGCCTCGATCGCGTCGACGAAATCGAGCAGCTTCACCTTGTTGGAATTGCCGATATTGACCACGCGCCAGGGGGCGACCGGGCTGAGGCTGTCGCCGTCTATGGCGGGGACATCGGCGCCGGGGGACGGCGGCGGGGCATCCATCAGCAGCGAGATGCCGCGCACCAGATCCTCCACATAGGTGAAGTCGCGATACATCTCGCCATGGTTGTAGATGTCGATGGGATCGCCGTTCAGGATCGCCTTGGTGAACTTGAACAGCGCCATGTCGGGGCGTCCCCAGGGACCGTAGACGGTGAAGAACCGGAACATCGTGGTCGGCAGCCCGTGGATATGCGCCCAGGCATGGGCCATCGCCTCGTTGGCTTTCTTGGTCGCGGCATAGAAGGACATCTGCGTGTCGCACTTGTCGGTCTCGGCATAGGGCATCTGCGTATTGGCGCCGTAGACCGAGGAGGTGGAGGCCATCAGCAGATGCGCGGGCCGCACCTTCAGCGCCGCCTCCATCAGGTTGAACGTGCCTTCCAGGTTGGCCGTCACATAGACCCTCGGATTGTCGATCGAATAGCGCACCCCGGCCTGGGCGGCGAGATGGATGATGACATCGGGGCGCGCGGCGGTGACCGCGGCCTCCAGCGTGGCGGCATCCTCGATCTGCGCCTCATGGGCGGTGAAGCCCTCGTGCTGCAGCAGGATCGCGTGGCGCGCGCGTTTCAGCGCGACGTCGTAATAATCGCTCATCCCGTCATAGCCGGTGACGGTCCAGCCCTGCGCCAGCAGCAGCCGCGACAGGTGGAAGCCAATGAAGCCGGCCGAACCGGTGACGAAGGCGTGGCGGGGGGCGGGCATGGGCGGATCCTTCTGGAGGGCAAAGCGATGGGTCCTGACTGCACGATCCGCCCGCCCTGCCGCAAGCGGCCGTGTTGGCGCAGGCCGGGGCGGCTAGCGGCGCGCCGGAGGCGCGCGGTCCGCCCTGGCGGCGCGCCTGGCC
>NZ_JACVXA010000135.1 GCF_014903745.1 Mangrovicoccus algicola | reverse complement strand
CCCCTAGTTCGACAGCTAGACGCGTAAGTAGCTGATATTTTTATGGCGCAAATGCCGAAAATGTAACTACAGCAGCTCGGTCAGGCGGGTTTTGACAGGTTCAGTGTGTCGAAGAGCTCCAATTGTTCGGGGCTTGGGGTGGTGATGCCGTCGAGCTTCCGATCGGCAATCCGGGCCTCATGGCGGTGAATGCGCGCGAGCAAATCGAGCGCGGTGCGCGGGCTGGCGGAATGGCCCTTTGCCTTCAGCCGCATCCGCATGACGCGGTAGAGCACCAAGGCGAGGAAGCAGATGAGGGCATGGGCGCGGATGCGGTCCGGCAGGCGGTGGTGGACAGGGGCGATCCCGATGTCGGACTTCAGGACGCGGAACCCGCGCTCGATGTCGGCGAGCGACTTGTAGCGGGCGATGGCCTCGGCGGGCGTGATGCCTGCAACATTGGTCAGCAGCGCCAGCTTGCCGTCGAAGAGCTCGGTGCGGGCGATCGCGGCTTCGTCGAGGCTCCAGCTGAACAGGTCCGCCTGCAGGTCGGGCTTGATGAAGCGGGTCAGCTCGGCTTCGGCGACGGCCTTGGCGAAGCGGCTGTAGGACCCGCGATCCGAGGCGCGGCGGCCGCGGGCCGTCTCGCCAGCGTCTTGCCCGTCCAGTTTGCCAGCCAGCCGCTCGCCCATCTCCTCGAGCTCGCGGATGCGCGCGCGGCGGCGGTCCGACTGCTCTGCGGCGCGCACCGGATCGTGGGCGACGATCAGCCGGTGCCCCGCGAAGATGCTTTCGGCGAGGCCGTCTGCGTCGAAGGCAAGCGACTGGAATGTCTCGGCAAGTTCGGCATAGCGGCGCGCCGGGACGGCCAGGATGAACTCCAGCTTGCGGCCGTCGCGATCGGCCAGGGCGGTCAGCTCGCCGATATTGTCCATGCTCAGCAGGCCCCGGTCCGCGACCAGAACCACGCGCTGGACCGGGAACCGCTTCAGCACGCTTTCGAGCATGCCCTGCAGCGTTTTCGTCTCGGCCATGTTGCCGGGGTGGACGGTGTGAAGCAGCGGCAACCCCTCGGCCGTCTGCACGACGCCGAGCACGAACTGCCGGGCAATCCCTCCGGTTTCCTTGTTCATTCCAAAGCCGCGCAGGTCGTCCTCGACGCGCCCTTCGCCGTGGATGCGGACGGTGGTCAGGTCGTAGAAGACGACGGCCAGGTCGCGGTCGACGAGCGGTCGCATCTGCTTTGCCAGGGCGTCTTCGACAACATCGGCATGATCCATCAGCGCATCCATGGCCCGCAGAAGATGCTGGTGCGTCACGGTTTCCGGCATGGCAGGCATCGCAACGGTCTCGAGCCAGCGCAGGCAGCCGAGCTTGCTGTCCGGGGCACAGAGGCGGTTGAAGACCATGGCGCGCACGAGCGCCTCGACATCCGTCTTGCGCCGTCCGCTGCGAAGGCTGCGCGCCAGCGCCCTGTCGAAGCCGAGCTCCTTCCAGAGCTCGTGCAGCGCGAAGACATCGCCGTAGCTGCGCGCCGCCCCGTAGGAAATCTCCGCCTTTGCAGGCTCTTCGCGTCCGGCGGCCCGGCTGAGTCCCCGGATGAGGGCATCGAGGTGGCCGTCCTGCATGCCGTCAACCCGTCCGAGATTGGCCACGACCCGGAGCCGGGGCTTGCCGGCATCGTTGCGGAAGGACTCGACGATCTGGAGATAGCGGCGGCCGCCGCTTCCGGTAATGCGTGTGAACATGGAATGCAGGATATTCCGCAATCCATCGCTTTCCAAGCAGGTTATGCAATACCGCGTGTAACTACAGCGCTTGGGCCGAATTCGGCCATTTCAGCCCTGTAACTTATTGAAAATGCGTCCCGTGGCCTCCAGCGGCCATCGATTTCCGGCCTCCAACTGTCGAAGTTAGGAGC
>NZ_JACVXA010000134.1 GCF_014903745.1 Mangrovicoccus algicola | reverse complement strand
GCCGCCCCCAGCCGGGGGCCCGAGGGGGGGCCCGCCCCCGCCGGGGGCGCCGCCCTGCCGGCCTCGAGCTTCGGCAGGCTGGCCGATGGCGGTTTCCTCGGCCGGCTGGGGGCCGGGCTCTCGCTGAGCGCCGACGACCTGGCCGCGGGGCGCATCGACCTGCAGGACCGGCCGCAGCCCGTCCCGGGGCTGCGGCTGACATCCGCGGTCTGGGAGGCGGCGCGGAACCGGGTGGAGGTGACCGCCGCCCTGGCCGTCGGCTTCGTCGATGACAGCGAATTCCGCATCCGCCTCGGGGCCGACGGCCGCGCCAGCCTCCGCGGGTCGGTGGCGCGGCAGATCGACAATCCGGCGCTCGGCAATCCCGAACTCCGGGTCTCCCTGGAGGAAGATGGCCGGGTCGCGGCCGAGGTCGGCATCACGGGGGCCGACCTGGCCCGCGGCCGGATCGCGGGGCTGACGGCCGAGGGGTCCGGCCGGATCGTCCTGGCGCAGGGCCGGCTTTCGGGCGGGGGCGCGGTCACGATGGCCTATGAGGGCCTCGGCGGGGGCACGGTGCGCTTCCGCTACGGTGCCGACGGGGCCTTTGCCGCGGAGGGGCAGATCACCGTGACGCCGCCCTTCCTCGATGCGGTCGAGGCGGAGCTGGGCGTCGACGAGGCGCGCAACATCACCGCCGATGTCACCCTGCAGGCCGGGGCGCTGCCGAGCCGCGTGCCGGGGCTGGAGTTCGCCGGCGGGACGCTGGCGCTGCATTACGAGAACGGGCGGATCAGCGGCGGCCTGTCGGGCGTGTCCGCCGCCTATGCCGGGTTCGGCGCGCTGGACCAGGCCGAGGCCGCGATCGGCCGCGACGGCACCTTTGCCGGGTCCGGCACGCTGCGCCTGACGGTTCCGACGATGCGCGAGGTGACGGGGCGGGTGCAGGTGGCGCGCGGGCGGGTCTCGGGGTCGCTGACCCTGGCCGCGGATGCCTTCCCCGAGGCTTTGCCGGTGCGCGGCGGGCGGCTGACCGCGACGCTGGATGCGGCCGGGCGGCTGGGCATGGCCGGGGCGGTGAAGGTCGATCTGGGCCCGGCGGGCGAGGCGGATCTGGAGGCCAGCTACCTGGAGGGCCGCTTTGCCATGGGGGTCGATGCGCGGCTGACGGTGCCGGGGCTGCAGCCCGCGCAGCTTCGCGTCGCCTATGCCGACGGGCGGCTGGAGGGCGAGGCGCAGATCCCCGTCGATACCGCGGCCCTGCCGGGGCTGGGCGGTTCGGTCATGCTGCGCTATGCCGAGGATCGCTGGTCCGGCGAAACCACCATCGCCTATTCCGCCGATGACGGGAAACTGTCGGGCAGCCTCACCGTGACCGTGGCGCAGGACGAGGCGGGGGCCGTGCGGCTGGGCGGCGAAGGCTCGGTGACCGCCCAGCTGATGCCGCGCCTGGCCGGCACGCTGACCGCGCGCATCCTGCCCGAGGGCGGCATCGATGTCTCGGGCAGCATCACCGTGACGGAACCGCTGGAGCTGTTCCCCGAGAGCCGCATGGACCGCGAGCTGTTCCGCTATTCGCAGAACGTGCCGCTCTGGGCGATGCTGGTGGCGGTGATCCGGGTGCGGGCCGGGGTGCGCGCGGGGGTCGGGCCGGGCGTGTTCCGCAACATCCGCGTCGAGGGCAGCTATACGCTGGGCGCCGAGGAGGCGGATCCCAGCTTCACCATCGGCGGCGAGCTGTTCATCCCGGCCTTCGTCGAGGGCTATGCCGCGATCGGCGCGGGGCTGGGGGTCGATGTGCTGCTGGGGTCGCTGACCGGCGGGATAGAGGCGGTGGGCACGGCCGGGCTCTACGGCGCGATCCAGGTGGAGCCCTCGCTGAGCTATGATGCGGGCGACTGGTCGATCGAGGGCATCGCGACCCTGGCCGCCGGGGCGCGGATGAAGCTGGGCCTGAATGCCTGGGCCGAGATCGAAGCCGCCTGGGTGACGGTCTGGGAAGAGGATTGGGAACTGGCGGAGAAAGTCTTCCCGATCGGGCCGGACCTGGCGCTGCAGGCGAAGATGAACTACACGTTCGGCCAGCCCGCGCCGCCCGAGATCGAGATGAACTCTGGTGATTTCGACGCCTCCGCGCTGATCCAGGAGGCGATGCCGAAGGACGGGCCGGGCGGGTCGGGCGCGCGCGAGGTGCTGCAGAACCGGGCCCAGTGGCGCGGCGACCTGGAACGGCAGCGCCGCGCGCCGGTCCCGCCGGAGACCGCCGCCGCG
>NZ_JACVXA010000133.1 GCF_014903745.1 Mangrovicoccus algicola | reverse complement strand
GCCCGCAGCAGGGGTCACGGCATCCGCCGTCCCGGCCGCGGCGGGCGGCACGGGCACGGGCTGGACCGGCACGGGCGGCGGGCGGCGGCCGCCCGGGTTGGGACGGATCACCGTGCGCTCGGTATCGCCGGGTTCGGCGAAGGGATCGTCGTCGGACATGGCTGTCCTCCTTGCTGCGCTTGCGCCGCGGGGCTAGCCCTCGCGGATCGCCCAGAGCTCCATCCTCAGCCCCGGGTATTCGCCCGAGACATGCACCGCGACCCCGCCCGAGGTCGTCATCTTCCCCCACCAGGGGCTGGCCCCGTCCAGCTGGAAATAGACCCGCCCGGCCTCGTAGGGGATCTGGCGCGGCACCACCGGCAGCGGCTGCAGCTCGATCCCCGGCAGGGCGGAATTGACCAGCGTGCGGATCTCCTCGACCGGGCCGATCTTGGCATGGCCCGCGAAATGGCGGCGCAGCGTCTCCTCGGCCAGATCGGCTGCGACCGACAGGACGAACCCCGCCTGGCCGATCAGCTTGCGATCCGCGATCAGCCCCACCGAGATGCCGTATTTGCGCGGGTCCAGCGGGATCGACACCGCATTGGCCTCCAGCACCGCCGAGAGATAGCCGCGCAGCGCCCGCACCAGCGGCGCGAAACAGCCGGTCAGCGCGTGATGCTGATAGGCCGGCAGCCGCGGCGCCTGCCGGTCCTGCGCCATGAAACTGGCCAGTTCCCCCGCCAGCGCGGCCAGGAAGGCAAACAGCCGTTCGGGATGCAGCATCTCCATCTGGGCGAAATGGCGGATCACCGGCAGCGCGCGGTTGATGACCTGCAGCAGCAGGAAATCCTGGATCTCGGCGGTGGCGCGGACCGTGCCGGACTGGCCCAGCCGCGCCGACAGCGCGGTCATGCGATGCGCCAGCAGCCCCTCCAGCTCGGTCAGCAGCGACGACAGAACCTGCGAGGCGCGGCAATCCATCACCGCCGGGATGAAGCCGCCATCGAGGATCACCTCGCCATCGGGGCGGGTCTCGATGATGCGCGCCACGGGGATGCGGATGCGGTCGGACAGATCATCGGTCTCCAGCGCGAATTGCAGCCGCAGCTTGCCGATGCCCAGCGTCGCGGGGCCGCGGGCGGAGCCCATCGTGTCGACCACCTCCTGCTCGGCCGGGCGCAGCCGCGCGGGGCTCAGCTCCGCTCCGGTCAGGTCGACCTCCGCCGCGCCCTGGCGCCGCGCGGGCACGGTCAGGAAGACGACGCAGTCGCGCACCTGCGGCGGGACTTCCAGCGCGGGGGGATGATCCTCTGCATCGGGGATGCGGAACAGGCTGCCATCGGGGGTCAGGCCCGAACAGCTGCGCAGCGCCACCTGCCCGATCTTCAGCGCCTCGCGGTCGATCTCCAGCGTCGAGACCCCCCAGGCCGCGGGCGCCACCCGCGCCGCCAGACCGGCCACCAGCGCCGCGACATGGCGGTCCTGCTGCTGGAAATGCTGCGGCTGCAGGAACAGCCCCTCGGTCCACAGAACCCTGCTATCCCAGGACATCGCCGGCCTCCCCGTCTGCTCTTTCTTCCTTCAGCCGCCGCAGCTGCGCCTGGTAGGCGGCGGCGAATTCGCGGGCGAACAGCGCCTGGAAGTCGCTTTCCGCCTCGGCGGCGATTTCCGCATAAAGCTGTTCATACGCGTCCCAGTAGCGCGCCTTGCGGCCCTTGAAGACCGCGCCCAGCCCGCCCGGCGCGGTGGTCAGGCGCCGCTCCAGCGTCTCGGGCGACAGCTGCGCCAGCACGCCCTTCAGCGCCGCCTCCATCCCCGTCACCATCGCCACCTGATGCGCGGT
Source organism: Mangrovicoccus algicola (assembly GCF_014903745.1). Classification (GTDB taxonomy): domain Bacteria; phylum Pseudomonadota; class Alphaproteobacteria; order Rhodobacterales; family Rhodobacteraceae; genus Mangrovicoccus; species Mangrovicoccus algicola. The sequence continues at coordinate 478 of NZ_JACVXA010000133.1, read as the reverse complement.
GATGTCGTCGATCGCCTCGCGCGCCGCCTCCGCGGGGTCGAGGAAGCCGCGCGCCGGGCGGATCATGCTGGACACCGCCATCTCCGGCGTGACCGAGAATTTCAGCGGGTTGTTGCCGCGCGCGGCGATCATCGTCGTCTCGATGCGGAACTCGCTTTTCAGCAGGCTGCGGGCCATCAGCGCGCTGCGCAGGCCCTCGACCAGCGTGCGGAAGACCTGGCCGATCCCGGTCATCAGCTGCGGCGCCCCGGATTGCGGCAGCTCCAGCTCCGATGCCCCCGCCCCGGCCAGGAAGGCCGCCAGCGCCCCGGTCTGGGTCCCGGTCTGCGCCTCGTCCTGCAGCCCGGGTTCCGGCGCGGAGGCGGCAGGATCCGGCCGCTCCGGCGGGACCGCCGCGGCCGGCGGGCCGGTCTCCGGGGAAGGCGCCGCCGCGGGCGCCTGCGGGGCGATCAGGCTGTCCCAGTCATCGGGGATCTGC
>NZ_JACVXA010000132.1 GCF_014903745.1 Mangrovicoccus algicola | reverse complement strand
GCCGCCAGCCGCGCCATCCGCCCCTGCGCCGCGCCGCCTTCGCGCAGGAACCAGCGGGCCAGCGCCACCATCTGCTCCGCCGCCCCGGCCTCCGTCACGGGCGCCCCGGCCTCCAGCCCCTCGGCGCGCAGCACCAGCGTCCCGCAGGCGGCGCGCTCCAGCCGGAAATCCCCCGGTGACGCGCTCAGCACCGGATGCGCCCCGGTATCGAGGACGAACCCCGCCTTGCCCGGCAGATCCGGCGCATCTGGCCGCGCCAGGCGACGGGCCAGCTCGGCGGCGATGCGATCGGTTCCGGCATCCGCGAAGGGCGTCACCAGGATGTTGCGCCGTGCCTCTATGCGCGGATCGGCATCCAGCAGCCCCAGCGCCGCCAGCTGCTCCAGCACCGCGCCATGGCGCGCCTGCGCGATGCCGCGCAGCTGCAGGTTGCCGCGCAGCGTCAGCGTCAGGGTGCCATCGGCCAGGTCCGCGGAGATGGAGGCCAGCCCCGCCGCCTGCGCCGCGTCCAGCCATCCGCCGGGCGGACGGATCCGCACCACCAGACCGTCCCCGGCCGCCATGGGCCGCAGCGCGCCGGGACACCAGCCGCGGATGCGGGCGCTCATCGCGCCGCTCCGGTTGCCGCAACCCCTCCGGGCGGGCGGATATGCAATGCGATGCCCATCGCGCTCCCGTTCCATCGCCCGGTCGCACCGCCTGCAGGCCCCGGACGCCATCTTTCTTAGCCGCGCCGGGCAGGCTCTTGTCAAGGCCCGCCCCGGCACGGCATGACGGGGCCGGACAGGTGCAGGAGAGAGGCCGCCATGACCGCGATCGCGCTGCAGGGGACCGGTTCGAATGTCGGCAAGTCGCTTCTGGTCGCGGGGCTGTGCCGCGCGGCGCGGCGGCGCGGGATTTCCGTGGCGCCGTTCAAGCCGCAGAACATGTCCAACAATGCCGCCGTCACCGCCGATGGCGGCGAGATCGGCCGCGCCCAGGCCCTGCAGGCGCTGGCCGCCGGGATCGAGCCGGTCAGCGACATGAACCCGGTGCTGCTGAAACCGGAATCCGAGCGCGGCGCCCAGCTGGTCGTGCAGGGCCGGCGGCGCGAGACGCTGGCGGCACGGCGCTACGGCGCGATGAAACACGAGCTGCTGGGCGCGGTGCTGGAAAGCTATGGCCGCCTGCGCGCCCGCCATGACCTCGTCCTGGTCGAGGGGGCGGGCAGCCCGGCCGAGGTGAACCTGCGCGCGGGCGACATCGCCAATATGGGCTTTGCCCGCGCCGCCGACGTGCCGGTGATCCTGGCGGGCGATATCGACCGCGGCGGGGTGATCGCCCAGATCGTCGGCACCCAGGCGGTGCTGGATCCGGCCGACAACGCGATGATCGCGGGGTTCCTGGTCAACAAGTTCCGCGGCGACCCGGCGCTGTTCGAGGATGGCTACCGGCTGATCGCGGACCGCACCGGCTGGCGCGGCTTCGGCGTGCTGCCCTGGTTCGGCGCGGCGCATCGCCTGCCGGCCGAGGATGCGCTGGATCTGGGCCGCGCGCCCGCCGGGACCGGCGTGACCGTCGCCTGCCTGTGCTTTCCGCGGATCGCCAATTTCGACGATCTCGATCCGCTGGCGGCGGAGCCGGGCGTCTCGCTGGTCATGGTGCGGCCCGGAGAGCCGGTGCCCGCCGCGGCGCGGCTGGTGATCCTGCCGGGGTCCAAATCCACCCGCGCCGACCTGGCCGCGCTGCGCGCCGAGGGCTGGGATATCGACCTGCGCGCCCATCTGCGCCGCGGCGGCCAGGTACTGGGGCTGTGCGGCGGCTACCAGATGCTGGGCCGCAGCATCGCCGATCCCGACGGGCTGGACGGGCCGCCCGGCACGCTGGAGGGGCTGGGCCTGCTGGAGATCGACACGGTGATGCAGGCGCAGAAGCGGCTGGGCCGGGTCGCGGGCATCCATGCGGAAACCGGCCATCCCGTGAGCGGCTACGAAATCCACATGGGCGCGTCGGAGGGGCCGGACCGGGCGCGGCCCTTCGCCATGATCGACGGTGCCGGCGAAGGCGCGGTCTCGGCCTCGGGGCAGGTGGCGGGCACCTATCTGCACGGGGTCTTCGCCGCCGATGATTTCCGCGCGGCCTGGCTGTCGCGGATCGGGGTGGCGCGCTCGGGGCTGGATCACGCCGCCTCGGTGGAGCAGGCGCTGGACGCGCTGGCCGATCACCTGGAGGCGCATCTGGAGATCGACGCGATCCTCGCCGCCGCGCGCTGAGCCGGGCTCAGGCCAGCGCCGCCTCCAGCCGCGCCCATTCCGCGCCGTTCCCCGGCAGGCCCAGGCGCAGCCAGTGCGGCGACCAGGGGAAGACGCGGCTCCAGATCCGGTGCCGGGCCAGGCGCTCCTGCGCGGCGGCGGCATCGGGGGTTTGATAGCTGCGGAACAG
>NZ_JACVXA010000131.1 GCF_014903745.1 Mangrovicoccus algicola | reverse complement strand
CCTGGCCCGGCGCCGCGAGCAGGACCCCCAGCGCCGCGGCCAGAACGGCGCCCGCCAGGGCCCCCGCCGCCGCCGGACCCAGCCGCAGCAGCCGCCGCGGACGGTAGGCCTCGGCCGCGGCGAGAATGATGGCGGCGGAGATGGCGGCGGCGACCGCGGTCACGGCGGCATGATGCGGCGCGAATTCCGTCCGCGGCCAGGACCGGAACGCCGCCAGCCACAGGCTGCAGGCCAGAAGGATCGCGTCGGCCGCCGCCATGGTGACGATCACCGAGATCGGCGAAATCGGCCGGGTTCTCAGATGTCGGGCCACCTGGGTGGCGGTATCGGTCAGATCGTCCACGGGCAGATCCTGCGCTGTCTCGCGGATCTGCCTAGCCTCCCCGCATGAAGGCGGGATTAAGGGCGGAGCGCGTCCCGGCCGGTGGCCGGGCGGGATCAGCCGGTGCTGCGCCGTGCGGGCTCCGCCGATGCCAGAAGCGCGGACCAGGCGGAGACGCTGCGGGCCGCGGCCTGCCGGGCCTTGAGATGCGGGCTTGGCGGGTGGCGGGCATCCGCGGCCAGCCCGGACAGCGCCTGGCTCCAGGCGGCGGCGGTCATGACGGGGACCCGGACGGCACCGTCTGCGACATGCTCGGGCAGCCCGTCGACCGGTGCGACCAGCACCGGCCGCCCGGCCGCCATGGCCTGGACGGCCAGCAGGCCGAAAGGGTCCCAGCGCGAGGGGATGGCTACCGCGTCGCAGGCGGCCAGCGCGGCGGGGACACCGCCGGCCGGCATCGCTGCGATGCCGATGCGCGCATCCCCGGCCGCCGCGCGGCGCAATGCCGCCTCCATCGGACCCGCCCCGATCAGCTGCAGCCGCGGCGCCCCGGGCGTGGCGGGCAGGGCGCGGAAGGCCTCCACCAGCAGGTCGAAACCCGATTGCCGGTCGAACCGGCCGATGGCGCCGATCACCTGCGGGGGCAGTCGCGGGCGGGGCAGGTCGGGCAGCGCCTCCAGCAGCGCGCAGGGCGGCACGACCCGGGGCGGGGGGCCGGAGGTCAGCGCATGGCGCTGCATCCATGCCGCCTGGGCGGGACTGACGGCGGCCACCTCGTCGAACAGCGCGTAGCCGGTGCGCAGCAGCGCGCGGAACCGCTGCCGCGCGGTGACCCGGGAGGCGACATAGCCTTCGCAATAGCGGTGCTCGACATGGATCAGGCGCAGCCGCGCGGCCCGGGCCCGCAATCCGACCAGCCCCGGCAGGCCGCGCCAGCTCAGCGGCAGGTGCGAGACGACGACATCGGCCTCGGCCATGCGCGGCGACCAGGGCCGGTGATGCGGCACCAGGGCGACCTCGTGCCGGGCCATCGCGGCCAGGCCCGGCTCGCCGGTGAGGAATTCGCGCCAGGGCGCGCTGTCTTCGGGCGCGGCGGCATCGGCAAGGTGGAGCACGCGCAGCATCGGGTCGGGGCCTCCGGGCCGTGTCAGGATGCCGGGCGGGTGCCGGTCCGGGCAGCCAGCGACGCGGCAATCGTGGTCAGGGTGCCGGCCGGATCCTGAAGGAGCGGCCGGGGCGAAGCGGCAAGGGATTCCCCCAGCCGCGCCCGCGCCTTGCGTGCATCCCCGGCGGCAAGCGCGGCCTGCGCCCGGTGCCGCAGCTGCCAGGCGCGGGCATCCGCATCGTGCCGTGCCGCGTGGCGGGGCGCAAGCCCGTGCAGGCTGTCGCGCACCCGCGTCCAGCCGGAGGCCTGCAGCCCGTCCTCGGCCGGGACCGGCCGGTGAAGCGCCAGGCAGTCGGGGATCATCGCGGCCTCCCAGTCGGTGGCCAGCAGCAGCCGCAGCCAGCATTCGGTATCGGCGAAGGCGCCGGCGGCCTCGTCGAACCACCAGTCGCGCAGGCATTCGCCCGGCGGACGCCAGGAGATCGCCGCCAGCGCCTCGCGGCGGATCATCGCCGCCGGACGCAGCAGGGCGGCATCGAGGCTGAGCAGGCGCGGGGGCCGCACCCGCCCCGCGCGGGGCAGGCGTGCCGCGGTTTCCGCGCCCAGAACCGCCGTGCCCGACAGGCTCAGACCGGTGCGGGGGGCGGCGTCCAGATGGCGCAGATGCGCGGCCAGCTTGCCGGGCCGCCACAGGTCGCCCGCATCGCAGAAGCCGATGATCTCGCCGCGGGCGGCGGCGATCCCGGCATTGCGGGCCCCGGCACGGCCGCGCCGGGGCTGCTGGATCAGCCGCACCCGGCGGTCGCCGGTGCTGCGCGCCACGGCCGCGGTCCGGTCCTGCGAGCCGTCATCGACGACGATCACTTCCAGATCGCTCTCGGTCTGGACAAGCAGGCTGCGCAGGGTTTCGCCGAGCGTTGCGGCGGCGTCCTGCGCCGAGACGACGAGGCTGGCGATGGGCACGGAGGTCTTTCCGTCAGGCGGCGAAGAGGGATCGGCGCAGGCCGAGGGGAAGCAGCGGCGCGACCAGGGCGCCGCCGAGCGTCGAAAGCGCGCGGCCGGGCCGCGAGAAGAATCCCGCCGGGCTGGCCAGGATGCCCGACAGGGCCAGAAGCAGCGCCCGGGCGCCGGGATGGCCGCGGCGCAGAGCGCGGCGCGCCTGATGGCGCAGATGCGCG
>NZ_JACVXA010000130.1 GCF_014903745.1 Mangrovicoccus algicola | reverse complement strand
CGGGCGCGGCGGGGTCGCGGCGGCCTGAACGGGCGCCGGCGGGGTTGACATCGCGGCGCTGCCGGGGCCCTCAGGCGGCAGGAGGTTCCGACCATGACCCTGACCGGACATTGCCTGTGCAACCGCACGTGTTTCGAGATCGACCCGCCCTTCCTCTTCGTCGGCCATTGCCATTGCGAAAGCTGCCGACGACAGACCGCCTCGGCCTTCACAACCTTCATCGGGGTGGAGCAGGGGCAGTGGCGCTGGACCGGGGTTCCGCCGGTGCGCTATGAAAGCGGGCCGGGCCGCACGCGCTGGTTCTGCGCGGGCTGCGGCGCGCCCGCCGCCTATGAGAACCAGGTCGACAGCCCCGGCGAGATGCATTTCTTCGCCGCCCTGCTGGACGATCCCGAGGCGGTGACGCCCGAGATGAATTTCCATGCCGACGAACATCTCTCCTGGGCCTTCGGCGCACCCGAGCTGCCGGTCTGGCGGAGGCAGCCGGAGTGATCTGGGCGCTGGCGATCCTGCTGGGCTGCCAGCTGGCGGGCGAGGTCTGCGCGCGGGCGCTGGGTCTGCCCGTGCCGGGGCCGGTGATCGGCATGGTGCTGCTTTTCGGGCTGATGACCGCGTTCCGGGGGCTGCCGCGCCTGGTGACGCCGACGGCCCAGACCATCCTGACCAACCTGTCGCTTCTGTTCATCCCCGCGGGGGTCGGCATCGTTTCCCAGCTGGACCAGGTGGCGCAATACGGCGCCGGGCTGGCGGCGGCGCTTCTGGGCTCCACGCTGCTGTCGCTGGTGGCGGGCGTGCTGACCTTCCGCGCGGTGGCGCGGCTGATGGGGGACCGGGCATGACCGATCTGCCGGACCTCTGGGCCTATCTGCAGCAGGGGGCGCTTCTGTGGCTGGTCGTCACCCTGGCGGCTTATGGCATCGGCGACGCCGCCTTCCGCCGCGCCGGGCGCAGCCCCTGGGTGAACCCGGTGCTGGTCGCGGTGGTGCTGGTCTCGGCGGCGCTGGTGGGCACCGGCACGAGTTACCAGACCTATTTCGAGGGGGCGCAATTCGTGCATTTCCTGCTGGGTCCGGCCACCGTGGCGCTGGCCGTGCCGCTTTTCGCCAACCTGCACCGGCTGCGCGCGGCGATGGTGCCGATGCTGGCGGCGCTGGTCGCGGGATCCGTCGTGGCGATGGTCTCGGCGGTCGGCATCGGCTGGCTCTGCGGGGTGCGCGGCGCGGCGCTGGTGTCGCTCCTGCCGAAATCGGCGACCTCGCCGGTGGCGCTCGGCGTGGCCGAGACGATCGGCGGCATCCCGGCGCTGACGGCCGCGATGGTGATCCTGACGGGCATCATCGGCGCGGTGGTGGTGACGCCGCTCTACAACGCGATGGGGGTGCGCGACTGGCGCGCGCGCGGCTTCGCCACCGGCGTGGCGGCCCACGGCATCGGCACGGCGCGGGCCTTCCAGGTCAACGAGACGGCGGGGGCCTTTGCCGGGATCGGCATGGGGCTGAACGCGCTGGTCACCGCGCTGCTGGCGCCGGTCGTGGCGCATTGGCTGTTCTGAGCCCGGGGCGGGCGGGTCCGGCACGGGGCTTGCACGCCGGAGCAAGGCGGGCTTATCTCGCCGCGACCCCAGCCAGCGCCCCCGGCGCGAAAGCCTCAAGCCGCGCCTCCGGCGCGAGGAAGGACCCCGCGATGATCACCGATCCGGACCGCCATGCCGAGAAGATGGCGAAGAAGAAGGCCAGCCGCGACAAGATCATGGCGACCAAGACCGGCGAGAAGGGCCTGCTGATCGTCCATACCGGCAAGGGCAAGGGCAAGTCCTCTGCCGCCTTCGGCATGATCTTCCGCTGCATCGCCCATGGCATGCCCTGCGCCGTGGTGCAGTTCATCAAGGGCGGGATGGAGACCGGCGAACGCGCGCTGATCAACGCGCATTTCTCCGATCTTTGCGAGTTCCACACGATGGGCGAGGGGTTCACCTGGGAGACCCAGGACCGCACCCGCGACATCGAGATGGCCGCCGCCGCCTGGGAGAAGGCGAAGGAGCTGATCCTGCGTCCGGGCATGCGGATGGTGCTGCTGGACGAGATCAACATCGCGCTGCGCTACGACTATCTCGACGTGGCCGAGGTGGTGGACTGGCTGGCCGCGCACAAGCCCGGGACGGTGCATGTGGTGCTGACAGGGCGCAACGCGAAGGAGCCGCTGATCGAGGCGGCGGACCTGGTCACCGAGATGGAGCTGATCCGCCACCCCTTCCGCGCGGGCATCAAGGCGCAGGCAGGCGTGGAGTACTGACCGGCGTCGGAGAAGGGGGCTCGGGCTCACCAGAGAGAGGGATCCTCTCTCCGGCCCCGCCATCGCTGGTCCGGCCTGCCGCAGCCCCGGATGCCGGTCAAGGGCAGGCCGCTGCGCGGGCCCTGCGGGCCCCTTGACCGCCGCCCCGGGCCGCGGCCTTCCCTCTGCAGCGACGGCGGCTCCGGAGAGAGGATCCTTGCTCAGGCCTCGGGCGGCGCGGGGCCCGTCTCGGCGGCAGCGCCCTGGGCGAGGGCGTTGAGCATGTGGCGCGCGCGGGTCGCCGCAGGCAGGCGCGGATAGAGTTCCGCCGTGACCGGGGCAAGGGGCGGCAGGACCGGGGCGGACGCGGCAGGCAGGCCGGGGCCGAGCGCGGCGGCAAGGGCCGCGGCGGCGGCGAGGACCTC
>NZ_JACVXA010000013.1 GCF_014903745.1 Mangrovicoccus algicola | reverse complement strand
GGCGGCGGGGCTGGCCGGGCTGTGGATCGGGATTTCCGCGGGGACCGCGCCGGATTATTCCGGCGCCTCGGTCCTCGACAGCACGATGGGATTGCAGATGATCTACGAATTCCCGGCGCTGGCCGGGCTCTGGCCGGAGGGATGACATGACCGCAACCGACGCGCCGCGCCGCAGGCTGCTGTGGCGCCTGGTTTTCGGCCTGTCGCTGGCGCTGAACGTGCTGGTGGTTTCCGCGGGGGCGGGGCTGATGCTGTCCAAACGGGGCGGGAACGAGGAGGCGCCGCCCATGCGGGCGGGTTTCGTCGGGCCGATGCTGGGGGTGCTGCCGCCCGAGGATCGCCGCGCCGTGCTGTCCCAGATGCACCGTTTCGGCAAGAGCATCGGCGTGACCCGTGGCGGCCAGGAAGAGGTGCGCGCCGAGATCGTCGCCCTGCTGGAGGCGGAGCCCTTCGACGCGGCGGCGCTGCGGCAGGTGCTGGAGCAGTCCAACACGCGGTTCTCTGCCTTTACCGAGGCGGCGCAGGCGGCGATCTGCGACCGGCTCGAAACCATGCCGCCGGCCATGCGCGCGGAATATGTGGACCGGCTCAAGCGCTTCGGCACCTATCGCGGCGACTGGAAGGCCGGGCACAAGTCCGACCGCGACCGTGACCGCGACCGCGACGGCGGGGAGAGGGACAGGGAGAGGGACTGAGCCTCAGGCGGCGCTGCCGAACGTGACCTGGTTGCGCCCGGCGGCCTTGGCGCCGTAGAGCGCGCGGTCGGCCTGTTCCAGAAGGGCCTGCAGCGCGGCCCGGCCATGGTCCGCCGCCTCGGATGCGCCGGCGCCCGGCGGGGCGCGGAAATCCGCGGGATCGGCCATGGCGATGCCGATGCTGACGGTGATGCCGAGGCTGACCGCGCCGGCGGCGACCGGGCGCTCGGCAATCGCCCGCCGCAGCCGCCCGGCCGCGAAGCGCACCCTGTCGGGTCGGGTCTCCGGCATGGCGATCAGGAATTCCTCGCCGCCGAACCGGGCGAGCAGGTCCTGCTTGCCGATCATGTCCGCCAGGCGCCGGGCGGTTTCCACCAGAACGGCGTCGCCCACGGCATGGCCATGGCCGTCATTGACCGCCTTGAACCGGTCCAGGTCGATCATCATCAGGGCGAAGGGCTGCCCCGAGCGGCCCGCGCGTTCGGCGATGCGTTCCAGCTGCGGCACGGCATAGCGGCGGTTGTGCACCCCGGTCAGCGGATCGCGCAGCGCCTCGCGCAGGCCCAGTTCCACATGGGCGCGCAGCCGGTCGTCATCGCGCTTGCGGGCCAGCAGGGTCTCGGCGCGCAGCCGCAGTTCCTGCGGGTCGAAGCCGTGGCGCATCACCGCCCCCGCGCCGATATCCAGCGCCATGGCCATGCGGGCCTCGGCATTCCCGGGGCGGTGGCGCGCGCCGCCGACGAGGATCGCGGGGGCGCCGCGGCTGTCGCGGCGGCTGCGGAGCTCGGCCAGCACGCGCAGGCTGTCATCGGGCTGGTCCGGCGTGTCCTCGATCACGAAGAGGTCGGGTTCCGGCGATCCCGGCGGGCGCGACAGCGCGGCCTGGGCATCAAGAAGGTCCAGCCGGTGCGGCAGCAGCGGACGCAGCGCCGCCGCCCAGGCCCGCCCCTTGCCGGGACGGGCGGTGACCAGGGCGATGCGCGCCCGCGGCAGGAAGGCCGCGGCCGGTTCGGCCAGCCCCGGCTGCCCGGGCGCCAGGTTGCGCGCGGCCAGTTCGTCGAAAATCCCGCGCTGGCGCAGCAGACTGCGAATGCGCGCCAGCAGGAATGCGGATTGCGCCCCGGATTCGAGCGCATCCTCCGCCCCCGCCAGGAGCGCGGCGCGCAGCATGGCCGGATCGAAGGCGCCGGTGAGGATCAGCAGGGGGATGCCGCGGCTGGCCGGGGCCCCGGCCAGGTCCCGGGCCAGGCGGCAGGCCGCCCCGGCCTCCAGCCCGGGCCCCAGAAGGATCAGGTCGGGGCGGGTTTCCGCCACCCGGTCGAACGCCTCTTCGGGCCCGCCGGCCTGCACCACCCGGTAGCACGAGACCGTCACCCGGCTGCGCAGGACGATGCGGTTGACCGCGACGGGGTCGATGACGAGGATCTGGCCCGGCATCCGGGGTCTCCATGGCTTGTGTCAGGCGCTTCACATTTCCACGGAAGAAGTTAAGGAAGCCTTGAGCATTTTAGTCGATTTGTGACCACCCCGACCGGAGCCACGCGATGACCCCCGAGACAGCTTCCGCCCTGGCGCTTGACGCGATCACCTGGATGGCCGCGGAGGCGGATCTCCTGGAGGTATTCCTTAATGCTTCGGGGATATCGGCAGAGGCGCTGAAGGCCGGGATCGCCGAGCCCGAGATCCATGCCGCCGTGCTGGATTTCGTGCTCATGGATGATGCCTGGGTCCTGGCGGCGGCGGCGCATGCGGGCTGCGATCCGCATGACCTGAACCGCGCGCGCCAGTGCCTTCCGGGCGGGGCTCTGCCCCACTGGACCTGAGGCGCGGCGCGGCGGGGCATGGTTTTCCTGTCCGCAGCGGCGGAACCGTGCAATACTGCGCCCACTGGGAGGAGCTTTGATGATCGATACGGTCCTTTTTGACAAGGACGGTACGCTGTTTGACTTTCGGGCAACCTGGGGCGGCTGGGCTGCCTCCTTTCTTCTGGACCTGAGTTCGGACGACCCGGTCAAGGCCGCGAAGATGGCCCGGTCGGTGGGGTTCGACCTTCAGGACCGGCGCTTCGAGGAGGACAGCGTGCTGATCAGCGGCACGCCGGGCGATATCGTCCGCAGGCTGCTGCCGCATGTGCCCGGCGTCTCGGCGGCGGGGCTGGTCTCGCGGATGAATGTCATGGCGGCAGCCGTTGCGCAGCACGAGGCGGTTCCGCTGAAGCCTCTCCTGCGCGACCTGCACGGGCGGGGGCTTCGGCTGGGCGTCATCACCAATGACGCACGCGCCCCCGCGCTGGCCCATCTGGGGGCTGCCGGGGTGGTGCCGTTCTTCGATCACGTGATCGGCAGCGATTGCGGGTTCGGCCAGAAGCCGGGGCCGGGGCAGATCCTGGCCTTCCTGGAAATGACCGGCGCGGATCCGGCCCGGACGGTGATGGTGGGGGATGCCCCCCATGACATGATCGCCGCGCGGGCGGCGGGGTGCCGGAGGGTGGCGGTGCTGACGGGCCTGGCCACGCGCGCGCAGTTGGCGCCCATGGCCTCGGCGGTGCTGGCGGATATCTCGGGCCTGCCGGGCTGGCTGGAGAGCCGCAGCGAAACGCGCATCGACGCCGCCTGACGCGGCCGGTCCGGGGCCCGCAGCGGCCCCGGCTTCTCCGCCGCAGCTTAGCCGCGTGTTAACCGGGCGTCCCCTAGGCTTGTCCGCGGACGGGACCGCAGACAGGAACAGCCGGGGTGCACGGGCTCATCAACAGATCGATCCAGATGTTCATCCGCGACACCTACGGCGCGGGGGTCTGGCGTGACGTCGCGCAGGAGGCGGATATCGATCCCGCGGGATTCGAGGCGATGCTGAGCTATGATGACGGGCAGACCTGGGCTCTGCTGGAGGCGGCCTCCCAGACCCTGGGCCGTTCTCCCGATTGCGTGCTGGAGGATCTGGGAACCTACCTGGTGTCGCATCCGGGGCTGGAGCCGGTGCGGCGGCTCCTGCGCTTCGGCGGGGCGAGCTTCGTGGATTTCCTGCATTCCCTCGACGAACTGCCTGACCGGGTCCGGCTTGCCGTGCCGCAGCTGGATCTGCCGCAGCTGGAACTGGTGCCGGTGGACGAGGCCTGCTTCCGCCTGGAATGCGGCCGCCGCCTGCCGGGATTCGCCCATGTGCTTGTCGGGCTGCTGCGCACCATGGCCGACGATTACGGCGCGCTCGTGCTGCTGGACCGTCCCGCGCCGGGGCAGGACGGCGATCATGTCTGCATCAGGCTGATCGACAACGGCTTTGCCGCCGGGCGCAGCTTCCAGCTGGCCGCGGGCGGATAGGCCCGCGATGGAGGTCATGCTGGACCGTCCGGCGCTGGATGCGCTGATGCCGATGAGCCTGCTGGCGGATGCCCGGGGGCATATCCTCCATGCCGGCCCGACCCTGGCCAAGATGCGGCCCGAAGGCTATTTCGCCGGGCAGGACCTGTTCGGGCTCTTCCGGTTCAAGCGGCCGCGCGACATCGCCGCCATGGCGGCGCTGCGGGCGGCGGCGGGCACGCCCCTGCGCCTGTGCCTGCTGGACGATCCGCAATCGCAGCTGCGCGGCGCGGTCGTGCCCTGGGGCGGACCGGCCGGGGGCGCCCTGCTGAACCTGTCCTTCGGGCTGCATGTCTTCCAGGCGATCCGCCACTACACGCTGAATGCCGGGGATTTCGCCGTCACCGATCCCACCATGGACATGCTTTACCTGGTGGAAGCGAAATCCGCCGCGATGGACGTGTCGCACGACCTGAACCTGCGCCTGCAGGCGGCGCGCATCGCCGCCGAGGAACAGGCCTTCACCGATACGCTGACCGGGCTGAAGAACCGGCGCGCGCTGGACCTGGTGCTGGGCCGGTATCGCCGCCAGGGAACGGATTTCGCGCTGATGGGGATCGACCTGGATTACTTCAAGCGGGTCAATGACACGATGGGACATGGCGCCGGGGACATGGTCCTTCAGCATGTCGCGCGGCTGATGCTGGCGCGCAGCGGAGAGGGCGACACGCTGGTGCGCACCGGCGGCGACGAATTCCTGATCGTCCTGCGCGACCGCACCGACCTGGAAGCCCTGCGCCCGCGCGCCGAGGACATGATCCGCGCCCTGGAGGCGCCGATCGCCGTGCCCGGCGGCAGCTGCGGGATTTCCGCCAGCATCGGACTTTGCGCCAGCACCCAGTTCGACCTCTGGGATACGCCGCAGATCCTCGCGGATGTCGATGCCGCGCTTTACGCGGCCAAGAATGGCGGCCGGTCGCGGGTGGCGGTCTTCGTGCCCGGAATGGCACCGTCGCAGAAGGATCCAGAGGCCAAGGGGCGGCGGCTGCTGGCGCGCACGCTGCCGCCTGAGGCCGGTGGCAGCGTCACCGATCCTCCCTTGCGCCGCTGAGGAAGTCATAGGCGGCCAGGATCAGCACCACCGCCACGATGATCACCAGGTCCGGATGGGGGACCTCCCAGGCCAAGATGCCCAGGAAGGCCGCCAGTGTCGCGAAGGCCAGTCCGGCCATTGCCCTAGTCATGTGCTTGCTCCTCCTGTTCCGGGGTCAGCTGCCATAGATGATCTGCGGCAGGGTGAAGACGATGCCCGGCATCAGGTACATCAGCACCATCGCCAGGATCACGCAGAACAGGAACGGCATGCAGCCGGCGAAGATCTGCGTCAGCCGCACCTCGGGGGGGGCGATGCCCTTGAGGTAATAGGCCGACATCGCCATGGGCGGTGTCAGGAACGAGGTCTGCAGGTTCAGCGCCACCAGCACGCCGAAGAACAGCGGGTCGATCCCGAAATGCGGCAGCAGCGGCAGGAAGATCGGCACGAAGATGATGATGATCTCGGACCATTCCAGCGGCCATCCCAGCAGGAAGATGATCAGCTGCGCCATGATGAGGAACATGATCGGCGACAGGTCCAGCCCCTTGACGAATTCCGAGATGACATGCTCGCCGCCGAGATAGGAGAAGACCGAGGAGAAGATGTAGCTGCCGATGAACAGCCAGCACACCATCGCCGTGGTGCGTGCCGTCAGGTAGACGCTTTCGCGCAGCCTCTGCCAGGTCATCGCGCGGTAGAGGATTGCCAGCAGGATCCCCCCCAGCGCCCCGATGGAGGCCGCCTCGGTCGGGGTGGCCAGCCCGAACAGGATGGAGCCCAGAACGGCGAGGATCAGGAAGGCCAGCGGCAGGAAGCTGGTGACGACCATCCGCAGAAGCTCCATCCGGGGCACATCGGGCACCTCGTCGGCCCGCGGTCGCGGCGCGGCCGAGGGCTGCAGCACCGAGCGGCCGATCACATAGGCCAGGTAGAGCCCCACCAGAACCAGCCCCGGCAGCAGCGCCCCGGCATAGAGCCGCACGATCGACACGTTCGATGCCGCCGCATAGACGATCAGCATGATCGAGGGCGGGATCAGGATGCCGAGGGTTCCGCCCGCGCAGATGATCCCCGAGGCGAAGGAGCGGTCATAGCGCGCCTTCAGCATCGCAGGCAGCGCCAGCAGCCCCATCAGCGTCACCACCGCGCCGACGATGCCGGTGGCGGTGGCGAACAGCGCGCAGGTGATCAGCGCGGCCACGCCCATGGAGCCCGGCACGTTCTTCGAGGCGATGTTGAGCGTGGAAAACAGCCGGTCGACGATATTGGCGCGCTCGACGATATAGCCCATGAACAGGAACAGCGGCACGGCCGTCAGCACCTCGTTCGACATCACCGTGTAGCTCTGGTTGATGAACAGGTCGAAGACCCGATTGTTCAGCCACCCGTCGACCCAGGTCGTGGCGTGGTCCCACCAGCCGGCATCCTCGGGCAGGCGCAGGTGGTCGCGCCACATCCGGCGTTCGTCGAAATAGGCGTAATAGCCGAAGCCCAGCCCCATCGCCATCAGGGTGAAGGCGATGGGAAAGCCGAGGAACACCATCAGGATGAAGAGGCCCAGCATGCTGAGCGCAATCATGGGATCGGTCACGGATGGGCGTCCTTCTCGGCTTCGGCGGCGCGCGCCATCAGGATGTCTTCGGTCTCGCGCACGTCCGACTCTGCCGGAAGCCATTCATTGTCGCGGATCGCCAGCAGGCAGCGCATCACCTGCGCGATGCCCTGGATGAACAACAGCAGCCCGGCGGCGACCAGCACGGTCTTGAACTGGTAGATCGGGATGCCGGCCGGGGAGTTGACCGAAACCTCGCCGTATTGCCAGCTGCGCGAGGCATATTTCCACCCCGCGAAGATCAGCGCGAGGACACCCGGAAAGAAGAACAGCAGGTAGAGCACCAGGTCGATGCGCGCCTGCCAGCGCGGGCTCCACAGCCGGTAGAGGAAATCCCCCCGGACATGGCCGTCGCGCGACAGCGTGTAGGCGCCCGCCATCATGAACAGCGTGCCGTACATGATGAAGGAGACGTCGAAGGCCCAGGCGGTCGGGCTGTTGAGCACGTAGCGGACGAAGACCTCGTAGCCGGTGCCGAGCGCCATCATCAGGATGAGCCAGGCAAAGGCCTTGCCGAACCACGCGGAAAGCGCGTCGGCGAAACGGATATAGGCGATCATGACGGTTCCCGAACAGACAGGGATGCCCGCCCGGCTGTTCCGGGCGGGCACCGTGGCAGGCTCAGCCGAGTTTCAGCTTGCCGGGGAAGTGATGTTCGTAGGCAAGCGCATAATCGGGCGAGGCCATCAGCTCGAAATAGGCGACCTGTTCGACCCAGGCGCGCTGGCTGTCGAGGACGCGTTTCATGAACTCGTCCTTCTCCAGCTCGGGGATCAGCGTGTCCCAGGCGGCCAGCTGCGCGTCGAGGATCTCCTTGGGCGTGCGGTGCACCGTCACCCCGGCCTCGTTCTGCAGCCATTGCAGGTCGGCCGAGTAGCGGCGCATCGACTTGGCCGTGTTGGCGGTGGAGGCCGCTTCGACGGCATGGATCACGATGGCGCGCAGATCCGGGTCGAGATCCTCCATGAACATGCGAGAGAACAGGAACTCGAAACATTCCGAGGCCTGGTGGTAGGAGCTGAGATAGTACTGCTTGGCGACGTCCTGCGCGCCGAAATCCTTGTCCGAACTGGGGTTGTTGAACTCGAAGGCGTCGATCACCCCGCGTTCCATCGCCGGGACGATCTCGCCGCCGGGCAGCTGCGCCACGGACATGCCCATCGCCTGCATCAGGTCGGCGGCCAGCCCGACGGTGCGGTATTTCAGCCCCTGGATGTCGTCGGTGGAATTGACCTCGGTCTTGAACCAGCCCAGCGGCTGGGCGAACATCGGGCTGCCCAGATAGCCGTCGATGTCCAGCCCCATGATGTCCTGGATCAGCTCGTCGTAGAATTCCTTGCCGCCGCCTTCATGGAACCAGCTCAGGAGCGTCGTGGCCGACCCGCCGAAGACCGGGCCCGTGCCGAAGAGCGAGGCGGCCTTGTTCTTGCCGTACCAGTAGGCGGGCACCGAATGGGCCGCGTCGATGACCCCGTCATTGACCCCGTCGAGCACCTGGAAGGCCGCGACCACCGCGCCCGCGGGCAGAAGGTCGATCTGCAGCCGCCCGCCCGACATGGCCATCACGCGGTCGGTATAGTCCTTGGCGAATTCCTGCCAGATGTTGGAGGCCGACCACGAGGTCTGCATCTTCATCACCAGCGGAGCCTGGGCCAGCACCGCCGGGGCGGCCAGCGTGCCCGCCCCGCCGGCAAGCGCACCGGTCCGCAGGAATTTCCTGCGATTCATCTTGTCCGACAATTTTTCCTCCCTTGGCCGCGCGGGGCGGCCCTGTCTTCGCTTTGGCGTTTTGCGGTGTTCTCCCGTCGCGGTCCTCCGACGCGACGGTTCCCGTCCCGCTAGAATTGAGGAAAACCTGAATGGGTCAAGAGGGCAAAACGGAAAACCCGGCGAATCCGGCGATGGCAGGCGGGCGGCGCCTTAATTTGCTGCTGCGTAAAGTTCGAGAACCTCGAGAGGGACGACCTCAAGGGCGCGGCGATGAGTGGCGGCCAGGTTCACCCGCGGCGCGACGCCTTCCTCATGGGCCTGCAGGAAGCGCCGCGCGCAAAGGCACCAGCGATCGCCGGGGCCCAGGCCCGAAAACCCGAATTCGGGGCGCGGCGTCGAGAGGTCATTGCCGAAATAGCGCGAATAGGCCAGGAATTCCGCGGTCATCACGACGCAGACGGTATGGCTGCCCTCGTCCCGGGGACCGGTATCGCAGCAGCCGTTGCGGAAGAAACCGGTCAGGGGCTGCATCGAGCAGGGCTCCAGCTGCCCGCCCAGCACGTTTTCCGAAGGGTAGATGGTCATCGCCGCGCCTCCTGTGTCGCGGCCATCATACGCCCGGCCCCGGCCGCGGGAAGCCCCCGCTTGCCCCTGCCTGCGTGCCGTGCCACCGTCACCGGCGAGACGTCCGCCGCGGAGAGAAGCGATGACCAGCCATGCCAAGCCGTCCGGGACCGCGATCCCGTCCTCCGCCGCCCATGCCCGCAACCCGGGCATGACGCTGGATCTGGACCGGGTGGCCGGGGCCTCTGCCAACAGCGCCGCCATTGCCCGGCGCGCCGCGCAGATCCCGGCGCGGCGGTCTCTGAAGGGCGCGCATCAGGCCGCCTGGCTGGCCCGGGCGGTGACGCTGATCGACCTGACGACGCTTTCGGGGGATGACACGCCCGGGCGGGTGCGCCGCCTCTGCGCCAAGGCCCGCCAGCCGGTGCGGGCCGACCTCCTGGCGGCGCTGGACCTGCCCGCAATCACCACCGGCGCGGTCTGCGTCTATCACGAGATGATCGCCCCGGCGGTGGAGGCGCTGGCGGGGACCGGCATCCCGGTGGCGGCCGTCTCCACCGGCTTTCCCGCCGGGCTGTCGCCCTTCGATCTGCGGCTGAAGGAAATCGAGGCCTCGGTCGCGGCCGGCGCGGCGGAGATCGACATCGTGATTTCCCGCCGCCACGTGCTGACCGGGAACTGGCAGGCGCTGTATGACGAGACGCGCGCCATGCGCGCCGCCTGCGGCCCCGCCCATATGAAGGCGATCCTGGCCACCGGCGAGCTCGGCACGCTGCGCAACGTGGCGCGCGCCTCCTGGGTGGCGATGATGGCGGGGGCGGATTTCATCAAGACCTCCACCGGCAAGGAGGGGGTGAACGCCACGCTGCCGGTCAGCCTGGTGATGGTGCGCGCGATCCGCGCCTATCGCGACCTGACCGGGTTCAAGGTCGGCTACAAGCCCGCGGGCGGCATATCCAAGGCGAAGGACGCGCTGAGCTACATGGCGCTGATGAAGGACGAGCTGGGCGATGACTGGCTGCGCCCGGACCTGTTCCGCTTCGGCGCCTCCTCGCTGCTGGGCGATATCGAGCGGCAACTGGAACATCACGTGACCGGCGCCTATTCCGCCTCCTGGCGCCATGCGATGGGATAGCACCATGCTGATATTGAAGCCGAATTGCGAATGCTGCGACCGCGACCTGACCCCGGACAGCCCCGAGGCGCGGATCTGCAGCTATGAATGCACCTTCTGCGCCGATTGCGTGGAGACCCGGCTGCAGGGGGTCTGCCCCAATTGCGGCGGCGGCTTCGCTCCCCGGCCGGTCCGTCCGCCGCATATGCTGGCGCGCCATCCCGCCTCGACCCTTCGCCACCACGCGCCCGCAGGCTGCGGGCAGGAGACCGCCAGATGACCGTCCGGGAGATTTTCGAGACCATGGAATACGGCCCCGCCCCCGAGAGCGCAGAGGCTGCGCTGGCCTGGCTCGATGCGCATGGCCGCCGCTTCGCCCCTGCGGGGGCCGAGGTCTTCGAGACCCGCAATCCCGCGACCGGCGATCTGCTGGCCGAGGTGGCGCAGGGCAGCGCCGCGGATGTCGATGCCGCGGTGGCGGCGGCGCGCGCGGCCTTTCCGGCCTGGGCGGCGATGCCGGGACACCGCCGGGCGCGCATCCTCTATGCGATGGCGCGGCTGCTGCAGAAACATGCCCGCACGCTGGCCGTTCTGGAGACGCTGGATACCGGCAAGCCGATCCGCGAATCCCGCGATGCCGACCTGCCGCTGGCGGCGCGGCATTTCTACTATCACGCCGGGATGGCGCAGCTGATGGCCGAGGAGCTGCCCGACCGGCAGGCGATCGGCGTCTGCGGGCAGATCATCCCGTGGAACTTCCCGCTGCTGATGCTGGCCTGGAAGGTCGCGCCCGCCCTGGCGATGGGCAACACGGTGGTGCTGAAACCTGCCGAATGGACGCCGCTGACGGCGCTGTATTTCGCGCAGATCGCCGCCGAGGCGGGGCTGCCCGAGGGGGTGCTGACCATCCTGACCGGCGACGGCACGACCGGCGCGGCGCTGGCGGCGCATCCGGGCGTGGACAAGGTGGCCTTCACCGGCTCCACCGAGGTGGGGCGCGCGATCCGCAGGGCGACGGCGGGGCAGGGCAAGGCGCTGACGCTGGAACTGGGCGGCAAGTCGGCCTTCATCCTGGCCGAGGATGCCGACCTGGACAGCGCGATCGAGGGGCTGGTCGAGTCCATCTGGTTCAATGGCGGTCAGGTCTGCTGCGCGGGGTCGCGGCTGATCGTGCAGGAAGGCATCGCCGGGGAGGTGCATGACCGGCTGCGCGCGCGCATGGCGACGCTGCGCGTGGGCGACCCGCTGGACAAGTCAATTGACCTGGGGTCGCTGGCCGATCCCGCCCATCACGCGCGCGTCGCCGCGATGATCGCGGGCACGGCGGGCGAGGTCTTTGCCCCGCCCTGCGTGCTGCCCGAAGGCGGGGCCCATATGGCGCCGGTGCTGATCTCCGGGCTGGAGCCCGCCGATCCGCTGATGCAGCAGGAGATTTTCGGTCCGGTCCTGGTCTCCACCACCTATCGCACCCCCGCCGAGGCGGTGGCGATCGCCAATGCCACGCGCTACGGGCTGGCCGCCTCGGTCTGGAGCGAGAGCCTGGGCGCGGCGCTGGACATGGCGGCCGGTCTGGAGGCCGGGGTGATCTGGGTGAACGGCGCCAACATGTTCGACGCGGCGGCGGGGTTCGGCGGGCTGCGCGAGAGCGGGTTCGGACGCGAGGGCGGCTGGGAAGGGCTGCGCGCCTATACGAGGCCGAAGCAGGAGGCCCCGGCTCTGGCGGCCGGGGCGCCGGTCGCCAAGCCGCAGGCGGCGCGCGCCCCGGACCTGGACCGCACGGCGAAATTCCGCATCGGCGGCAAGCAGGCGCGCCCGGATGGCGGCCAGAGCCGCGCGGTCTGGGCCACGGATGGCAGGCTCCTCGGCCATGCCGGGATCGGCAGCCGCAAGGATATCCGCAATGCCGTGGAGGCGGCCCGGGCGGCGCGTCCCGGCTGGGAGAAGGCGGGCGGGGCACTCAGGGCGCAGGTCCTGTATTTCCTGGCCGAGAACCTCTCGGCGCGGGCCGGGGAATTTGCCGCCGGGCTGGTGGCGCAGACCGGCGCCCCGGCGGCGGAGGCCGCGGCGGAGGTCGAGGCGGCGCTGGAGCGGCTGTTCACCTGGGCCGCCTGGGCGGACAAGCAGGATGGCGCGGTCAAGCCGGTTCCGGGCAAGGTCGTGGCGGCGATGCTGCACCGGCCCGCGGGGGTGATCGGCATGGCCCTGCCCGAGGCGCCGGTTCTGCTGGGACTGGTCTCGGTGCTGGCCCCGGCCCTGGCGACGGGCAATGCCTGCGTCGTGCTGGCGGCGGAGAGCGCTCCGCTGATCGCCGCCGAATTCGGCCAGGTGCTGGACACGTCGGACGTGCCGGGCGGGGTGGTCAACATGATCTCGGGCGACCCGGCGGTGCTGATGCCCGAGATGGCGCGCCATGCCGATCTGGAGGCGGTCTGGTGTTTCTGCGGGCAGGACCTGTCCGGCCCGGTCGAGGAGGGCGCGGCGGGCAATCTCAAGCGCAGCTGGTGCCCGCGCGGCATGGACTGGAGCCGCGCGAATGCCGCGGAATTCCTGGCGGCGGCGACCGAGACGCGGACGCTGTGGCTGCCCTACGGTGCCTGAGGCGGCTCAGCGGAACCGGTCGGCCAGTTTCTGCAGGGCGCTGCGGGCATCCTCGGGCTCCGGCGCGGGTTCGGGGGGCGGGGCCGCCTTCTGCGGGGCCTTTCCCGCGGCCGCAGCCTTGCCCGGCTTCGCCCCGGCGCCCGATCCCGAGCGCGGCGGCGCGGTGCGCAGGGCGACGGCATTCATGAATTTCGCCGCATCTCCGCGCGCCAGGGCGGCCGCCCCGTCCGAGCAGCCGCGCAGCAGGTCGTCGAGCCAGTCCTGTTCCGCCTTGGCGAAATCCGCCAGCACATAGGCCGAGACCTTGTCCTTGTGGCCGGGATGGCCGATGCCCAGACGGATGCGGTCGTAATCCGCGCCGATATGCTGGTGGATGGAGCGCAGCCCGTTATGCCCGGCATGGCCTCCGCCCGTCTTGGCGCGGGCCTTGCCCGGTGCGAGGTCCAGCTCGTCATGGAAGACCACGATATCCCCGGGGGCGATCTTGTAGAACCGCGCGGCCTCGCCCACCGCCTGGCCGGAGAGGTTCATGAAGGTCTGGGGCTTGAGCAGGATGACCTTCTCGCCGTCCAGGCTCAGTTCCGCCGTCTCGGCCTGGAATTTCGACCGCCAGGGGGCGGCGCCGTGATCGGCGGCGATCCGGTCGATCACCATGAAGCCGATATTGTGGCGGTTGCCCGCGTATTTTGCCCCGGGATTGCCCAGTCCGACGAAGAGACGCATGGGATTGCTCCTGCTTGACCTGCGCCGTCTTCATGCCCTGATACGATGCGGAAGACCAGAAGGAGACAGGCGATGTATCTGACCATGAACCGCTTCAAGGTGAAGCTCGGCCAGGAGGAAGCGTTCGAGACCGTTTGGCGGACCCGCAACAGCAAGCTCGCGGAAGTGCCGGGATTCGTCGAATTCCATCTGATGAAGGGGCCGGAGAAGGAGGATCACCGGCTTTATGCGTCGCACACGATGTGGGAAAGCGAGGCGGCCTTCCGCGACTGGACCAGTTCCGAGGCGTTCCGTGCCGCCCATGCCGGGGCGCGGTCCTCGGGCGATATCTACCTGGGGCCGCCGGAACTGGAGCTGTTCGATTCGATCCAGTCGATCGCCTGAACCGGCCGGTCAGTCCCGTCGCGCCCGGCGCCGCAGCGCCGCGAGGCTGACCGAAAACGCGAAGATCCCCGCCGCGGTGGCCACCACGGTCGGCCCGGCGGGGGTATCGGCCAGATAGGACAGGCGCAGCCCGCCAAGCGCGGCCGCTGCGCCGAGCCCGGCGGCCAGCATCGCCATGGTTTCCGGCGTGCGCGAGAAGGGCCGCGCGGCGGCGGCCGGGATCAGCAGGAGCGCGGTGATCAGCAAGGCCCCCACCACCTTGATTGCCACGGCGACCGCAAGGGCCAGCGCAAAGGTCAGCACCCGCTCTTCCCGGCCCGGGTCGATCCCCCCGGCGCGGGCCAGGTCGGCATTCAGCGTCGCCGTCAGCAGCCGCGACCAGCGCCAGCCCAGAAGCCCCAGGATCAGCGCCGCGCCGCCCCAGATCACCGCCAGGTCCGCCCGTCCCACTGCCAGGATGTCGCCGAAGAGATAGGAGGACAGGTCGATCCGGATGCCCGGGATCAGCGAGACCGCGACCAGCCCCAGCGCCAGGGCCGAATGCGCCGCCACGCCCAGGATGGTGTCGCTGCCATGGCCGCGCCCGGTCAGGCCGCTGACCAGCGTCGCCATCAGCAGGCAGCAAAGCAGGACGCCGCCGAAGATCGGCAGGTCAACCGCCAGGGCCAGCGCGACGCCCAGGATCGCGGCATGGGAGGTGGCATCGCCGAAATAGGCCATGCGGCGCCAGATCACGAAACAGCCCAGCGGCGCGGCGGCCAGCGCCACGCCCAGCCCGGCCAGGGCGGCGCGGATCAGGAAATTGTCCAGCAGGCTCATCCGGGGGTGCGCTCCGTCCCCGCGCGGGGGTGGTCATGGCCGGGCCCGCCCGCATGGGCGCAATCCGGGTCGTGGCGATGGTCGTGGTCGTGCCGGTAGAGCGCCAGCGCCCCGCCGGTGCCCGTGCCGAAGAGCGCGCGGTATTCCGGCGCCGAGGAGACATGTTCCGGCGTGCCGTGACAGCAGACATGGCCGTTGAGGCAGATCACCCGGTCCGAGGCCGCCATCACCACATGCAGTTCGTGGCTGACCATCAGCACCGCGCATCCGGTCTCGTCGCGGATCGTCTCGATCTGGCGGTAGAAGGCGGCGGAACCGGGCTGGTCCAGGCCCTGGGTGGCCTCGTCGAGGATCAGCAGCTCGGGCCGGGCCAGAAGCGCGCGGGCCAGCATCACCCGCTGGAACTGGCCGCCGGACAGCTCGGACATCTGCCGCTCCAGCAGCGCGCCCGCCCCGGCCTGTTCCAGCGCGGCGCGGGTGGACGCGGCGCCGATCCGCACCGGCAGGGACAGGAACCGCCCCACGGTCAGCGGCAGCGTGGTATCGACATGCAGCTTCTGCGGAACATAGCCGATGCGCAATCCGGGACGGCGCCGGATCCGCCCGGCGGCGGAGGGGATCGCGCCGATCACGCTGCGCATCAGGGTGGTCTTGCCCGATCCGTTCGGCCCCACAAGGGTGACGATCTCGCCCGGATCGATGCGGAAATCGATCCGGCTGAGCACGGGGCGCCCGTCCAGCCGCACATCCAGGCCTTCGATCTCGACCAGGCTCACGACGCGCTCTCGAGGCAGGCGGGGCACAGGCCCTCGGCCTCCACCGCCGCGCGTTCGACCGAGAAACCCAGGCCCTTCGCCGCCTCGGCCAGGGCGCGGCGCGGCAGCGTGCTGTCGGTTTCCGCGACGCGGCTGCAGTTGCGGCAGATCAGGAAGGCCGGCGTGTGGTCGTCCCCCGCATGGGTGCAGGCGACGAAGGCGTTCAGCCGCTCGATCCGGTGGGCGAAGCCGTTGGCGGTCAGGAAGTCCAGCGCGCGATAGGCCACGGGGGGCTGCGACCCCAGCCCCTCCTCGCGCAGCCGGTCGAGGATCTCGTAGGCGCCCATCGCACGGTGGCGTTCCAGCAGGATCTCCAGCACGCGGCGGCGCACCGGCGTCAGTTTCAGACCGGCCTCGCGGCACTGGCGCACGGCTTCCTCGACGCCTTGCGAGATGCAGGCGCCATGGTCGTGGGGCGTGAAGCTGGTTTCGGTCATCGGGCGCCTCTGCGCTTTTCGGGGTTGATAAGTTATAGTATTCACCATAGCAAGGGGTCTCCATGTTACAAGGTAACACTATGCGGATGATTTCAAAGATGCTCGCGGCGGGGATTCTGGCCGGGGCGGCAACGACGGCACGCGCGGAGATCCCCCATGTGGTGACGGATATCCCGCCCGTTCATGGACTGGTGGCGCGGGTGATGCAGGGGCTGGGCACGCCGGATCTGGTGATCCCGCCGGGCAGTTCTCCCCATGGCTATGCGCTGCGCCCCTCCGAGGCGGCGGGACTGGCGCGGGCGGGTCTGGTGGTCTGGGTCGGGGAGTCCCTGACGCCGTGGCTGGAACAGCCGCTGGACCGGCTGGCGGGCGATGCCGCGCATCTGGAGCTGATGGCCGTGCCCGGCACGCATCTGCTGGAGTTCCGCGAGGGCGCCACCTTCGAGCCGCATTCGCATGAGGGGGAAGGCGGCCACGACCACGACCACGATCATGCCCATGACGATCACGACCATGATCACGCGGAGCACGATCATCACCACGAGGGCGCCGATCCGCATGCCTGGCTCGATCCGCAGAACGGGGCGCTGTGGCTCGATGCGATCGCGGCGGAGCTGTCCCGGCTGGACCCGGAGCACGCGGCCGAATACGCGGCCAATGCAGCCGCCGGCCGGGAAGAGATCGCGACGGCAGCCGCAGAGGCGCAGGCGCGGCTGACCCCGGTGCAGGGACGGCCCTTCGTCGTCTTCCATGACGCCTATCATTATTTCGAGGCGGCGTTCGGGCTCGAGGCTGCGGGCGCGATCTCGATGGGGGATGCCTCCGACCCCGGCCCGGCGCGGGTCGAGGAAGTGCGCGACCTGGTCCGGGAGACCGGCGCGGTCTGCGCCTTCTCGGAACCGGAATTCAGCGACAGACTGGTCGATACCGTGATCGAGGGCAGTGCGGCCAACAAGGCCCATCTGGACCCGCTGGGCGCCGATCTGGAGACGGGACCGGGATTCTACCCGGCGCTGATCGGATCGCTTGCCGCCGCGATGGCCGGATGCCTGGGGTGAGGCTGCGCGCCCTGATCGCGGCTGCTGCCGTCGCCGGTTTCCCGGCGGCGGCTTTCGCGCATCCGCATGCCTTCATCGATGCGTCGCTGCGGCTGGAAACCGACGGGGCGGGGCGGCTGCTGGCGGTGGCGGTGGACTGGCGCTATGGCCGGGCCGACAGCCATTACATCCTGGATGCGCGCGGCTATTTCGACGATGGCAAGATCACCGGGGCGGAATTGCGCGCGCTGGTGCGCGACGAGATCGACTGGAGCGTCGTGCCCGGCGACCTGAGCGTGATGCAGGGCGGGACGGCCCTGCCGCTGGGGCCGCTGGTCTCGCCCTCGGTGGTCTACGAGGGCGAGGTCCTGACCTTCACCCATCGCCGCGTGCTGTCGGCGCCCGCCGCGCCGGAGGCGGGTCCGGTTGAGGTGAAGGTCTATGACCCGGAATTCTACACGGCCTATTCGCTGGACGAGGCCGCGCTGGCCGCCCCCGACCCGGCCTGCCGCCTGCGGGTGGAGCCGGCCGACCTGGAGGAGGCCGGGCGCCGGCTGGGCGAGGCCCTGGATGCGATGAATCTCAGCGCGGATCCGCAGGATGCGGGGCCCGGCGACCCCTTTCCGGAAGTCGGGGCCTTCTTCGCCGATGCGGTGATCCTCGACTGTCGCCCCTAGCGCGCCGCCGGGGCCGTCAGGCGCTGTGCGCCCCCTGCGCGAGCGTGCGGACGAAGGCCAGGATATCGGCGACCGGGCGCTGATCCTCGCAGAGCTTGACGATGGCGCTGCCGACGACGGCGCCATCCGCGACGGAGGCGATGTCGCGCGCGGTCTCGGGGCTGCGGATGCCGAACCCGACGATGACCGGCAGATCGGTCGCCGCCTTGATCCGGGCAACCTCGGGGCCGACATCGCCGGCCACCGCCGCGGCGGCGCCGGTGATGCCGGTGACCGAGACGTAATAGACGAAGCCCGAGGTGTTCTGCAGCACCCGGGGCAGGCGCGTTGCATCGGTGGTGGGCGTGGCGAGGCGGATGAAGTTCAGCCCGGCCGCCTGTGCGGGCAGGCACAGTTCGGCGTCTTCCTCGGGCGGCAGGTCGACGACGATGAGCCCGTCGATCCCGGCCGCCTTCGCTTCTTCCAGGAAGCGGGGCACGCCGCGCGAATAGATCGGGTTGTAGTAGCCCATCAGCACGATCGGCGTGACCGCATCGGTTTCGCGGAACCGGCGGACCAGTTCCAGCGTGCGCGCCAGGGTCATGCCGCCTTCGAGTGCGCGCTGCCCGGCCAGCTGGATGGTGGGGCCGTCGGCCATCGGATCGGTGAAGGGCAGACCCAGCTCGATGATGTCGACCCCTGCGGCGGGCAGGCCGCGGACCAGGTCGAGCGAGGCGTCGAAATCCGGGTCTCCTGCCATGACATAGCCGACAAAGGCTTTTTTTCCTTCAGCTTTCAGCCGTGCGAAAGTGTCGTCGATCCGTGTCATGCTGGTCTCCCGTCCGTCCCGGAGGGTTTGGCCTATCGCCGCGGCGCTGGCAAGGGGAACCCGACCGGGGGGCCGCGGGTCGGGGCCCGCGGCGGGACGGCGAGAGGGGGCGGCGTCAGGGCGTGACGCCCCTGAGGCGCTCGGTCTCGGCAGCGCCGGCGGCGGCTTCCAGCGGCGCGGTATCCGTGCCGGGGCCATGCAGCACCGCCACCCGCGCGCCGGCGGCCAGCGCCTCCGCGACCAGGGCGGCCGGATCCGCGGGCGCCAGCGCGCCGTCCAGCGCCATGCGATCCGCATCGCGGCGCGCCAGTTCCAGCGGCGCCGTGCCGGTGGCGGTGTCATGCAGGATGAGGTCCGCCTCCTGCAGGCGCTGCACGGCCTGCAGGGTCAGGTGGTCGCGGTCGGGCGTGGTGGGGATCAGGCTGAGCAGCCCGGCCGTGCGCTGCCCGGGCGGGCCGCCCGCGGCGATGGCCTCCTTGATCAGCCGCACCGCCTCGCGTTCGGCCCCGGCGGCATGGCGCTGGCGCGGCGCGCCGGTGAAGACCCAGCGCCAGAAGGCGCGGCGCCGGTCGCGGGGGACATGGCGGGCGACCTGGCCGCGCAGCCGCCCCGAAAGCGCCACCAGATCGCCCAGCCGCGGTTCCAGCATCTCCTCGACGCGGGTCTTGATCTGCCGGGCCAGGACCGGCGCCGCGCCTTCCGAGCCGATCGCCACGACCAGGGGGTCGCGATCGACGATGGAGGGCGTGTAGGCATCGCAGAGCCCCGGCTGGTCGACCACATTGACCAGCGCGCCGCCGGCCTTGGCCAGCCCGTGCAGCGCCGCGTCGCATCCCGGGCAGCCGGTGCCGATGAAGGTGATCGCCGCCCCGGCGCAGGCCCGCGCCGTGGGCGGCGCGCGGTCATGGGCCACGCGGCCCCGGGCCACGAGGTCCTGGAGTTCCTCGTCGATCTGCGGGGCCTGCACGACGATCCGCGCCTCGGTCTTGAGCAGAAGGCGGCATTTCTGGGCGGCCTGTTCGCCGCCGCCGAGGATCAGGACGGTGCGTCCGCCGACCTGGAGGAACATCGGAAAGGTCTGCATCATGTCTCCCGCGCGTTTGACCGAGACATAGCGCGGCCGCGCCCCGGGTGGAACGGTCGCCATCGCATGGGGCATCTGTCCGGATGGGGGAGTTACTGGAGCGGGCGAAGGGATTCGAACCCTCGACCCCAACCTTGGCAAGGTTGTGCTCTACCCCTGAGCTACACCCGCATCCTGTAACATCGCTTCTCTCTGGAGCGGGCGAAGGGATTCGAACCCTCGACCCCAACCTTGGCAAGGTTGTGCTCTACCCCTGAGCTACACCCGCATCCGGAGAAGTGAGGGGCTTCTATCCAGCGGCGCCGTGGGCTGCAAGCGGAAAGTTGCGATTTTTTCCTGCCATCCCGCGAACGTCGGGGAAAGCGCGGCAAACTCAGCCCGTCCTGCCCGGGGAACGGGCGGCGGTGGCGAGGGACGGGGCCAGGAGGGCGGCGGCCAGCGCGGCCAGCGCCACCAGGAGGAAGGCCGCGCGCAGCGAGAGGAGGTCGGCGATCAGCCCGATCAGCGGCGGCCCCATCAGCACCGAACCGTAGCCCAGCGTCGCGACGCCGGCGATGGCCTGGCCGGGCGGGATGTCGGGATCGGCGGCGGCGCGGCTGAAACACAGCGGGTAGAGCGGGGCATAGCCGAGCCCCATCAGCGCGAATCCGGCCAGCGCGACGGGCCAGGGGGCGGGCAGCAGCAGAAGCGCGAGCCCCGCCGACGCGACCAGCGCGCCTGCGCGCGCCACCCTGGCGGGCCCGGCGATGCGCGCCAGCCGGTCGGTGCAGAGCCGCATGGCCAGCATCGCGGCGGCAAACAGGGCATAGCCCAGGGTCGCCTGCGATTCGCCGGCCCCCGCCACGGCCGAGAGGAAGATCGCGCTCCAATCCGCGGTTCCGCCCTCGCCGAGGCCGGAGGCCAGCCCGATCATGCCGACCGGCACGAGTGCGCCGCGCGGCAGGGCGAAGACCGGGGCGCCGCCGCCCGGCCCCTCGCGGCGCGCGGAGGTCCAGGGCTGGAGCAGGAAAGGACACAGGAGCACCAGGCCGACCAGCGCGGCGAGGGTGAAATGCAGCGCCACCCCGGCACCCAGGGAGGTGGCGGCAAAGCCCAGCCCGGCACCTGCTCCCGCGCCGAGGCTCCACATCGCGTGGAATCCGGACATGACCGGGCGGCCGATCCGGCGTTCGACCTCGGCGCCCCAGCTGTTCATCGCCACATCCATCGCGCCATGGGTGATGCCGAAGAAGAACAGCGCCAGCGCCAGGCCCGGGGTCCCCGGAGCAACCGCCAGGAAGGGCAGCGCCGCAAGATAGGCCAGGGCCAGTCCGCGGGTCAGGGTGACTGCGCCGATCCGGTCCGATACCCGCCCGGCAGGGCCGAAAGAGGCCAGCGCCCCCAGCCCCATGAACAGCAGCATCAGCCCCAGTTCGGCCTCGCCGAGGCCGCGGGCCTCCTTCACGGCGGGCACGCGCGCCGCCCAGCTGCCCAGAAGCATGCCGTTCAGCGCGAAGGCCGCGGCGACGCCGCGCCAGGGGGTCAGCAAGGATATCACGGGTCCGCCTCCGGATCGGTCTCGCCGCCTGTCTGTCGCAGCCGGGCGGCGGTGTCACGCGGATTGGGCGCGGGCAGGCTGCGACGCGCGGACCCGGCCGGGGCCGCGCGCCACTGCGCCCTCGTGATCCCGAAGGGTCAGGCCATGCCTTGCGGCGCGGCGGGCTTCTGTCTCGGTCGATGGGGAAATGCACATCCGCCGGGACGGGCAGGCAAGGCGCGTTCGCCATTCAGGGGCGGACCGGCGCGCGCCGCGGGGATCTCTCGCGAAACCCCGTGCGCGCGCCCGCAGGGCGGTCAGAAGTCCAGGTTTTCCACGCTCAGGGCGTTGGACTGGATGAACTCGCGGCGCGGCTCGACCACGTCGCCCATCAGCTTGGTGAACAGGTCATCCGCCTCGGCCAGGTCCTCGACCCGCACCTGCAGCAGGGTGCGCGCCTCCGGGTCGAGCGTGGTTTCCCACAGCTGATCGGGGTTCATTTCGCCCAGGCCCTTGTAGCGCTGCAGCGTCAGCCCGCGCTCGCCCTCGGCGAGGATGGCGTGCAGCAGGTCCAGCGGCCCGTAGATCGCGATCCCCTTGTCGCGGCGCAGCAAGGTTGCCGGCCGGGCGTAATTGTCCTGCAGGGCGTGGGTGTGGCTGCCCAGCCGCCGGGCCTCGCCCGAGCGCAGCACCGGCCCGTCCAGCGTGCGGACCTCCTCGACGCCGCGCAGCAGCCGGGCCAGCCGGATGCCGTGATCCTGGGTCGGCCGCCCCTGCCAGCCCCGTTCGTATTCCACCGCGATCAGGTCCAGCCGCGCGGCCACCGTGTCGGACAGGGCCTGCAGGTCGCCATCGGCCATGCCGGGCAGGAAGGCCCCGGCAATCGCCGCCTGTTCCAGGATGTGCGACGGGTAATGGGTCGGGAAGGCCTGCAGGATGCGGCGCACCTGCCTTGCCTCGTCGACCACCCGGGCCAGGTCCTGGCCGGTGATCTCCTCGCCCGATCCCAGCCGCAGCGTGGCGCCCTCCACGCCCTGCGCGATCAGGTAGTCATCCAGCGCGCCCTGGTCCTTGAGGTAGACTTCGGATTTGCCGCGCGCGACCTTGTAGAGAGGCGGCTGGGCGATATACAGGTACCCGCCCTCGATGATCTCGGGCATCTGCCGGAAGAAGAAGGTCAGCAGCAGCGTGCGGATATGCGCGCCGTCCACATCGGCATCGGTCATGATGACGATCTTGTGGTAGCGCAGCTTGTCGATGTCGAATTCGTCCCGTCCGATCCCGGTGCCGAGCGCGGTGATCAGCGTGCCGATCTCCTGGCTGGACAGCATCCGGTCGAACCGCGCGCGTTCCACGTTCAGGATCTTGCCGCGCAGCGGCAGGACGGCCTGGTTGGCACGGGCGCGGCCCTGCTTGGCCGAGCCGCCGGCCGAGTCGCCCTCGACCAGGAACAGTTCGCGCAGATGCGGATCGCGCGCCTGGCAATCGGCCAGCTTGCCGGGCAGCGATGCCACGTCCAGCGCCGATTTCTTGCGGGTCAGTTCGCGGGCCTTGCGGGCCGCCTCGCGGGCCAGCGCCGCCTCGATGATCTTGCCGACGATGGTGCGCGCCTCGGCGGGATGTTCGTCGAACCACTGGGTCAGGCGTTCGTTCATCAGCCCCTCGACCGCGGGGCGGACCTCGGAGGAGACCAGCTTGTCCTTGGTCTGGCTGGAGAATTTCGGGTCCGGCACCTTCACCGACAGGACGCAGGTCAGGCCCTCGCGGGCATCGTCGCCGGAGAAGGTCACCTTCTCCTTCTTCGCCAGTCCCGAGGAGTTGGCATAGAGGTTCAGCGTCCGGGTCAGCGCGCCGCGGAACCCCGCCATATGGGTGCCGCCGTCGCGCTGGGGAATGTTGTTGGTGAAGGGCAGGACGGTCTCGTGATAGCCGTCATTCCACCACATCGCGACCTCTACGGTGATGCCGTCGCGTTCGCCGGTGACGAAGATCGGATCGGTGATCAGCGGGGTTTTCGAGCGGTCGAGATAGCGGACGAATTCGCGCACGCCGCCATCGTAGTACAATTCGCTTTCCAGCGGCTCCGCCGGGCGTTCGTCCCGCAGGATGATGCGCACGCCGGAATTGAGGAAGGCCAGTTCCCGCAGGCGGTTTTCCAGCGTCTTGAAGCTGTAGTCGAGATTGGAGAAGGTCGCGGTGGAGGCGAGGAAGCGCACCTCGGTGCCCTTCTCGCCGGGGGTGTCGCCGGTGACGCGCAGGTGTTCCAC
This sequence comes from Mangrovicoccus algicola, assembly GCF_014903745.1. GTDB lineage: Bacteria > Pseudomonadota > Alphaproteobacteria > Rhodobacterales > Rhodobacteraceae > Mangrovicoccus > Mangrovicoccus algicola. Next base: position 73,357 of record NZ_JACVXA010000013.1, on the reverse strand, counting down.
GGTCTCGCCGATCTCGAACCTGGCGAAGTGTTCCTTGCCGTCGCGCCAGATGCGCAGTTCCAGCCAGTCCGACAGCGCGTTGACCACCGAGACGCCGACGCCGTGCAGGCCGCCCGACACCTTGTAGCTGTTCTGGTCGAATTTCCCGCCCGCATGGAGCTGGGTCATGATGACTTCGGCGGCGGAGACACCTTCCTCCTCGTGGATGCCGACCGGGATGCCGCGGCCGTTGTCGCGCACGGACACGGAACTGTCGGCATGGATCGTCACGGTCACGCGGTCGGCATGGCCCGCCAGCGCCTCGTCGATGCCGTTGTCGACGACCTCGTAGACCATGTGATGCAGGCCGGAACCGTCATCGGTGTCACCGATATACATGCCGGGGCGTTTGCGCACGGCTTCCAACCCCTTGAGAACCTTGATCGATTCCGCACCGTATTCGGAGGGGGTCTGCACGTCGTCTGCCATTCACGCGGGTCCTTCTCAATTCTGCCATCTTATACGAAGCGGGCGCGCAAATGTCACGCATCCGGGGCATTTTTTCCGGCGTCTCAGGTGAAGGGAATCACGCAGCCGACAAGGATCAGCAGCCCGCCGGCGATCCGGTTCATCCGCGCCAGCGCGTGGCCGGAGGCGAGGACCGGGCGCATCCGGTGGACGAAGCCCGCGAGGATCAGGTTGCCGACCAGCGGCACCGCCGCCGACAGGGCCGTGATCGCGGCGATGTCCCGGGGCGTGACGGCCGCGAGGTCGAAGAAGCCGGGCAGCACGCCCATGTAGAACAGGATGGCCTTGGGATTGCCGAGGATCACCGCGACCCCGGCGGCGAAGCCCGCCCACCTGCCGGGCCGGGTCAGGCGGCTGTCCCGGCCGATGCGGCGCCCGGCATGGCGGATCAGGCCGATCCCCATGATCCAGAAGATCGCCGCCGCCCCCCAGCGCAGCATCGACATGAAGGCGCCATAGGCCGAGACGATCCAGCTGACGCCGAGAATGGCCAGCAGCGGCCACAGGATGTCGCCGATCACCACGCCGAGCGCCAGCGGCCAGGCCGAGGCGAAGCCCCCCGAGAGCGCCCGCGCCAGGAGCGCCACCCAGACCGGCCCGGGCGTCATGAACAGGACGAACAGCGCGCCCGCATAAAGCGCGAGGTCGGTCGCGGAGGCGGTCATGCCGGCAGGGTCAGCGTGCCGTCATCCTCCAGCGGCCAGAACGGGTTCATGGCGACTTCCCAGACATGCCCGTCGGGATCGGCCCAATAGCCGGAATACCCGCCCCAGAAGACCTTCTCCGGCGCCTTCAGCGGCGTGGCCCCGGCCTTCAGCGCCTGCTCATAGGCGGCATCCACCTCGGCCCCGGTCGCGAAGTTCTGTGCCAGCGTCATCGCCCCGGTCCCCAGCGCCGCCCCCGCGCGGCCCTGGTCCGCGGCCAGGTCCGCCCGGCCGAACAGGGCCAGCGCCAGGCCGTTCAGCTGGTAGAAGGCGACGCCTTCCTGTTCCTGCGCCGGTGCCCATCCGAGCGCGGCATAGAAGGCCCGGGCGCGGGCAAGGTCGGCCACCCCCAGGGTGATCAGCGTCACGCGTTGCGGCGTCATGGCATTTCCTCCAGGATGCTGGTCCCGCCGCTGTCGCCGATGCGGAACCTCTGGGCCTCGATTTCCCCGGGAGGAAACAGCTCCGCCCCGGTGCCGGTCATCCAGGCCTGGGCGCCCAGCTGCTGCACCTCGGCATAAAGCGCTGCGCGGCGGTCGCTGTCCAGATGCGCCGCCACCTCGTCGAGAAGCAGCAGCGGCGGCGCGCCGGTCTCCTCGGCCAGGGCGCGGGCATTGGCCAGGATCAGCGACAGAAGCAGCGCCTTCTGCTCGCCGGTGGAGCTTTGCGCGGCGGTCACGCCCTTGGCGGCATAGACCGCCAGCAGGTCGGCCCGGTGCGGCCCGGTCAGGCTGCGCCCGGCGCGCATGTCCCGCCCGCGCCCGTCGCGCAGCGCCGCGCGCAGGTCGCAGGCCCGTTCGGGGCAGGGGGCGTCGGCGGGGTCGGCGATCGACAGCGCGGCCTTCGGGAATGCCGCGTCTCCCTCGCGCTGTGCCGCATCCAGCCGGGCGGCGGTGCGGGCGCGCGCGGCGATGATCGCGGCGCCCGAGTCGGCCATCTGCGCCTCCAGCGCCTCGTACCAGTGGGGATCGCGCATCTCGTCCTTCAAGAGCCGGTTGCGGTCGCGCATCGCCTTCTCATAGGCCAGCACCGCCTCGGCATGGCCCGGCTCGAAGCTCAGCACGGTGCGGTCGAGGAACCGCCGCCGTCCCTCGGCGGCCTCGGTCCACAGCCGGTCCATGGCCGGGATCAGCCAGACCAGCCGGACGATCCGCCCCAGCGCGGTCTGGGTCGCCGCCTTGCCGTCGATGCGGACCTGGCGGGACTGGCCGGGCTCGGCCCAGGTCTCGATCTCGTGCGCGCCGGCCGGTCCCGCCACTCCGGCACGGATCTTCCAGCCGAGCGCCTCGGGGCGGCGGATCAGCTCTTCCGTCGCCGCGCGGCGCAGCCCGCGCCCGGGCGACAGCAGCGAGACCGCCTCCACCAGATTGGTCTTGCCCGCCCCGTTGGCCCCGAACAGCGCCACCGGCCGCCCGTCCAGCACGAGGGCCGCGCGGCGGTGGGAGCGGAAATGCGAGAGGCGCAGCGAGGTGACGCGAAGGGGCATGGGCGGGGCCTAGACGCTTTTCGGGGCCGGGTGAAGCGCGCAGGCTGCGGTTTCGCGCCGCTGCCCCGCGCGCCGGGACGGGGATATGGAAATTCCGCGCGGGCTGTCCTATCTTTGGGGAAACCTCAGGAGACTGCCGAATGCCCCTGGCCCTGCCGCTTTCCCCCATCTTCTGGACCCTGTTCCGCTATGCGCTGATCGCCGGTCTCGCCGCCGCCGCGGCCCGCCGCGCCGATCCGGTGCCGCGCGACCAGCGGGTCGAGGACGTGCTGGACACCCTGGAGGAGGGGGTCGCGATGCGCCGCGACGAGGATACGACGCGCCTGGCCGCGAAGGTCGGCCGGACGCTGCGCCTGGGGCCGGGCGGCCCGGGGCTGCGCATGGAATTCGCGGGGCTCGGACGGCTGAAGCTGCACCGGCTGTGACCGGGGGGTCCCGGCTCGGGGCCGGGACGGGACGGCGCGGGGTCTAGCGCGTGCCGAACATCCGGTCGCCGGCATCGCCCAGCCCGGGGCGGATATAGCCGTGATCGTCGAGCCGGTCATCGATGGAGGCGGTGAAGATCGGCACGTCTGGATGTTCGCGGCTGAGCGTCTCGATCCCCTCGGGCGCCGCCAGCAGGCAGAGGAATTTCAGGTTCCGCGCGCCCACTTCCTTCAGCCGGGTCAGCGCGGCGGAGGCGGAATTGGCGGTGGCCAGCATCGGGTCGACCACGATCACCAGCCGGTCCTCGATATCGGAGGGCACCTTGAGATAGTATTCGACCGCCACCAGCGTCTCGGGGTCGCGATAGAGCCCGATATGGCCGACGCGCGCCTGCGGCACCAGGTCGAGCACCCCGTCCAGAAGCCCGTTGCCCGCCCGCAGGATCGAGACCAGGACCAGTTTCTTGCCCTCGATCTGGGGGGCCGTCATCGGCTCCATCGGGGTTTCGATCCGGGTCTGTTCCAGCGGCAGGTCGCGCATGACCTCATAGGCCAGCAGATGCGCGATCTCGCGCAGCAGGCGGCGGAAATCGGCGGTGGGCGTGTCCTTGACGCGCATCTGGGTCAGCTTGTGCTGCACCAGCGGGTGGTCGACGACGGTGACGTGTTCGCTCATTCGGGGGCCTTTCGGGAAACTCAGAAAACGGTGCCTGTGGAGACCAGGCTGATGGGCGGCGTGCCGCCGGGACGCTTGCGCCGGGCCAGCCTGCGCCCGGTGGCCCAGGTGCCGCCTTCGAGAACCGAGGCCAGCGGCAGCTGCTCGGCGGAAAGCTTCAGCTTGCGGCGCACCAGATCGGCCACCTTGTCCAGAAGGATGACGGTCAGCGCGCGCCATTCGACGACCAGCGCGCTTCCGGGGGCCTGCGGCACGGCCGCCTCGCGGGGGTGACGCAGCGCGATCACCCCGGCATCCAGGAACAGCCCGCCATTGCGGTACTCGGCCAGCCCGGTGAGCCGGTCCAGCCCGGTGACGGCGATGCCCGCGCGCTGCATCGGCTCGATCAGGGAATAGGCCAGCCACTGGCTGAGCTTGTGGAAGGGGACCAGCCCCGGCGCCGGGGCCTGCGGATGCGCCCAGCAATCGCCCAGCGGGACGCCGCCCAGGCTGGGCCGGTCGCTGCCCCAGATCGGCGCGAGGCTGGAGAGGATGACGTCGAGGATGGCCTGCGCCTCCAGCCCGTCCTCCCCCGCCAGCCCGGCGAGGTGGTCGGCGACATGGCCCAGCCGCGGCGCATCGCCGAAGATCGCGGGCTGTGCCTCGACCGCCTGCCCCAGCGCCGCGATCAGCGAGGCGCGGCCCTCCAGGCCCTCCAGCGGGTTGTCCTCGGTCACCTGGAACCCGGCGGCCAGCTTCTCGGCCGAGAAGCGCGCCAGCGTGGCGGCGGTCGTGCCCGGCCCGCGCCCGTCGCCGAAGGCGCCTGCCATGAACATGTCGAGCGAGGCCAGCGCCAGCCCCTCGGAGCGGGCATATTCCGCGCCGGTATCGGGGTCGCGATAAGTCCAGAGCGGTCCGGCCCCGGCATCGAGCAGCACCGAGACGATGGCCAGTTCGCATTCCAGCCGCGCGCGTTCCTGCGGCGCGACATCCAGGCCCGCGGCGTGTTCCTCCCAGCGGTCGCGCCGGTCCAGCACGAAATGCCGCCAGCGCGAATGCGGCGGCACGGCCAGGTCGGGATAGGTTTCGCGGATCGTCGCCACGACCTCGTCGGCGGCGGTTTCCAGCATCTCGGGATGAAGCGTGAAATGCTTCAGCTTCCCCGCGAGCCCCAGATCGTAGATCGCGCCGCATTGCGCCCGGATCGCCTCCGGGCTGAGCAGCCATTCGGCAGTGGCGGCCGCATCGGCCTCGGCCAGGTCAGTAGTCGTCAAGCCCGCGCCCCTTGGTCTGTGTCAGGTCCGACGGTTTGGACACCGTCTCGTCCGTGTAGTACCCGGCGGCCTTCTTGGCGTCCATCTCCACCTGCGCATCGCCGGGGATCAGCTCGTCGGGGATCGGGATCCGCTCGCCCACGGTGATGCCCGCCTCGGCCAGGGCGTTGTACTTCATGTCCGACATCGACACGAAACGGTCGATATGGGTGATCCCCAGCCAGTGGAACACGTCGGGCATCAGCGACTGGAACCGCATGTCCTGCACGCCGGCCACGCATTCGGTCTTCTCGAAATAGGCCGCCGCCGTATCGCCCGCGGGGTTCCTCTTGCGCGCGTTGTAGACGAGGAATTTCGTCACCTCGCCAAGGGCGCGGCCTTCCTTGCGGTTATAGACGATCAGCCCGGCGCCGCCCTCCTGGGCCTCCTTCACGCATTCCTCGATCCCGTGGGTGAGGTAGGGGCGGCAGGTGCAGATGTCCGAGCCGAACACGTCCGAACCGTTGCATTCGTCATGCACCCGGCAGGCCAGCCGCTTGGTCCTGTCCCACATGGCCGCCGGATCGCCGAAGATGTAGAGCGTGATCGAGCCGATCGGCGGCAGGAACACCTTCAGGTCGGACCGCGTGACCAGTTCCGGGAACATGCCGCCGGTATATTCGAACAGCGCGCGGCGCAGGCTGACCTCGCTGACCTGCAGGCGGCGGGCGAGGCCGGGCAGGTACCAGACCGGCTCGATGGCGATCTTGGTGACGCTGGCCTCGCCGGTTTCCGTCAGGATCTCGCCGTCCGGAACCAGCCGCCCGGAGGCGATGGCCTCCTTGAACTCGGGCAGCATGATGCGGGCCTTGGTGATGGCGATGGTGGGCTGGATCGGGCGGCCCGCGGCGATGTCGGCGCCGAAGGCATCGGCGACGATATGGCCGTAGGGGTCCATCGACACGATCCGGTCCTCGCCCTCCCATTGCGGGAAGGGGCCGATATCGACCGAGGGGCGGGTATGGGTCAGGTCGGGGCGGTGCACCGATTTCAGCTGGCCGGTGGCGATGGCCAGGGCGCGATAGACGCCGTAGCTGCCCGAATGCGTGCCGATGACGTTGCGCTGGCCGCCCGACATGCCGCCGATCACCGGGCCGCGCGCCTGCGCGCCGGGGGCGCCCCAGCGGATCTCCGGCGGCTTGCGGCTGCCCGTCGGCGGGTGGGAAGTCAGCACGATATGCCTGGTCTCGGACATTGGGGCACTCCAGCACGAATTGCAGAACCCGATGTAAGACCCGCCGCCCCCATCCGGTCAAGGACGGCGCGCGGCCGGGGACGCGAAACCGGTCGGAACCCTGCCGGATCGGCCGGGAATCCCGCCGGGGGACGGCATGCGGGGGGGCGGAAGCTGCGGCGCGGGCCGTTGGCAAGGCCTTGCCCATGAAAGATTTTTCAGGGCACCGCGGCGCGTGTTTCCCGTGCCGCGGAAAAATTTGACCATTTGGTCAAATTTTAGGCCGCGGCGTCCGGGGCGGCTCAGAATGCGAAGATCTTGCCCGGGTTCATGATGTTCAGCGGATCCACCCCCTGTTTCACCGCGCGCATCATCGCCAGGGCGCCGGGGCCCAGCTCGCGTTCCAGATAGGCCATCTTGCCCTGCCCGATGCCGTGTTCGCCGGTGCAGGTGCCGCCATGGGAAATGGCCAGCCCGTTCAGCCAGGAGACATAGGTTTCGGCCCGGGCGCGCCCCGCGGCATCGGCGGGATCGACGAAGACCAGCGTGTGGAAATTGCCGTCGCCGACATGGCCGATATTGGTGCCGACCAGATCCAGATCGTCCAGCTTCGCGCGGGCGGCGGTGACGCAGGCGGCCAGCTGCGAGACCGGCACGCAGACATCGGTGGAGAAGCCGACCCGCCCGGGATAGAGCGCCAGCGCGGACAGGTAGAATTCGTGCCGCGCGCGCCACAGGCGGCTGCGTTCGTCGGGGTCGCTGCTCCAGGCGACATGGGTCGCGCCGTTGTCGCGGGCCAGCTCGGCGAAGGTCTCGGTCTGCTCGGCCAGGCTGCCGGGCGAGCCGTGGAATTCAAGCAGCAGCAGCGCCGCCGCGGGCAGGCCGATGCCGTGGCTGCGATTGACATAGCCCACCGCCGCCTCGTCGAGGAATTCCATCCGCGCCACCGGCAGCCCCATCTGGATCACCTCCTGCGCGGTCTGGCAGGCGGTGGCGATATCGGCAAAGCTGGCAATCGCGCCCGAGACTGCCTCGGGCTGGGGCGCCAGGCGCAGCGTCAGTTCGGTGATGATCCCCAGCGTTCCCTCGGCACCGACCATCAGCCCGGTCAGGTCATAGCCGGCGGAGGATTTCCGCGCCCGCGCCGCGCTCTGCATCATCTCGCCCGAGGGCAGCACCGCCTTCAGCGACAGCACCCGGTCGCGCATCGTGCCGTAGCGGACCGCGGTGGTGCCCGAAGCCCGGGTGGAGGCCATGCCCCCCAGCGAGGCATTCGCCCCGGGATCGACCGGGAAGAACAGCCCCGTCGCGCGCAGCTCGGTATTCAGCGCCTCGCGGGTCACGCCCGGCTCCACGGTCGCGTCCATGTCCTCGGGGCGGATCTCCAGAACCCGGTCCATGCCCGAGACATCGACCGAAATGCCGCCCAGCGGCGCGTTGACATGGCCCTCCAGCGAAGTGCCGGTGCCGAAGGGGATCACCGGCGCGCCATGGGCCGCGCAGATCCGGACGATCTCCTGCACCTCGGCGGCCGATTGCGCGAAGGCAACGGCGTCGGGATGCTGGTTTTCCAGCCAGGTCGTGGTATGACCGTGCTGCTCGCGCAGGCTCCTGCCGGTTGCCAGCCTCGGTCCAAGCCGGTCCGCAAGCAGGCTGACCGCCGCCTCGATCCCCGTCGCGTTGCGCTGCGCTGCCATGGTGCATTCCTTCGTCTGCCTTGCGGGCGTCGCATACGCCAAAGGCGGGTTTTCCGCCAGTGCCCGGGCCTGCGACCGGTCCCCATCTTGCGTCCGGCCCGCAAAGCCGCCATCTGGCCCCCATCGCAAAGGAGAGCCCAATGTCCAGTGCAGCCGTCCTGTTCGATCTTGACGGAACCCTCATCGACAGCGCGCCCGACCTGCATGCCGCCGCCGCGCGGATGCTGGAAGCGGAGGGGCAGGCGCCGCTGCCCTTCGAGATCATCCGCAGCTTCATCGGCAATGGCGTGCCCAAGCTGGTCGAGCGGATCATCGGCGTCGCCGGGCTGGACATGGCGGAGCATCCGCGGCTGGTCTCTGCCTTCATGGCCGAATACGACGCGCATTCGACGGATCTGACCCGGCCCTATCCGGGCGTGGCCGATGCGCTGGCGCGGTTCCGCACCATGGGCTACGGGCTGGGCGTGGTGACCAACAAGCCGGAGGCCTCGGCGCGCAACGTGCTGGCGGCGCTGAGGCTGGCGGAGTTCTTCCCGGTGGTGATCGGCGGCGACAGCCTGCCCGAGCGCAAGCCCGATCCCTCGGGCGTGCTGACGGCGATGGAACAGCTGGGCGCCTCGGCCACGGTCTATGTCGGCGACAGCGAGGTCGATTCGGAAACCGCCGGGCGGGCCGATCTGCCCTTCCTGCTGTTCACCGAGGGCTATCGCAAGTCGCCGGTCTTCCAGATCCCCCACCAGCTGGTCTTCGACCGGTTCGACGGGCTGCCCGCCCTGGTGGAGCCGCTGGTCTCCACGCAGCGCCTGGTCTGAGACCGGACCGGCCTGCGGGGCTCAGCCGCCCCGCCCATGCGGGGCGTCCAGGTCGATCTCGGGGCCGACCGAGAGGATGCGGTGCGGATTCACCGTCTCGTGGCTGATGTAGTAGTGGCGCCGGGTATGGTCCATGTTGACGGTCCCGGCGATCCCGGGCCACTGGTAGAGTTCGCGCGTGTAGCCCCACAGGTTCGGATAGTCGGCGATCCGGCGGCGGTCGCATTTGAAATGCCCGTGATAGACCGGATCGAAGCGCAGCAGCGTGGTGAAAAGCCGCCAGTCGGCCTCGGTCACGCGGTCCCCGGCCAGGTAGCGGCGGGCGGAGAGGCGATCCTCCAGCCAGTCGAGCGTCTCGAAGAGCGGCCCGACCGCCTCGTCATAGGCGGATTGCGTGGTGGCGAAGCCGCATTTGTACACCCCGTTATTGACCGTGTGGTAGATGCGGTCGTTCAGCGCGTCGATCTCCTCGCGCAGGTCTTCGGGATAGTAGTCGCCCGGGGTCGCCCCGACCCCGTCGAAGGCGCTGTTGAACATGCGGATGATCTCGGCGCTTTCATTCGAGACGACGGTGCCGCGCGCCTTGTCCCACAGGGTCGGGACGGTCACGCGGCCGGTATAGCCGGGATCGGCCTTGAGGTAGATCTGGTACAGGTAGTCGAGCCCGAACAGGTCGTCGCCCGGGATGCCGTCGCCCGGATCCTCGAAGCTCCAGCCGTGATCGCCCATGTACCAGTTGACGAAAGAGACGGAGATCATCTCCTCCAGCCCTTTCAGCGCGCGGAAGATCAGCGCGCGATGCGCCCAGGGACAGGCATAGGCGACATAGAGGTGATAGCGCCCGGGCTCCGCGCGGAACCCGTCCGTGCCCGAGGGGCCGGCCGATCCGTCGGCGGTGATCCAGTTGCGGAACTGGGATTTCGACCGCTCGAACTTGCCGCCGGTCTTGTCGGTATCGTACCACTGGTCCTTCCAGACCCCGTCCACCAGCAAGCCCATCGCGCGTTCCTTTCCTTGTGTTCCGGGACACAAGATGGAGGATTCGCGCGACGGGTCCAGTCAGCCAGGCGCACAGGGGCTGTGCGCGCGCTCAGCTGCGCGCCAGCCGGTGGTAGAAATGGGTGAAGGCCGCCGCGCCGATGATCGGCACCAGCAGGTTCACCAGCGGCACGGTCAGCGGGATCGCCATCAACGCGCCCAGGATCCAGATGCTGGCGAAATGCTTGCGGCGCAGCTCCTTCGCGCCCTTGGCGCCCAGCCGCCGCATCGCGACCAGCTGGAAATATTCCCGCCCCAGCAGGAAGCCGTTCAGCCCCCAGAAGATCAGCGGCGCGAAGGGAGCCAGGAAGATATACAGCGCGAAGGCCGCGATATTGGCCAGGATCATCACGCCGAGGAAGCTGAACGTGTCGGCCAGCGTCTCGGTGAAGGGGGTGGGGCGGACATCCGGCAGATGCGGATAGTGCCGGTCCTCCACCGCGTCGGCGACCTGGTCGAGGAACATGCCGGTGAAGGCCGAGGCGACCGGCACCATGAGGAAGCTCGACAGCACCATCGCCCCCAGGACCGAGGCGCCCGAGGCGATGTCGTTGATCCAGCCGACCTGGCCGATCCAGGGCAGCGTGACGGTGTCCGGCACGATCCAGGCGACCAGCCAGGCGGTGACGACGTAGAAGGCCAGCAGGAGGCCGATCGTGATGCCCAGCCCCAGCAGCAGCACCTTGCGGAACCGCGGGTCGCCGATCTGTCCCAGCGCCCGGGAAATGTCGCGGATCATGCCCGCACCCAGGTGGTGATGGCATTGATGTCGGGGCGCGGCCGGTCCGCCGGCTGCGTGCTCTCGGTCCCGATATGGATGAGCCCGGCAATGGCTTCCTGCGGCTCGAGCGCGAAGGCCTCGGCGCAGAATTGCGGATCGTGGCTGGCCCAGCCGGACAGCCAGTTCGCCCCCCAGCCCGCGGCAAGCGCGGCATTCAGCAGCGACAGGCAGACGGCGCCCGCGGTATATTGCTGTTCGACCCGGGGAACCTTGGGGCTCTCCCTTGGCGAGAAGACCACCGCCACCGCCAGGTTGCCGCCCGCATAGACGGCGCGCTGCTTGGCGATCTCCTCCGGGCTGCGGCCCAGCCTTTCGCCCGCCGGGGCGATCAGCTCCGCGATGCGCGCCAGGGCCGCGCGCTCCAGCACGATGAAGCGGAACGGCTCCAGCGCGCCGTGATCGGGGCTGCGCGCCGCCGCGCTCAGCAGCGGTCCCAGCGCGTCGCTGTCCGGGACCGGGGCGGTCAGGGTCTTGGCCGGACGCGAACGCCGGGTGAGGAGGAAGTCGAGAACATCGGGGCGGGCGGCGGTCACATCGGATCTCCTTCGGTGGATGGGCCCTAGGTCGGCGCTTTGCCCCCCGGGGTCAAGGGCGGGGCGGTCGCGGCCCTGTCCGCGGGGCTTGCGCCGGGCCTGCGCAGCGGGCAGATGCGGGGCATGCAACCGGGCGACACCATCACCGTGACGGTCACGCCGCGCGCCTCGCGCGGGCGGATCGTCGAGGATGGCGGGCGGCTTCGTGTCTATGTCACCGAAGCGCCCGAGAAGGGCAGGGCGACGGAGGCGGCGCGCAAGGCGCTTGCCGCGCATCTGGGCCTGCCGAAAACCGCGCTGGACCTGGTGCGCGGCGCCGCGTCGCGGGAAAAGACCTTCCGGCGGGTCTGACCCGTCAGGCGCCGGCCTTGCGGACGATGCGATACATGCCTTCGGGCAGATCCAGCGCGGCACGCAGGTCGGCCACCTGCGCCATCGACAGCGTGACCAGGTTCTCCTGCCGCCGCACCGGATCGTACTGGGCGATGGTCACGCAGTCGTCCAGCGCGCTGACGATCACGTCCTCCTGAAGATGCGTGCCGCCCTCGTCGACCAGCGTGACCACCGTGGCGTCGAATTCGTGTTCGATCGTGAACATGGGAAACCTCCACTTGCCTGCAGCAAGGCTAGCACGTCCGGGGCCGGGGGCCAGTGCGGCGGATGCAGCGGGCGCGCCACGGCGCCGCTTGCCTGTGCCGCGCGGCCTCGCTAGGTAATGGTCTGGCGCGCTGAGGAGGCCAGCATGATGCTCGCGATCACGGTGCCGGGACGCCCGGCCGCTCTGTCGATACTGCTATCCGTGGTGCTGGCCGCCTCAGGCTGCACCGTGGCCGTGGCGCCGCAGGGATCGCAGACGCAGACGGCGGCCCGGCCGGTGATCTCGGGGACGCCGCAGAAGGCCCCCGCCGACAAGAACTTCGCGACCATCGTCGCCCGGGTGGAGCCGGTGGCGGAACAGGTCTGCCGCGCGACGCCGCCCGCCCGCAACTGCGATTTCCGCATCGAGCTGGACCGCGACCCGTCCAAGCCCGCCAATGCCTACCAGACCCAGCTGGCCAACGGCCAGCCTCTGCTCGTCGTCAACCAGACGCTGCTGAACGATCTGCGCAATGCCGACGAGGTGGCTTTCGTGCTGTCGCACGAGGCGGCGCATCACATTTCCGACCATATCGCGCGTCAGCAGAGCACCACCGAGGCGGCGGCCATCGCGGCGGGGCTTGCCGCGGCGGCGCTGGGGGGGACGTCCTCCACCATCGCCTCGGCGCAGGAGCTGGGCGCCTTCACCGGGTCGCGGGCCTATTCCAAGAATTACGAGCTGGAGGCCGACAGCCTGGGCGCGCAGATCGCCTATCACGCGGGCTACGACCCGGTGGACGGGGTCGCCTATTTCTCCCGCGCGCGCGATCCGGGCGACCAGTTCCTGGGGACGCACCCGCCGAATGGCGACCGCATCCGGGTGGTGCAGCAGACGATGGCGCGCCTGACCCGCGGCCAGTAGCAGCCCGCCGGGCGCCCGCGTTTGCCCGGCAGCTTGCCGGAAATTGACATATTCCCGGGATTGTGGAACCCTTCCGCAAGACTTTCGGTGCTTTCATGAATATGACTTTGGCAGATTTCCTGGCGTTCGGCGCGATGCTTGCCGCCTCGGTGGCGGTGGTGGACCAGTTGTCCGCTGCGCGGATCTCCGCGGCGGAGACCCGGCTGGTCGCGGAATTCGAGAAGGCTGCCGGGGATATGCGCCGGACGGTGTCCTGCGCGCTGGAGATCCGCAGTTCCTCGATGCTGGCGGCGGTTCTGCAGGCGGCCGACGGGCCGGAGGCGATGCAGGTCAGCCTGGCCAACATGCCGACGGACGGAACGATCTTTCCCGCCTTCCAGGAACTCGCCCGTGCGGAGGGGGACCGGGCCAATATCGTCGATTACGGGCGGACGGCCCATGGGCGCATCACCTTCGATGAATTGCAGCAGCCGGCCGCGATGGAACTGGCGGAGATGATCCATCGCGCTCCGATGGCCGAACGCCAGACGGTGGAGGTGCGCCTGCGCTTCGAGCCTGTCCGCCAGAATTACGCCGCGCGCCTGGAACTGGTCGCGGCGCAGCTCTCGCCCGATTGCGCCGATCGGGACTGAGCGCGCCGGGACCGGTCAGGCCAGCCGTCCCCAGAGGTCGTATTCCCCGGCCTCGTCCACCTCGACCGTCACTATGTCGCCGGGCTTCAGCGCCTCGAACCCCTCGTCGATGAACAGGTTGCCGTCGATTTCCGGCGCATCGGCCATGGTGCGGCAGGTCGCTCCCTCGGCATCGACCTCGTCGACGATGACCTGCAGCTGCTTGCCGACCCTGGCCTCCAGCTTCGCCTCGGAGATCGCCTGGGCCTTCTCCATGAACCGGTCCCAGCGCTCCTGCTTGACCTCGGCCGGGACATGGTCGGGCAGATCATTGGCGCGGGCGCCCGCGACATTCTCGTACTGGAAGCAGCCGACCCGGTCGAGCTGCGCCTCGTCCATCCAGTCCAGCAGGTGCTGGAACTCGGCCTCGGTCTCGCCGGGATAGCCGACGATGAAAGTCGAGCGCAGCACCAGATCGGGCACGGCAGCGCGCCAGGCGGCGATTTCCTCCAGCGTGCGCGAGGCGGCGGCCGGACGCGCCATGCGGCGCAGCGTGTCGGGATGGGCGTGCTGGAAGGGGATGTCGAGATAGGGCAGGATCCCCGACCCGGTCGCGGCGGCCTCCATCATCGGCACCAATTCGCGCACATGCGGATAGGGATAGACGTAATGCAGCCGCACCCAGGCGCCCAGCCTGCCCAGATCGCGCGCCAGGTCGAGGATCGGCGCCTTGGACGGGCGGTCGGCCCAGTCCGTGCCATAGGCGGAGGTGTCCTGACTGATCACCAGCAATTCGCGCACGCCCGCCTCGACCAGCTTCTCGGCCTCGCGCATCACCGCCCTGTGGGGGCGCGAGGCCAGACGGCCGCGCATGTCGGGGATGATGCAGAACTTGCACTTGTGGTTGCAGCCCTCGGATATCTTCAGATAGCTGTAATGCCGCGGCGTCAGGGACACGCCGGAGGCGGGCAGCAGGTCGATGAACGGGTCCGGCGCGGGCGGCACGGCGCCATGGACGGCATCCAGAACCTGTTCGTATTGATGCGGGCCCGTCACGGCCAGCACCTTGGGATGCGCGCCGGTGATGTAGTCGGGTTCGGCACCGAGACAGCCGGTGACGATCACCTTGCCGTTCTCGCGCAGCGCCTCGCCGATCGCCTCCAGGCTCTCGGCCTTGGCGCTGTCGAGAAAGCCGCAGGTATTGACGATCACCGCCTCCGCGCCGTGGTAATCGGGCGAGATCGCGTAGCCCTCGGCGCGCAGCCGGGTCAGGATGCGTTCGCTGTCGACCAGCGCCTTGGGGCAGCCGAGGGAGACCATGCCGATGGTCGGCTGGCCGGGGCGGGCGGGAGCGTCGAAGCGGCCTTTCGGCGCAAGATCCGGGCGGAGGCTGGGAGGATTCTGGGACATGGAGCCGCACATAGAGGATCCGGCCTGCCGCGGGAAGAGGTTCCGCGCGCGGCGCGGATCCGACCGCCGTCACCGGGGCTGGCGCGAAACAGGAGGCCCCGGCTTTCGCCGGGGCGGGACGGCGCCGCATGGCCCGCGGCGCGGCAGGATGCCGGGAGGAGAGCCCCGCGCCCGGCGCGATGACGGGCCGACGGGCCGCGACCGGCAAGAACGGACGCCGCGTCCGGCGCAGGCGCAGGCGCGGGATGCCGGGGCCGGGCCCGGGGATGTCCGCTGCGGGTTCTGCACCGGTTGTCTGTCCGCGGGACTTGTCGCGCCCCCGGCAATCGCGCTGCCCGGTGCCAGGGCACCGGGTCCGGCTCAGCGGCGGCGGTCGCGGCGCGAGGACATGGGCTGGAAGGCGACGCCGACATGGGCCTCGCAATAGGGCTTGCCGGCCTGGACCGGGTGGCCGCAGAACCAGAAGTCATCGGTTGCGGGATCGCCGATCGGCCATTTGCAGGTCCGCTCGGTCAGTTCCATCAGGGTCAGGCGCCGCGCCTTCATTTCGGCCTCGCGCTGGGTGGCCAGCGCCTCGGGGCTGACCTCGTTGGCCGAGGGCTGCGGCGGCAGCGGCTGGCCGGCGGGGACGATCGGCTTGCGCGCGGCGGGGACGGGGATCTTGACCGAGGTGACGGTCTCGCGGGGTTTCGGCGCTTCCATCTCGATCTCGGGTTCCGCCACGGGCGCGGCGGCTTTGGGTGCTTCCATTTTCGGTGCCTCGGTGAGCGGGGCTTCGGCCGGTTTCGGCTCGGGCTTGGGCGGGGCGCCCGCACCGCCGGTGCGGTTGGACAATCCCAGCCGGTGGACCTTGCCGATCACCGCGTTGCGGGTCACGCCGCCCAGGGCCTTGGCGATCTGGCTGGCGCTCTGGCCTTCCGACCACATCTTCTTCAACAGCTCGACGCGTTCTTCGGTCCAGGACATCCGTGGTTCCACTTCTGGTTCAGCGACGGCCGGAGCGGCTCCGGCCCGGTCCGGCGGCGGCGCGCCGGAAGCCCCTATCATATCGTTTCGATGGCGGGTATCAACCCGCGCGACGGATCAAGGCCGCGCCACTATCTAAGGGAGACAGGCCCCATGGACAATAGCCGCCGCATGGGAACCCGCCGCTTCGGCCGGGTCAACTGGCTGGGAATGACCACCCTTGCCGAGCGCGAGACCCGCCGCTTCATGGCGGTCTGGTCGCAGACCGTGATGGCCCCGCTGATCACCGCCGTGCTGTTCCTCGCCGTCTTCGGGCTGGCGCTGGGAACGCGGCGCGGCGAGGTGATGGGCCTGCCCTTCCTCAGCTTCATCGCGCCGGGCATCCTGATGATGTCGGTGATCCAGAACGCCTTTGCCAACACCTCCTCCTCGATCCTCGTGGCCAAGGTGCAGGGCAATATCGTCGACACGCTGATGCCGCCCCTCTCGGCGGGCGAGATGCTGGCGGGCTATCTGGCCGGGGCGCTGGCGCGGGGGCTTCTGGTGTCGCTGCCGGTGCTGGCGCTGATGATGCTGTATCTGGGCACCGGGCTGGCGCATCCGCTGTGGCTGGCGCTGGTGCTGGTCGTGGGATCGGCGCTGATGGGCTGCCTGGGCATCATCGGCGCGATCTATGCGGAGAAATTCGACCAGATGTCGGTGATCTCCAATTTCGTGATCACGCCGCTGACCTTCCTGTCGGGGACCTTCTATTCCATCGAGGTTCTGCCGCCGGCGATGCAGGCGCTGTGCCATGTCAACCCGATCTTCTACCTGATCGACGGGGCGCGCTACGCGATCCTGGGCGTGTCCGACAGTTCGCCCTGGCTGGGGATGGGGGTCTGCCTCGCGGTGGCCGGCGCGCTGGCGGCGCTGAGCTGGCACTGGCTGCGCAGCGGCCACCGGTTGAAGCCCTGACGGGGCACCGGCGCGGAAAACGCTGGATCGGCGGGAAAATCCGGTATATGGCCCGCGCCATGACCGGATCGGCCCCCCTCCTGCGCCCCAGGCGCCGAAGCCTGCGCGCCAGCGCCTGATCCGACCTGTCCGCGATGCAGGGCAAAACGTCCCCGCATCCCCCTCTCCCATTGACAGACATACCGCCCTCGGGCACGCCTTGGGCTTCCTGAAGAGGACCACGACCATGATCCCGTCCGTTCTGCCGACCTATTCGCGGCTGCCATTGTCCTTCGTCTCGGGCGAAGGCTCCTGGCTGGTGGAGGCGGACGGGCGCCGATTCCTGGACATGGGCGCCGGGATCGCGGTGAATGCGCTGGGACATGCCGCGCCGGAACTGGTCGCGGCCCTGACCGCGCAGGCCGCGAAGCTGTGGCATGTCTCCAACCTCTACACCATTCCCGAACAGCAGCAGCTGGCCGACAAGCTGGTGGAGCTGACCTTTGCCGATACGGTGTTCTTCACCAATTCCGGCACGGAGGCGGCGGAACTGGCGATCAAGATGGCGCGCAAGTACCATGACGAGGCGGGCGCGCCGCGCGCGCAGATCGTGGCGCTGCAGGGCGCGTTCCACGGCCGCTCCACCGGCGCCATCGCGATGGCGGGCGGCGACAAGATGGTCAAGGGCTTCGGCCCGCTGATGCCGGGCTTCGTCCATGTGCCCTTCGGCGAGGACGAGGCGCTGCTGGCGGCCGTCACCGAGGATACCGCGGCGGTGATCGTCGAGCCGATCCAGGGCGAGGGCGGGATCCGCGCGATCCCCGATGCCACGCTGAAGGCGCTGCGGGCGCGCTGCGACAAGGTCGGCGCGCTGCTGATCTTCGACGAGGTGCAATGCGGCATGGGCCGGACCGGCCGCCTCTTCGCGCATGAACATGCAGGCGTCACCCCCGACATCATGATGTCCGCCAAGGGCATCGGCGGCGGCTTCCCGCTGGGCGCGGTTCTGGCCACCGAAGAGGCGGCGCAGGGCATGAAGGCGGGCACCCACGGATCCACCTATGGCGGCAACCCGCTGGGCTGCGCCGTGGGGCTGAAGGTGACCGGGATCGTCTCGGACCCGGCCTTCCTGGCCGAGGTGAACCGCAAGGCCGGGCTGCTGCGGCAGTCGCTCGAAGGCCTGGTCGCGTCGCATCCGGCCATCTTCGAGACGGTGCGCGGGACGGGGCTGATGATCGGGCTGAAATGCCGGGTGGCCCCGGCCGATCTGGTGGCGGCGGCCCAGGCCGAGGGCCTGCTGACCGTGCCCGCCGCCGATAACGTGGTGCGGCTGCTGCCCGCGCTGAACATTCCCGACGAGGATATTGCAGAGGCGGTGGCGCGGCTGGACCGGGCCGCCTGCGCGCTGGCACAGAAGCCCGCCGAAAGCGCCTGAGGTTTGGTAACGATGAAACACTTCCTGGACATCCACAAGACGTCTGCCGAGGACCTGCGGTCGATGATCGACCAGGCGGCGGCGATGAAATCGGCCCGCCGCGGCCTGCCGCGCGGCACGGCCGATGCCGAGCATCCGCTGGAGGGGTGCATGGTCGCGCTGATCTTCGAGAAGCCGTCGACGCGGACCCGCGTCTCCTTCGACATGGGCGTGCGGCAGATGGGCGGGCAGACGATGGTGCTGACCGGGTCCGAGATGCAGCTGGGCCATGGCGAGAGCATCGCCGACACCGCCCGCGTGCTCAGCCGCTATGTCGACCTGATCATGATCCGCACCTTCGGCGAGGAGACGTTGCTGGAACTGGCCGAGCATGCCACCGTGCCGGTGATCAACGGGCTGACGAACCGCAGCCATCCCTGCCAGATCATGGCCGACATCCTGACCTTCGAGGAACATCGCGGACCGATCGCGGGCAAGAAGGTGGTCTGGACCGGCGACGGCAACAATGTCTGCGCCTCCTTCATCCATGCCGCGGGGCAGTTCGGCTTCGATTTCGTCTTTGCCGGCCCCGAGTCGCTGGACCCGGATGCCGAATATGTCGCGGCGGCCCGGGCGGCGGGCGCAAACATCACCATCGAGCGCGACCCGGCGAAGGCCGTCGAGGGCGCCGACCTGGTCGTGGCCGATACCTGGGTGTCGATGCATGACGCGCCCGAGACCCGGGAGCGGCGGCACAATCTGCTGGCCGCCTACCAGGTCAACGGCGCGCTGATGGCCGCGGCCGGGAAGGAGGCGCTGTTCATGCATTGCCTGCCCGCGCATCGCGGCGAGGAAGTCACCGACGAGGTGATGGACGGGCCGCAATCGGTGATCTTCGACGAGGCCGAGAACCGCATGCATGCCCAGAAGGCCGTCATGCGCTGGTGCCTGGGGCTCTGAGCCCCGCCGGGGGCGGCGCTAGCTGCCCCTGGGCTTGGCCCGCAGCGTCGGGTCGGCCGCGGTCGGATCCTCGGGCCAGGGATGGCGCGGATAGCGGCCGCGCATGTCCTTGCGGACATCGGCATAGGAACTGGTCCAGAATCCCGGCAGGTCCATCGTCGTCTGCACCGGCCGTCCGGCAGGCGACAGAAGCGTGACCCGCAGCGGCCGCCCGCCGACCATCGGGTGCCGTGTCTCGCCGAACATTTCCTGCAGGCGCAGCGTGATCTCGGGGGCCTCGGCGCCGTAATCGATGGCGATGCGGCGTCCCAGCGGCGTGGTGTAATGCGGCGGCGCGAACCGGTCGAGCGCCTGCGCCTCGTCCCAGCCCAGCCGCGCGGCCAGCGCCGGGCCGGGGTCCAGCGCCTTGAGATCGGCAGCCGAGCGGGCCCGGCCCAGATAGGGCAGCAGCCAGTCCTCCGCCTCGGCGAGCAGGGCATCCTCGGAAGGGTCGGGCAGGCCGGGCATCTCGTTGCGGGCCAGCGCCAGCCGCGCGCGCAGCAGGTCGAAGGCGGCGGAGGGTTTCAGCGCCTGCAGCCCGAGGTCGCGCAGCCCCTCCAGCGCGGCCGCGGCGACGGCCTCCTCGGGCGCGTCCTTCCAGTGGCGGTCGGTCAGCACCAGCGCGCCGAAGCGTTCCTGCAGCCGCGCCTCGACGCGGCGGTCGCGCTTCGACCACTGGCAGACGGGGATCTCCGCGATGCGATCCGCGTAAAGCCCGCGCAGTTCGGCCTCGCCGAGCGCCGCGCCGAGGCGGAGCCTCGCTTCGCGGGCGTCCCCGTCCAGGTCCAGCGCCACGATCAGCCGCTGTCCGGCCAGCGGGTCGCCCGGATCCATCGCCGCGCCCTTGCCGCCGGACAGGAGCCAGCGGGGATCGTCGCCCTTGCGGCGCAGCCCGATCCGGTCGGGATAGGCCAGCGCCGCCATCTCCGCCGGGGACAGGGGAGGCGCCGCATCAGGTGCGGCGCGGGACAGGCGGCGGGCTTCCGCGCGGATGCGCTCCAGTCCCGCGCGGCTGGCGATCTCTCCATGTTCGGCGGCGAAGCGGCGGGGATCGCGCAGCGCCTCCAGCCGCAGCCGCAGGTCGGTCCCGGCGCCGCGCAGCGGGTCGCGATCGGCCAGGAGCGCCGCCAGATCCGCCGCCTGCCGCCCGGCCAGGGCCAGCATGTGCCCCAGCCGCGGATGCACCGGCAGCCGCGCCAGCGCGGCACCGTGATCGGTCAGCCGCCCGGCCGCATCCAGCGCGCCCAGATCGGCCAGAAGCGCCCGCGCCTCGGCCAGCGCGCCCTCGGGCGGCGGCGTCAGGAAGGCCAGGTCGCCGGGCTCCGCCCCCCATTGCGCCAGGTCCAGCGCCAGCCCGGTCAGATCGGCGGCGGCGATTTCCGGCGGCGGGAAGGCGGCCAGCCCGCCTTCCTCGCCCCGCGTCCAGGCGCGGTAGCAGATCCCCGGCGCAACCCGTCCGGCCCGCCCGCGGCGCTGTTCGGCCTCGGCGCGGGTGACGCGGTCGGTCACCAGCCGCGACATGCCGGAATTCGGATCGAACCGGGCCCGCCGCGCCAGCCCGGCATCCACCACGACGCGCACATCCTCGATGGTCAGCGATGTCTCGGCGATGGCGGTGGCCAGGACCACCTTGCGGCGGCCGGCGGGCGAGGGGGCGATCGCGGCGCGCTGCGCCTTCAGCTCCATCGCGCCGAAAAGCGGCCGGATATCGGCATCGGCGGGCAGGCGGCCCTTCAGCAGCCCCTCGGTGCGGCGGATCTCGCCCTCGCCGGGCAGGAAGACCAGGACGCCGCCCTCCGTTTCGCCCATGGCGCGGGCCACCAGGTCGGCGGTCACGGCCTCGATACGTTCGCGCGGGCCCTTCGGACGCTCCAGGTGCCGGGTCTCCACCGGGAAGGCGCGGCCCTCGGAGGTGACCATCGGCGCATCCTCGAGCAGCGCGGCGACCGGCGCGGCATCCAGCGTGGCGGACATGACGACGATCTGCAGGTCCTCGCGCAGCGCGCCGCGCACCTCCCAGGCCAGGGCCAGCCCCAGATCGGCCTGCAGCGAGCGTTCGTGGAATTCGTCGAAGATCACCAGCCCGATGCCGGGCAGGTCGGGATCGGCCTGGATCTGGCGGGTCAGGATGCCTTCGGTGACGACCTCGATGCGGGTCGCGCGGCTGACCCTGCTGTCGCCGCGGATGCGGTAGCCGACGGTCTGTCCGACCTCCTCGCCCAGGGTGGCGGCCATCCGCTCAGCGGCGGCGCGGGCGGCCAGGCGGCGGGGTTCCAGCATCAGGATGCGGCCCTCGACCAGCCCCGAGGCCAGGAGGTCCAGCGGCACGCGGGTGGTCTTGCCCGCGCCGGGCGGGGCCTGCAGCACGGCGCGGCCATGGGAGGCCAGGGCCGCGCGCAGCGCGGGCAGCGCGTCATCGATCGGCAGGGCAAGGGCCATGCTCAGCGCCGCACCATCCGCAGCGTGCCGAAGCTGGTGGGGATCGCCAGTTCGGTGACGCGCAGCGCCGCCCCCGCGGGGGCATAGGTCACGGAGAAGGGCCAGACCGGCTTCTCGGCCAGCTCCTTCTGCGAGAACCCGGCGACGCGGCGGTATTCGCCGCGGCAGGACAGCCCGCCATCGCCGGTGGCGGTGCCGCCGACCAGCCGCAGATCGGTGCGGCGGCGTCCGTCATACATCTCTATCCGCAGGTCGCAGGCCTGATCCGCGGGCCGGTCGCGCAGGATGGCGAAGGCGGCGGTCATCGGATCGACGGTTCCGCCCTGCGCCTCCGGCGGGGCGGCGTGTTTCGGCGGTTTCGACGGTGCGGGATCGCGCGACACCTGCGGCACCCCGTTGGCATAGCGGAAGGTCAGGGTCTCGGTGTCGCCGTCCTCGGAGGTGGTGGAGGAAAAGCTATCGGGGCGATAGTCGTTCCCCTCCGACCGGCCGCGCGCCGTGGCATCGATGGCGGCATCGACGAACAGCCCGGCCAGCCCGCCCGAGCGCACGGCGCCGGAGGCGGCATAGCGCCCGCCGCGCTCTTCTGCCGAATAGGCCAGCGTGCCCGCGGGCACGGGGCCCAGGCGCAGGTCGAAGGTCCCGGTTTCGGCCATGGCCGGACCGGCCAGAACCAGCGCCGCCAGTGTCGCGGTCCATCCCCTGCGCGTCATCGGCCCTGTCCTCCGCTCTTGCCATCCATCCCCGGCACAAGGCAGAAAACCGGGGGGATCGTCAACCGGCCCGGGGTGCCCGGGCAGATCAAGCGGAGCGCCGCCATGGACCTTTCCGATCTTGCCCGCCGCATCCGGGCGGGAGAGCGCCGGGGGCTGGCCCGGGCGATCACGTTGGTGGAAAGCGGCCGCGAGGATCACCGTGCCGCGGCGGTGGAGCTGATCGAGACCCTGGGCCGGGCGGGCCGCATGGCGCTGCGCATCGGCCTGTCGGGCACGCCGGGTGTCGGCAAGTCCACCTTCATCGAGGGGTTCGGCAAGATGCTGACCGCGCAGGGAAACCGGGTCGCCGTGCTGGCGGTCGATCCCTCCTCGGCGCGCTCCGGCGGGTCGATCCTGGGGGACAAGACCAGGATGGAGCGGCTGAGCCGCGACCCGCGCGCCTTCATCCGGCCCTCGCCGTCCCAGACGCATCTGGGCGGCGTGGCCCGGCGCACGCGCGAGGCGGTGGCGCTGTGCGAGGCGGCGGGGTTCGACATCGTGCTCATCGAGACGGTGGGCGTCGGCCAGTCCGAGACCATGGTCGCGGAAATGTGCGATCTCTTCGTGCTGCTGATGGCGCCTGCGGGGGGCGACGAGCTGCAGGGGGTCAAGCGCGGAATCATGGAGATCGCCGACCTGATCCTGGTGAACAAGGCCGATGGCGACCTGCTGCCCGCGGCGACGCGGACCTGCGCGGATTACGCCGGGGCGCTGCGGCTGCTGCGCAAGCGGCCGGAGGATCCGCCGGGCTTTCCCAAGGCGCTGACCGTCTCGGCGATTTCGGAAACCGGGCTGGAGGCGGCCTGGGAGGAGATGCAGGCGCTGGATCGCTGGCGCCGCGCGGCAGGGCACTGGCAGGCCCGCCGCGCCCGCCAGGCGCATCACTGGTTCCGCGAGGAGCTGCGCCACGGGCTGATGGCCCGGCTGGCGGCCGACCCGGCGCTGCGGCAGCTGGAAACCGAGCTGGGCGCGGCGGTGGCCGAGGGGCGGCGCACGGCCGCTTCGGCCGCGCGCGAGGTTCTGGCGGCGCTGGCCGGCTGAGGCGGGGCGGGTGCGGATCTGCCGCAGGCCGGGCGGCAGAGGCGGTTCCGGTATCGGCGCGTCCCGCGATATGCTAGGCCACGGGCTGATCCGCAGAACAGGAGCGCCGCCCGGGGCGGCGAGAGACGCATGGACCAACTTTCCCAGCATGGATCCGCGGTGATGGCGGACCTGTCGCGGCGCTACGGGCTGAGCCAGGACGCGGTGCGCGCGATGATGGACGCGGTCAGCCGCGGCGGCGGCACGATGGCCCAGTTCTCGGTGCCCGAGCTGGGCGGCATGGGGCAATGGTCCTCGGGCGGGATGACCATGGTCGGGGACATGTTCAATTCCAACCTGCAGGCGCTGGTGTCGAACCTGTGCGGCGAGATCTCGGCGGCCTGGTTCAATGGCAGCTTCTACCTGCCGCCGCCCGCACCCTCCTCCGGCGGACAGTGGCAGGGGCAGGGAACGGGACAGGGCGGTGTCTCGATGAGCTTCGGCGGCGGCGGCAGCTGGTGGCCGCCGGAACTGGGCAGCCCCTCCTCCTCCGGCAGCCAGAACAATCTCAGCTATGCGATCTTTCCCGACAGGGGCCGGCTGGCGGTCAATCTCGGCGGCCAGGTGACGGTCTACGACACGCTGGATCACCAGATCGGCGGCGTCGGCCAGCAGCAGTCGGGCGATGCCAGCTGGACCTTCACCAGCCAGTACGGGACGGTCTATCTCAACCAGCTGCCGGTGGTCTCGGGCCAGGGGCAGGCCGCGCAGGCGCCATCCTGGCAAAGCGCGCCGGAGGCCGGGCAGCCCGCGCCGCAGACCGCCCCCGAACCGGCGCCTGCCGCAGATCCCGCCGCGGCGCAGCCGGTACAGGGCGATGTCTTCGCCGCGCTGGAGAAACTGGGCCAGCTGCGGGACATGGGCGTGCTGACCGAGGCGGAATTCCAGGCCAAGAAGGCGGAGCTCCTGGCGCGGCTCTAGCCTGTCCGCCCGCGCCGCCGCCTGCGCGCTCAGCCCGCGCGGGCGGCGATGGCGTAGTTCACCGACAGGTCGCGTTCGGACAGCGACCAGCTCCAGCCCAGCGGATTGAAGACGAATCCGCGGCGGTCCACCGGCACCATCCCCGCGGTCTCGAGGAATCCCGACAGCTCGTCGGGGGTGATGAACTTCGCCCAGTCATGCGTGCCCTTCGGCAGCCAGCGCATGACATGCTCGGCCCCGATGATCGCCATCAGGTAGCTTTTCGGGTTGCGGTTCAGCGTCGAGACCACGGTCAGCCCGCCGGACTCCAGCAGCTGCGCGCAGACCGACAGGAAGGCCTGCGGATCGGCGACATGTTCCACCACCTCCATGGCCAGCACCACGTCGAACTTTTCCCCCGAGGCGGCGATCGCCTCGGCCGTCGTATGGCGGTAGTCGATCTCCAGCCCGGACTGCTCGGCATGGAGCTTGGCCACGGGGATGTTGCGCTCGGCGGCATCCGCGCCGGTCACGGTCGCGCCCAGCCGCGCCAGCGGTTCGCACAGGAGCCCGCCGCCGCAGCCGATATCGAGGATGCGCAGCCCCTCGAGCGCGCGGGGCCGGTTCAGGTCGCGGCCGAATTCCGCCGCGATCTGGCGGGTGACATAGCCCAGCCGACAGGGATTCATCATGTGCAGCGGCTTGAACTTGCCATGGGGATCCCACCATTCGGCGGCCATGGCCTCGAATTTCGCGATCTCCTGCGGATCGACGGACGATGACGCATCGCTCATGCCGCGCTCCCCTTTTTCTGTTGCGGTCTATGGCCGAGGCCCGAACACGCCTATATAGTCGCTCCATGGAGCAAGTCTCGGGACAAAAACGTACGGCGCACCAGTTTCTGTATCCTCCGGTCGATGCCTATGACCAGCGGATGATCGAGACCGGGGACGGCCACAGGATCTATGTCGAGCAATGCGGATCGCCCGAGGGCATTCCCGTGGTCGTGGTGCATGGCGGGCCGGGGGGCGGATGCAGCCCGGCGATGCGGCGCTATTTCGACCCCGCCGCCTATCGCGTCATCCTCTTCGACCAGCGCGGCTGCGGCCGCTCGCGTCCGCATGCCTCGGTGGAGAACAACACCACCTGGCATCTCGTGGCCGACATGGAGCGGATCCGCGAGGAACTGGGCGTGGATCGCTGGATCGTCTTCGGCGGCAGCTGGGGCGCGACCCTGTCGCTGGTCTATGCCATCACCCATCCCGAGCGGGCCGCCTATCTGGCGCTGCGCGGCGTCTTCCTGATGACGCCGCGCGAACTCGGCTGGTTCTATGGCGGCGGGGCGGGGCAGTTCTGGCCCGATGTCTGGGACCGCTTCGTGCGCCTGATCCCCGAGGAGGAGCGCGGCGACCTGATTGCCGCCTATCACCGGCGGCTGTTCAGCGGCGACACCATGGTCGAGATCCGCTATGCCCGCGCCTGGGCGGCCTGGGAAAACGCGCTGGCGTCGATCCAGAGCCAGGGCCTGCAGCATGACAGTCCCGCCGATTACGCCCGGGCCTTCTCGCGGCTGGAGAATCACTATTTCATCAATGGCGGGTTTCTCGGGTCGCCGGACTGGATCCTGGAAAATGCCGCGCGGATCGCGGATGTGCCCGGCACCATCGTGCAGGGGCGCTATGACATGATCTGCCCGCCGCAATCCGCCTGGGCATTGTCCCGGGCCTGGGCGCGCGCCGAGCTGAAGCTCGTGCCCAATGCCGGGCATGCGCTCAGCGAACCGGGCATCAGCGCGGAACTGGTGCGGATCACCAACGCGCTCCGGCGGGAGCGCGCGCGCCTGGGCCTGTGACGGCGGCGGGGCGCGGGCCCCGCCGATGAATCTCGCCCGGCACAACGCAACCTTTACTTCTTGTGGCCCATACAGCTCCCGTCAGTCATTTCGGAGAGCTTCCCCATGAAGACGGCTTTCGGGTTGCGCATCGGCGGCCGGATCTATGCAATCGTCCTTGTCGTGCTTCTGGCCGTCGGGGCCCTTGCGGCGACCATGTACACGCTGGCGGAACGCAATACCCTGCGCATGCGGGAGGCGCATCTGCGCGACGTGGTCGATGCGGCGATCTTCAGCCTCGAGGCGGTGCAGTACCGCGTCGAGGCGGGCGAAATTTCGCCCGAGGCGGCCCTCGTGGAGGGCGAGCGCGTGCTCAATGCGATGCGCTATGACGGCGACGGGTATTTCTTCGCGCTCGATCACGATGCGGTCGTGACCGCCCATGGCAGCAACCCGGCTCTCGTGGGCACCGACCAGAGCGGTTTCGAGGATCCGGAGGGAATCAAGGTCTTCCTGGAATTCATCGACCTCGCCGCGCAGGGCGGCGGGACGCTGGACTACAGTTTCGCGCGCTTCGGCGATGACGGCTCCGCCGAGATGGTCCCCAAGCTCGGCTTCGTGCGTCCCTTCGAACCCTGGGGCTGGATCGTCGGCACCGGGACCTATCTGGAGGATCTGCACGCCCAGATGGCGGTGCTGCGCAATATCGGCATGGCCGTGGGCCTGGCGGGAATGGTGATCCTGGGCGTGGTGATCGTGGCGATCGCGCGCAGCGTGACGCGGCCGCTGGCAAGCCTGAACGCGCGCATGGCCACCCTGTCTGCCGGGGATCTGGAGGCCGATATCCCCTGTCTGAGCTCCCGCGACGAATTCGGCGAAATGGCGCGCGCGGTGCAGGGGTTCCGCGACGGGCTGAGGGAAAATGCGCGGCTCTCCGCGGAAGTGGAGGCCCGGCACAAGGCGGAGGTCGCCGCGGAGGCGCAGCGCCTCGAAGCCGAGCAGGAGAAGAAACGGGCCGAGCAGGAAAGAGAGCGCGAGGCCGAGCAGGCGCGCCGCGATGCACAGGCCAGGGAGGAGGCGCTGCGCGCCGAAAGCGTGGAGAAGGCCGATCGCGAACGGCGCGAGACCCTGGCGCGGCAGGAGCAGGTGGTCTCCATTCTTGCAGATGCCTTGCGCACCCTGGCCGCGGGCGACCTGGGCGCGCGGATCGATCAGGAATTCGACGGCGCCTACGAGGAGCTGCGCAACGATTTCAACAGCACGGTCGACACGCTGGAGGAGGTCATCGCGGGGATCTCGGAATCTTCGGGCCATATCGTGGAGAAGGGCGAGGCGATCACCAGCTCGGCGGAGGATGTGGCCAAGCGCACCGAACAGGCGGCCGCTACCCTGGAGGAGACCGCCGCCGCCCTCGAACAGCTCACCTCATCCGTCGCGCTGGCGGCGAAGGGGGCCAAGGATGCGGACCGGATCGTCGTGGATGCCCGCGGCACGGCCGAGCAATCCGGGGAGGTCGTGCGCCAGGCCGTGGAGGCGATGGGCGCGATCGAACAGAGTTCGGACAAGATTTCCAAGATCATCCACGTGATCGACGACATCGCCTTCCAGACCAATCTTCTGGCCCTCAATGCCGGGGTGGAGGCGGCGCGCGCGGGCGAGGCCGGGCGCGGCTTTGCCGTCGTCGCCTCGGAGGTGCGGGCGCTGGCACAGCGATCC
The DNA here is from genome assembly GCF_014903745.1 of Mangrovicoccus algicola. Classification (GTDB taxonomy): domain Bacteria; phylum Pseudomonadota; class Alphaproteobacteria; order Rhodobacterales; family Rhodobacteraceae; genus Mangrovicoccus; species Mangrovicoccus algicola. The sequence goes on along the minus strand of NZ_JACVXA010000013.1, from coordinate 45,677 downwards.
TCCGATGCCGCGCGGGAGATCAACGCGCTGATCTCGGAAAGCGGGGAGCAGGTCAATCGCGGCGTGTCCCTTGTCGGCGAGGCGGGCGAGACGCTGCGCCGGATCGCGGCCTCCGTCTCCGAGATTTCCAGCCATGTCTCGGACATTGCCCGTTCCGCCGGCGAGCAATCCGTCGGCCTGGGCGAGATCAATACCTCGGTCTCGCATCTCGACAACACCACGCAGGCGAATACCGCATTGTTTCAGGACACGCTCTCGGCCAGCCAGAGCCTGACCCGCGAAGCGGTGAATCTGGGCAACGCCGTGGCGCAGTTCCGGCTGAGCCCGGGCCGCGCGGCGGCGCTGGCGCGGCTTGCCCCGGCAGGACCATCCGAGGAGATGGCCGCATCTCCCGGATCGTCCCCTGTCCCGGCGGAACGGCCCGCGCGCCGCGCGTCTGCCGGGGGCGGTCCGGCCGCAGCGGCGGCGCCCCCTGCGGCGTCGCCCGTCGATGACGGGGGCTGGGAAGATTTCTGAGCCCCGGGCGAAGAACCGGGCCCGGCGGAGAATCAGCTTGCATGCCGCCGCCGAACACCGTAATAGCAGCGCCAGCGGCGCGCTGCTCCCTTCGCGGGGAAGGTGCTCCACCGAAACACGCAACGGGCCGCTGGCCCGTTTTTTTGTGCGTTCCGAAACTCCTGGAGTCCTTCCGTGTCAGACCTGATCGCGAAAGCCCCCATCGACCGCCGCATGGCGGAGATCGTCGAGCCGGTGATTGCCGATCTCGGCTACGAGCTTGTCCGCATCCGGCTGATGGGCGGCAAGACCCATACGCTGCAGATCATGGCCGACCGCCCCGATGGCGGGATCGAGGTCGACGATTGCGCGAAGATTTCCACGGCCGTCTCCGCGGCGCTCGATGTCGAGGATCCGCTGGAGGAAGCCTATACGCTGGAAGTCTCCAGCCCCGGGATCGACCGGCCGCTGACGCGGCTGAAGGATTTCGATATCTGGGCGGGCTACGAGGCCAAGATCGAGACGACCGAACTGATCGACGGCCGCCGCCGGTTCCGCGGCGAGCTGGCCGGGGTCGAGGATGGCGAGGTCCTGCTGACGCTGCCGCCGCAGGGCGCGGGCCAGGAGCCGGTCACGATCGGGCTGCAATTCGATTGGCTCAGCGATGCCAAGCTGGTGCTGACCGACGAGCTGATCACCGAGATGCTGCGCCAGCGCAAGGCGGCGGGCGTCATCAACGAGAACGAATTCGACGAGATCGTCACCGACACCGCCGAGGATCCGGCGGCCGCGAGCGAGAAGGACTGACATCCCATGGCGATTACCGCAGCGAACCAGCTGGAGCTTCTGCAGACGGCCGAGGCCGTGGCCCGCGAGAAGATGATCGATCCCGACCTGGTGATCGAGGCCATGGAGGAAAGCCTCGCGCGCGCGGCCAAGTCCCGCTATGGCGCGGAGATGGACATTCGCGTGGCGATCGACCGGCGCACCGGCGTGGCGACCTTCACCCGCGTGCGCACCGTGGTCGAGGACGAGGCGCTGGAAAACTACCAGGCCGAGCTGACCGTCGCCCAGGCGAAGCAGTACAAGGCCGATCCCGAGATCGGCGACGAGATCGTCGACGAGGTCCCGCCGGTGGAACTGGGCCGCATCGCCGCGCAATCGGCCAAGCAGGTCATCCTGCAGAAGGTGCGCGAGGCGGAACGCGACCGCCAGTATGACGAATTCAAGGATCGCGCGGGCACGATCATCAACGGGACCGTGCGCCGCGAGGAATACGGCAATATCATCGTCGATATCGGCCGGGGCGAAGCCGTCCTGCGCCGCAACGAGAAGATCGGCCGCGAAAGCTATCGCCCCGGCGACCGCATCCGCGTGTTCATCAAGGACGTGCGCCGCGAACCGCGCGGCCCGCAGATCTTCCTCAGCCGCACCGCGCCGGAATTCATGGCCGAGCTGTTCAAGATGGAAGTGCCGGAGATCTATGACGGCATCATCGAGATCAAGGCCGTGGCCCGCGACCCGGGCAGCCGCGCCAAGATCGCCGTGATCTCCTATGACGGCTCGATCGACCCGGTCGGCGCCTGCGTCGGCATGCGCGGCAGCCGCGTGCAGGCGGTGGTCAACGAGCTTCAGGGCGAGAAGATCGACATCATCCCGTGGAACGAGGACCAGCCGACCTTCCTGGTCAATGCGCTGCAGCCGGCCGAAGTGTCGAAGGTGGTGCTGGACGAGGAAGCCGAACGCATCGAGGTCGTCGTGCCGGATGACCAGCTGAGCCTGGCCATCGGGCGGCGCGGCCAGAACGTGCGCCTGGCCAGCCAGCTGACCGGGCTGGATATCGACATCATGACCGAGAGCCAGGAGAGCGAGCGGCGCCAGGCGGAATTCGCCCAGCGGACGCAGCTGTTCATGGATACGCTGGATGTCGACGAATTCTTCGCCCAGCTGCTGGTCTCGGAAGGCTTCACCAATCTCGAAGAGGTCGCCTATGTCGATCTCGACGAATTGCTGGTGATCGACGGGGTCGACGAGAGCACGGCCGACGAGCTTCAGGCGCGCGCCCGCGACCATATCGAGGAACAGAACCGCAAGGCGCTGGAAAACGCCCGCAGCCTCGGTGTCGAGGACAGCCTGGTTGACTTTGACGGCCTGACACCCCAGATGATCGAGGCGCTGGCCAAGGATGGCGTGAAGTCGCTGGAAGACTTCGCGACCTGCGCCGACTGGGAGCTGGCCGGCGGCTGGACCACGGTCGAAGGCAAGCGCGTGAAGGATGACGGGCTTCTGGAGCCCTTCGATGTCAGCCTCGAGGAAGCCCAGGCCCTGGTGATGAATGCCCGCGTGCAGCTGGGCTGGGTTGATCCGGCCGAGCTGGAAGCTGAGGCCGAGTCCGAGGCGGACGCCGATCTTGGTGACGAGGCGGAGGACGAGGCCTGACGGTCGGCCCGGAGGCAGAAGCCATGAGCCGGGGCGGGGCCAGGAAGGACACGGACGAACCCGAGCGCCGCTGCCTGGCGACGGGGGAGACCGGACCGAAAGGCGGCCTGATCCGCTTTGTCGTCGGTCCGGGAGATATCGCGGTGCCCGATCTGGCGGAGAAGCTGCCGGGTCGCGGGATGTGGGTCTCTGCCGATCGTGCCGCGCTGGACCTGGCGGTGAAGAAGAAACTCTTCAGCCGCGCGGCCAAGCGGCAGGTGCGCCCGCCAGAAGACCTCGTCCGCCTGGTCGAGGACGGGCTGGCCGACCGGCTGGTCAAGCTGATTGCCCTGGCCCGCAAGGCGGGTGGGGCGGTCGCGGGATATGAAAAGGTCAAGGCCTGGCTGGAAACCGGCGAGGCCGTGCTGCTCTTGCAGGCCAGCGACGGGTCTGAGCGCGGCAAGACCAAGCTCCGGCCGCCCGGCGGCCCGGAGACACTGATTACCGTGCTTTCGGGCACGGAACTTGGCCTGGCGTTTGGCCGGGAAAATGTCGTGCACGGTGCGCTTGCCGCTGGTGGACTCGCCCACCGTGTTGTAGAGGAAGCGTCACGTTTGGCGGGCCTGCGCCCGCGTGACGAGGGCAATTCGGCCCTCGGGAAGGATTGATCGGCTTTATGAGCGATAGCGACGGTAAGAAAACTCTGGGTGTCCGCGGCGGCGGCGGTTCGCGTTCTGGTCAGGTGAAGCAGAGCTTCTCCCATGGCCGGACCAAGAATGTCGTGGTCGAAACCAAGCGCAAGCGCGTTGTGGTCCCGAAACCCGGGGGAACGAAGTCCGGTGGCGGTGCCGCTGGCGGCGACCCGTCCCGACGTCCTGCCGGGATTTCCGATGCGGAAATGGAACGCCGCCTGCGCGCGCTTCAGGCCGCCAAGGCCCGCGAGGCCGATGATGCGCGCGAGCGCGCCGAGGAAGAGAAGCGTCGTGCCGATGAGCGCGAGCGTCGGCGTGCCGAGATCGAGGCCAAGGAGCGCGAGGAGCGCGAGCGCGAAGAGGCGCTGAAGGCCAAGGCGGAAGAGGACGAGCGCAAGAAGCGCGAGGCCGAGGACGCCGCGAAGAAGGCCCGCGAGGATGCGGCCGCCAGCAGGCGTGCCGAGCGCAGCGCGGCGTCCGACCCCGCGCCTGCCGCCGCCGACCCCCGGGCCGAGCGTGCCACGCCCACCAAATCCGGCGTGCCGACCCCGCGCAAGACGCAGGGCGACCGCAACGATCGCGATGCGGCGGGCAAGAAGCGCGGCCGCGACGACAACCGCCGTTCCGGCAAGCTGACGGTCAACCAGGCCCTGAATGGCGGCGGCGAGAACCGCGGCCGGTCGCTGGCCGCGATGCGCCGGAAGCAGGAGCGCGAGCGCCGCAAGTCCTCGGGCTCGGGCGAGAGCCGCGAGAAGATCGTGCGCGATGTGCAGCTGCCCGAGACCATCGTCGTGCAGGAGCTGGCCAACCGCATGGCCGAACGCGTGGCCGATGTCGTCAAGACCCTGATGCAGAACGGCATCATGGCGACGCAGAACCAGTCGATCGACGCGGATACGGCCGAACTGATCATCGAGGAATTCGGACACAAGGTCGTCCGCGTCTCGGATTCGGATGTCGAGGACGTCATCCACACGATCGACGACAAGGAAGAAGACCTGAAGCCGCGTGCGCCGGTCGTGACCATCATGGGCCATGTCGACCACGGCAAGACCTCGCTTCTGGACGCGATCCGCAACGCCAAGGTCGTGGCGGGCGAGGCCGGCGGCATCACCCAGCATATCGGCGCCTACCAGGTGACGACGGATGGCGGCCAGCTGATCACCTTCCTCGACACGCCCGGTCACGCGGCCTTCACCTCCATGCGGGCCCGCGGCGCGCAGGTGACGGATATCGTCGTGCTGGTGGTGGCGGCGGATGACGCGGTCATGCCGCAGACGGTCGAGGCCATCGCCCATGCCAAGGCGGCGGGCGTGCCGATGATCGTCGCGATCAACAAGGTCGACAAGCCCGAGGCCGATCCGATGAAGGTGCGCACCGCGCTGCTTCAGCACGAGGTCGTCGTCGAGGCCATGTCGGGCGAGGTGCAGGATGTCGAGGTGTCGGCGAAGACCGGCAAGGGCCTGGACGAGCTCCTGGACGCGATCGCGCTGCAATCGGAGATCCTGGAACTGAAGGCGAATCCCGACCGCAGCGCCAATGGCGCCGTGATCGAGGCCCAGCTGGATGTCGGCCGCGGCCCGGTGGCCACGGTTCTGGTGCAGAACGGCACGCTGAAGCAGGGCGACATCTTCGTCGTCGGCGAACAGTGGGGCAAGGTGCGCGCGCTGATCAACGACAAGGGCGAGCGCGTCAAGGAAGCCGGACCGTCGCAGCCGGTCGAGGTTCTGGGCCTGAACGGCACGCCCGAGGCGGGCGATGTGCTGAACGTGGTCGAGACCGAGGCCCAGGCCCGCGAGATCGCGGATTACCGCGAGCAGGCGGCCAAGGACAAGCGCGCGGCTGCCGGTGCGGCGACCACGCTGGAACAGCTCATGGCGAAGGCCAAGGCGGATGAGAACGTCGCCGAGCTTCCGATCCTGATGAAGGCCGATGTGCAGGGCTCTGCCGAGGCGATCGTCCAGGCGATGGAGAAGATCGGCAATGACGAGGTCCGCGTGCGGGTTCTGCATTCGGGTGTCGGCGCCATCACCGAATCCGATATCGGTCTGGCGGAGGCATCCGGCGCGCCGGTCTTCGGCTTCAACGTGCGGGCCAATGCACCGGCCCGCAACGCGGCCAACCAGAAGGGCGTGGAGATCCGGTATTACTCGGTGATCTACGACCTCGTGGATGACGTGAAGGCGGCGGCCTCGGGCCTGCTGTCCAACGAGATCCGCGAGAAGTTCATCGGCTATGCCGAGATCCGCCAGGTCTTCAAGGTCACGGGCATCGGCAAGGTCGCCGGCTGTCTGGTCACGGAAGGCATCGCCCGCCGCTCTGCCGGTGTGCGCCTCCTGCGCGACAACGTGGTGATCCACGAGGGCACGCTGAAAACGCTGAAGCGCTTCAAGGACGAGGTTCCCGAAGTGCAGTCCGGCCAGGAATGCGGCATGGCCTTCGAGGCTTATGACGACATTCGCGAGGGCGACGTGATCGAGATCTTCGAGCGCGAGGAAGTCACGCGGACCCTGGCCTGAGCCGGTCACGCAACGTCAATCGGAACGGGCGCCTTCGGGCGCCCGTTGTCGTTTCGCGGGGCGCGGCGGCATCCGGGCGATCGTCGCGGAGCAGGGGCCTGAAAAGCAGAAGGACCGGGCGGTGTCCCGCCCGGCCCCTCCGGTACGTGGTCTGAAAACAGTGTGGCTGGTGGTCAGACCGGAGTGCCTTCGAAGGTGCGCGGTCCCACGCGCACGATGATGCGGCCATTCGACAGGGTCTTGACGAAGGTGCCCTGGACGGAAATGTGGCTGCCGACGGTGATGGTCTTGAGCATGGCTGGGTTCCCCGGTGTGGTGTGGTGTGGAGCTTTCCTGAACAACATATGTAATTAAGCTTCGTTAGGAATTCACTAACAAAAGTGTCATGCCAGGGTCATATTCGCTCAATTCAGCGGCAAACAGGGTACAAATGTTGTGCTTTTGCCGGGATTGGTCCGCGCGTATTAACCAATCTTGCGCGGACCCCCTTGATTTTGCAGTTGCAGCATGACTGCGGGCGCTAACATCCGCGAATCACTGGCAGATCTCCGCCCGCGGTCAGAGCCAGTCGCGGATCACCGGGATCAGGGGCAGGTCGGCCTCGGGCATCTCCAGGTCGCGCAGGGCCGCCGGGCGCACCCATTTCATCGCCTGCCCCTCGCGCCCTGTCGGGGTGCCCGTCCAGCGGCGGCAGACGAAGGTCGGCATCAGCAGATGGAAGCTGTCATAGCCATGGCTGGCAAAGGTCAGCGGCGCCAGGCAGGAGGCCTGGGTGTCGATGCCCAGCTCTTCCTGCAGTTCCCGGATCAGGGCGGCTTCGGGGGTTTCCCCGGGCTCGACCTTGCCGCCCGGGAATTCCCACAGCCCCGCCATCGCCTTGCCCTCGGGGCGCTGCGTGACCAGCACGCGCCCGTCGGCATCGACCAGGACGACGGCGGAGACGAGGACCAGTTTCAAGACCGGTAATCCGCGTTGATCGAGATGTAGCGGTGGGTCAGGTCGCAGGTCCAGACGGTCGAGGCGCCGTTGCCCAGGCCCAGATCGGTGGTCACCACCAGTTCGGCCTGTTTCATGTAGGCGGCGCCCGCCTCCTCGGTATAGTCCGGGGCGACCCAGCCCTTCTCGGCCACCAGGATGTCGCCGAAACGGATCGACAGAAGGTCGCGATCGGCCTTGGCGCCGGATTTGCCGACGGCCATGACGATGCGGCCCCAGTTGGGGTCCTCGCCGGCCACCGCGGTCTTGACCAGCGGCGAATTGGCGATGGCCAGTGCCACCTTGCGGGCATCCGCGTCGCTGTCGGCGCCGGTCACCCGGACTTCCAGCAGCTTGGTCGCGCCCTCGCCGTCGCGCACCACCTGCAGCGCCAGGTCGGTCATCACCGCGCCGAGCGCCGCCTCGAAGGCCGCCTCATCCGCCTGCGTGACCTCTGCCCCCCGGCCGGTTGCACCGACCAGCAGCGTGTCCGAGGTGGAGGTGTCGCTGTCCACCGTGATGCTGTTGAAGCTGCGGTCGGTCAGGCGGCGCAGCATCGACGCGAGGGCGGGCTGGGCAATCTTCGCATCGGTGAAGATGTAGACCAGCATCGTGCCCATGTCCGGCGCGATCATCCCCGAGCCCTTGGCGAAGCCTGCCACGGTCACCGTGCCGCCCGCCAGCTCGGCCGTCTCCACGGCCCCCTTGGGGAAGGTGTCGGTGGTCATGATCGCCCGCGCCGCGCCGGGCCAGCCGCCGGGAGCGAGCCCCGCGGCCAGCGTGCCGAGCGCGTCGATGATGCGTTCATGCGGCAGCGGCTGGCCGATCACCCCGGTGGAGGAGGTGAAGATCCGCGATTGCGGCAGGTCCAGGGCGGCGGCGGCGGCGGCAGTCACCGCCTCGACGGATTCGACCCCGCGCCCGCCGGTGAAGGCATTGGAATTGCCGGCATTGACCAGGAAGGCCGCCCCGGCTTCGGGATCGGCCCCGGCGGCCAGCTTGGCCTCGCAGTCCAGAACCGGCGCGGAGCGGGTGGTGGAACGGGTTGTCACCCCCGCCACCACCGAGCCCGGCGCCAGACGGGCCAGCATCACGTCCGGACGGCCGCGGTACTTGATCCCGGCCGCCACGGAAGAGAGGTCCAGCCCCGCGATGGGGGGCAGGGACGGGAAGCCGCCTGCCGGAGCAAGCGGCGAGACCAGCGGCACGGCAGGGGTGGCGGCCCGTTCGGCCGCCCTGCGCGCGGCAAGCCTCTCGCGCGCAATGGCGTTCATGTCGCGCCGCATCTTCGGCATGCTCATCTGAGGATCACTCGGTGAGGAAGGATGGGTCGGACATGAAGCTGGCATCGACATCCTTCGAGCTCTTGCGCTCGACGGAGCCCGCATCGGTCAGCTCGGCGATGCGCGCGTCGATGGCCTGGCGCTGCAGCGTCTGGGTCAGCTCGTCGCGGACATCGTCCAGAGACGGCGCATCGGCCATCCGGGTCTCCTCCAGCTTGATGATGTGCCAGCCGAACTGGGTCTGGACCGGACCGGCCAGTTCGCCGGGTTCCATCGCCACCACGGCCTGTTCGAATTCGGGCACCATCATGCCGGTCCCGAACCAGCCCAGGTCGCCGCCCGCATGGCCCGAGGGATCCAGCGATTTCTGCGCCTCGGTGGCGAAATCGCCGCCATTGTTCAGGGTGTCGAGGATTTCCTGCGCCTCTTCCTCGGTTTCCACCAGGATATGCGCGGCATGGTATTCGCGGCCCGGTTCGGCATCGGCGAACTGTTCGTCATAGGCCGCCTGCAGCGCCTCGTCGGTGACGGCGGTTTCGGCCAGGTCCTGCAGCGCGAAGCTGGATTTCAGCGTGCGTTCCTCGTTGGCCAGGTCGGCATCGATCATCGCCGGGCGGGTTTCCAGCGTCTCGGCCAGAAGCTGCTGGTTGATCATCTGCTCCAGGAGCGAGTCGAAGAGCTGTTCGTCGGGCATCTGCTGCAGCTGCTGGGGCAGCCGGGTGCGCATCAGCATGACCTGGCCCGCGGTGATCTCGGTGCCGTTCACCGTCGCCACGACGGTGTCGAATTCCGCTGCCGGGAGCGCAGGCGTCTCCTGCGCTGCGACAGCGGAGGCAAATCCGATGGCGGCGGCGGTTGTCAGGAGAAAGCGGGAGTTGAGCTTCACGGTGCGTTCCTTCCAGGATTGTGCGCGTCCGGCGGCGTTGACACTCTCAGACCTGCCCCTTACATCGCTGGAGACCCAGACGACGGGGCTGCATCTGACCGCTTCATAGGATGTGCCGCCGGGGGCGGCAAGGCGCCGCCGTTCAAGAACGGGTCAGGACGCGCAAGCGAAGCGGAGAGACACGTGCTGGGCATTGGAACGATTGCGAAGAAGGTCTTCGGGACCCCGAACGACCGGAAAGTCAAGGCAACCCGTCCTCTCGTGGCCAGGATCAACGCGCTGGAGCCCGATTTCGAGAAGCTCGACGATGGCGGGCTGATCGCGAAGACCGGCGAGTTCAAGGACCGCCTCGCCAAGGGCGAGAGCCTGGACGCGCTGCTGCCCGAGGCCTTCGCCAATTGCCGCGAGGCGGCGCGCCGCGCGCTGGGGCTGCGGGCCTTCGACACCCAGCTGATGGGCGGGATCTTCCTGCATCAGGGCAATATCGCCGAGATGAAGACCGGCGAGGGCAAGACGCTCGTGGCGACCTTCCCGGCCTATCTGAACGCGCTGACCGGCAAGCCCGTGCATATCGTGACGGTCAACGATTATCTCGCCCGCCGCGACGCGGAATGGATGTCCAAGGTTTACGGCGCGCTGGGGCTGAGCACCGGCGTCGTCTACCCGCAGCAGCCCGAGCCCGAGAAGAAAGAGGCCTATGCGGCCGACATCACCTACGCGACCAATAACGAGCTGGGCTTCGACTATCTGCGCGACAACATGAAATCCTCGCTGGAGCAGATGGCGCAGCGCGGGCATTACTTCGCCATCGTCGACGAGGTGGATTCCATCCTGATCGACGAGGCGCGCACGCCGCTGATCATCTCGGGCCCGGCGCAGGACCGCTCGGAACTCTACCGCACCGTGGATGCCTTCATCCCCGAGCTGACGGCCGAGCATTACACGCTGGACGAGAAACAGCGCAACGTGACCTTCACCGAGGAAGGCAACGAGTTCATCGAGCAGCGCCTGCAGGGCGCCGGACTTCTGCCCGAGGGGCAGACCCTGTATGACCCGGAATCCACCACGCTGGTGCATCACGTCACCCAGGGGCTGAAGGCGCATGTGCTGTTCACCCGCGACAAGGATTACATCGTCCGCGATGGGCAGGTGGTCCTGATCGACGAATTCACCGGCCGGATGATGGCCGGGCGGCGCCTGTCGGACGGGCTGCACCAGGCGATCGAGGCCAAGGAAGACGTGGCCATCCAGCCCGAGAACACGACGCTGGCCTCCGTCACCTTCCAGAACTATTTCCGGCTTTACGACCGGCTGTCGGGCATGACCGGCACCGCCGCGACCGAGGCCGACGAATTCGACGAGATCTACAAGCTGGGCGTGGTCGCGGTGCCGACCAACCGGCCCATCGCGCGGATCGACGACCATGACCAGGTGTTCCGCACCAACCGCGAGAAATACGCGGCCATCGTCGAGGAGATCCGCAAGGCCCATGAAAAGGGCCAGCCGGTTCTGGTGGGCACGACCTCGATCGAGAAATCCGAGCTGCTCAGCCAGCTCCTGGGATCCGAGGGCATCCAGCACAACGTCCTGAACGCGCGCCAGCACGAGCAGGAGGCCCAGATCGTGGCCGATGCCGGCAAGCTGGGCGCAGTGACCATCGCCACGAACATGGCCGGGCGCGGGACCGACATCAAGCTGGGCGGCAATGTCGAGTTCAAGATCATGGAGGCCATCGAGGCCGATCCCGAGACCCATCCCGACGAGATCCGCGCGCGGATCGAGGAAGGCCACAAGGCCGACGAAGAGGCGGTGAAGGCGGCCGGCGGGCTGTTCGTCCTGGCGACGGAACGCCATGAGAGCCGCCGGATCGACAACCAGCTGCGCGGCCGCTCGGGCCGTCAGGGCGACCCGGGCCGGTCCTCCTTCTTCCTGTCGCTGGAAGACGACCTGATGCGGATCTTCGGCGGCGACCGGCTGGACAAGATGCTGCAGCGGCTGGGCATGAAGGAGGGCGAGGCCATCGTCCACCCGATGGTCAACAAGTCGCTGGAACGCGCCCAGGCCAAGGTCGAGGCGCGCAACTTCGACATCCGCAAGCAGTTGCTGAAATTCGACGACGTGATGAACGACCAGCGCAAGGTGATCTTCAGCCAGCGCCGCGACATCATGGAGACGCAGGACGTGTCCGAGATCACCCGCGACATGCGCCATGACGTGGTCGAGGATCTGGTCGATACCTACATCCCGCCCAAGACCTATCACGACCAGTGGGACGGCGAGGGGCTCTATGCCGCCGCCATCGAGAAGCTGGGCGTCGATGCGCCGGTCATGGCCTGGGTCGAGGAGGACGGCGTCGATGCCGAGGTGATCCGCGAGCGGCTGGAGAAGGCCTCGGACGAGCTGATGGCGAAGAAGGCCGCCGATTTCGGCCCCGACCAGATGCGCAACATCGAGAAGCAGGTGCTGCTGCAGACGATCGACGCGAAATGGCGCGAGCATCTGCTGACGCTGGATCACCTGCGCTCGGTGGTGGGCTTCCGCGGCTATGCGCAGCGCGACCCGCTCAACGAGTACAAGAACGAGGCCTTCCAGCTGTTCGAGCATCTGCTGGACAGCCTGCGCGCCGAGGTCACGGCCAAGCTGGGCCAGGTGCGTCCGCTGAGCCAGGAGGAGCAGCAGGCGATGCTGCGCCAGTTCCTCGCCCAGCAGGGGGTCAGGGCGCCCGAGCAGCAGGAGCCGAAGGCAGAGGATGCCGACGGCGCCGATGAACCTGCCCGGGCGGCGGTGCCCGGCTTCGACGAGAACGATCCGGCCAGCTGGGGCAATCCCGGCCGCAACGACCTGTGCCCCTGCGGCTCCGGCAAGAAGTTCAAGCATTGCCACGGCAGCCTGGCCTGATCCGGGCCGCGCTTGCGCTCGTGCTGGGCGCTGCGGCGGGGCCCGTTGCGGCCCTGTCCTGCGCGCCGATGACGGAACTGGCCGCGGCGGAGGGCGTGATCGATCTGCACCTCCGGTTCGAATGCGCGCCCTATGCCACGGTCGACCTGTCCTACGGACCGCTGCGCCTGACCGAGGAGACCGGGGCGCAGGGGGCGGTGCATCTGCGCCTTCCGGTGCTGCCGGCCTCCGCCGGGCTCAGCGCGACGCTGGCGGGCGAGACCTGGGAGATCGAGCTGCCCGAGGGGGCGGCCCCCGGCGGGTTCCTGTGGATCGATGCGGGAGACAGCCAGCCCGGGCTGCTGCCGGTCGCGGGTTTCCCGGTGCCCGGCCGGATCCTGCCGGAACTGGCGCTGTTCGGAACCTCGCCTGCGCCCGGCCATCTGGACTGGCCGGTGACCGCCGGGAATTGCGGGCAGGCGCTGCGGGCCAGGGTGCTGCGCGACGGCTGGCCGGCGCCGCGGCTGATCGAGGCGCGGCTGCCCGGTTGCGACCTGGCCGGGACCCGGCTTCGCCTGCCCTTGCCGGCCGGCTGAGCCGTCGCCCGCTTTTCGCGCTAGGCGTCTGATCGGAATGGGCTTAGGCTTGGTCTGACGGGGCGTGCTTCGCGGAAGAGGAGCCGTCACGCCCCCAGCCACAGGAGGAGACAGGAATGGCCCCGAAATCCTATCAAGGCGTGCTGGCCCATGCGGAGGAGCCGCGGACCTACTCGCAGACGCCGGAATCGAATCTGGCGCAGGATGTGATCACGGTCGCGGATCTGCTGCGGGAGAAAGGCGGCATCGTCTACACGATCGCCCCGGGCGAAACCGTCCGCAGCGCGGTGCATGAACTGCGCGCCCGCCGCATCGGCGTCGTGCTGGTCATGGAGGAGGACGGCATCGTCGGCATCCTGTCGGAACGCGACGTGGTGCGCAGGATCGACGAGGCGGGGGATGCGGGGCTCGATACCCCCGTGTCCGCGCTGATGACCCCCAACCCCCAGACCTGCAATCCGTCGACGCCGCTTCTGGCCGTGCTGCGGCGGATGACCGACGGGCGGTTCCGGCATCTTCCGGTGGTGGAGGACGGGCAGCTTGTCGGGCTGGTCTCGATCGGCGATGTGGTCAAGGCGCGGCTGCGGCAGTTGGAATACGAGGCGCTGCGCATGAAACAGATGATCGTGGGGTAGAATGACGCTGACACCGCTCTGGGCGACGGGACTTCTTCTGGTGATGGTCTTCTGCGGCCGCCAGTTCCGCGAGAACTGGAAGGCGCAGGAGAGCGGCTGGGTGCGGCGCGCCTGGAGCTGGGGCCTGCCTGCGGCGGCGGCCTTCGCGGTCCTGGCCTTCGCGCCGTTCACCGGCGGCTGAGCGGGCGCGGGGCAGGGGGCGTCCGCGCCCCCCGGCGGGGTCAGCGGGGATCGGCGGCGATCTCGGCTTCCATGCGGTCCCGCATGGCCTGCGCGCGCTTGCATTGCAGCTTGTCGCGCAGCGGGCTGTCGGGATCGACATCCTTCTGGCAGACCACGCATTTGTCGGCACCGGAAATGGCGTTGAGCCCGCCGCAGCTGCCCTTGATGGTCTTGCCCATCAACAGCACGCCGAGGCTCATGCCCAGCACGACGAGCAGGAGGAAGGCGAAGGCGAAGGCAAAGGTTGCCATGATAGTCTCCTAGCTACTTCTCTTCCATCTGGGCCAGCAGGGCGTCGAAGGAAGGGCTTGTCTCGGTCACGAATGCGCCATCGCGGCGGGTGATGAACATGACCGGGATGTCCTCGGCGCGCGCCAGGGGCATCGCGGCCTCTTCTCCCATGGCAAGCAGGGCGGTGGCAAGCCCGTCCGCGGCCATCGCCGTCTCTGCCAGCACCGTGACCGAGGCGGTGGCATGGGTGACGGGCCGCCCGGTGGTCGGGTCGAGGATATGGCTGTAGCGGATGCCGTCCTGTTCGAAATAGTTTCGGTAATCCCCGGATGTGGCCATGCCGTAGCCCGAGACCGGGATCACGGTCTGCACGGTGCGGCTGGCGGCATCGGGGCGTTCGATGCCGATCGACCAGGGCCGGTCCTCGGGGTTCTGCCCCGCCGCCACCAGATCGCCGCCGATCTCGACGAGATAGCGGGTCGCCCCGGCCGCGGCGATGGCATCGCCGACGGCGTCGATCCCCTGGCCCTTGGCGATGGCGCCGAGATTGACCGACACGCCGGGGCGGGTCTTGCGCAGGCGGTCGCCCTCCAGGACCAGCTTGTCTGCCTGTCCCACATCCTCCATCGCGGCGGCGATCTCGGCCTCGCCGGGCACCGGGTCCTCGGGACGGCGCGGGCCGAAGCCCCACAGGTCGATCAGGGGGGCCAGGGTCACGTCGAACATGCCCCCCGAAAGGGCATTGATGCGCGCGGATTCCGCCACCACCGCGCGCAGCACCGGCGAGACCGTCACCGGCTCGGTGGAGGCCGAGGCGCTGAAGGCCGACACTTCCGAGCCGGGATCCCAGTTGTTCACATGTGACAGAAGCCCGGCCAGCGACGCATCGGCGATCTCGCGCAGCCTGTCCTCGTCCATCCCCTCCGGCGGATCGACGACCGTGACATGGTAGGTCGTGCCCATCGTGCTGCCTTCGATGCGCAGCGGTTCCGCGCGGCTTTCGGGCCAGCAGGCGGAGAGGGCGAGAAGAGAGGAAAGCAGCAGCGTGACGCGCATCGGCATGGGTCCCGGTCCAGATCTGGCGCGGGTGTTTCATCCGCGTCCTGCGCTGTCAATCGCGCAGGACCGGTGCGGATCGGCGGATATTCTCCATTTTTGGGCTGCACTTCCCGTCCGGGACCGTTAAAGGGGGGTGCATAAATGCGCCGGGCCATTCCTTGGGGATTGCACGGCACATTGCCACATTCCGGTTCCTGCCGGCATTGCCTACGGAGGTGCGCAATGCCGCAAGTGCAGTCACCGTTCACAGCCGCACCTAGGACGCTTCGAGCTAGATGACCCATCACGCCCTGAAGAAAGGTCTCGACCTGCCGATCGAAGGCGCGCCCGCGCCGGCGATCGAGGCCGCGGCCTCGCCTGTCTCTGTCGCCCTCCTCGGAGGCGATTATGTCGGGCTCAAGCCCCGCATGTTCGTCCAGGAGGGGGATACGGTCCGTCGCGGGACCGCCCTTTTCTGCCACAAGGACAGTCCCGAAGTCGTGTTCACCGCGCCCGCCACGGGCCGGATCCGCGCCATCAACCGCGGCGCCCGCCGCGTGTTGCAGAGCGTGGTGATCGATATCGACGATGCCGATGATACGGGCATGGATTTCCATGCCGCCGATCCCGCCACGCAGAGCGCCGAGCAGATCGCGGCCAAGCTGCTGGATTCCGGTCTGTGGACCGCGTTCCGCACCCGGCCCTATTCCAAGGTTCCGGCAGGCACCGACCGCCCGGCCGCGATCTACGTGACCGCGATGGAATCCGACCCGCTCGCCCCCGATGCGAAGCTGGTCCTGGACGGCGCCGCGGAGGCTTTCGACAAGGGCCTGATGGCGGTGTCGAAACTGTCCGCGGGCAAGACCTACCTGTGCCAGCGCCAGGGCGAGACCCTGTCCGGCGGCACCGTGCCCGGGGTGGAGATCCACACCTTCGAGGGGCCGCATCCGGCGGGCCTGCCCGGCACGCACATGCATTTCATCGAGCCGCCCCATTCCGGCAAGACTGTCTGGCATATCGGCTATCAGGACGTGCTGGCCATCGGCCGGCTGTTCGAGACGGGCTTCGTCGATCCGGTGCGCGTCATCACCGTTGCGGGGCCGCGCGCGGCCCATCCGCGCCATGTCCGCACCATGATGGGCGCCGACATGGCAACGCTGACCGCGAGGCAGATCTCCGGCGACGCGCCGGTCAGGGTGATCTCGGGATCGGTGCTCAGCGGCTTTGCCGCAGACGGGCCCTTCGGTTTCCTGGGGCGCTATCACCGGCAGGTGACGCTGATTACCGAGGATGCCGCGCAGGAAGTGCTGGGCTGGATCAGCCCGCAGCCGGGCAAGTTCTCGGTCCAGCCGGTGCTGGCCTCCTCCTTCCTTGGCAGCAAGCTCTATGCGCTGACCTCCAATCTCAATGGCGGCCGCCGCGCGATGGTGCCGACCGGCGTGTTCGAGACGCTGATGCCGCAGGATTACCTGCCCACGCAGCTGCTGCGCGCGCTTCTGGTCGGCGATACCGACACCGCGCAGGCGCTGGGGGCGCTGGAGCTGGACGAGGAAGACCTCGCGCTGTGCACCTTTGCCTGCCCGGCCAAGTATGAATACGGGATGGCTCTGCGCACGAGCCTGGCCCGCATCGAGAAGGAGGGCTGATACCCATGGGCGCCCGCAAATTCTTCGACCGGATCGAGCCGAACTTCACCAAGGGCGGCAAGTGGGAGAAATGGTTCCCCGTCTACGAGATGGTGGAAAGCTTCCTCTATACCCCCAAGACGGTCACGACCGCCGCGCCGCATGCGCGCAGCTTCATCGACATGAAGCGGATCATGACCTATGTCGTGATCGCGACCATTCCCACCATCCTCGTCGGCCTGTGGAATACCGGCTACCAGGCCAACAGCGCCATTGCCGCGCTGGGGCAGACCGATCCCGAAGGCTGGCGCCAGGTGATCCTGGCCAGTCTCGGCATCGGGTTCAACCCACTGAATCCCATTGCGAATTTCCTGCACGGGTTCATGTATTTCCTGCCGATCTACATCGTCACCCTGGTGGTGGGCGGTTTCTGGGAAGTGCTGTTCGCCACGATCCGCCGCCACGAGGTCAACGAGGGCTTCCTCGTCACCTCGATGCTCTACGTGCTGATCATGCCGGCCACGGCGCCGCTGTGGCAGGTCGCGCTCGGCATCTCCTTCGGCGTGGTCATCGGCAAGGAAGTCTTCGGCGGGACCGGCAAGAACTTCCTCAACCCCGCGCTGGTGGGCCGGGCCTTCCTGTATTTCGCCTATCCCGCCTCGATGTCGGGTGACGCGGTCTGGGTGCCGGTCGACGGCTTCTCGGGGGCGACGGCGCTGTCCGTGGCAGCCTCCGACGGGATGCAGGCGCTGGCGGCGGAAGGCGTCACCTGGTGGGGCGCGTTCCTCGGCACGATCCAGGGCTGCCTGGGCGAGACCTCGGCGCTGGCCTGCTTCATCGGGCTTGCCTTCCTTCTTGCCACCCGCATCGCCAACTGGCGGCTGGTCGTCGGCTGCCTGGGCGGCATGATCGGCCTTTCGCTGATCTTCAACCTGGTGGGCTCGGCCGACAACCCGATGTTCGCCATGCCCTGGTACTGGCATCTGGTCATCGGCGGCTATGCCTTCGGCCTGGCCTTCATGGTGACCGAACCCGTCTCGGCCTCGCATACCAATCTCGGCCGCTACATCTACGGCGCGCTGATCGGGGTGATGGTCGTGATGATCCGCGTCATCAACCCGGCCTTCCCCGAGGGCATGATGCTCGCCATCCTCTTCGCCAATATCTTCGCGCCGCTGATCGACTATTTCGTCGCGCGCGCCAACATCGCCCGGAGGGTCAAGCGCAATGCCTGAGACCAGGAAAGGCTTCCTCGGCTGGTGGCAGAACACGCCCGCCGATTCCACCGCAAAGACGCTGTTCGTCGCGATCTCGCTCTGTCTGTTCTGCTCGATGGTCGTGGCCGCGGCCGCCGTGGCCCTGCGCCCGGTGCAGGAGGCGAACCAGGTGCTGGACAAGCGCCGCAACATCCTGCAGGTCGCCGGCCTCTATGAAGAGGGCATGGACATCAATGCCGTCTTCAGCTCGGCCTTCGAGCCGAAGATCGTCGATCTGGAGACCGCCGAATACGTGGAGGAGGTGCCCAACGAAGCGGGCGAGCCCTTCACCGTGGCCGATTACGACGATGTCGCCGCGACCTCGGACATGAACCTGTCCTCGGAACTCGACGAGGATCCGGCCGGGCTGGGGCGCCAGGCGCGCTACCAGATGGTCTACCTGCTGAAGGATGACAGCGGCGCGCTTGACAAAGTCGTGTTGCCGATTTCCGGCTATGGCCTGTGGTCGACCCTTTACGGTTTCATCACCCTGGAGGAAGATACCAACACGGTCTTCGGCCTCCAGTTCTACCAGCAGGCGGAAACCCCCGGCCTCGGCGCCGAGGTGGACAACCCGCGCTGGAAGGCGCTGTGGAACGACAAGAAGCTGCGTGACGACGAGGGCGACCTGCGGATCAACGTGTCCAAGGGCAGCCCGCAGGGCGAGGCCGCGGACTACCATATCGACGCCCTGGCCGGGGCAACGCTGACCTCGCGCGGCGTGGACAACCTGGTCCGGTTCTGGATGGGCGATGCGGGCTTCGCACCCTATCTCGAGAAGCTGAAGAACGGAGACCTGTGATGGCGCAGACCAACAAATCACTGCTTGTCGATCCGCTCGTCGACAACAACCCGATCACGCTGCAGGTGCTGGGGATCTGCTCGGCCCTGGCCGTGACCTCCTCGCTGCAGGTGGCCTTCGTCATGGCGCTGGCCGTGACCGCGGTGACCGGGTTTTCCTCGATGTTCATCTCGACCCTGCGGAACCACATTCCCAGCTCGATCCGGATCATCGTGCAGATGATCATCATCGCCTCGCTGGTGATCGTGGTCGACCAGGTGCTGAAGGCCTTCGCCTACGAGATCTCCAAGACCCTGTCGGTCTTCGTCGGGCTGATCATCACCAACTGCATCGTGATGGGCCGCGCGGAAGCCTTCGCCATGAAGAACCCGCCGATCGCCTCCTTCATCGACGGGGTCGGCAACGGCTTCGGCTACGGGCTGATCCTGATGATGGTCGGCGTCGTGCGCGAACTCTTCGGCTCGGGCTCGCTCTTCGGCATCACGATCCTGCCGACCGTCAACAACGGCGGCTGGTACGTCCCGAACGGCCTGCTGCTGCTGCCGCCTTCGGCCTTCTTCGTCATCGGCCTGCTGATCTGGGGCTTCCGCACCTGGAAACCGGCACAGGTCGAGGCGCGCGAATACAAGATCCAGACCGTGGAGGCCCACTGACATGGAAGGGCTCGTTTCCCTCGCCTTCAAGGCGATCTTCGTCGAAAACCTGGCGCTGGCCTTCTTCCTGGGCATGTGCACCTTCCTCGCCGTGTCCAAGAAGATCGGCACGGCGATCGGCCTGGGCATCTCGGTGATCGTGGTCCAGTCGATCACCGTCCCGGCGAACAACCTGATCCTGCAGCACCTGCTGGCCCCCGGCGCGCTGGCCTGGGCCGGGTTCCCGGATATCGACCTGACCTTCCTCGGGCTCATCTCCTATATCGGGGTGATCGCGGCGATGGTGCAGATCCTCGAGATGACGCTCGATAAGTACTTCCCGCCGCTCTACAACGCGCTGGGGATCTTCCTGCCGCTGATCACGGTGAACTGCGCCATCCTCGGCGGGTCGCTGTTCATGGTCGAACGCGACTACAATTTCGCCGAGGCGACCACCTACGGCATCTCCTCGGGCATCGGCTGGGCACTGGCGATCACCGCCATGGCGGGCGTGCGCGAGAAACTGAAATATTCCGACATTCCGGACGGGCTTCAGGGCCTCGGCATCACCTTCATCACTGCGGGTCTGATGGCGATGGGCTTCATGTCCTTCTCGGGCGTCAACCTGTAAGGGAGGACGGAACAGATGAGCACTTTCATTCTCGGCGTCTGCCTGTTCACCGTCATCGTCCTCGCGCTGGTGACGATCATTCTCAGCGCCCGGTCGCGGCTGGTCTCCTCGGGCAATGTCAACATCGAGATCAACGGCGAGAAGACCATCTCGGTCCCGGCAGGCGGCAAGCTGCTGCAGACCCTGGCCGAAGCCAAGCTGTTCGTGCCCTCCGCCTGCGGCGGCGGCGGCACCTGCGCGCAGTGCCGGGTCAAGGTCCTGGAAGGCGGCGGGTCCATCCTGCCCACCGAAGAGACCCACATCACCCGGCGCGAGGCGGCCGAATGCGACCGCCTGTCCTGCCAGGTCTCGGTCAAGCAGGACATGAAGATCGAAGTCCCCGAGGAGGTCTTCGGCGTCAAGAAATGGCGCTGCAAGGTCCGCTCCAACGACAACGTGGCGACCTTCATCAAGGAACTGGTGCTGGAACTGCCCGAAGGCGAGAACGTGAATTTCCGCGCCGGGGGCTATATCCAGATCGAGTGCCCGCCCTACGACATCTCCTATGACCAGTTCGACGTGGATCCGAAATTCCGCGGCGACTGGGACAAGTTCAACCTGTGGCAGTACCGCTCCAAGGTGGACGAACCGGTGGAGCGCGCCTATTCGATGGCGAACTACCCCGAGGAGAAGGGCATCATCATGCTCAATGTCCGCATCGCCAGCCCGCCCCCGGGCTCGACCGGCATCCCCGCGGGCAAGATGTCGTCCTACATCTTCAACCTCAAGCCCGGCGACGAGGTCACCATTTCCGGTCCGTTCGGCGAATTCTTCGCCCGCGACACCAAGAAGGAAATGATCTTCGTCGGCGGCGGCGCGGGCATGGCGCCGATGCGCTCGCACATCTTCGACCAGCTCAAGCGCATCGGCACCGACCGCAAGGTCAGCTTCTGGTACGGCGCCCGGTCGAAGCGCGAGATGTTCTATGTCGAGGATTTCGACGGCCTGGCCGCCGAGAACCCGAATTTCGAATGGCACGTGGCGCTGTCCGACGCGACGCCCGAGGACGAGTGGACCGGCTATACCGGGTTCATCCACAATGTCCTGTTCGAGGAATACCTCAAGAACCACCCGGCGCCCGAGGATTGCGAATACTACATGTGCGGCCCGCCGATCATGAACAAGTCGGTGATCAACATGCTGCTGGATCTGGGCGTCGACCGCGACGACATCATGCTGGATGATTTCGGCGGCTGAGCCCGTCGCCCGAGCCTTCGCCAGGGGCCCCTCCGGGGGCCCCTTCGCGTTTCGGCCCCGCCCTGCGGCCCCGCACACCCCCCTGTGCAGGCCCCCCGGCGATGTTGGCTTTCCCGGTCCCGGCCACTAGGGTCCGCGGCGAAGGAGCCCGACATGCCGATCGTTTCCGTCCAGGACGTCACCAAGACCTACGCCTCCGGCTTCCAGGCGCTCAAGGGCGTCAACCTGGAGATCGACGAGGGAGAGATCCTCGCGCTGCTGGGGCCCAACGGCGCGGGCAAGACCACGCTGATTTCCTCGATCTGCGGCATCACGCGGCCCAGTTCCGGGCGCATCCTGGTGGGCGGCCACGATGTCGTCACCCAGTACCGCCAGGCGCGGCGGCTGATCGGGCTGGTCCCGCAGGAGCTGAACCTGGAACCCTTCGCGCCGGTGGGGCCGGGGGTCGCCTTCTCGCGCGGGCTGTTCGGGCTGCGGCGCGATCCGGCGCGGGTGGAGGCGGTGCTGCGCCAGCTGTCGCTGTGGGAAAAGCGCAATGCCCGGATGCGCGAACTTTCGGGGGGCATGAAACGCCGCGTGCTGATCGCCAAGGCGCTGGCGCATGAACCCCGCGTTCTGTTTCTCGACGAGCCGACGGCGGGGGTCGATGTCGAGCTGCGCCGCGACATGTGGAAGGTCGTCGCCGAGCTGAAGCGCCAGGGCGTCACCATCATCCTGACGACCCATTACATCGAGGAGGCCGAGGCCATCGCCGACCGCATCGGTGTGATCGCCGACGGGCAGATCCTGCTGGTCGAGGAAAAGGCGCAGCTGATGGCGCGGATGGGGCGCAAGAACCTGAGCGTCCATCTGCGCGAGCCCGTCGCCGCGATCCCCGCGGCGCTGGCGGGCTATGAGCTGGAGCTGTGCAATGGCGGCCGGACGCTGATCTATTCCTATGACACCAAGTCCGACGGCACCGGCATCACCCGGCTGCTATCCGACCTTCAGGCGGCCGGCTTGTCGCTGCGCGACCTGGAGACCCGGCAGTCGAGCCTGGAGGACATCTTCGTCGACCTCGTGAAGGAGCGGCCATGAGCCCGACCGCAATCTGGACCATGTACCTCTTCGAGATGAAGAGGTTCTTCCGCTCGCTCGTGCAGAGCCTGATCTCGCCGGTGATTTCCACATCGTTGTATTTCGTGGTCTTCGGCGCCGCGATCGGCCGCAACATCCAGGAAATGGACGGCATCCCCTACGGCGCCTTCATCGTGCCGGGGCTGGTCATGCTGTCGGTGATGACCCAGGCGGTGTCCAATGGCAGCTTCGGCATCTACTTCCCGAAATTCATGGGCACGGTCTATGAACAGCTTTCCGCGCCGGTCAGCTTCCTGGAAATCGTCATCGCCTATGCCGGGGCGGCGGCCTCCAAGGCGCTGCTGATCGGGGTGATGATCCTGGCGACCTCGACCTTCTTCGTCGATCTGCACATCCAGCACCCGCTGATGGCGGCGGCCTTCCTGGTGCTGACCTGCATCAGCTTCTCGCTGATGGGGTTCATCATCGGCATCTGGGCGGAGAGCTTCGAGCAGCTGCAGCTGGTGCCGCTGCTGATCATCACGCCGCTGGTCTTCCTCGGCGGCAGCTTCTACTCCGTCTCGATGCTGCCGGGCGTGTGGCACACGATCAGCCTGTTCAACCCGGTGGTCTACCTGGTCTCGGGCTTCCGCTGGGCCTTTTTCGGCACGGCCGAAGTGCCCGTGGGGCTGAGCCTGCTGGCCATCGCCGCCTTCACCGGACTGTGCCTTCTGGTGATCTGGCGGATCTTCCAGACCGGCTGGCGCATCCGGCAATAGCCGGGACGGCCGCGAAACGGGCTGGTCAGGGCGGGGCTTCGGTGCTTGGATCAGGCGCGATGCGACAGGAGGGATACGCATGGGCATTCGCCAGACGACCGGCAGGGGACGCCGCTATGACAGCGTCCTCGATGCGGTGGGGGACACGCCGGTCATCCGGATCAACCGGATCGCGCCGGAGGGCGTGACCGTCTACGTGAAATTCGAGGCGTTCAATCCCGGCGGGTCGGTCAAGGACCGCCTGGCGCTGAACATCATCGAGGCGGCCGAGCGCGACGGCCGGCTGAAACCCGGGCAGACCGTGGTGGAGGCGACCTCGGGCAATACCGGCATCGGGCTGGCCATGGTCTGCGCCGCCAAGGGGTATCCGCTGGTCGTGACCATGGCCGAAAGCTTCTCGGTGGAGCGGCGGCGGCTGATGCGGTTCCTCGGGGCGAAGGTGGTGCTGACCCCCAAGGGGCTGAAGGGCTACGGCATGTATGCCAAGGCGCGCGAACTGGCCGAGGCGAATGGATGGTTCCTGGCCTCGCAATTCGAGACGGCGGACAATGCCGATATCCACGCCGCGACCACCGCGCGCGAGATCCTGGCGGATTTCGAGGGCGAGAGGCTGGATTACGTCGTCACCGGCTATGGCACCGGCGGCACGGTCGCGGGGGTGGGCCGCGTGCTGCGCCGCGAACGGCCGCAGACGCGGATCGTGCTGTCGGAACCCGAGACTGCCGCGCTGATCGGATCGGGGCAGGTGAATGCCCGCAACGCGGCGCATCAGCCGATGGAGGGCCATTCCGCCTTCTCGCCGCATCCGATCCAGGGCTGGACGCCGGATTTCATTCCCTGGGTGCTGCAGGAGGCGATCGACGGCAAGTATTACGACAGCCTGCTGCCGGTCTCGGGGGCCGACGGCATCGCCTGGTCGCGGCGTCTGGCGGGGGAGGAGGGGATCTTCACCGGCATTTCGGGCGGGGCGACCTTCGCGGCGGCGGTGAAGGCCGCGGCCGATGCGCCGGAAGGGTCGGTGATGCTGGTCATGCTGCCCGATACCGGCGAACGCTATCTTTCCACGCCGCTTTTCGAGGGGATCGCCGAGGCGATGAGCGAGGAGGAGCAGGCGATCTCGGCCTCCACCCCCTACGGGCAGATCGCCGCGGACTGACGCGGCGCGTTCAGGGGGCGGCGCGGTCGCCGTCCCCGGGCCCCAGCGCCTCGAGATAGGTGCGCACCGCGGTCTGGACGTGGCGGAAACGGTCGCCGCCCAGGTGCTTGCCCCCGTACCAGCGCGTCACGACCACGATGTGATCGCGCAGGTCCTCGCGCTCCAGCATGCGCAGGATCACCATGCCGGCACCGGATTCGCCGTCATCGTTCTTCACCGGCCCGTCCGCCCCGATGAAGCCCCAGCTGCTATGCGTGGCCTTGGCGAATTTCTTCTTCCGTCTCAGCGCGGCGAGGAAGGCGCGCGCCTCGTCCTCGCTGTGGCAGGGACCGCCCGAGACCGCGTATTTCGACCCCCGGTCGGTCAGTATGTTGTCCAGAACCAGCATTCCTCCGGCCTAGCCGCGCACCGGCTGCGGGGCAAGGCCGGGAAGATTGCGCCGCGCCGCACCGAAGTGGTTGCCCATGCGTAAATTCGGCGATAGACGCCGGTCCAGAAATATTAGTTAACAAAGGAAAGCGGAATGGCGAGCAAAGACCCTTGTGGCCCGCCGCGTGCCAGCCTGCTGGACCGCCACAATCGCGGCGATGTCATGGTGTCGGCCTGTCCCAGCCGTGCCGTGCTGAACCACATGACCAGCCGCTGGGGCGTGCTGGTCCTGATCGCGCTCATGGCGGGGCCGCAGCGGTTCAGCGTGCTGCGCCGCGAGATCGGCGGGATCAGCGACCGGATGCTGGCCCAGGCGCTGCAGGCGCTGGAAGGCGACCGGCTGGTCGACCGCGACGTGATCGTGCCGATGCCGCTGCAGGTGCAATACAGCCTGACGCCGCTGGGGCAGGAGGCGGCGGCGCATCTGCGCGAGCTGACCGACTGGATCGAGGACAATCTTCCGCGTATGCGGGGACCGGATCCGGAGCCGGAGCCGAGCGCAAGGAGCACGCGATGTCCCCCACCCTGACGGCCTATGGCGCCCTCTTCCTGGCGATCCTGTGCGAGATCGCGGCCACCTCGACCCTGCCGAGGACGCAGGAATTCACCCGGCTCTGGCCGTCGGTCCTGGTGGTGATCTGCCTGTCCGCGGCGGTGTACCTGCTGACCCTGGCGCTGCGCGTGCTGCCGCTGGGCGTGGCCTATGCGGTCTGGAGCGGGGTGGGCATCACGCTGACGGCGATCCTCGGGCTGGTCCTCTACGGACAGCGCCTGGATGTGGCGGCGGTGGCGGGGATCACGCTGATCGTGGCGGGCTGCGTCATCATGCAGGCCTTCTCATCCGTGGGCCACTGAGTCGAGGTAATCCGCCAGAAGCGCGGCCAGATGCGGGATGCGGCGCGGGTTGCGCAGATAGGCGCGGGGCGGGATCAGGCGCCAGCACTGGCCCTCGTCGCCGAAGCGGATCGCGGCCTCGGCCGTAGCGGGCAGATGGGCGACGAAGAACCAGTTCAGCCAGCCCTGTTCGTGGCTGCGATGGGCCAGCGGCCGCGCCAGGTCGCCGGGATCCAGCACCAGCCCGAATTCCTCGCGCGTCTCGCGCAGCGCCGTCGCCTCGGGGCTTTCGCGCCCCTCGCGGCCGCCGCCGGGAAAGTCCCACTGGCCCGGAAAGGGGATGGTGGCGATGTCGTCGCGCAGGCAGACCAGCAACCTGTCGCCGATGAACAGCGCAAGTTTCGCCCCGGCGAATTCGGCGCGTGCCTCCTGTTCGGGCTCGCGCGCGCGGAGTATACCCGTCATATGCCGTCCCTCTGCCGCGATTGCCTGACCTGTTTCGAGACCGGGTCCCGCTGCCCCTCCTGCGGCGGGCCGCGCGTGATCGCGCATCCCGAGCTGATGGAGCTCACCATAGCTCATATGGACTGCGATGCCTTCTATGCCAGCGTCGAGAAGCGCGATCACCCGGAATTGCGCGACCGGCCGGTGATCGTCGGCGGCGGACGGCGCGGCGTGGTCTCCACCGCTTGCTACATCGCGCGGATCAAGGGCGTCCGCTCGGCCATGCCGATGTTCCAGGCGCTGAAGCTCTGCCCCGAGGCGGTGGTGGTGAAGGGCCGGATGGAGGTCTATGTCGAGACCAGCCGCCGGATCCGCGCGCTGATGGAGGAGCTGACCCCAGCGATCGAACCCCTGTCGCTGGACGAGGCCTTCCTGGACCTGACCGGAACGGCGCGGCTGCATGGCGCGCCGCCCGCGGTGATGCTGGCGCGGCTGGCGAAGCGCATGGAGGAGGAGATCGGCGTCTCGGGCTCCATCGGGCTGTCGCACAACAAGTTCCTCGCCAAGATCGCCAGCGACCTGGACAAGCCGCGCGGCTTTGCCGTGATCGGCCGCGCGGAAACGGCGGATTTCCTGCGCGACCGTCCCGTGGGCATGATCTGGGGCGTGGGGCAGGCCGGGCAGGCGGCGCTGAATGCCGCCGGGATCCGCACCTTCGCCGACCTGCGCCGCTGGGACCAGAAGGCGCTGATGACCCGTTTCGGCAGCATGGGGCAGAGGCTGTATCACCTGGCCCGCGGCGAGGATGCGCGGCGGGTGACGCGCGACCGGGCGGTCAAGTCGATCTCCTCGGAGACGACCTTCTCCGAGGATACCGCCGACCGGGAGATCCTGGATGGCCATATCTGGCGCATGTCCGAGAAGGTGTCGGACCGCGCCAAGGCGCAGGACCGGGCGGGGCGGGTCGTGGTGCTCAAGCTCAAGCGCGCGGATTTCGCGCTGGTCACGCGACGCCATGCGCTGCGCGAACCCACGCAGATGGCCGATACCATCTACCGCGCCGCGCGGGCGCTGCATGAGCAGCTGGGCCAGCCGGGGCCCTGGCGGCTGCTGGGGGTGGGCCTGGCCGAGATCGTGCCGGCGGCGAAGGGCGATCTGAGCGGCGATCTGCTGGATCCCGATTCGCGGCGCCGCGCCGCGGCGGAGCGGGCGACGGATGCAATCCGCGCGCGCTTCGGGGCCGATGCCATCCGCAAGGGCCGGGGGCTGCGCTGACCCGCGCCATTGCCCGCAGGGCGCCGCGAACGCATGAAATTTCTGCACTGCGCGAATCCCGCGGGGCCGCAAAGGATTTGGCGATATCGGGAATCCGGGTTATACAGAGGACATAGCCCAGCCGGGAGAGCGCGGATCATCCGCCGCCGAAGGAGCAATCGCCCCGAAAACTCTCAGGCAAACGGACCGGCTGGGGGTCAGAACTCCGAAGAGCGGCTATCGCCCACCGAAGGAGCAAGCCCCGGCCCGGATGAACCGGCGGGGGTGAATCTCTCAGGTCCCGTACGGAGGGGGTTTAGGCGTCGGCCGCAGGCTGCGCGAACCCTGAGGACCTGTGACTATGCATATTGCCGTTATCGGCGCCGGCATCACCGGCATCACCACCGCCTTCCAGCTTCGTGACCGCGGATTCGAGGTCACCGTCATCGACCGGCAGCGCTATGCCGGGATGGAGACCTCCTTTGCCAATGGCGGCCAGCTCTCGGCCTCCAACGGCGAAGTGTGGAATTCCTGGGTCACCGTGTTCAAGGGGCTCAAATGGATGCTGAAGGCGGATGCGCCCCTCTTGGTGAACCCCCGGCCCAGCTGGCACAAGATTTCCTGGATGGGCGAATTCCTGGCGAATATCCCGCATTACAGGGCGAACACGATCGAGACCGCGCGCATGGCCCAGGCCGCGCGCGGCGTCTTCGTCGAGATGGCCGAGCGCGCCGGGATCGATTTCAACCACGAACCCGCCGGCATCGTCCATTTCTACCGCTCCGAAAAGGACATGGCCGCGGCGCGCAAGACCAACGAGCTGTACCGCGAGGCGGGGCTGGAGCGGCGCGAGCTGAGCCCGCAGGAGGTGCTGGCCGCCGTGCCGCAGCTGCGCACCGACGTGGTCGGGGGCTACCTGACCGAAAGCGACACGACCGGCGACATCCACAAATACACCTTCGGCCTGGCCCGCTGGCTGGAAGGCGAGGGCGTGAAGTTCGAAATGGGCCGCGAGATCGTCGAGGCGCGGGCCGAGGAGGACGGCGTGCATATCCAGCTGGGCACCGAGAAGATGCGCTTCGACGGCGTGGTCGTCTCGGCCGGCGTCGGGTCGCGCAGGCTGGCGCAGGCCTTCGGCGACAGGGTGAACATCTATCCGGTCAAGGGCTACTCGATCACCGTGCATCTCGATGACGAGAAAAGCCGGGAGGGCGCGCCCTGGGCCTCGATCCTCGATGATGCCGCCAAGATCGTGACCTCGCGTCTCGGCGCGGACCGGTTCCGCGTGGCCGGCACAGCGGAGTTCAACGGCGAGAACCGCGACATCCGCGCCGACCGGATCAAGCCGCTGGAGAAATGGGTGGAGCAGTATTTCCCCGACGTCTCGACCGAGCGCTGCGTGCCCTGGGCCGGGCTGCGCCCGATGATGCCGAACATGATGCCCCGCGTCGGCCGCGGCAAGCATCCGCGCGTTTTCTACAATACCGGGCACGGCCATCTGGGCTGGACCCTGTCGGGGGCGACCGCCGCGATGATCGGGGACGTGGTCGCGGGCGCCTACGAACCGCAGCGCCCGACCCGCCATGCCGGAATCGCGCTGGCCGCGGAGTGACGTTCAGGGGGTCGCGGACAGGTCCGCGACCTCGCTGTTTTCCGGGCGCAGCCGGGCCGCCTCCGCGACCAGTGCGGCGATCTGGCGGTCCACCGCCGCCCGGCGAGGACCCGCAGGCAGGGCCTCGCGCAGGGTGGCCAGCAGGTGATGGGCGTGGCGGGTGACCATCGGATCCGTCGCCACATAGGGCCGGGTGTCGGTATGGGCTACCTCCAGCACGGCGGCGAAATCCAGGAAATCCGCGGGATCGCACAGCCCTTCCGCCCCGGCCGGATCCAGGGGCGCGGTGCGGGCCAGCCGGTGCAGCGCGGCATGCAGCCAGTTGAGGCAGTTCATTGCCGTTACCGGGTCATTGACGCCGGGCGACAGGGCGCGGGCCAGCACCTCGACCAGCTGCTGAGCGATGAACAGGGGGTTCTGCGCTTCGGTCCGCCCGGTGCCGACGGCAAAGCAGGCCCGCAGCCGGTCCAGGTCGCGCGCCGTCAGCGCCTCGCGGCAGCCGACCTGCAGCACGGGTTCGTGGGGGCCGACGAAATCGCCCGGGCCGCGCTCCAGCCGCAGGCTCCAGCCCCGCTCCTGCGCGATGCGGCGCAGGCCCGGCGCATCGAGCGCCTGCAGATAGCCGGTCTCCTCCAGCGCCACGGCCTCCACCCGTCCCGCGATGGCCGCCGGGACGGCCGGGCCCGCGGCGGGCGCATCGGCAATCGCGTTCAGCAGCCGCCGGCCCAGGGCTGCCGAGACATTCTCCAGCGAAATGATCTCCGGGATATGATGGACGAAATAGATCATCACCCCGACCGAGATGAAGGCCAGCCCCAGCGAGACCGACAGCGACAGGGCGGGCATCCAGGCAAAGCCGCTTTCGCCGTCCTGCACCCCGCGCAGGATGGTCAGCGAGAAGACGAAGGTCGACAGCAGCACCCCCAGCGACACCTGCACGCCGCGATCCTGCATGAAGTTGCCGATCAGCCGCGGGCCGAAATTCGACGAGGCGAAGCTGACCGCGACCATGGTCATGGAGAACATCACCCCGGCGGCCCCCAGCGCCGACTGGGCGATCACCCCCAGAACGGAGCGCGCGGCGCTGGCATCGGTCATGAAGAGTGCGGGAAACATCCATCCGGTCAGGCCCTCGCGGTCGAGGAACTCGCACAGGACCGCCGCCGCCAGCGACAGCAGGACCATCGCCGAGGGGACGAACCAGTAGCTATGGTTCAGATCCAGGAGGATCTTGCGCAGCAGGGCGGGCAGCAGCTTGGTCATCGGGTTCCGGCGCGATCGTTCTGGCGGCAACGCGCCGGGATGGCGGGTGGTTCCCCGCCGGGGCGGCCGCGCCGTCAGCCCGCCAGTTCGTCCAGGATCGCCCTGGCCGCGGCGCGGGGATCGGGAGCTTTCCAGACCGGGCGGCCGACGACCACGTGATCGGCCCCTGCCGCGATCGCCCCGGCCGGGGTCATCACCCGCTTCTGGTCGCCCAGCTCGGCCCCGGCGGGGCGCACGCCGGGGGTGACGATCAGCCGGCCCTCGGATTCGGGCAGGCCGCGGATCACGGCAGCCTCCTGCGGCGACGCGATCACCCCGTCGGCCCCGGCGGCGAAGGCCCGCGCCGCGCGGTCCAGCACCAGTTCCTCGACCGGGCCGTCCTGGATCAGCGCATCGTCCAGGTCGCGGCGGTCCAGCGATGTCAGGATGGTGACGGCGAGGATGCGCGTCTGCGACCCGGCCGCGCCCTCCTTGGCCGCGCGCACCACATGGGGGTCGCCATGCACCGTCAGGAAATCCAGGTTGAACTGCGCCAGTCCGCGCACTGCGGCCTCGACCGTGGCGCCGATGTCGAACAGCTTCATGTCCAGGAAGATGCGCTTGCCATGTTCCTGCTTGAGCTCGTTGGCCAGAGCCAGCCCGCCGCCCGTCAGCATGCCCAGCCCGATCTTGTAGAAACCGATGGCGGGGCCGAGCCGGTCGACCAGCTCCATGCCTGCTACGGCATGCGGCACGTCCAGGGCGACGATCAGGCGATCATCTGGGGGGGAGGCGGCGGCGTCGGTCATGGGGCATCTCCTTCAGATGTCCCCGGACTAGCCCGGCGGCCGGATCGCATCAAGTCCCGCGCCGGGGCGGGGCGGTGCGGATCAGGCGGCGTCGGGCCGGGCGTGCCGCATCATCGCGCCGAAGCAGCATCGTTCGATGCGCAGCGAGGCGCCCAGCATGAGCCGCGCCTCGCTGCACAGCCGGTCGTGCAGGCTGCCCGCGCCTTGCTCGGGAACGGTCAGCGTCAGGTTGCGCGCCGTCAGGCCCGAGCGCTCCTGCAGGATCAGGCTGACATCGACTTCCAGAAGCCCGGGACCGGCCTGGCGAAGGCGGCGGATTTCCAGGTCCGCAAACGCGACGGCATCGGTCCAGGGGCGGGAGAGGCTGGTTTCGGTCATTGTCTATACCGGAATACCCTAGTTTACCCTGTTCAATCAAAGTATGGGCAAATGGTCCATTTTTCAACCTGAGATTTCACGACAGGCTGGAACTCGCCTGTTTCCCCGCCCCATCGCGCGGACCCGGCAGTCGCCTTCCTGAAAGGATTCTCGTTGCGGGCATCTTGAGAAGCTTTCCCCGTTTGCCCATCTTTGATGCAGAGGCCCTCGGGTCCCGTGCCGCAAGGGCGGGCAGGCAGGGCGCTTGACGAAAAGGAGACTCTCCATGAACCTCGAGAAGTTCACGGAACGTTCGCGCGGCTTCCTGCAATCCGCCCAGACGCTTGCCATGCGCGAATCCCATCAGAAACTGGCCCCCGAACATCTGCTCAAGGCCCTGCTGGATGACGGCGAGGGGCTGGCCGCCAATCTCGTCACGCGGGCGGGCGGCGCACCCGATCGGGTGCGCGAATCTGTCGATCTTGCCCTGTCGCGGCTGCCGAAGGTGACCGGCGATGCCGGGCAGGTCTACATGGATCCCGCCCTGGGGCGCGTGCTGGACGAGGCGGAGAAGATCGCCGCCAAGGCCGGTGACAGCTTCGTGCCGGTCGAACGCATCCTGACCGCGCTTGCGGTGGTGCGCTCCAGGGCCAAGGAGGCGCTGGAGGCCGGGGCCGTCAGCGCGCAGAAGCTGAACGAGGCGATCAACGACCTGCGCAAGGGGCGCACGGCCGACAGCGCCTCGGCCGAGGACGGGTATGAGGCGCTGAAGAAATTCGCCCGCGACCTGACCGAGGCGGCGCGCGACGGCAAGATCGACCCGATCATCGGCCGCGACGACGAGATCCGGCGCACGATGCAGGTGCTGAGCCGGCGCACCAAGAACAACCCGGTGCTGATCGGCGAGCCGGGCGTCGGCAAGACCGCCATCGCCGAGGGGCTGGCGCTGCGCATCGTCAATGGCGACGTGCCCGAGAGCCTGAAGAACAAGACCCTGATGGCGCTGGACATGGGCGCGCTGATCGCCGGCGCGAAATATCGCGGCGAATTCGAGGAACGGCTGAAATCGATCCTGAGCGAGATCACTGCCGCCGCGGGCGAGATCATCCTGTTCATCGACGAGATGCACACGCTGGTGGGCGCGGGCAAGGCCGACGGGGCGATGGACGCGTCGAACCTGCTGAAACCTGCGCTGGCGCGCGGCGAACTGCATTGCGTCGGTGCCACGACGCTGGATGAATACCGCAAGCACGTGGAGAAGGACGCGGCCCTGGCCCGGCGGTTCCAGCCGGTCATGGTCGAGGAGCCGACGGTCGAGGACACGATCAGCATCCTGCGCGGCATCAAGGAGAAATACGAACTGCATCACGGCGTGCGGATCTCCGACAGCGCGCTGGTCTCGGCCGCGACGCTGTCGCATCGCTACATCACCGACCGGTTCCTGCCCGACAAGGCCATCGACCTGATGGACGAGGCGGCCAGCCGCCTGCGCATGGAGGTCGACTCGAAGCCCGAGGAGCTGGACGCGCTGGACCGCCAGATCCTGCAATTGCAGATCGAGGCCGAGGCTCTGAAGAAGGAGGATGACCAGGCCTCCCTCGACCGGCTGGAGAAGCTGGAGGGCGAGCTGGCCGGGCTTCAGGAACGCTCTGCCGAGATGACCGCGCAATGGCAAGCCGAACGCGACAAGCTAGCCGCGGCGCGCGACATCAAGGAGAAGCTGGAGCAGGCGCGGGCGGAGCTGGACCAGGCCAAGCGCACGGGCGACTTTGCCAAGGCGGGCGAACTGCAATACGGGCGCATCCCGGATCTGGAGAAACGCCTGGCCGCCGCCGAGGAGGCCGAGGACGAGGTGATGGTCGAAGAGGCCGTGCGCCCCGAGCAGATCGCCGAGGTCGTCGAACGCTGGACCGGCATCCCGATGTCGAAGATGCTGGAAGGCGAGCGCGAGAAGCTTCTGCGCATGGAGGACGAGATCGGCCGCCGGGTCATTGGCCAGCGGACCGCCGTCAGGGCCGTGTCCAATGCCGTCCGCCGCGCGCGGGCGGGGCTGAATGACGAGAACCGGCCGCTGGGTTCGTTCCTGATGCTCGGCCCGACCGGCGTCGGCAAGACCGAGCTGACCAAGGCGCTGGCCGAGTTCCTGTTCGACGATGACAGCGCCATGGTGCGGATCGACATGTCCGAATTCATGGAGAAGCACGCGGTCTCCCGCCTGATCGGCGCCCCTCCGGGCTATGTCGGCTATGACGAGGGCGGCGTGCTGACCGAGGCGGTGCGGCGCAGGCCCTACCAGGTCGTGCTGTTCGACGAGGTCGAGAAGGCACATCCGGACGTGTTCAACGTGCTTTTGCAGGTGCTCGATGACGGGCAGCTGACCGACGGGCAGGGCCGCACGGTCGATTTCAAGCAGACGCTGATCGTGCTGACCTCCAATCTCGGCGCGCAGGCGCTCTCGATGCTGCCCGACGGGGCCGACAGTTCCGCCGCCAAGCGCGACGTGATGGATGCGGTGCGGGCCCATTTCCGCCCCGAATTCCTCAACCGCCTGGACGAGACGATCATCTTCGACCGGCTGGGCCGCGAGGACATGGACGGCATCGTGGACATCCAGCTGGCGCGCCTGGGCAAGCGGCTTGCCGGGCGCAAGATCACGCTGGAGCTGGACGATGCGGCGCGGACCTGGCTGGCCGACGAGGGCTATGACCCGGTCTTCGGCGCGCGGCCGCTGAAACGGGTGATCCAGCGCGCGCTGCAGGATCCGCTGGCCGAGATGCTGCTGGCGGGCGAGGCGGCGGAAGGCGCGGTGATCCCGGTCTCGGCCGGGACGGAGGGGCTGATCGTGGGCGACCGGATCAGTTCCTCGAACCGGCCCAAGCCCGAGGATGCCGTCGTCCATTGACCGGGCACTGTCCGGCGCGGCCCGGAACGGAAAAGGCGCGGAGGGTCTCCTCCGCGCCTCTTTCATGTCCGCCGGTCGCCGGGGCGGGGTCAGCCGCGGCGCGGCAGGGCCTGCATCAGCGGCAGGAACTGGGCCATTTCCGGGCCGCGTGCCCGGCCGGTCAGCGCCTTGCGCAGCGGCATGAACAGCCCCTTGCCCTTGCGCCCGGTCTTCTCCTTCACGGCCGCGGTCCAGGCGCCCCAGGTCGTGTCGTCGAAGGGCAGCGGCGGCAGCATTTCCAGCGCCGCGTCGATGAAGTCGCGATCCTCCTCGGCCACCTCGGCCACGGCGCCGTCGCGCAGGATCTCCCACCAGCCCGCGATCTCGGCCCGGCGCTCGATATTCTCGCGGATCAGCGCCCAGAAGGCGGGGGCCAGCGCGTCCGGCACGCCCGCGGCGGCGATGTCGGCGGCAACGGCCTCCAGCGGCAGGCTGCCCAGATGCCGCGCGGTCAGCGGCACGAGGTCGGCCTCGTCGAACTTGGTCGGCGCCACGCCGAATGTGCCCAGATCGAACCCCGCGACGATCTCCTCCATCGAGCCGCGCAGCTCCACCGGCTGCGACGAGCCCAGCCGCGCCATGTGGCTGAGGATCGCCATCGGTTCGATCCCGGCCGCGCGCAGGTCGCGCAGCGACAGCGTGCCCAGCCGTTTCGACAATGCCTCGCCCTGCGGACCGGTCAGCAGCGAATGATGCGCGAAGGCGGGCACGCGGGCGCCGAAGGCCTCGATCATCTGGATCTGGGTCGCCGTGTTGGTCACGTGGTCCGAGCCGCGCACGACATGGGTCACGCCCATCTCGGCATCGTCGACCACCGAGGCCAGCGTGTACAGGACCTGGCCGTCGCCGCGGATCAGCACCGGATCCGACACCGAGGCCGCGTCGATCGAGATCGCGCCCAGGATGCCATCCACCCATTCGATGCGTTCCCGGTCCAGCAGGAACCGCCAGTGGCCGGGGCGTTCGGCGCGCAGTTTCGCCTTCTCGCCATCCGACAGGGCCAGCGCGGCGCGGTCATAGACCGGGGGCTTGCCCATGTTCAGCTGCTTCTTGCGCTTCAGGTCCAGCTCGGTCGGGGTCTCGAAACACTCGTAGAACCGCCCCATGCCGCGGAATTTCTCTGCCGCCTCGGCATAGCGGTCGAGCCGCTTGGACTGGTATTCGACCTTGTCCCAGGTGAAGCCCAGCCATTCCAGGTCGCCGAAGATCCCGTCGATATATTCCTGCTTCGAGCGGTCCTGGTCGGTATCGTCGATGCGCAGGATGAAGGTGCCCCCCGCCTTGCGGGCGATGGCATAGTTCATCAGCGCGGCGCGCAGGTTGCCGATATGCAGGTAGCCCGTGGGGGAGGGCGCGAAACGGGTGGTGGTCATGGCGGATCTCCTGTGGCCGCTGGCTAACCACATCGCCGCGCCGGTGTCCAGAAATCCGCGCTGCCGCCCCCCTGTGACGACGGTGCCGCTGGGCGGCGGGGACGGCGCCTGCGATGAGGGGGCATGAGCGAAGATACAGAATCGTCCGACGGCTTCGGCCTGCCCCCCGGTCTGGAAGAGATCGAGCAGATCGCCCGCGCCGCCTTCGAGGCGTTGCCCGAGGCGTTCCGCGCCGCCGCCGCCCGCGTGGCGCTGCGGGTCGAGGACCTGGCGCCGGAGCCGGTGCTGCGCGATCTGCAGATCCGCGATCCCTACGAGCTGACCGGGCTCTATGACGGCATTCCGCTGACGGAGAAGTCGGTGATGGACCAGCCCTCCGGCCCGGACACGATCTGGCTGTTCCGGCTGGCGATCCTCGATGAATGGATCGCCCGCGGCGATGTCGGGCTGGAGGATCTGGTGGCGCATGTCGCGGTGCACGAGCTGGCCCATCACTTCGGCTGGTCCGACGATGACATCGCCGTGATCGACCGATGGTGGGAGTGATCCGCGACGCGGTTGCCGCGTAAGCTCGGCACGGCCGGGGTCGCCGCAAGTCGCGGGGACGGCCGGCCCGCACAGAAGGGAGACGCGAGATGACGACGTTTACGCGCCGACAGGCCCTGACCACCGCAGCCGCCGCGCCGCTGGCTGCCGCAATGCCGAGGATGACCATGGCTTCCGCCGAGATGATGGGCGCGACGATGCCCGCCCCCTATTTCCGTTTCCGCCTGGGCGGGTTCGAGGTCGTGACGCTGCTGGGCGGCACCACCACGCGCGACAATGCCCATTCGATCTTCGGCACCAATGTCCCCGAGCCGGAATTCGCCGAGGTCTCGCAGGCCAATTTCATCCCCGCCGACAAGGCGCAGTTCTTCTTCACCCCGCTTCTGGTCAATACCGGCGCGGAGCTGGTGCTGTTCGATACCGGGCTGTCCGCCGACGGGACGACCGGCGCGCTGCAGGCGGCGGGCTACACGCCGGATCAGATCGACAAGGTCGTGCTGACCCATATGCATGGCGACCATATCGGCGGGCTGATGGCGGGCGAGGCCCCGACCTTCGCCAATGCCGAGCATGTGGCCGGGACGGTGGAGAACAACTACTGGGCCGGGGCGGAGAACGAGGGCTACGACTCCAAGGTGCGCCCGCTGGCCGAACGGTTCCACTTCATCGATCCGGGCGCGGCCGTGGTCTCGGGGATCACCGCGGTGGAGGCCTATGGCCACACGCCGGGCCATATGGGCTTCATGATCGAGAATGACGGCGAGCAGATGATGCTGTTTGCCGATACCGCCAACCACTACGTCTGGTCGCTGGGCTATCCCGACTGGGAGGTGCGCTTCGACATGGACAAGGCCCAGGCGGCTGCCACGCGCCGCCGGGTGATGGACATGCTGGCGACCGACCGCATCCCGGCGGTGGGGTACCACATGCCCTTCCCGGCGCTCGGGCATGTCGCGCGGCGCGGCGAGGGCGGGTTCGCCTGGGTGCCCAACAGCTACCAGACCTGGATGGAGTGAGGCGAGAGGCGCGGTTGCCCCGGGCGCCGCGCCGCGTCAGTGTCGCGGGCAGCCTCGAACGAGAAGGAGCTGCCCGTGATCTCGACCGCCATCGCGCGTGAAACCTGCTTGGCGCGGCTGGCCGCGCTGCCTGCGGGCCGCCGTCTGGTCGCCGTGGCCGGGGCGCCGGGATCGGGCAAGTCGCGCCTGGCGCGGTACCTGGCCGAGGGGCTGAATGCCGCCCGCCCGGGCCGGGCCGAGGTGGTGCCGATGGACGGGTTCCATTACGACGATGCCGTGCTGGAGGCGCGCGGCCTGCGTCCCCGCAAAGGTGCGCCCGAGACCTTCGACGTGGCGGGGTTCGATCACCTTCTGGCCCGGCTGCGCCGCAACGACGAGCCCGAGATCGCCATTCCCGTCTTCGACCGCGATCTGGAGATCTCGCGCGCCGGGGCGCGGATCGTGTCGGCCGCGACGGAGATGCTGGTGGTGGAAGGCAACTACCTGCTGCTCAAGCAGCCCCCCTGGGACCGGCTGGCCCGGCATTTCGACGAAACGGTGTTCCTCGACGTGCCCCCGCAGGAGCTGGAGCGGCGGCTGCGGCGGCGCTGGCGCGTGAAGCACGCGCTTCCCGCGGCCGAGGCCGAGCGGCGGCTGAGGGAGAATGACCTGCCCAATGGCGCGCTGGTGCGCCGCCACGCCCGCGCCGCGACCTGGGTGGTCGGCCCGGCCTGAGCGGCCGGGCAGGCGGTCACAGCGAGTCGCGCCAGCGGTTGGCGATCGGATAGCGGCGGTCCAGCCAGAAGGCCCGCCGCGTCAGCCTGGGGCCGGGGGCGGACTGAAACCGCTTGTATTCGCTGATGAAGATCAGGTGCTCGACGCGTTTCACCGTATCCGCGTCGAAGCCTTCGGCCACCAGTTCGGCAATGCTCTTCTCCTTGTCGACCAGCCCCTCGAGGATCGCGTCCAGCACCGGATAGGGCGGCAGGCTGTCCTCGTCCTTCTGATCGGGGCGCAGTTCGGCGGAAGGCGGCTTGTCGATCACGCGTGGCGGAATGACCTCGCCCTCGGGGGCCTTCATCCATGCGCGCCAATTGGCATTGCGCCAGCGGCAGATCTCGAAGACGCGGGTCTTGTAGAGATCCTTGATCGGGTTGTAGCCGCCATTCATGTCGCCGTAAATCGTGGCATAACCGACCGCGACCTCGGACTTGTTGCCGGTGGTCAGCAGCATCTCGCCGAACTTGTTCGACAGCGCCATCAGCAGCAGGCCGCGCAGCCGCGACTGGATGTTCTCCTCGGTGATGTCGGGATCGCGCCCGGCAAAGAACGGCGCCAGCACCTCTTCCACCGCGTGTTTCGGCCCGGCAATGGGCAGCTCGTCCAGCCTGGTGCCCAGCCGCTGCGCCACGGCGGCCGCATCATCCAGCGACCCCCGGGAGGTGTATTCCGAGGGCAGCATCACGCATCGCACGTTCTGCGGGCCGATCGCATCGGCGGCGATGGCCGCAACCAGCGCCGAGTCGATGCCGCCCGAGAGGCCCAGCACGACCTTGGAGAAGCCGGTCTTGGCGAGGTAGTCGCGCAGGCCTTCGACCATCACCCGGTAATCCTGTTCCCAGACATCCGGATGGGTGGCCAGCTTGCCCTTCGCCGCGCGCCAGCCTGCGTCGGTCTCCTCGAAATCGACATGGCGCAGCGCCTCGTCGAAGACCGGCAGCTGCGCCATCAGATGCCCGCCGGGATTCAGCACGAAGCTGCCGCCGTCGAAGATCTGGTCGTCCTGGCCGCCCACCATGTTGAGATAGACCAGGGGCAGCCCGGTCTCGATCACCCGCGCGACCATGATGCCGATGCGGTCGGCCTGCTTGCCGCGGTGATAGGGCGAGCCGTTGGGGACCAGCAGGATCTGCGCGCCGCTCTCGGCCTGGGCCTCGGCGACATCGGGGGTCCAGCTGTCCTCGCAGATCGGCGAGCCGATGCGCAGCGGACCCACCGCATAGGGGCCGTGGATCGGGCCGCGCCGGTACAGGCGGACCTCGTCGAAGACGTCGTCATTGGGCAGGTTGTGCTTCAGCACCCGCGCCGCGACCTTGCCGTGCTCGAGGATCCAGTAGGCGTTGTACAGCCCGTCCTCGCCGCGCCAGGGGCCGCCGATGCCGATGGCGGGCCCGTCCGCGCAGTCCTTCGCCAGCTGCTGGATCGCCGCCTCGGCGGCGGTCACGAAGGAGCGGCGGCGGATCAGGTCCTGCGCCTGGTAGCCGGTGATGAACATCTCGGTGAAGGCGATCATCTGCGCGCCGGCGGCCTTCGCCTCTTCCCAGGCGGCGCGGGCCTTGGCGGCATTGCCGGATAGGTCGCCCAGCGTCGGGTTCAGCTGGGCCAGGGTCAGGCGGAAGGTTGCGGTCATGGTCGGGCTCCCCGGGATCTGGCCCCCTCTTAGCAGGGTCGGCGCCAAGGGAAAGCCCCGCCATGTGCCGCGCCGGCGGGGCGGGCGGGGCTAGAGCCGCTTCTCGAAGAAGATGTCGGGATAGGGATCGTCGTTGAATCGCGGGATCTCGGTCCAGCCCTCGCGGCGGTAGAGCGCGACCGCCTCGGGCAGGGCGCTGTTGGTGTCCAGCCGCAGCACGCCGATGCCCAGATCCCGCGCCCGTGCCTCGGCCGCCGCCATCAGCCGCCGCGCCAGCCCCGCGCCGCGGGTCAGCGGATCGACCCAGAGCCGCTTGATCTCGGCCTCCGCGCCCTTGCCGCGCTTGACGCCGACGCAGCCCGCGGGCAGCCCGTCCGACAGCGCGACCAGGAAACTGCCGCGCGGCGGCGTCATGTCGGCGGCCTGCGGATCGCAGGAGAGGTTGACGTCGAATCCCTGTGCCAGCCGCCGCCCCAGTTCGGTGTAGTATTCGCCCAGGCAATGCCGGGCCTCGGCGCCCTGCGGATCGGCCTCGACGATCTCGGCATGCTGCCGCCCCAGCGCCAGCGCCACGCGGTCCATGGCGGCCAGCAGCGCCTCGGCATCCGCGCGTCCTGCCAGCAGCCGCGCGGCGCGGTCGTCCGACAGCCGTTCATAGGCGGCGAATTCCTCCCGCCCGGCCGCGGTCAGGCGCAGCACGCGCCGCCGCCCGTCGCCGGGATGGCGCACCGTCTCGACCAGGCCTTCCTCCTCCAGGCTGCGCAGCAGGCGGCTGGCCAGCCCCGAATCAAGCCCCAGATGCGCGCGGATATCGGCCAGATTGCCCTGGCCGCGGCCGATCGCGTTCAGCATCCGCGCCGTGCCCAGCGGGCGGCCGCGGCCGAGGAAGGACTGGTCCAGCGCGCCGAGCTCGGCCGTGGCGGCCCGGGCAAAGCGGCGGAAGCGGGCGACGGGATCGAGCGGCATGGTATCTGACTCCGGTCAGGTGTTTTTCCTGACCTAGGTCAGATTTCCAGGCGATGCAAGCACAGCCGGGGCCCGGCTCGCAAACAGGGTTGGACTTGGCGGCGGGGGCTCCTCTACAAACGCCGGGACTGGACATGACAGAACGAAGGTGCCGCCCATGCCCGCGAAGTTCCGGACCCTGAGCCTGTCGGCGCTGATGATCGCCGGGATCGGCTATGCCGTGATCGCCGAGGAGGGGCCGGTCACCGTGCAATACGCCAATGGCGGCGTCTATGAAGGCGCCATGTCCGAGGGCCAGCCCGACGGGTTCGGCAGCTACAGCCTGCCCTCGGGCTACCGCTATACGGGCGACTGGGTGGCAGGCAAGCAGGAGGGCCAGGGCCGCGCGCAGCTGGTCAACGGGGCCGTCTACGAAGGTGCCTTTGCCGCCGGTCAGCCCGACGGGGCGGGCCAGCTGACCCTGCCGGACGGATCGGTGATGATCGGCACCTGGACTGCGGGAAAGATGTCGGGCGAGGGCACGCGGACCTATCCGGACGGGTCGGTCTACAAGGGCAGCTTTGCCGATGACCAGGCCCATGGCCAGGGCACGCTGCGCATGCCCGACGGCTATGTCTACGAAGGCGGATGGGAAAACGGCCGCCGCTCGGGGCAGGCGAAGGTGACGCTGCCCGACGGGTCGGTCTACGAGGGCGGCATGTCGATGGACCAGCGCTCCGGCCAAGGCAGGCTGACCCTGTCGGACGGGGCCAGTTTCGAGGGGCAGTGGGTCGCCGACCAGCTTTCGGGCGAAGGGGTCGTGACCTATGTCAACGGCGATGTCTATCGCGGCTCGCTGGTGCGCGGGCGCCGCTCGGGACCGGGGGTCACCGAATATGCCAGCGGCGAGCGCTACGAGGGGACCTATGCCGATGACGTGATCTCGGGCCAGGGCACCTATGAAGGCGCCGACGGCTATCGCTACGAGGGCGCCTGGGCCGATGGCAAGTTCGAGGGCGAGGGCGTGCTGACCTATACCGACGGCACCGTCCATCGCGGCCAGTTCAAGGCCGGGCTGCCCGACGGGCCGGGCCGCGTCGAATTCGCCGGCGGCGATGTCTATGAAGGCACGTTCCGCGCGGGCATCATGGAAGGCCAGGGCAAGAGCATCCTGGCCTCCGGCGCCGTCTACGAGGGCGGGTTCCGCGACGGGCGCGAGCATGGTCAGGGCAAGCTGACCCTGCCCGACGGCTATGTCTATGACGGCGGCTGGGTCGCCGGACAGAGACAGGGCCAGGGGCGTGCCGTCTTCGCCAATGGCG
Source organism: Mangrovicoccus algicola (assembly GCF_014903745.1). Lineage (GTDB taxonomy): Bacteria > Pseudomonadota > Alphaproteobacteria > Rhodobacterales > Rhodobacteraceae > Mangrovicoccus > Mangrovicoccus algicola. The sequence goes on along the minus strand of NZ_JACVXA010000013.1, from coordinate 4,124 downwards.
CCACCTACGAGGGCGGGTTCCAGGGCGATGCCTTCGAGGGCGAGGGCGTGCTGACCATGCCCGGCCAGCTGGTCTATACCGGCGGCTTCCGCGACGGGCGCCAGCATGGCCAGGGCAAGGTCGTCTTCGAGAATGGCGATACCTACGAGGGCGGCTTCGACCAGGGGCGCCGCTCGGGGCAGGGGGTGCTGACCTATGCCGACGGCACCGTGCTGAGCGGCATGTGGAAGAATGACAACCTCATCTCCGACGCGGCCGGGGACGATGGCGCACCCGCGCAGGATGCCGGTGACGGCGCGGCGGCGGCACCCGCCGCCCCGGCAGATGCGGCGGCGCCCGCGCAATAGCCGGCCGGCGTGCCCCGGCAGGCCGGGGGCGGCAGGGAGAAGGAGGCGTCTCATGAGCCTTGGCGTGAAGGACGCGCTGGACGCCTTCCAGGCGCAGAATGCCGCCGCGGACAGGCTCTGGGCCTATTTCTCGGCGGTGAGCCTGGCAGTGGCGGGCTATGCCGTGTCGCAGGGGGCGGCGCTGGGGCCGCTGAAGGGCGGTGCCATCGCCCTGGGCTATCTGGCCTTCTGCATCAACAACAACATCGCCCTCGGCGCGGCGCAGGCGCTGCTGGTCAGCCTCGCCCGCGCCGCGCGGGAGGCGGCCCGGGCGGAAGGGCTTCCGCTGGACATCCGGGCGCTGGCCGTAGGCTTCGTGCGCGGCGGGCAGGCGGTGATGGCGGCTGCCGTGCTGGCGGGGCTGATCGCCGTCGGGGGCGTGCTGGGCTAGGCCGGGGCCGCCCGCGCCGTCCCGCCCCGGCCCCGAGCCGGGGCCTCCCGGTCAGACGCCGCCGATGCAGACGTATTTCAGCTCCAGGTAATCCTCGACCCCGTATTTGGACCCTTCGCGGCCCTGGCCGGACTGCTTGATCCCGCCGAAGGGCGCGACCTCGGTGGAAATGATGCCGGTATTGACCCCGACGATCCCGTATTCCAGCGCCTCGGCCACGCGGAACACCCGCGCCATGTCGCGGGCGTAGAAATACGAGGCCAGGCCGAAGATCGTGTCATTGGCCTGCTCGATCACGTCCTCGACCGTCTCGAAGCGGAACAGGGGCGCGACCGGGCCGAAGGTCTCCTCGGTCGCCACCTGCATCTCCTTCGTCACGCCGCTCAGCACGGTGGGCTGGAAGAAGGTCCCGCCCAGCTCGTGCGGCCTGCCCCCCGTCACCACCCGGGCGCCGCGGGCGGTGGCGTCGGCGATATGCTCCTCGACCTTCTTCACCGCCTTCTCCGAGATCAGCGGCCCGGCCTGCACCCCCTCGCCGAACCCGTCGCCGACCTTCAGCGCCTCGACCGCGGCGGTCAGCTTCTCGGTGAAGGCGTCATAGACCCCGGCCTGCACGTAGATGCGGTTGGCGCAGACGCAGGTCTGGCCGTTGTTGCGGAACTTGCAGACCATCGCCCCCTCGACCGCGGCATCCAGATCGGCATCGTCGAAGACGATGAAGGGCGCATTGCCGCCCAGCTCCATCGAGGTCTTCTGGATCTGCTCGGCCGACTGCTTCATCAGGATGCGCCCGACATTGGTCGAGCCGGTGAAGGTCAGCTTGCGCACCTTGGGATTGGAACAGAATTCCTGTCCGATCTCCGAGGCGGAGGAGGAGGTGACGACGCTGAACAGGCCCGGCGGCACGCCCGCCTCCTCGGCCAGCTTCGCCATGGCCAGCGCCGAAAGCGGCGTCTCCGAGGCCGGGCGCGAGACGAAGGCGCAGCCCACCGCCAGCGCGGGCGCCACCTTGCGCGCGATCATCGCGTTGGGGAAGTTCCAGGGCGTGATCGAGGCGACGACGCCCACCGGCTGCTTCATCACCATGATCCGCTTGTCGGGCTGGTGGCCGGGGATCAGGTCGCCATAGACGCGCTTGGCCTCCTCGGCGAACCACTCGATGAAGGAGGCGCCATAGGCGATCTCGCCCGTCGCCTCGGCCAGGGGCTTGCCCATCTCGGCGGTCAGGATCGCGCCCAGGTCGTCCTGGTTGGCCATCATCAGCTCGAACCAGCGGCGCAGCACCTGCGCGCGCTCCTTGCCGGTCTTCGCCGCCCAGGGCTTCTGCGCCTCATGGGCGGCCTCGATCGCCGCCTTCGCCTCGGCCACGCCCAGATCGGGCAGGGTGGCGATGACCTCGCCGCTGGCCGGGTTCGTCACGTCGAACGTGCCATCCGCCTCGGCAGCGGTGATCCAGCGGCCCGCGACCGGGGCGGCGGTGATCAGCAGATCGGGATTGGAAAGGCGGGCGGCAAGCGTGTTCATTGGATCGGTCCTGTCCTCGGGGCGTCATGGCGCGGGGGCGCCGGGCGTTCCGGGCAGGGTGGGGCCGCGGGGCGGAAAGTCAACGCCGGCAGGCCGCCCCTCTGGTCCCATCGGCGTGATTTCGATGGGGCCAGCGGAGGGCGCGGCAGCCGGGGCCGCCGCGCCGTTTCAGGTCGGGATGTCTCAGGACGGGGCGCGTTCGGCCAGCCATTTTTCCAGCCAGTGGATCGTGTAGTCGCCCTTCAGGATGTCGGGCTCGTTCAGCAGCATGGGGAAAAGCGGCACGGTCGTGTCGATCCCGTCGACGATCAGCTCGCCCAGCGACCTGCGCAGCCGCGCCACCGCCTCGTCGCGGTCGCGGCCATGGACGATCAGCTTGGCGATCAGGCTGTCGTAATAGGGCGGGATCGCGTAGCCGTCGTAAAGCGCGCTGTCCATCCGCACGCCCAGCCCGCCCGGGGCGTGATAGGCCGTGACCCGCCCGGGGCAGGGCGAGAAATTGGGCAGGCGTTCCGCGTTGATGCGCACCTCGATAGCGTGGCCCTGCGGCACCAGATCCTCCTGCACCAGCTCCATCGGCAGCCCCGCGGCCACCCGGATCTGCTCGCGCACGAGATCGACGCCATAGACGGCTTCGGTCACCGGATGTTCCACCTGCAGGCGGGTGTTCATCTCGATGAAGTAGAATTCGCCATCCTCGTAGAGGAATTCGATCGTGCCGGCGCCGGCATAGTTGATCGCGGCCACGGCCTCGGCGCAGGTCGCCCCGATGCGGGCGCGGGTTTCCGCGTCGATGCAGGGGCCGGGCGCCTCCTCGAAGACCTTCTGGTGGCGCCGCTGCAGCGAACAGTCGCGTTCGCCCAGATGCACGGCGCGGCCCTTGCCGTCGCCGAAGACCTGGATCTCGATATGACGCGGGCGGCCGAGATATTTCTCGATATAGACCTCGTCATTGCCGAAGGCCGATTTCGCCTCGGACCGCGCCGCGCGGAAGGCATAGTCCAGCTCTTCCGCCGTCCTGGCCAGTTTCATGCCGCGCCCGCCGCCGCCGGCGGTGGCCTTGATGATCACCGGATAGCCGATCTGGGCGGAGACGGCATGCGCCTCCTCCAGCGTCGCCACCCCGCCATCGGAGCCCGGCACGCAGGGCACGCCCAGCTTCTTCATCGTGTCCTTGGCGGTGATCTTGTCGCCCATGATGCGGATGTGCTCCGCGGTCGGGCCGATGAAGGTCAGCCCGTGATCCTGGACGATCTGCACGAAGGCGGCGTTTTCCGACAGGAAGCCGTAGCCCGGATGGATCGCCTCGGCGCCCGAGATCTCGCAGGCGGAGATGATCGAGGGCACGTGCAGGTAGCTTTCGCTGCCCGGGGGCGGGCCGATGCAGACGCTCTCGTCGGCCATGCGTACATGCATCGCATCCGCATCGGCGGTGGAATGCACCGCGACCGAGGCGATCCCCATCTCGCGGCAGGCGCGGATGATGCGGAGCGCGATCTCGCCGCGATTGGCGATCAGGATCTTCTTGAACATCGCGCTTACTCGATGATCAGCAGCGGCGCGCCGAATTCGACCGGGCTGCCATTCTCGACGAGGATGCGCTTGACCGTGCCGCCGCGGGGGGCGGGGATCTGGTTCATGGTCTTCATCGCCTCGATGATCAGGACCGTCTGGCCGGCCTGGACCTCGGTGCCGACGGCGACGAAGGCGGGCGCGCCGGGCTCGGCCTGCATGTAGACGGTGCCGACCATCGGCGAGGTGACGGCGCCGGGATGGGCGGCCGGGTCCTCCTGCGGCGCGGCGGCGGCGGCGGCGGCGGCGGC
>NZ_JACVXA010000129.1 GCF_014903745.1 Mangrovicoccus algicola | reverse complement strand
GCCAGGCCACGGTCCGATAGCCGAAGGACGGCTCCTCCTCGATCATCTGTAACCACCCGATTTGGACTGCCTTACCGGGTCCTCGGTCAGATCTTAGGCTACGTCGCTATGGACGTCATTTTCGGTGTCCGCGAAGACAGGGGTTTTCATGCGACACGAGGTGTTCACAGGTCCGGAACGGCGGCGGCGGTGGTCTTTCGAGGCGAAGCTGGCCATCATCGAAGAGGTCGGCGTCAACGGCTGGACGGTGTCCGACGTTGCCCGGCGGCACGACGTGGGGCGGCAGAACATCTACCACTGGCGGCGCGAGCTGAGGCGCGAGGGGCTCTGGCCGCGCGGCGTCGATGCACCGGTTTTCCTGCCGGTCGAACTGGCGGCGGCCGATAGCGCGGACATCGCCCCCACTGCCGCGATGGCGTCCCGGGTCGGGGAGGTCGCGATCGTCCTTGCCAACGGGCGGCAGCTGCGCTGCCGTGCGGACCTGCCGGAGGCGGAGCTCTCGCGGCTGATCCGGGCGATCGAAGCGGCATGATCGGTCCCGGAACCGGCGTCCGGGTTTATTTGGCCTGCGGAACCACCGACATGCGCAAGGGCATCGCCGGGCTGGCCGCGCTGGCGCAGGATGTGCTGCGGCAGAAGCCCGCCAGCGGCGCCGTCTTCGCGTTCCGGGGGCGCAAGGGTGACAGGATCAAGCTGCTCTATTGGGACGGCCAGGGGTTCTGCCTTTACTACAAGGTTCTCGAGCGCGGGAGATTTCCCTGGCCCTCCGCCGAAAGCGGATCGGCCCGGCTGACCGCGGCGCAGCTGGCCATGCTCTGGGAAGGGATTGATTGGCGGCGGCCCGACTGGGGCGCGCCACCGGCGCGGGTCGGGTAGATTATCTCGCTGATTTCCTTTGTTTTCATGGTTCTGCGGACCCTGCCATGGTAAGCTCTGGCATGTCCGCGAACGCCGAAAACCTCCCTGACGATCCCGACCTGCTGAAGGCGATGATTGCCGCGCTCTCGGCCGAGAACGCGAAGATGTCGGCCTCTCTCCGCGCCCACGATCTCCTCGTCCAAGCCCTGCGCGTGCGGATCGCCAAGCTCCAGAAACAGAAGTTCGGCGCCTCCTCGGAAAAGATCGAGCGCGAGGTCGAGCAGCTGGAACTGGCGCTCGAGGATCTGCAGGTCGCCCTGGCCGAGGCCGGGACCGTTCCCGCCGTGGACGAGGAGGAAGCGGCAGATGAGACCGCCGTTTCGCCGGAGCAAAAGCCGCGCCGCCGTTCGAAGGTGGCGCCGGGCACGCCGCGCGAACGCCGCGAGCTCGATCCCGGCGACAGCTGCCCGGAATGTGGCGGCGCGCTGCGGGTCGTGGGCGAGGATGTCAGCGAGATGCTCGACATGATCGCCGCGCAGCTGAAGGTAATCGAGATCGCCCGCGTGAAGAAATCCTGCCGCTGCTGCGAGAAGATGGTGCAGGTGCCCGCACCGAGCCGTCCCATTCCGCGCAGCATGGCCGGGCCTGCACTGCTGGCCTACATCCTCGTTTCGAAATTCGACGATCACGTCCCCTTGTATCGGCAGAACGAGATCTTCGCCCGCCTCGGCGCGGGCATTGCCGACACGACGCTGGTCGACTGGTGCGGCGGCGCGATGAAGGCGCTGGCGCCGCTGATCGACCGGATCGGCAAAGACGTTCTGTCGACCGATCTGCTGCATGCCGACGACACGCCCATCCGGGTCCTTGACCGATCGCGCAAGACCGCGGGCCTCGGCAAGGGCGTGAAGCAGGGCCGGATCTGGGTCTATGTGCGCGACCAGCGGCCCTGGGCGGGAACCGCACCGCCGGGCGCCGCCTATTACTTCTCGGCGGACCGGAAGGGCGAACATCCGCGGAAGCACCTCGCGCAAAGCGGCGGCATCCTGCAAGCTGATGCCTATTCCGGGTTCGGAGAACTCTACGAGCCTCGGGCCGATGGCACGACGCAGTTCCGCCAGGCGGCGTGCTGGGCGCACCTCCGGCGCGACTTTCATGATGTCTGGACGGCTACGGGCTCCGGGATCGCCCGCGAGGCGCTCGACCGCATCGGCAAGCTCTACGACATCGAGCGGCAGATCGCGGGACAGCCCGCCGAGCTGAGGCTCGCCGTGCGGCAGGAGAAAAGCCGCCCCAAGGTCGAAGCCTTCCGCGCCTGGGCGGAGCAGCAGCTGGGGCGCATCCCCGGCAAGGGCGATCTGGCGAAAGCCTTCCGCTACGGGCTGAACCGCTGGTCCTCCTTTTGCCTGTTCCTGGAAGACGGCCGCGTGGCGATCGACAACAACGCAGCCGAGCGCGGAATGAGACCGATCGGCGTCGGCCGCCGCAACTGGCTCTTCGCGGGATCGGACACCGACGGCGAGACCTTGGCGCGGGCAATGACGATCATCGAAAGCGCGAAGATGAACGGCCTCGATCCGCAAGCCTATCTAGCTGATGTCCTCGACCGCATCCACGACCACAAGATCAACCGGCTCGACGAGCTTCTGCCATGGAACTGGCAGCCTCAGGCCACCGAAACATCCCGGAGCGACGCCGCCTGAAATTGCAAGGCGGTCAAAACCGGGTGGTTACGATCATCTTCTTGATCGGCTCGGCAAAGCGGGGATCGACCTTCGGCGCGGCTTTCACCGGTTTGTAGTAGACCGTGCGCCGGGGAATAGGCTTCCTGAAGGTCCCGGAGCTGCTTCTCGTATTGCTCGCGGATGTCGAGCGGGTTGGCGCGCAGCGAGTTCTCCATCCCCCGCTTGGCGTCTTCAACCCAGCCCTCGATCTCGGAGGGTGTGAGGTCGAATGATCGACTTGCCTCCGACACGGTCGTCTTGCCCTGGATGATCTCGATCACCAGAGCCGTCTTCCGCTTCGCCGTCCAACGCTTGATGCTGTCGTCCATCGTCATACTCATCGCTACGTTCTCCCTTGTAGCATGAGCAGGTTTTCATTGGGTCGATACAGCCACGCGAAGATGGACAGCACGGTGCGCTATCTCGGCGTCGAGCTGG
>NZ_JACVXA010000128.1 GCF_014903745.1 Mangrovicoccus algicola | reverse complement strand
AGCATGGGAGAGGACTGTTTTGCGGGTTGGATTTTTGGTTGAGACTGTATCGGGGGAGCGTCGTGTTGCGCTTGTTCCCGATACGGTTGCGCAGCATGTGAAGCTTGGTCATTCCTGCGTCATGGAAAGCGGTGCCGGGGAGCAGGCCGGGTTTTCGGATGGGGCCTATGCGCAGGCCGGGGCGGAGATCGTGGCCGATGCGGCGGCTGTTTTTGCCGGGTCGGACGTGATCGCCAAGGTGCAGCCGCCGACGGAGGCGGAGATCGCGCTGCTGGAGCCGCGGCACACGCTGATCTCGTTCTTCTGGCCGGCGCAGAATTCCGATCTTCTGGAGAAGGCGCGGGCGACCGGGGCGACGGTCGTGGCGATGGACATGGTGCCGCGGATCTCGCGGGCGCAGAAGATGGATGCGCTCAGCTCGATGGCCAATATCGCGGGCTACCGCGCGGTGATCGAGGCGGGGGCCAATTTCGGGCGGTTCTTCACGGGCCAGGTGACGGCGGCGGGCAAGGTGCCCCCGGCGAAGGTGCTGATCGTGGGGGCCGGGGTCGCGGGTCTTGCGGCGATCGGGACGGCGACGTCGCTCGGGGCGATCACGCTTGCCTTCGATGTGCGCCCGGAAGTGGCCGAGCAGATCGAATCGATGGGGGCGGAATTCGTCTATCTGGATTTCGAGGAGGCGCAGGGCGACGGCGCGGCGACGGGGGGCTATGCGGCGCCCTCGAGCCCCGAATTCCGCGAGGCGCAGCTGAAGAAATTCCGCGAACTGGCGCCGGATGTCGATATCGTCATCACCACGGCGCTGATCCCCGGGCGGCCCGCGCCCGTTCTGTGGACCGCCGACATGGTGGAGATGATGAAGCCGGGCTCGGTGATCGTCGACCTGGCGGCCGAGCGCGGGGGCAATTGCGAGCTGACGGTGAAGGACGAGCGCATCGTCAGCGGGAACGGCGTGGTGGTGGTGGGCTATACCGACTTCCCCAGCCGGATGGCGGCGCAGAGCTCGACGCTTTACGCGACGAATATCCGCCACATGCTGACCGACCTGACGCCGGGCAAGGACGGCGTGATCGTGCATGACATGGAGGATGACGTGATCCGCGGCGCGACGGTGGCGCATGGCGGCGAGATCACCTTCCCGCCGCCGCCGCCCAAGGTCGCGGCGATCGCGGCGCAGAAGCCGCGCGAGAAGCCGAAGGAGCCGACCCCCGAGGAGCGGCGCGCGGCGGAAACCGCGGCCTTCAAGGCGCAGACGCGGACGCAGCTCGGGCTGCTGGGGGCGATGGCGGTGCTGATCCTGGGGCTGGGGCTGATCGCCCCGGCGAGTTTCATGCAGCATTTCATCGTCTTCGTGCTGGCGGTCTTCGTCGGGTTCCAGGTGATCTGGAACGTGGCGCACAGCCTTCACACGCCGCTGATGGCGGTGACCAACGCGATCTCGTCGATCATCATCCTGGGTGCGCTGATGCAGATCGGCTCGGGCTCGTGGCTGGTGGTGCTGCTGGCGGGGCTGTCGGTCTTCATGGCGGGGATCAACATTTTCGGCGGGTTCATGGTGACGCGCCGGATGCTGGCCATGTTCCAGAAATCGTAAGCGGAGGCGGAAGACATGGAATACGGATTCACGACGGCGGCCTATGTGGTCGCGGCGGTCCTGTTCATCCTCAGCCTCGGCGGGCTGTCGGGGCAGGAGAGCGCCAAGCGCGCGGTGTGGTACGGGATCGCGGGGATGGCGCTGGCGGTGCTGGCGACGCTCGGCATGCTGGGCGGCGGCTTCTGGCTGGTGGCGCTGATCCTGATCGCGGCGGGCGGCTGGTTCGGCATGCTGGTGGCGAAGCGGGTGCAGATGACCGAGATGCCGCAGCTGGTGGCGGCGATGCACAGCCTGGTGGGCCTGGCGGCGGTCTTCGTCGGGCTGAACGCGCATTTCACCATGAAGGCGGTGGCGCGGGCCCATGCGGCAGGCACCGAGGTGACCGGCGGCTTTGCCGCGATGGTGGCGCACAAGACCCCGGTGGAGCTGGGGATCCTGCAGGTGGAGCTGTTCCTGGGCGTGTTCATCGGCGCGGTGACCTTCACCGGCTCGGTGATCGCCTTCGGCAAGCTGGCGGGCCGGGTCGACGGCAAGGCGAAGAAGCTGCCCGGCGGCCACCTTCTGAATGCGGGGGCGGCGGCGCTGTCGGTGCTGTGCCTGGCGTGGTACATGGGCACGGGCGGGTTCCTGCCGCTGGTGATCATGACGCTCTGCGCGCTGTTCATCGGCTACCACCTGATCATGGGGATCGGCGGGGCGGACATGCCGGTGGTGGTGTCGATGCTGAACTCCTATTCGGGGTGGGCCGCGGCCGCGATCGGCTTCTCGCTGTCTAACGACCTTCTGATCGTGGTCGGCGCGCTGGTCGGTTCGTCCGGGGCGATCCTGAGCTACATCATGTGCAAGGCGATGAACCGGTCCTTCATCTCGGTGATCCTGGGCGGGTTCGGGTCGACGGCGGGCCCGGCGATGGAGGTCGAGGGCGAGCAGGTCGCGATCGATGCCGATGGCGTGGCAAGCGCGCTGGAGGAGGCCGAGGAGGTGATCATCGTGCCGGGCTACGGCATGGCGGTGGCGCAGGCCCAGCAGAATGTGAGCGAGCTGACCAAGCGCCTGCGCGCAAAGGGCAAGAAGGTTCGTTTCGCGATCCATCCGGTTGCAGGCCGCCTCCCCGGCCACATGAACGTGCTGCTTGCCGAGGCGAAGGTGCCCTACGACATCGTGCTAGAGATGGAGGAGATCAATGAAGATTTCCCTGACACGGACGTGGTGATCGTGATCGGCTCGAACGACATCGTGAACCCGGCCGCGCAGGAGGATCCGAATTCGCCGATCGCGGGGATGCCGGTGCTGGAAGTCTGGAAGGCCAAGCAGGTCTTCGTCTCCAAACGCGGCCAGGGCACGGGCTATTCGGGCATCGAGAACCCGCTGTTCTACAAGGACAATACCCGCATGTTCTACGGCGACGCCAAGAAGTCCCTCGAAGAGCTCCTGGCAAAGATCGCCTGACCAGACGCGCCCCGCCCCCG